>JBBSFX010000005.1:0-125219 GCA_038254735.1 Solirubrobacterales bacterium
GGGCGGCGCCGTCGCGCTGGTGGCCCCGCCGACCGTGTTCGACGGCGTCATCTCGGCGAGCACCCGGATCACCGCGCGGATCCCGGGGCCGGTCGGGACCGTCGCCACCACCACCCTGCAGTCGCTCGGATCGACCCTGGACCGGGTGCTTCCGCTCCGGCTTCCGCCGCCGGGTGCGGCGCCGTCCGGTCTGCCGCACCGCCTCGCGCTGCCGTGAGCAGCCGGGCGCCGCTGGCGCTGCTGCTCGGGGTCCTCGTGTCCGGCTGCGGCGGGCATTCCCCCGCGGCTCCGGCGCCGCCGACGACGCCGGTCACGGCGGCGGGCGTGGTCCGGGGCCGGGTGCCGTCCGGCGACTGGCCGCAGTTCGGCTACGGATCGCAGCGCAGCGGCGTCGGGCCCGCGGACACCGGGATCAACGCGGGCAACGTGCGGAGCCTGCGCCGGCGGACGGTGCGGGTCGACGGCGTCGTCGACGGCCCCGCGATCGAACTGCACGCGATCGGTGTCCGCGGGCGGCCCCGCGACGTGGTGGTGGTGACCACGACGTACGGGAGGACGATCGCGCTCGACGCCGGCACCGGGGCGCGGCTGTGGGAGTTCGTGCCGGCCGACATCGGCAGCTACCAGGGCGGCCACCAGGTGACGACGGCGAGCCCGGTCGCCGACCCCGACCGCCGCTACGTGTACGCCGCCAGCCCCGACGGCCGGCTGCACAAGCTGGCGATCGCGACGGGGCGCGAGCTGCGCAGCGGGCACTGGCCGGTGCGGGCGACGCTCGACCCGACCCGCGAGAAGCTCGCCTCGCCGGCGACGGTGCTGGGCCGCTCGCTGATCCTCGTCACCGGCGGCTACTTCGGCGATGCGCTGTCCTACCAGGGACACGTGCTGAGGATCGACCGCGCCAGCGGGCGGATCGAGGCGGTGTTCAACGCGCTGTGCTCGAACCGCCGCTACCTGCTCCTCCCCGCGAGCTGCCCGGCCAGCGACGCAGCGATCTGGGGGCGGGCCGGGGCGGTGGTCGAACCGGGCAGCGACAACATCGTCCTCGCCACCGGCAACGGCCCGTTCAACGGCGCCACCGACTGGGGCGACAGCGTGCTCGAGCTCTCGCCGGACCTGCGCCTGCTCCACAACTGGACGCCCGTCGACCAGGCCGCGCTGGAGCACGGCGACGCCGACCTCGGCAGCACTTCCCCGGCGCTGCTGCCGGCGGCGGGCGGCGCGCGGCTGGCCGTCCAGGGCGGCAAGAGCGGCAAGCTGTCGCTGCTCGACCTGAACGTGCTCGACGGCACCCGCGGCCCGGCCGGCCGGCGCCTCGGCGGCGAGCTCCAGCAGCTCCCGACCCCGGGTGGCAGCGAGCTCTTCAGCGCGCCGGCGGTGTGGCGCCGCGCCGGGCGGACGTGGGTGTTCGCCGCCGACGCCAGCGGCACCACCGCGTACGTGCTCGGGGCGGACCGGCGGCTGCGGGCGGCGTGGTCCGAGGGCACCGCCGGGACCAGCCCGGTACTGGCCGGCGGCCTGCTCTACGTCTACGACCACCCGGCCGGCCGGCTGGTGATCCGCCGGCCGGTCTCGGGGCGGATCCTCGCCGTGCTGGCGGCCGCGCCCGGCCACTGGGAGAGCCCGATCGTGGTCGGCGGCCGGGTCGTCCTGCCCGAGGGGGGCAGCACCGCCGACGACGGCTCGAGCGGCACGGTCGACATCTACCACCTGGCCGGGCGCTGAGCCGCCCCGGCCGCTCTCCCGCCGCCGCCCTCCCGCCGCCGCCCTCTCCTGCCCGGGGCGCGGCCGGAACCCCGCGATAATCCGCGTGGTATGGCCGACGGCGAGGCGACAGGGTTCGGGGGCCACACCGCGTGGGCGCGCAACCTGGCCGCCCCGGTGCGCGACTTCCTCCGCACCGAGACGGGCAGCGCGGCGATCCTGCTGCTGGCCACCGTCGCCGCGTTGGCCTGGGCCAACTCGCCGTGGTCGCACAGCTACGCGACGGTGTGGTCGGCGCGGCTGTCGATCCGGATCGGGGACGGCGGCGTCTCCGCGGACCTGCGCCACTGGGTCAACCAGGGGCTGATGACCTTCTTCTTCCTCGTCGTCGGCCTCGAGGCCAAGCGCGAGCTCGACATGGGCGAGCTGCGCCAGCGCCGCCGGATGGCGATCCCGGTGCTGGCGGCGCTCGGCGGGATGGCGCTACCGATCGCCATCTACCTGCTGTTCAACGCCGGTGGCGCGAACGCCGGGGGATGGGGGGCGGCGATGTCGACGGACACCGCGTTCGCGCTCGGGGCGCTGGCGCTGATCACGCCGCGCGTGGCCACCCGGCTGCGCGTGTTCCTGCTCACCCTCGCCGTGTTCGACGACCTCGGGGCGCTGCTGGTGATCGCGATCGCGTACACGGGGCGGGTCTCGGTGCCGGCGCTGGCCGTCGCGCTCGCGCTGTCCGGCGCGCTGCTGGGACTCCGCTTCATCCCCGTGCCGGCGCGCCGCCAGCTGTCGGTCGGGCTCGCCGTCGCGGTGTGGGTGGCGATGTTCAAGTCCGGGATCGATCCGGTGATCGTCGGCCTCGCGGTCGGGCTGATCACCAGCGCCTACCCCCCAGACCGCGAGGACCTCGAGCGGGTGACCGCGCTGGCCCGCTCGTTCCGCGAGCAGCCGACGCCCGAGCTGGCGCGCTCGGCGCAGGTCGGCGTGCGCTCGGCGATCTCACCCAACGAGCGTCTCCAGTACGGCCTGCACCCGTGGACGGGCTACGTCGTGGTGCCGCTGTTCGCGCTTGCCAACGCCGGCATCCACGTCACCGGTGGGCTGCTCGGGGACGCCGTCGCCTCGCCGGTCACGCTGGGGATCCTCGTCGCCTACGTGGTCGGCAAGCCGCTGGGGATCCTCGGTGCCTCGTGGCTGGCCACTCGCCCCGCGCTCGGCGGCCAGCGCCCCCCGATCAGCTGGCCGGTGCTGGCGGGCGGCGGGGCCGTGGCCGGGATCGGCTTCACCGTGTCGCTGCTGATCTCGAGCCTCGCCTTCCGCGGCGAGACGCTGAGCGAGGCCAAGCTCGGCGTGCTCGCCTCGGCGGTGGTCGCCCCGGCGCTGGCGTTCGGGATGCTGCGGCTGATCAACCGCCTTCCGGCGGCGGTCCGGGGCCGCCAGCTGGCCGGCACCGCCGAGGAGATCCTCGACCTCGCCGACGACGTCGACCCCGAGCGCGACCACGTCCGCGGCCCCGCCGACGCCCCCGTGACGCTGCTCGAGTACGGCGATTTCGAGTGCCCGTACTGCGGGCAGGCGGAGATGGTGATCCGCGAGCTGTTGTCCACGTTCGGCGACGAGCTGCGCTACGTGTGGCGACACCTGCCGCTGTCCGACGTCCACACCACCGCGCAGCTGGCGGCCGAAGCGGCCGAGGCGGCGGCCGCTCAGGGCCGCTTCTGGGAGGCCTACGACGTGCTGCTGGCCCATCCCGACGCGTTCACCCACCGCGACCTCGGCCGGATCTCCGAGTCGCTCGGGCTCGACCAGGCGCGCTTCTGGGACGACGTGCGCCGCCACGCCCACGCGCCGCGGATCGCCGCCGACGTGGCCGGCGCCGACGCGAGCGGGGTCGCGGGGACGCCGACGTTCTTCATCAACCGCCGCCGGCACCACGGCGCGTACGACCTCGAGACACTGAGCACCGCGGTGCGGGCGGCGCGCCGGCGCGCGCGGCTGCTGGCCGAGGGGGCCGGCGACCGCGACGCCGACAGGCCCGAGGCGACGCCCGCCGCCGTCTCGGCCGAGCCGATCGAGCGCGGCGGCTAGGCTTACTCGGTCACGGACCCTTAACTCTCGGCCGCGCGGCGACGGTGGCTTCGAGCGCGGCCGGGGCGAGCGCCCGGCGGGTCCGCACGGCGTGCCGGTAGCGCGGCTTGGCCAGCACCAGCTGCACGTTGCCGATCCGCCGCTCGGCGAACCCGCCTTCGCAGTAGGCCAGGTACAGCTCCCAGATCCGCTGGAAGCGCTCGTCGTAGCCGAGCTCCTCGAGCTCCCGCGCGGCGCCGATGAAGCGCTCGCGCCAGTGCCGCAGCGTGCGCACGTAGTGCGGGGTGATGTCCTCGAGGCCGACCGTCTGCATGTCGGTGCGCCGGGCCAGCGCACGGGTGATCACCTCGAGCGAGGGCAGGCACCCCCCGGGGAAGATGTGGGTCTTGATGAAGCTCTTCGACGCCTTCTCGACCTCGTAGGCCCGATCGTCGATGGTGATCGCCTGGAGCAGCATGCAGCCGTCGGCCTCGAGCAGGCTCGAGCACTTAGCGAAGAACGTCCCGATGTGCTGCCAGCCGACCGCCTCGATCATCTCGATCGAGACGAGCTTGTCGTAGCGTCCGCGGAGGTCGCGGTAGTCCTCGAGCAGCACCGTGACCCGGCCCTCGAGGCCGGCGGCGCGCACGCGGGCGATCGTGTACTCGTGCTGCTCCCGGGAGATCGTCGTGGTCGTGACGTGGCAGCCGCGGGTCGATGCCGCGTACACGGCCAGGCCGCCCCAGCCGGTGCCGATCTCGAGCAGCCGGTCATCGGGCCCGAGCTCGAGCTTCTCGCAGACCAGCTCGAGCTTGGCCAGCGATGCCTCCTCGAGCGACATCGCCGGGTGCTCGAAGACGGCGCAGGAGTACATCATCGTGCCGTCGAGCATCCGGCTGAACAGCTGGTTGCCGAGATCGTAGTGGGCGGAGATGCCGGCCCGGCTGCGGGCCCGTGTATTGCGGGTGAGGATCGCCCGCGCCCGCTGCCGCGGCCAGCGCACCGGCGCGAGCCAATCGCGCACGCGGTCGATCAGCACCGCGTTGCGCGCGGCCACGCGAATCACCGCGACGAGGTCGGGGGAGTCCCACAGGCCGTCGGCATACGCGTCGGCCATACCGCGGCTGCCGCGCAGCATCATCGACCAGAACCGCGGCGAGCGCACATGCACGGTCGCGGTCGGCGCGCCGCTGCCGTAGGTCCGGCGCCGGGAGTCCTCGACGATCGTCAGGCTGCCCACCCGCACGCCGCGGAACAGCAGGCTGACAATCGACCGCGCGCGGTCCGGGCTCATGCTCCGCGCACCTGGGGATGGGGGTGGTAGCCGGCGCCGGCGAGCCGGGCCCGCAGCGCCTGGGCGTAGATCAGCGCCAGCACCCGCAGCGAAGCGAAGGGGTAGCGCCAGGCGAGCCGGCGAGCGGCGGCGGGCGTGAGCTCGCGGCGGCGCAGCGACAGCGTCGCGTCGAACACCGCCCGCTCGTCCTCGGTCGACTCGATGTGCAACGACAGTGACGCCCCCGGGACGGCGGCGCGGAACCCGTATTGCTGATCCATGCCCATCAGCGGCGAGACGTGCATGCGCTTGGGCTGGGAGTCGCGCAGCAGCGCCGTCGGCTCCTCCCCCGCGCCGAGCACATACGCGTGGCGCTCGCCCCACGGGGTGTTGGTGACCTCGGCGACGATTGCCAAGAGCCGCTCGCCGCCGCCGTCGAAGCAGTAGTAGAAGCTCGCCGGGTTGAAGCAGTGGCCCCACGAGCGCAGCTGAGTGAGCACGCGGATCGGGCCGGCGGGCCGCCGGCCGGTGGCCTCCTGCACGCGGGCACGGACCGCCTGGTCGAGCGGTTCGCCGGCGGCGCCGAGGTAGTCGGTGCGGCGGAAGCGCAGCAGCCCCGGTCGCTGCGAGGCGAGCCGTCCGCCGAGCAGTCGCGGCAGCTCACCGAGGTCGACGTAGGCCAGCGTAACCGGGTAGTGGAACTCCCGCCGGGGGGAGCGCCGCCGGTGCCTGACCGTGCCCTCGTAGATGCAGCTCTCGCTCATCGGCTCGTCGTCCTCGTTCTCGCCGTCGCCCGTCGGATCCGCTAGGCGGTCGGGCGCGGCGCCTCGGCGTCGGTGGACGCAGGGCGATCGGGGGTCTGCTGGAGCGTGGCGGGTTTCGCGTCGTTGCCGCTCAGCGAGTCCTTGAACCCGCGCATCCCCGAGCCGAGGCCGCGGCCCATCTCGGGCAGGCGCTTGGCGCCGAACACGAGTAGCAGGATGACCAGCAAGAAGGCGATGTGAAGGGGATTGTCGAGGCCCATGTCGGTGACTCCGATCTGGTTGGAAGGTCTGTCGGCTCTACGCAGCGGGGTGATCGGTGGATCACAGCCACGCCTGCAGCAGCACCGGCGTGGTCGGCACGCTGCTGCCGCCGTCGGGCTCCTGCGTGACCATTACCCGGCGGACGCCCTCGACGCCGCCGGGCACGGCGACGTCGCCGTCGCCGGCCGAGGTCACGTCGAACAGCGCCGCGGTCCGCTGCGGCGGCTGGTTGCGGCGCTGTAGCCACACCTCGTAGATATGGCCGGGGCTCGGTTGGGGCAGGTGGTGGACGACCAGCTCGGCGTGCGAGCCGGCGACGCGCAGCCGGGCGCTGCCGGACGAGCCGAGGACCTGGGCCCGGTACTCACGGCTCGCGGGGGCGCCGGGGCCGAGCTCGATCCCCGAGGCCACGGCCAGCGCCAGCATCGCCGCGCCTCCGAGGGCCAGCGCCGGGCGCAGACCGCCGGCGAGCCACGCGGCGCGGGGAGCGCGCCGGGCCACACGCCGCGGCTCGGCGGGGAGGCTCTGGAGCACGCGGCGCCGGAGTCCGCGGGGGGCGCGGATCTGCGGCACGGCGAGGAGCAGGGCCCAGGTGACGTGCCGGAAGGCCGCGAGCTCGTCGCGGCACACTGCGCAGCCGTTGAGGTGGACGACGAACCGGCTCGCCTCGGCGGGATCGAGCGCGCCGAGCGCGTACGCGGCGGCATCTCCGGCGCCGCAGCCGCCGTCGAGCTCGTGCCGGCTCATGTCAGCACCTCGGTGCGGTCGCCGAGGCTGATCCGCAGCTTCGACAGCCCCAGCCGCATGCGCCCCTTGACCGTGCCGGCGGGGAGCTGCAGCATCTCGGCGATCTGGCTGTGCGTGAAGCCGCCGAAGTAGGCCAGCTCGATCACGTGGCGCTGCTCGTCGGGCAGCTCCTGCAGGGCGCTGCGGACGCGGGCTGCCTCGTCGCGCTGCTCGACCTGCTCGGCCGTCTGCTCCTTGGCCACCAGGCGCTCGGCGACGTCGTCGACGTGGAGGTCGACGCTCGGCCGAACCGACTCACGGCGGAAGGCATCGATGGCGCGATTGTGCACGGCGCCCAGCACCCACGAGCGGACGCTGCCGCGGCCTCGGTCGTAGCGGGCGCCGCTGCGCCACAGCGACAGGAACGCCTCCTGGACGATGTCCTCGGCCATCGAGGCACGGCCGCACATCCGGTAGGCGAGCGAGAAGGCGACGTTGGAGTGGCGGTCGAAGATCACCTCGAAGGCACGCGCCTCGCCCTCGTGGACCAGCGCCATCAGGTCCTCGTCGGCGAGCGTCCGCAGGTCGGGGCGGGTCTGGCGCGCGGAGCGCAGGAACGACATTGGCCCACTCATATCCCGGCCTACGGATCGGCGGGCGGTTCGGATCACCGATGCCGCGTGATGGGATAGTCCCGGGATGCTGCTCTACAACTCTCAGGTCTCCGGCAACTGCTACAAGGTCCGTCTGCTCCTGAGCCAGCTGAGATGTGCTCCAGTGGCTGTTCTAGGAGCAATACGACGTCGAGCCCAACATCGCCATGGCGCGGTTCTGGCGAATCGCCGGGATCGAGCGCTCGCCGGCCGAGCTCGAGGCCAAGCTCGACGGCGGCGAGCGGGCGCTCGGCGCGCTGGATCGAGCGCTCGAGGCGGCCCCGTTCCTGGTCGAGGAGCGCTACACGATCGCTGACATCGCCCTCTATGGGTACACGCACGTGGCGGAGGAGGGAGGGTTCGCGCTCGAGCCCTATCCGGCCCTGCGGGCGTGGCATGATCGCGTCGCGGCCCAACCGGGCCACGTCCCGATCACGGCCTGACCGGCGCCCGGGAGGGAACCCGCCGCAACCGGTCAGGAGGTGATCGCGATCGAGCAGCGCGGGCTCCGAGCCGGGCGCCGGCCTAGCCGCCGGCCCGGCTGAGCGCCTCGAACTGCTCGTCGGTCAGTTCGATCGAGGCTGCTGCCAGGTTGTCCTCCAGGTGCGCGACACTCGAGGTTCCGGGGATCGGCAGCATCACCGGCGAGCGCCGGAGCAGCCAGGCCAGCGCGAGCTGCGACGGAGAGGCCTCGTCCTCGGCGGCGATCCGGTCGAGCGGGCCGCCGCTGCCGGCGAGCTTGCCGGTGGCCAGCGGGAACCACGGGATGAACGCGATCCCCTCCCGCTCGCAGTGGTCGAGCAGCGCCTCGGCGCTGCGATCGACGAGGTTGTAGAGGTTCTGGACGGAACTGATCTCGACCGTCTTGCGGGCCTCCTCGAGCTCCTCCACCGAGACCTCGGAGAGGCCGATGTGGCGGACCTTCCCCTCCTCCCGGAGGCGCTTCAGCTCCCCGACCTGCTCGGCCAGCGGCACCTTGGGATCGATTCGGTGCAGCTGGTAGAGCTCGATCCGCTCGAGCCGGAGGTGGCGGAGGCTGAGCTCGCACTGCTGGCGCAGGTACTCGGGGCGCCCGACCGGCTTCCAGATTCCCGGGCCGTGCCGGGTCAGGCCCGCCTTGGTGGCGATCACCAGCCCCTCGGGGTAGGGGTGGAGGGCGGTGCGAATCAGCTCCTCGGCCACGAACGGCCCGTAGGAGTCGGCGGTGTCGATGAAGTTGACTCCGAGCTCGACTGCGCGGCGCAGAACGCGGATCGCCTCGTCGGGATCGTCGGGGTCGCCCCAGACGCCGGGTCCCGTGAGCTGCATCGCGCCGAAGCCGAGGCGGTTGATCGGGGTCTCGCCGCTGAGCGAGAACGAACCGGAGCGGGCGACGGGTGAGGTGGTGCTCATGATGGATCTCCTGTGTCGGTCGGGCGTGCGACGGTCAGCTACCCGGGGTGGGGGATCGCCAGCGGGTTCGACGCCAGGTCGCCGGGTAGCGGGTTTTCTGGAATCTCAGTTGAGAGGAGAGCGGATGGCCCAGGCCAGGATCATCGAGGATCTCGAGAATCTGCGGGGCGAGGCGTCCTCGACCAGGACGGTCCGGCCACGCAGCTCGGCGAAGCGTGATACTGCGCGTCGTGGCTGATCGTGGCCTGCCCTCGCTCCCGCTGCCGGGCGCCGGCGTGGCCGCCTCGCTGCTCGGGGCTGCCGCCGGGGCCCTGGGCAAGCGGGCGTCTTCGCTGGTGCCCCGGTTCCGCGCCGGCAACCTCGACGATCGTGACCCGGACACGATGCGCGAGGTGCTGCCCGGGACGTGGCTGCTGGTCAGCGCCTGGTACCGGCCCGACGTGCGGGGGCTGCACCACATCCCGGCCGAGGGCCCGGCGCTGATCGTCGGCAACCACACCGGAGGCTCGCAGTCTCCCGAGGTGTTCATCTCCAGCCTGGCCATCGCGTCGTACTTCGGCGTCGAGCGCCCGTACTACCAGCTGGCCCACCGGATGGTGATGAACTCGCCGTTCGGACCGCTGTTGCGCCGCTTCGGCGCCGTCGAGGCCGACCCGGCCAACGCCGTCGGCGCGCTCGAGGCGGGGGCGCTGCTCCAGGTGTTCCCGGGCGGCGACCACGAGGTGTTCCGGCCCAGCTGGGAGTCCGGGCGGATCGACTTCGGGGGACGCCAGGGATTCATCCGCCTGGCGCTCGAGAACGACGTCCCGATCGTCCCCCAGGTGACGATCGGCGGACAGGAGCAGGCGCTGTTCCTGTCCCGCGGCGAGGGCCTGGCGCGGATGCTGCGCCTCGACAGGATGCTGCGCCTGAAGACGCTGCCGATCATCCTCGCGCCGCCGCTCGGGCTGGTCGTGGGGCCGTTCACGCCGTTCATCCCGCTCCCCTCCAAGGTGGTGATCCAGATGCTCGAGCCGATCGACCTGCGCGAGACCTACGGCGAGGATCCCGACCTCGACGAGATCTACGGCGACATCACCGCGCGAATGCAGGACGTGCTCGACTCACTGGTCCGCGAGCGCCGCCTGCCGGTCCTCGGATGATCGCCTGGAGGCGATCATCCTGGGGCAGTCCGCCGGGTGATCGCCCGGCGTCACGCGCGGGCCGGAGCGCGGTGCGGCGATCACCACCGGGCGAGGTCTCCCCGGAGGTTGCGAAATGAGAATTGAGGAGCACATCTGGATCCGCGCCACGCCCGACGAGGTGTGGGACGCGGTCGCCGACCCGCTGGCGATCTCGCGGGCGATGGTCGGGGGGATGACCGTGCGCCCCGAGGACCCCGAGCGCGAGCCGGGCTGCGGGGCCCGCTACCGCGTACTGATCAGGGTCGGCGCGGTACTGGCCGGGGGCCAGGTCGAGATCGTCGAGTTCGATCGCCCGCGCGAGCTGGCGTGGGTCTCCTTCACCGGCGTCAGCCACCGGCTGCGGCTGCGGATCCGGCGCTCGGGCAGCGGCTCGACGCTGACTCTGCGCTTCGCCTACGACGCCCCCGGCATCCTCGGCACGCTCGCCGACGTCGCCGCGCTGCCGCGTGTGCGGGGCCTGCTCACCGACGCGCTGCGCTACGTCAAGCACTCGCTCGAGGAGGGCACGCCGCCGGCCCCCGCCGCGCCGGGTCTCCTCAGCCGCCTGACCCACGAGCTCGGCAACGTCGGCGTGCTAGCCCGGGCCGGAGTCGTCGCGCCGATGCGGCCCGACAAGCTGCTGCGGATCGGACTGGCGGCCAACGCGTGGGGGGCGACGCTCGCCACCGGCGTCGCCGCCGGGGCGATCCGCCACCCCGACCGCGTGATGATCGACGACGAGTTCGGCGAGCTCACCTACGCCGAGGTCGACCGGCGCACCGACGCGATCGCCGTCGGCCTGCGCGGGCTCGGGATCGGCGAGGGCGATGCCGTCGGGCTGATGGCTCGCAACCACCGCGGGTTCGTGGCCGCGGTAGTCGCGGTGGCCAAGCTCGGCGCCGACGTGCTGCTGCTCAACACCGCGTTCTCCTCCCGGCAGCTGACCGAGGTGTGCGAGCGCGAGGGGCCGGTGGCGCTGATCCACGACGGCGAGTTCGGCGAGCTGCTGGCCGACGCGGCTGAGGACCGGCGGCGGGTGATAGCCGACGGCGGACTCGGGGACGCCGACGGCGGGCGGCCGAAGCGTGGGCGCTCCCGTTCCGCGGGGAACGGCAGGCCCCCCGCCGAGGAGCCGCCGACGCTGAGCGGGCTGGCCGACGAGCACGCCGGCCGGCGACCGGACGCGCCTGGGCGCAGCGGGCGCGTGACGATCCTCACCTCGGGCACCACGGGAACCCCGAAGGGCGCCAGCCGGGGGATCGACCGGGGGTCGATCCCGTCGCTCGACGCCCCCGCCGGCCTGCTCGAGCGGATCCCGCTGCGGGCGGGGATCCGGATCGGGCTGGCGGCGCCGATGTTCCACGCCTGGGGACTGTCGAACTTCGCGCTCGGGACGGGGCTCGGGGCCACGTTCGTGCTGCTGCGTAAGTTCGCCCCCGAGGTCTGGCTCGAGGCGATCCAGGAGCGCGAGGTGCAGGCGCTGATCGTCGTGCCGGTGATGATGCAGCGGATCCTCCAGCTCGACGAGTCGAAGCGCAGCGGCTACGACACGTCGTCGCTGAAGCTCGTCTCGGCCTCCGGCTCGGCGCTCCCCGGCGATCTCGCGACGAAGTGGATGGACGCGTTCGGTGACACCCTCTACAACCTCTATGGCTCGACCGAGATCGCCAGCGCGACGATCGCCACCCCGGCTGACATGCGCGCCGCCCCGGGAACGGCCGGCCGCCCGACCCGCGGGACGATCGTGAAGCTGTTCGACGAGCACGACGGCGAGGTCGAGCAGGGCCGCACGGGCCGGATCTTCGTCGGCAACTCGGCGCTGTTCGAGGGCTACACGGGCGGTGGGCACAAGGACTTGATCATGGGGCTGATGTCCTCCGGAGACGTCGGCCGCTTCGACGAGGCGGGCCGCGTGTTTGTGGTCGGCCGCGACGACGAGATGATCGTCTCGGGTGGCGAGAACGTGTTCCCCAAGGAGATCGAGGACGTGTTGGCCGGGCACCCGGCCGTCGCCGAGGCGGCGGCGATCGGGGTCGAGGACGAGGGCTTCGGGCAGCGGCTGCGCGCGTTTGTGGCCCTGCGCGACGGTGAGTCGGTCGGCGAGGACGAGCTCAAGGCCCACGTCCGCGACCAGCTCGCGCGCTACAAGGTCCCGCGCGAGGTCGTGTTCGTCGACGAGCTGCCCCGCAACGCTGCCGGCAAGGTGCTAAAGCGCGAGCTCGCCGAGCGCGAGGACGATGCCGAGGAGACCGCCGCGAGCGACTGACCCTCAGGCCGGAAGCTCAGCGGCGAAGACGCAGTCTTCGCCGCTGACTCAGGAACCTCGGCCAGCCGAGTTCGCCGCCAGGTGAACTCGCAAGCGAAGACGCAGTCTTTGCCGCTGACTCAGGAACCTCGGCCAGCCGAGTTCGCCGCCAGGCGAACTCGCAAGCGAAGACGCAGTCTTTGCCGCTGACTCAGGAACCTCGGCCAGCCGAGTTCGCCGCCAGGCGAACTCGCAAGCGAAGACGCAGTCTTCGCCGCTCACGGCACCAGCACGATCTTGCCGCGGGTGTGGCCGCGCTCGAGCTCGCGGTAGGCGTCCTGCACACGGGCCAGGGGGTAGGCGGCGGCGATCGGCAGCTCGAGCTCGCCGGCGGCGATCAGCGACGCCAGCTCGCGCAGCGTCTCGGCGCTCGCTCCGTCGGCGTTGCCGGCCGTCTGGACGCCGTGCTCGGCGGCGGCGGCGAAGTCGGCGATCGTGTCGATCCGCCCCGGCGCGACCCCGAGCTCGAGCGCCAGCGCCACGTAGCCGGTCCCGACGGTGTCGATCAACGCGTCGACGCCGCCGGGGGCGGCTTCGCGGATCCGCTCGCCCGCTCCCTCGCCGTAGGCCACCGGGACGACGCCGTGGGCGCGCAGCCAGTCGTGGTTAGCCGGCCCGGCGAGCCCGATCACCCGCGCTCCGGCGCGCCGGGCCAGCTGCACGGCGAGCGAGCCGACGCCGCCCGCGGCGCCCGCCACCACGACGGTGTCGTCCGCGGCGAGGGCGACGGCGCGTACCGCGGCAACCGCGGTGGCACCGGCCACGAACAGCGCGCCGGCGACCTCCCACGGGACGGCGTCGGGCTTCGGCGTCGTGCTCGCCGCCGCCACCACCACGAGCTCGGCGTGGCTGGCGCGCCCGTCGGTGTAGGCGATCACCGCGTCGTCCACGGCGAAGCCCTCTACGCCGTCGCCGAGCGCCTCGACGGTGCCCGCCACGTCGCTGCCCTGGCCGGACGGGAAGCCCGCCGGGAACATCTCGTGCAGCACGCCGGCGCGGATCTTCCCCTCCCCGGGATTGATCCCCGCCGCGCACATCCGGAGCAGCAGCTGACCGGGGCCCGGCTGGAGGTCGGGAACGTCGATCACCTGCAGCACCTCGGGACCGCCATAGCGGTCGAAGCGAACGGCGCGGGCCATGGTCAACTCCTCTGTCTGAGATCGGGGGCGGTGTGCCCGAGGCCGCCGAGCAGCTCGGGCACGAGCTCGGCGGGGTCCTCGGCGACCTTCAGCAGGCCGCGGCCGAGCGGCGACAGGAAGCCCTCGCGGACGGCGCCGTCGAGGAACGCGACCAAGGGGTCGTAGTAGCCGGCGACGTTGAGCAGCGCGCACGGCTTGGTGTGCAGTCCGAGCTGCGCCCAGGTCATCATCTCGATCAGCTCCTCGAGCGTCCCGATCCCGCCCGGCAGCGCCACGAAGGCGACTGACAGCTCGGCCATCAGCGCCT
The DNA here is from genome assembly GCA_038254735.1 of Solirubrobacterales bacterium. Classification (GTDB taxonomy): domain Bacteria; phylum Actinomycetota; class Thermoleophilia; order Solirubrobacterales; family Solirubrobacteraceae; genus Palsa-465. The sequence goes on from JBBSFX010000005.1 coordinate 13,752, forward strand.
TGCGCTCGTGCATCGAGCCGACCACGCGCAGCTCGGACAGCCCCTCGTGCGCGAGTTCGCGCTGCTGGAGCTGCTGGGGGATCACGCCGATCACCTCGGCCCCGGCCGCCATCCCGGAGCCGGCCACGACCCCCATCAGCCCGACTCGGCCTCCGCCGTAGACGACGCCGAGGCCGTGTGCGGCGAGCTGGGCCACGAGCGCCTGCGCGGCGGCGGCGTACTCGGGCCGCGCGCCGGCCTGCGAGCCGGCGTAGACGCACACGCGCGCAGTGGTCACGTCGATGCAGACTAGTGGTCCATCTGGACCCTCGCGTCGGGCGGCTCGTCGCAAAACGTGTAAAAGCCGGGTGGAGATAAGCTGTTTGCAGCAGGTGCCGATGTATCACTCCCGCTGGAGGACCACATGACATTGCAGATCGGATCGACGGCCCCCGACTTCGAAGCCGAGACGACCGAGGGCAAGATCCACTTCCACGATTGGGTGGGCGACTCCTGGGCGGTGCTGTTCTCACACCCCAAGAACTTCACTCCGGTGTGCACGACCGAGCTCGGCTACATGGCCAGCATCAAGCCCGAGTTCGATCGTCGCGGGGTAAAGATCGTGGGCCTCTCCGTCGACCCCGTCGCCGACCACCCGCAGTGGGCCAAGGACATCGAGGAGACGCAGGGCACGGCCCCCAACTATCCGATCATCGGCGACGAAGACTTCGCCGTGTCCAAGGCCTACGGGATGCTGCCGGCCGACGTCGAGGGCGACCCGCATTCGCGCACCCCGGCCGACAACCAGACCGTCCGCAACGTGTTCGTGATCGGGCCGGACAAGAAGATCAAGCTGATCCTCGTCTATCCGATGACCACCGGGCGCAACTTCGACGAGGTGCTGCGGGTGATCGACTCGCTGCAGCTGACCGCCGAGCACAAGGTCGCCACCCCGGCCCAGTGGACCCCGGGCGACGACGTGATCGTCGCCGGCTCGGTGTCCGACGAGCAGGCCAAGGAGATCTTCGGCGGCTTCGACGCGCCGCGGCCGTGGCTGAGGATCGTCCCCCAGCCGGACAAGCAGAAGGTCTCGTAGCGCTCGCGACTCGGGGGTCCGCCCTAGCCGGCGACGAACAGGTAGCGGTTGAGGCTGAAGAAGTAGTCCTCGCCGAGTCCGCGCAGGTCGTCCGCCCAGGCCGCGGCGTCGTCGTCGCCGTCGCCGTCGACGTCGCCGTGGCCGGGCACGAAGCGGGCGATCATCCCGATCAGCCCGGCGCTGAACGCGTCCGGGCGGTAGCCGACGTTGAGCAGCGCGAAGGCCGTCGTCTCGACAGCGGTGAAGCCGGCCTCGCGCAGCAGTCCGGGCAGGCGGCGGGGGAGGCGCGGGTCGGCGAGGTGGTCCTCCCAGGCGTGGAGGACGCGGTCCATCCGCACGCGGTCGCCGCTGTGCCAGACCAGCGAGTCCCAGTCGGTGTCGAGGATCACCAGCCGGCCGCCGGGGACCAGCACGCGGCGCGCCTCGGCCAGCGCGCGGCCGATCTCGGCCACGTACTCGTAGACCTGCGTGACCACGACGACGTCGAAACCGGCGTCGGGGAACGGCAGCTCGGTGGCTTCTCCGACGCGGAAGCCGACCGGTGCGATCGGCTCGCCGCCGGCCTTTGCCGCCTCCGCGACCCGCGCGATCTGCTCGTCGGCCAGCGCCAGCATGTCCTCGCTGACGTCGATCCCCGCGACCGCGCCGCCCGGTCCGATCGCCGCGGCCAGCTCGGCGGCGAGCAGCCCGGGCCCGCAGCCGACATCGAGCACGCGCTCGCCGGGCCGGGCGCCGATCGCCTCCCGGACCCGCCGCCGCTGCTCGACGATGTCCGCGGTCATGTAGGCCTCCAGCACCATCCGCGACGTCCGCGCATCGAACCGCATCCCCGAGCTCACCGCCCTACCGTATCGAGATGTCCGGCCTCGAGGTGCCCCGATCGCCGTGGCCGGCTTCGTCACCGTCGCGGGCGAGTTTTAGAAGCCGAGCATCCGGCCCGCACCACCGGCTCGAGCTCCGGCTCGACCGTCTGACGCCGACGCGGGCTCAGCCGGCGGGGGCGGTCTCGCAGACGACGCCGTCGAGCGCCCCGAAGCGGACTCCGGCGCGGAGCATCCGCTCGGCCAGGTGCCAGTCGCCGGACAGGCCGAGGTCGGCGGCGAACAGCTCCCGCCCCAGGAATGACAGCCCGGGGTGGTACATCGCCGCCGTCCAGTGGAAGTCGTCGGGCTGGGGCGGGAACAGCCCGCCGAGCTCACGGCCGCCGGCGCCGCCCGGCGCCAGCACCCGGCCGTAGACCGCCTCGAGCCCGTCCTCCCGGGCGCGCTCGAGCAGCCGCACGATGAAGTCGGCCGCATTTCGGCGTCCTCGTCGAAGCACACGATCCAGCGGCCGCGGGCCAGCCGGATCGCCTCGTTGCGCGCCAGCGTCAGGCCGACCAGTCGCTGACGATCGGGGTGGTCGCTGATCCGCGGGCGGCGGGTCAGCGTGCGGAGCACGACACGGGGGTCGTACAGCTCCCGCATCGTCGCAGCGGTCCCGGCGTCGGCCTTCTCGCCGACCACGATCAGCTCGAGCTTGGAGGGCGACTGGGTGAGGATCGAGGCCAGCGAGCGGGCGAGGAGCAGATCGGCGCGCTCGGTGGCGGCGACTGTCACCGTGACCAGCGGCCGCGCGTCGAGCCACGCCGCCGAGCGGGCCGGGTCCGCGCGCAGCGTCTCGAGGCGGCGGCGGTTGTCGGTCCCCTGCGCGGCGATCGCCCGCACCGCGCCGCGGATCTCCGCCACCGCGGCGTCGATCGCACCGAGATGCTCGAGCCCCTCGGCGACCCGTTCGAGCCCCGTCTCGATTCGCATGAGCCGCGCCTCGATCGTCTTCAGGCCACCGCTCGAGGCCTCGGGCGACCGCAGCCGCGCGAGGGCCGCCGCCGTGATGCCCTCCCGCCGGCTCACCGGTCCGCCTCCGGGCTCCGGTCAGGTGGCCGCGGCGACCGGCTCACCGCGGCGATCGACCTCGGCAGCCGCGGGGTGCTCGCGCAGCGCCGCCAGCCAGGCCGTGCTCAGCGGGCAGGCCTGCGGGTCGGGGGCCAGCTCAGGCTTCCACTGGGCCAGCCGCACGGCCAGCGGCAGCGCCGCCAGGTCGGCCAGCGTCGGCGGCTCGCCACCGGCCAGCCACGGCCCGTCGCTCGCCGTGAGCTGCCGCTCGAGCGCCGGCCAGCGCTTGACCAGCGTCGCCCGCAGCGTCGTGACGACGTCCGGCGGGTCACCCGGGAGCAGGCCGAACGCCTCCTTGCGGATCGACAGGAAGAAGTTGACCGTGAGCTCGTCGTCGACCCAACGGAGCAGGCCGCGCGCAAAGGCGCGGCGCGCCGGGTCGGCCGGCCACAGCGACGGTCCCGAGCCAGCGTCCTGCGCGAACTCGGCGATCGCCGTCGACTCGCGGATCGCCGCGCCGTTCACCTCGAGCACCGGCACCCGGCCGCTCGGGTTCAGCTCGCGCAGCCGCGGGGGCCGCTCGCGGGGATCGACCTCGAGCAGCTCGACCTCGACGCCTCGGACCGCCAGCGCGATCCGCGCCTTGCCGGCGAACGGGGACAGGTGCCAGGACCACAGGCGCGGGGCGGGCATCTCAGTGCACCGGGTCGGGCTGGGCGGGAGCGTGGAGCCGGGCCGGCAGTGCGGCGCGGCGGTCGGGGGCGGGCAGCGTCACCTCGCAGCCGTGCGCCTCGGCCTCGGCCGCGGCCTTGGCCGCGGCGTCGGCGGCCAGCGCCGTGGGCGGGTAGCCGTCGGGGGCGACCTTCATCGTGCTCTTCCCGGCCGCGTCACCGATGTGGAGCCTACAACCGCTCACGGGATCACGCCCATCTCCCGGAGCTGCTCGATCACCTGCTCCGCCGCCGCGTCGGGTCTCGTGATGGCGCCGTCGATGCGCACCTCGGGGCGCTCGGGCGGCTCGTAGGGCGAGTCGATCCCGGTGAAGTTGGCCAGCTCGCCACGCCGGGCCTTGGCGTACAGCCCCTTGACGTCACGCGCCTCGGCGAGCGCCAGCGGGGTGTCGACGAACACCTCGCAGAACTCGCCGGGAGCGAGCAGCTCGCGGGCCAGGCGGCGCTCGTCGCGGAACGGCGAGATGAACGCCGCCAGCACCACCAGCCCGGCCTCGACCATCAGCCGCGCGACCTCGGCGACCCGGCGGACGTTCTCGATCCGGTCGGCCGCGGTGAAGCCGAGGTCCTTGTTCAGCCCGTGTCGGACGTTGTCGCCGTCGAGCAGGTAGGTGCGGACGCCGGCGGCGTGCAGCCGCTGCTCGACGAGGTTGGCGATCGCTGACTTGCCGGCCCCCGAGAGCCCGGTGAACCACACCGCCGCGGGCCGGTGGGCGTTCAGCGCCGCCCGCTCGCGCTTGCCCACGGCGAGTGCCTGCGGGTGTAGGTTCTGGGAGCGGCGCAGGGCGAAGCGGATCAGGCCGGTGGCCACCGCCGCGCCGCGGTCGCCGTCTCGTTCGCTGTCGCTGTCGCCGTCTCGTTCGCTGTCGCGGTCGCGGTCGCGGAGCGTGAAGCGGCCGGCGCGGCGGTCCTGCCGGTAGGCGACGACCGGGATCGGCCGCTCGGCGGTGATCACGGCGACCCCGATCTCGTCGCGGGACAGGGTCATGGCGGCCAGGCGCCGGCCGGACACCGGGTCGAGCCGGTGCTTGGGCGCCGCGACCGTAGCGCTGAGTGTCTGCTCGCCGAGCGACAGCCGGTAGCGCCGGCCAGGAGTCAGCGGTGCGGCGCCGGTCCAGATCACGTCGGCCTCGAACTGGTCCGCGTTCACAGGCTCGGGGACCGGTGGGGCGCCAGCGGGTGGGGCGCTCCCGAGCGCGCGGGCGCGTTCGGGCGCGCGGGCGTCTTCGGGCGCCCCGCTCGGCGCCGGCCCGAGGAGCGCGGCGGCGGGGGCATCGGCGCGGAGGACGGCCGCGACGCCGAGCTGAGCGGTGAGCTGAGCGGCGAGCGTCGGCTCGATCGCGCGCCGGCGGGCGTCCGGGTCCGCGGTCCGCTCGAGCAGCGTCACCGCCGCCACCGTGCGATCGACCGACAGCAGCCCGAGCACAGCGGCGAGCCGCGCCACCGGCCCGGTGACCCCGGCCTCGGCGTCGAGCACGAGCACCGCGACCTCGGCCGCGGGTGCGGCCGCGAGCAGTCCGGCGGTATCGCGGCACACGACCACGGGGCGCTCGGCGGCCAGCCGCTCCGCCACCCCCTCGGTCTCGGGAGCCGTCCCGCAGACGAGCACCGCGGCGTCCACCGGCCGGCTCATCCGGCCACCGTGCCGGCCTCCGCCAGCGCCGCGAGCAGCGGCCCGGCGAGCTCGGCGCGGCACACCAGCAGATCCGGGAGCGCCGGGTCCGGCCGGTTGTAGCGCAGCGGCGAGCCGTCGATCCGCGAGGCGTGCAGGCCGGCGGCCAGCGCGACGCCGGCCGGCGCCGCGGAGTCCCATTCGTACTGTCCGCCCGCGTGGAGGTAGGCGTCGACCTCGCCGGTCAGCACCGCCATCGCCTTGGCGCCGGCCGAGCCCATCGGCACGAGTTCGGCGTGCATCGCAGCGGCTACGCGCCCGGCCTGTGCCGGCGGCCGGGTGCGCGACACGGCGATCCGCACCGCGCCGCGCGCCCGCGCGGCGGCGACGACCTCCGCCGGCTCGGTCGAGAACACCCGCCCGCGCGCCGGGAGCGCCACGGCCGCCGCGGCGGGGACGCCGTGCTCGCACAGCGCCACGTGCACGGCCCAGTCCCCGCGGCCCTCGCGGTACTCGCGGGTGCCGTCGAGCGGGTCGACGATCCACACACGCGCGCGCCCGAGCCGCCGCGGGTCGGGGCCCGATTCCTCGGACAGCAGGCCATCCTCGGGGCACGCTCCGGCGAGGCCGCCGGCCAGCAGCGCGTGCGAGACGGCGTCGCCGGCAGCGCCGAGGGCGGCTCCGCAGAACGCGCCGCTACCCCGGAGGGCGACCAGCACCTCGCCGGCGGCGCGCGCGAGCTCCCGGGCCAGGATCGCGTCGCTGTCACTCACGGTGCGGCGACGTTACCAGCGGTCCCGTCAGCCGAGTGGGCACACTTCCGGGGCGGCGTCGCGCACCGGCGCGGCGCCGACCACCACCCACTAGGAGGCAGAGCATGCGGCTGAGCGCGCGCAACCAGATCCCGGCCACGGTCGTGGCGGTCAACGCCGGCGAGGCAATCGCCAACGTCGAGCTCGACGCCGGCGGCGTCCGGCTCGTCGCCTCGATCACGGTCGAGGCGGTTCGCGACCTCGCCATCAGCGAGGGCAGCCGCGTCACGGCCGTCGTCAAGGCGTCGGACGTGATGCTGGCCACCGACTGACCCCGGAGCTCAAGTTACGGTCTCCGGGGCCGATCACTCGTCGCAAGGAGTCCCTCGGCAGGAGAGCTGCATGCGGTTGCTTTCGTCTCATTCCCGGCTCTTGCGAATCGCCGTCGCCGCGATCGGGCTCGGCGTCGCGTTCCACGCCGCCCACGCCCTGTTCGGCCTTGGCGGCCATCGCCTTGACGGCTTCAGCAAGGACTGGGTCTACACCGCGGTCGAGCTCGTGGCCGCCGCCGTCTGCGCCGCCCGGGTGATCCGCCGGCGCGAGGACCGCTGGGCGTGGGGGCTGGTGACGTTCGCGCTGGCCGGGTGGTTCGCCGGGGACCTGATCTGGACGCTGTGGTTGAACGATCTCGCCGTGCCGCCGTACCCCTCGGTCGCCGACGCCGCGTACCTGTCGATGCACCCGGCGATCTGCCTCGCGCTGATGCTGCTGATCCGGACCCACTTCCGCCGCAGCGGCCTCGCGCAGTGGCTCGACGGCGGGGTGGTCGGGCTTACCGTCGCCGCGATCGGCTCCGGGCTCGTGCTGCCCTCCATCCTCGCCGTCAGCCGTGGGCGATTCATCGAGGACGCCATCAACCTCGCCTACCCGATCCTCGACCTCACGCTGTTGGCGTTCGTGCTGGTCGCGTTCTGCCTGGCGGGCTGGCGCCCCGGGCGCGTATGGGTGCTGCTCGGCGCCGGCATCGCCCTGATGGCCGCCGCCGACCTGGTGTTCGTGTACACCGAGGCTGGGGCCGCCTACGTCGCGGGCGGCATCCTCGACACGCTGTGGCCGGCGGCGATGAGCCTGTTCGCGCTGGCGGCCTGGCAGCCGGCCCGCGGGCGCGGGCCCGAGGCGATCCTCACCCCGGAGACCCTGGCGCTACCGATGATCGCCGCCGCGCTCGCTCTCGCCCTGCTCGTCGACGCCGCGTTCCACAAGGTGGCGGCCGCCTCGGTCGCTCTCGCCGCCGGCGCGCTGCTGCTGATGACGCTGCGTGGATCGCTCAGCTACCTGGAGAACCTCCGAATGCTGCGCCGCAGCGCGGAGGAGGCGATCACCGACGGGCTCAGCGGCCTCGGCAACCGCCCCAGGCTGCTGCACGACCTCGACGCGGCCGTGGCCCGCACGCGGGACGCCGGGCCGGTGACGCTCGCGTTCTGCGACCTGAACGGCTTCAAGCGCTACAACGACAGCTTCGGGCACGCCGCCGGCGACGCGCTGCTGGCTCGGCTCGGCGCCGCCCTGCTCGGCGCCGGCGAGGGGCTGGGGCACGCCTACCGGCTCGGCGGCGACGAGTTCTGTGTGCTTCTGCGCGGACGCTTTAACCGCCGCAGCCCTGAGGTCGGGGCGTTGGCGGCGGCGCTGACCGAGCAGGGAAGCGGCTTCGCCGTCACGGCCTCCTACGGCCTCGCGGTGGTTCCCGACGACGCGGCCACGGGCAGTGCGGCGCTTCAGCTCGCCGACCAGCGCATGTACGCCGACAAGACGCGCTCCAGTCGCGCGGGACGACAGCGCACCCGCGACGTGCTGATGCAGATCCTCACCGAGCGCACCCCGGAGCTTCACCAGCACTGCGGCGACGTCGGCCGGCTGGCCCGCGGGACCGCACGCTACTTCCCGCTCGACTCCGAGCAGCTCGACGAGCTCCTGCGCGCCGCCGAGCTCCACGACGTCGGCAAGCTGGCGATCCCCGACGAGATCCTCGAGAGGCCCGGACCGCTGACGGCGGCCGAGTGGCAGTTCATGCGCGAGCACCCGCTGATCGGCGAGCGCATCCTCAACGTCGATCCGGCCCTGCGTCCCGTGGCCCGGCTCGTTCGCTCAAGCCACGAGCGCTGGGACGGCGGCGGCTACCCGGACGGCCTGGCCGCCGCCGCGATTCCGCTCGGGGCGCGGATCATCGCTGCCTGCGACGCCTTCGAGGCCATGACTTCGGACCGCTGCTATCAGCCGCGCCGCAGCACCGAGGAGGCGACGGCCGAACTCCGCCGCCACGCCGGGACGCAGTTCGATCCCGAGGTCGTGCGGGCGTTGTGCGCGCACCTGGCCGAGCGGCACACCGGCGAGCTACCGTTGGTCGGTGCCCGCCGTCCGCTCGATCACCTCGGAAGCCGAGCTCCGGCAGATCCTCGGTGAGCCGACCGAGCTGGTCCGCGCGAAGCTCGCCGACCGGCTGAACGAGCTCACGAGGCAGTTCGTCGAGCGCTCGCCGTTCGTGTGCGTGGCCACGGGGCAGCCGGACGGCAGCATGGACGTCTCGCCCCGCGGCGACCCCGCCGGCTTCGTCAGGGTGCTCGACGAGCGCACGCTGCTGCTGCCCGAGCGGCCCGGCAACCGGCTCGCCGACACGCTGGTCAACCTGCTCGCCGACCCCCGGATCGCGTTGCTGTTCCTGATCCCCGGCGTCGGCGACACGTTCCGGGTCAACGGGACCGCGCTGATCACCGACGACGCCGAGCTGCTGGCGCCGAGCGCGATCGAGGGCAAGCCCCCTCGGGTCGGGATCGTGGTCGACGTGATCGAGGCCTACACGCAGTGCGCCAAGGCACTGATCCGCTCCGGCCTGTGGAACCCGGAGCACCACATCGACCGCTCGGCGCTGCCGCGCCAGGGCGACATCCTGCGCCTGCTCAGCCTGCCCGAGCTCGACGTCGCCGCGCACGAGCGCGAGCGCGCGGCGCGGTATGCGCGCCGCGAAGGCCTGTACTGAGGGATCGCGCTCGGGATTGGAGCCCTCACGCGCGAAGCGAGCGATCGACCGCGCGAGCGACCTGTTCGCGGGAGCGGGCTATCACCGCGGAGCGCAGCGCGACGCGCCATCGTTCGGAGCTCGTCACCGGGCAGGCCAGTCCGAGGTCGGCAAGGATCGCCGCCGGGTCGACGTGTCCGGCGATCTGCTCGGCGCGGCGCTGGGCGGCGATGTGTTGCGCGCGCACCAGTGGTGTGCGCCCGCGCTCGCCGGCGAGGCTGATGAGATCCTCGGCGACGAGCGGTACCGCGCGCCGGGCGCACTTCTCCCACGGGGCGTCGGCCGCCGAGTCGACGACGACCTGTCGGACGACGCGCCAGCCGGCGTGGTGCGAATCACAGCGCGCCACGAGAAACCGCGCGAGCGCTTCGGCGACACCGACCGCTTCGGGCTCGGTCCCGTGGCCGTCGAGGTGCCGCAGGGCCGCACCCACGTTACGGCCTCCCTCAACCGCTCGGGCGAGCTCGCGCGCGGTCCGCCGCGGCTTGTCGGCTCGATTGTCGATCCTCCCACCGTACTCGGGCTCGAGCCGGCGGCGCGGTTGGTCGCCGTCCCGTGCGCCCGTGGCGGCCCGCGCTCGGTACGCTCGACGGATGGAGGCCACGACGATCGGCGGGCTCGTGACGGTCGCGAGCGCCGGCCCGGCGCTCGACGGGATCGTGTTCGACGCCCCGAGTCGCTCGAAGGTCGTCGTCGCGGTGGTGGACCCAAACCGCGGTCCGATGTTTCGCACCGTCCCTCCGAGCGCGTTGACCGAGCGCGAGCAGGAGGGCCCGCAGGACACCGCCCTGCGGTTGTTGATCCGTCGCACGGCGCCGCCGATGCACGGTGCAGCCCGTGACGCCGTCGCCGGCCGCAAGGGTCGCGCCGGCTTCAATCGTGGCTCTACGCACCGGCCTACCGGCAGGTAGGACAGCTCCGCTCAGGCGCGGATCGCTGCGACGGCGGCCGGGGGGCTTACGGCGGCCGGGGGGCTCCCGGCGAGCTCCGGCGTGATGGCGCTGCGGCGACCGGCCAGGCGGTCGGCGACCGCCCACCCGGCGTAGCAAAGCGAGCCGACCGTCGAGGTGGCGGCCAGCAGGACGCCGGCCGCAGCGACGTTCGCGACGCCGTGCGAGCCGAGGATCAGCACCGCCGCCGCCGGGCCCAGGCTGGGGCCGATCGGGAGCTGACCGAGCGTGAACGTCGTGATCAGCAACGCGATCGCGTCGAACACCGAGACTTGTACCCCGATCGCGCGTAGCACCAGCCAGTTGCGAGCGATCTGAGCGCAGATGGCAAGTATCACCAGCGCGATCATGCGACCGCGCTGATCGCGCATCACCGCCAGGCCCGACCACAGTCCGATCCGGCGGCGCTCCGACAGCCGACGCAGCCCGAGCACGGCGGCACCCGCGGCTGCGACTGCGATCACCGGCACCCACCAGGCGATGCCGAGCGGGCCGATCAGCGTGAACGAGAAGATTGCCGTCAATGCGACCTCGACGCTGATGATCGGAATTTCGGCGGCCAGCAGCGCCGGCACGCGCGGGCTGTCCTCGGGAGCGGCGCGACGCAGGGAGGCGATTCGGGCCGCCACCCCGAGCGACCCGTTGATCACGCTCGCCAGGTAGCCGACGCCGGCCGCGCGGAACAGACGCCGGCGGCCGACCGTCGCGCCCGTCGCCCGGACGCAGACGTTCCAGGCCTCGGTCCGCGCGAGCAGGGCGACGATCTGGAGCAGCACGACTCCCGACAACGTCCAGAGCGGAGCGGCGTGAATCGCGGCCGTGAACTGACCCCGGCGGCCGGCGAGCTCGACGGCGAGCACGCCGCCGACGATCGCGGCCCCCACGATGCTGAGCGCCGCCCGGCGACGAAGCGACGGTCCGCGTGAGTCGCGCTGGCTGGACCTGGAGATGTTCGGCCGATCAGCGCGAGTCGCTGCGCTGCGGATCAGGCTTCCCGCGCGCCTTCGGCGGCGCCGGAGCGTCGTCGCGTGCGCGCTTGGCGCGGCGCTCGGCCGATTCCTGCTTGAGCTTCGCCTGCTTGCTCGAGAGCGTCGCGATCTCCGCGGCGCGTCGTTCGGCCGAAGTGGGTCGAGGCTTCGTCGGCTGCACGGACACGGTCAGCTTGTGCTTGGGGGCGATCGCTGTCTCCTTGAGTCATTCGGCGTCTGCGTGCAGCGGTGACCCGGTTCGGCGCAGATCGTTAGGGTGCCCTCGCGCCAGATAGAGGGAGCGCGACCCGACGGCCGGGGTCAACTGGCTCGAGTCATCGGAGCCTTTCGTAGACGCCCTGTCATACGGTCTAGCAGGTCTCGTCCCCCGAAGCGAATCGCGGCTGGGGTTCAACCGCTTCCCGAACGTGCCGAGCGGGTCAGCGGAGCGCGCCGGGCGGCAGCACGAACCGCTGCGGCGGCGGCGAGGCGGCCGTCCCTCCACCATGGACGCGCGACCCGTGGAGGCCGTTGCGGCGAGGCTCGGACACCGTCGTGTCCGGAGTGCCGGCGTGGGCGGTGATCCAGTCGATGACGGCGGGGAAGTCGGTGCCCGCCGCCAGGATCGCCGCGCGCTCGATCACCACTCCGCCCGAGGCGTGCGGACGCGACAGCCTGGTCACGAGGGCGTTGATCTCGAGGTCGTCCACGTCTGACACGGTACTCGCTGCGCGCCGGGACGCAAACCCGAATATGGTCGGACCGGTCACGGCTTGGAGGCCCGGCGGTCCCGGCCACCGCTACGGCTCGGGATAGCTGCACTCATCAGCCCTGACGGCTGAACGCTGAACGAAGACAGCGGCTCCGGTCTGCCAGTGCCTGGCGCGCGCAGACGACTGTACCCACGCCGGACGGAGCATCTGAGCCTCGGGGACAACAAAGCCCCGCATGAGCGGGGCTTCTCAGTGCGCCCGAGAAGACTCGAACTTCCACGGACCAATCGGTCCACAAGGCCCTCAACCTTGCGCGTCTACCAATTCCGCCACAGGCGCCGGGTCGGCCAGTATAGCCCCGACGACCGCGACGGCCACCGTCGCCCGGACGGTCGGCGGCGGTGGGGATTTGTGTCCGTCCCGTGGCCGCGCTATGTTTACGAACACATGTTCGACCGACCCGACAGCAGTCCATATCCCGGCAGCGGCTCTGCGCCGCCGTGGGAGGAGTTGACCTGATGGATCTGACCAAGCGACAGCAGGAGATCTTCGACTTCATCAAGCGCTACTCGGCCAGGTACGGCTATCCGCCGACGGTGCGCGACATCGGCAAGGCGGTGGGACTGGCGTCGTCCTCGACCGTGCACGCGCACCTGGCCAACCTGGAGCGGATCGGGCTGTTGCGCCGCGATCCGACCAAGCCGCGGGCGATCGAACTGCTCGACCGCGCCGCCGCGGCGACGCGCAGCTTCGTCAAGCCCGGGCTGCCGCTGGTCGGGCAGGTCGCGGCGGGTCAGCCCGTGCTGGCCGAGGAGAACATCGAGGACTACATCCAGACGCCCACGTTCGCCGGCGGCGACGACGGCGAGTACCTGCTGCGCGTGCGCGGCGAGTCGATGACGAAGATCGGTATCCTCGACGGCGACCTCGTCGTCGTGCGCCCGCAGGAGGCGGCCGACAACGGCGAGATCGTCGTCGCGCTGGTGGGGGAGGAGGCGACGGTCAAGCGCTTCTTCCAGGAGGCCGACCACGTCCGCCTGCAGCCCGAGAACGACTCGATGGAGCCGATTCGCAGCCGCGAGGTGAGGGTGCTGGGGAAGGTGGTCGGGCTGATGCGGAGCATCTCGTGACCGGGGCCGGCCGAGGATCATGACCGCGCTCGCCAGTCCACCGACGCTGTTCGACGACATCCGCGGCGCGCCGGTGCCGGCCCGGACCCGGGACGCGGCCTTGGGTGGTGAGTCCGTCGGCGATGAGCCGATCGGCCGCGAGCAGACGCTCGATGCGCTGCTCGCCGACCGCTGGGAGGGGCTCACCGCCCATTGCGTCGTCCCCTGCCTGGTCTGCGGCGAGGCGATGGCGCCCGAGTACGGGGTCCACGCGCTGCCGACAGGTGGTCGCTGCACGAGCTGCGGGACGAGCCTGCGGTAGGCGCTCGCGAAGCGCTGCAAGGCGTTGCGACAAGCCTGTGCGGGTAGGCGCTCGCGGGCGCCGCTATGCTTGTCGGCGCAGGCTGAGCAGTCGCGGAGGCATTCGCCTTCGAGGAAAGTCCGGACATCAAAGGGCAAGGTGGTCGGTAACGCCGACCCGGGGAAACCCGCGGGAAAGTGCCACAGAAATGACACCGCCTAAGCCTGGAGTTGCTCGAGCGCTTCAGGCCGGTAAGGGTGAAATGGTGCGGTAAGAGCGCACCGGCGTCGCGGTGACGCGGCGGCCAGGTAAACCCCACCTGATGCTAGGCCAAGCAGGACCGTTCGGAGGCTGCCCGCCGAGGTCCGGGTAGGCCGCTCAGATGGATGACTGCTCTCGACAAGATCCGGCTTACAGGCCTGCTACGGATGAGCCCCGCCACCCGGCGGGGCTCATCTATTTCCGGTGCCGCCGCGCGGGTCGTGCCGGCGAGGCCCCATCCGCCCCGGCCCGGCCGGACCGGCAGGCGCCGCGCGCACAATTTGCCCGTGGGCCTAAGCGGGGAGGCCGGCGACGCGCGCAAGCGAGGGCCCGTCGAGCCGGTGCATCCGCCACTCCTCGAGCCGCTTGGCGCCGAGTTTGGCGTAGAAGTCGAGCGCCGGCGTGTTCCAGCTCAGCGCGGCCCACTCGAGCCGCGCGCAGCCGCGCTCGACGGTGCGCCGAGCGAGGTGCCCGAGCAGCGCCTCGCCGACGCCGGCGCGGCGGTGCGCGTCGTCGACGAACAGGTCCTCGAGCCAGATCCCCGCCGTGCACTCCCAGGTCGAGAAGGTGCCGTGGTGGAGCGCGAACCCGGCCACCTCACCGTCGACCTCGGCGATCAGCGCCTCGCCGGCCCGCGCGGCCCCGAACAGCGCCTCGCCGAGCATCTCCGGGGTGCCGGTGACGGCGTCCGGGGCCCGCTCGTAGACGGCGAGCGCGACGATCATCTCGTGCAGCTTCGCGACGTCGGCGGGCGCCGCGTCGCGGACCACCACCTCAGCCATCGCTGGGCGGCTCGATCTCCCGCTTGAGGATCTTGCCGGTCGGACCCTTGGGCAGCTCGTCGAGGAACCACACCTTGCGGGGGTACTTGTAGGCCGCCACCTGGTCCTTGACGAAATCGCGCAGCTCTTCCGCGGAGGCCTCGCAGCCCTCCTTGAGGGTCACGGCAGCGCCGACCTCCTCGCCGTGGGTGTCGTGCGGGATTCCGACGACGGCGGCCTCGCGGACCGCCGGATGCTCGTAGAGCACCTCCTCGATCTCGCGTGGGTAGACGTTGTAGCCGCCGCGGATGATCATGTCCTTCTTGCGGTCGACGATGAAGAAGTAGCCGTCCTCGTCGACCTTGGCCATGTCGCCGGTGTGGAACCAGCCGTCGCGGATCGCCTCGGCGGTCGCGTCGGGCTTGTTCCAGTAGCCCTTCATGACGTTGTGGCCGCGGATTACGATCTCGCCGACCTCGCCCTGGGGAACCTCCTCACCCTCGTCGTCGACGACCCTCATCTCGACGCCGTCGACGGGGGTGCCGATCGACCCCGGCTTGCGCTCGCGGTTGGGATGGTTGAAGGAGGCGACCGGCGAGGTCTCCGACAGCCCGTAGCCCTCGAGCACCTTGCAGTGAAACTTCTCCTCGAAGCCGCGCATCAGCTCGACCGGCATCGCCGAGCCGCCCGACGCGCACACCTCGAGCGTCGAGGTGTCGTACTCGTCGGCCTGCGGATGGTGGAGCATCGCACCGTACATCGTCGGCACGCCCTCGAACACGTTGACGCTGTCGCGCTGGATGATCTCGAGCGCCTTGCCGGGGTCGAAGCGGGGGATCAGCGTCAGCGTCCCGCCGGCCAGCACGATCGCGTTCATCCCGCAGGTCTGGCCGAAGGTGTGGAACAGCGGCAGCGCCCCGAGCGCGACGGCGTGCTCGCCGAGGTTGAACAGCCCGGCCGAGATCTCCGCGTTGCGGGCCAGGCTGTGGTGGCTGAGCTCGGCGCCCTTCGGCGTACCGGTGGTGCCCGAGGTGTAGAGGATCACCGCGGTGTCGCCATCGTCGGTGTCGGCCACCTCGGTGATCGCGCTCGCGGCACCGACGAGCGCCTGGAACTCCGCCATCTTCACGACGATGCACTCCGCGCCGGCGTCGGCCGCGCCGCGCTCGGCGTCCTCGACGAAGCCTTCCCAGGCGAACAGCAGCTTCGCGCCCGAGTCGCGCAGGTAGAAGGCCACCTCGCGGCTCTTGAGCAGCACGTTCATCGGTACCACCACCCCGCCGGCGCGGACGATGCCGTAGTAGCAGATCGGGAAGTGGGGGATGTTCGGGAGCATGATCCCGACCCGGTCGCCGGCGGTGAAGCCGTGCTCGGACAGCAGCCCGGCGACCTGCGCGCTGGCGCCGTCGAGCTGCGCGTAGGTGATCTCGGCGTCGTCGAGCTTGATCGCGACGTGGTCGCCGTCACGGGCCGCGGACTCGGTCAGGTTGCGGGCTAGGTTCATGGCCGGCAGCCTACCCGGATCGCGCCGTCGCACCGCGCCGGTGAACCGGCCGGCGCGACGGATCAGGCGCCGGTGAACTCGGGCGGTCGCTTCTGCATGAAGGCGACGACGCCCTCGAGGAAGTCGGCCGATTCGGCCCGCTGCTGCTGCTCTACCGTCTCGAGCTCCAGCTGCTGCTCGATCGCCGCGTATGCGGCCGCGTTGATCGCCCGCTTGATCCCGGCGTAGGAGCCGGGCGGCCCGGCGGCGAACCGGGCGGCCAGCGCGGCCGCCGTCTCGAGCAGCTTCTCGCCCGCGACCACCTCGTTGACGATCCCCCAGTCGAGCGCCTTGGCGACGGGCAGCCGCTCGCCCTTGTAGGCGATCTCGAACGCGCGGGCATGGCCGACCAGCGCCGGCAGCAGGATCGACGCGCCGCCGTCGAGCGCGAGCCCGATGTTGACGAAGGCGAGCAGGAAGTACGCCGCCTCGGAGGCGATCAGCATGTCGCAGGCCAGCGCCAGCGAGCAGCCGATCCCCACCGCGCCGCCGTTGATCGCGCCGATCACCGGCTTGGGGATCGTCCGCACGCGGAGGATTAGCGGGTTGTAGACCTCGCGCAGCGGCGTCGAGACGTCCGGCTTGCCGTTTTCGCCGAGCACGCCGCCGGCCTTCAGGTCGGCGCCGGAGGAGAACGCGCGGCCGGCGCCGGTGATCACGATCGCGCGGACCGCGGGGTCCTCGGCGGCGGCGTCGAGCGCGGCGGTCAGCTCCTCGCCGAGCTGGCGGGTCCAGGCGTTGAGAGCATCCGGGCGGTTGAGCGTCACCCAGGCGACGCGCTGCTCGGTGTTGTACTCGACGGTCTCCAGCGCGAGAGTCGACATCTCAGCTTCCTTTTCGTCGGCGGGCCTGTTGGCAGCGCGACAATAGCGCCGGCGTCGCTGCGCCCACCCGGCCGGCGTTGGTTTCGGCGATCAGGTGGCCGAAGTGATGGAGCTGCTTCCCCGCACCCTCACCCGGCCGGTGTCCCGAGCCGGTCACGGCGCCGGCTCAGGCGCCGAGTACCGCGCCGTCGTCGTAGAGCTTGATCACCTGCACGGCGCCCGCGGGGGCGGCGTTCAGGCACAGCTGGCAGAGCACGCACTCGTCGAGGTTGTCCTCGACGATCTCGACACCGTCGGCACCCGCCCTGAAGATGTCGACCGGGCAGACCTCGGCCAGCTTGGCCGCCAGCCCCCGGTCGCCGGCGACGCTCTGATCCACCCGGACCTCGATGAACAGCGCGCTCACGAGAATTCGCCCCGGCGAGGTCGCGTAGCGCCGATGGCCCCCGAGACATTGATGAGTAGTGCGGCGCTCATAGCCCGGCCCGCTGCCTGACGATCGCCGGGATCTCCGAGATCTCCTCGGCGACGACGATTCCCGCCTCGGCCAGCCGCGCGACCTTCTCGCCCGCGGTATCGGCCTGGCCCTCGACGATCGTCCCGGCGTGGCCGAAGCTCATTCCCGGCATCTCGTCCATGAACCGCCCGGCCATGAACGCGACGATCGGCAGCCGCGAGCTCTGCTCGGTCACGTAGCGGGCCAGCTCGGCCTCCATCCGGCCCCCGGGCTCGGTGTAGATGACGATCGCCTTGGTCTGCTCGTCGGCCTCGAACAGCGGCATCAGCTCGGCGTAGCTCGATCCGATGATCGCGTCGCCGCCGATCGAGACGGCGGTCGACTGGCCGAGACCGGCGGCGGTGAGTGTCGATGACATCTCGGTCGTCATCCCGCCGGAGCGGGAGATGACGCCGACGGGACCCGGGCTGTAGGACTTGGCGGCGTCCTTGGCGGGACCGCCGATCCCGCCCATCTTGATCACGTCGG
Organism: Solirubrobacterales bacterium; assembly: GCA_038254735.1. Lineage (GTDB taxonomy): Bacteria > Actinomycetota > Thermoleophilia > Solirubrobacterales > Solirubrobacteraceae > Palsa-465. The sequence goes on from JBBSFX010000005.1 coordinate 31,284, forward strand.
GGACGATCATCCCCAGGCAGTTCGGACCGATGATCCGCGCCCCGTGCGCGTTGGCGACCTCGACCATCTCGGCGACGTCGCGGCGGGGGATCCGCTCGGTCACGATCACCACCAGCTTGACGCCGTTGCCCAGCGCCTCGAGCACGGCGTCCTTGGTGAACGCGGGGGGGACGGTGACCACCGAGCCGTCGATCGGGCCCCCGTTGTGCTCGACGGCCTGGGCGACGGTGTCGAACACCGGGACGCCGTGGACGTCGCGGCCGAGCCGTCCGGGAGTGACGCCGCCGACGATCCTGGCGCCCTTGCCGTAGTCGAGGCACTCCCGCGTGAGGTTGACCGCCTCGCGGCCGGTGATCCCCTGGACGATGAACGTCGTGCGCGCGTCGACGAGGATGCTCACGCCACGCCTCCGGTGGCCGGGATCTTCTCCACCGCGCGCCGGGCGGCCTCGTGCAGCGACACCGAGCGGTCGGCATAGTCGACCCCGTACCGCTCGAGGATCTTGAAGCCCTCCTCCTCCCAGGCGCCGGGGATCCGGAAGATGGCGATTTTCTCGGCGGGGTCGTAGCCAAGCTCGACGCAGGCCTTGATCACGCCGCGGGCGACGATGTCGACGCGGGTGTTGGAGACGATCGACATCATCACGGCGATCTTGTCGACGCCGGGCTTCTGCAGCACCAGCTTGGCCAGGCCGCAGGCCTTGCGCACCGACGGGTTGCCACCGATCTCGCAGTAGTTGGCCGGGTTGCCGCCGTGGGCGCGGACGGCGTCGAACAGCGTCAATGAGCCGCCGCCGGCGCCGATCACCAGCCCGAGGTTGCCGTCGAACTCGGTCACGTTGCCGGCCACGCCGCGATGGTCCTGGGCGTCGACCTGCTCGCCCGCGAGCTCGAAGGGCGTGGCCTCGCGGGCCTGCCGGGTCTCCTCGTCGCCGACCGCGAGCTCCTTCAGCAGCGCCTTGTGGCGGGGCCGGGCCTCGTTCTCCATGTCCATGTGGGCGTCGAGCGCGATGAACGAGCCGTCGGCCAGCTCGCCGAGCGGGTTGATCTCGGCCAGCGTCATGTCGAACTGGAGGAACAGCCTCGCCAGCCGGGCCAGGATCGGCGTCAGCCGGTTGAGCGGCGAGCCGGTGACCCCCAGCGAGGCGATCAGCTGCTTGGCCTGCCAGTCCTCGAACGGCTCGCGGGTGGAGAAGTGGACGCGCGCGACGTGGTCGGGGTGCTCCTCTGCGACCTGTTCGATGTCGATCCCGCCCAGGTCGCTGAACAGCATCACCGGCTGCTTGCGGATCCCGTCCCAGACGACGCCGGCGTAGTACTCGTGCTCGACCTCAGCCTTCGAGTCGACGAGCACGCCGCGCGGCATGTGGCCGTTGATCTCGAGTTGCAGCACCGCCTCGGCATGCTCGGCGGCCTCCTCGGCGGTCTCGGCGAACTGCACGCCGCCGGCCTTCATCCGCCCGCCGGTGAGCACCTGGGATTTGATCACGACCGGGCCGGCGATGTCCTGCGCGATGCGCCGGGCCTCGTCGGCGGTCCGGGCGAAACCGTGCTTGGTGACGGGGATTCCCGCCTTGGCGACGATCGCCCGGGACTCGTATTCGAAGAAGCGCATCGGCGGCGGCGGAGCCTAGCGAAATGCCGCCGCAGGCGGCCGCTCCGGCATCGCAGCGGCCCGCCGGCGGCTGTTGCGAGGTAAATCGATCCACGAACTAGGCGGTCTCTGATCGGAGCTATGAGACGCAGGCGCTCAGCGCGTGGTCCAGGCCTCCGGGTCGGCCGCGAGCTTGTCGATCGCCTTGGGCAGCTTGCCCCGGGCCACATCGGCCACGGTCACGTGCTCGACCACGGCCCGCAGGTTGGCCCGCACGGCGATCCACACGCGCGGCAGCGCCTCCGCGGCGCCGCCGTAGGTCGATTCCTCGGGCGGCCCGCCGCGGACGCTGGCCAGCGGGCCCTCGACGGCGCGGATCACGTCGGCGATTGTGATCTCCTCCGGCGGCTTGGCGAGGCGGAACCCGCCCTCGGCGCCGCGGTGCGAGCGCACGATCCCCGAGTGGCGCAGCTCGCCGAGGATGTTCTCGAGGAAGTTGAGCGGGATCTGCTGCGCGGAGGCGATGCGCTCGGCCTTGACCGGCTTCTCGCTCGTCGCCGCCGCCAGCTCGACCGCGGCGCGGACGGCGTAGTCGGCTTTGGCCGAGATGCGCATCGCTAGGCGGCGGCCGGGGCGAAGCCGTAGGCCTCGGCCAGCTCGGCGTCCTTTTGGGCCAGCATCTCGGCCAGGGTCACCATCACCTGGCACTGCTTCCAGGTCGCGTCGTCCTGCATCTTGCCGTCGATCATGTGCACCCCGCGGCCGTCGGGGATCGCCTCGAGCACCTTCTTGGCGAACCGGACCTCCTCGGGATCGGGGCTGAACACCTTCTTGGCGATCCCGATCTGCACCGGGTGCAGCGACCACGCGCCGACGCAGCCGAGCAGGAACGCGGCCCGGAACTGGGTCTCGCAGCCCTCGACATCCTTGATGTCGCCGAACGGCCCGTAGAACGGCAGGATCCCCGCCGAGGTGCAGGCGTCGACCATGCGGGCGATCGAGTAGTGCCAGAGGTCCTGCTGAGCGCTCGTCCGCGGCGCCTCGGGATCGGCCGGGTCCGGGTCGTTGATGACCCGGTAGCCGGGGTGCCCGCCGCCGACGCGCGTGGTCTTCATCCGCCGCGATGCGGCCAGGTCGGCGGGGCCGAAGCTCATGCCCTGCATCCGCGGGCTGGCGGTGGCGATCGCCTCGAGGTTGACGACGCCGAGTCCGGTCTCCAGGAGTGCATGGATCAGGATCGGGCGCTGGATGCCCGCCTTCGCCTCGAGCTGGGCGAGCAGCCGATCGACGTAGTGGATGTCCCACGGGCCTTCCACCTTCGGGACCATGATCACGTCGAGCTTGTCGCCGATCTCGCTCACCAGCCGGGTGATGTCGTCGAGCACCCACGGCGACTCGAGGCTGTTGACCCGCGTCCACAGCTGCGTGTCGCCGAGCTCCATCTCCCGGCCGACGGTGACGAGCCCCTGGCGGGCCGCCTCCTTGCGGTCGACCGGAACTGCGTCCTCGAGGTTGCCGAGCAGGATGTCCACCGTCGGTGCGATGTCCGGCACCTTGGCGACCATCTTCTGGTTGGAGAAGTCGAGGAAGTGGATCATCCGCGAGGGCCTGAACGGGATCTCGAGCAGCGGCGTCGGCGCGCCGATCGCTAGGGGCTTTCCGAAGTCGCGGGGGTTTCGCACAGCTGGCCGTCTCCTGTTCGATTACCGCTCAAAGCTAGCGGGCAGGCGTCGGTCGCGCCGCCCGAACCGGACCCTCGCGTACGCGGAGATCCTCGGCGCGACGCCGGATGGCATCCTCCGGGGCCGCTTCCGGAACGAATCAGGAGTACAGCTCATGTCAGAAGTGCAGACCGACCAGGCCGCGCGCGAGGCCAGCGGCGCCCATCCCTACGGACGCTATCTCGAGGAGTTCGAGGTCGGCGCCGTGTATAAGCACTGGCCCGCCAAGACGGTGACCGAGTCGGACGACCACCTGTTCTGCCTGATCACGATGAACCACCACCCGCTGCACCTCAACGACGTCTACGCCAAGGGCTCGCAGCAGGGGCGCAACGTCGTCGTCGGGCCGCTGGTGTACTCGCTGGCGCTCGGGATGAGCGTCTCCGACGTCAGCGGCAAGGCGATCGCCAACCTGGCCACCGAGGCGCTCAGCCATCCCGCGCCGGTGTTCCACGGCGACACGCTGTTCTGCGAGTCCGAGGTGCTCGAGGTCAAGCCCTCGCGCTCCAAGCTCGACCGCGGGACGGTGCGCGTGCACACGCGGGTGCTCAACCAGGACGGCGTGCTGGTGGCCGAGTTCAAGCGGCTCGTGCTGGTGCCGCGCCGCGAGGCGGGCACGCCGCCGGCCGAGTCGGCCGAGTGACCGGCTTGCCGTCGGCGGTTCTGGGGACCTGTCAGACCGCTGAAAACGCCATCCTCCAGGGTAGGCTTGCCGGCGATCGACCGTCTTAAGGAGTGCCCAGAGCTTATGTCCCACACCGCGGGGCAATGCCCGTCGATCGCCCGGAGTGGGAGGACCCCCGCGGCGTGCCGATCGACGCGATGCTGTTGGGGGCCGGCGCGCGACGGTGGTGCCGCTCGTGCACGAGGCCCGCGACTGGGAGCACGGCGTGTTCATGGGCGCGACGATGTCCTCGGAGACGACGGCCGCCGAGGCCGGCTCCCCACGCTCCTCCCCCACGTCGTCGCCGGCGCGGTCGGCCAGCTCCGAGACGGCGATCGGCCTGATCCCGCCGCTCGGCGACGCCGGCATCGACACCGACGGCCTCGACTTCGCGCCGGCGGCGATCGCGGAGCTGCTGGCCGTCGACGCCGACGGCTGGAAGGCCCAGCTGCCGCAGGTCCGGGCGCACCTGGCGCTGTTCGGCGAGAGGCTGCCGGGCGAGCTGCACGGACAGCTCGAGGCGCTCGAGCGGCGCCTCGGCTGACCTGATTCGAACCACGGGGAGCGCCACGTAACCTCCCGGAGCGTGGCGCTTGCGTTCATCCCCTCCGACGCCGGCCTGATCGCGCTCCAGGCGGCGACCGTCGCGGCGCCGCGCCTGGCGCCCGGGCTGACCCGGCTCGAGCGCCTGCACGGGCGCGGCTGGGCGCTGGTGCCGCTGGCCTCGATCGTCGGAGTGATCTTCGCGATCCGCTACGCCTCGGACACCGCCACCGGGCTCACGTACCTGGCCCTGGTGGCGATACCGCTGCTCGCCGCGGCGGCGCTCGCCTGGGCCGCCCGCGGTGCCCGCATCGCCTTCGCTGCGGTGACGATCCCGCTGTTCGGGATCGTGTGGGCGGCGCCGCACTCACTGGCCGGACAGGCGTGCGGGGCGCTGCTCTCGGCGCTCAGCTGCGTCACCCTGGGGGTGCTGCTGGCCGCCGTCGCGCCGCCCGGCTGGCTGAAGCTGGGGATCGTGGCGATGTCGGCCGCCGACGTCTGGCTGGTTCTCTCCGACCTGCTCCAGGCGCCGAATCGCTCGCTGGTCGCCGCGCATCCGGCCGGCGGCCTGCCGAGCCTCCAGAGCGAGAGCTTCGGCAGCGTCTCGCTCGGCTACGGCGATCTGTTCGTGGCCGCGGTGCTGGGCGCGCTGCTGGCCGGGGACCGGAGGCGTCAGCGCTGGGCGGCGCTGCTCACGCTGGTGCTGGCGGGCGCCTTCGACCTGCTGTTCCTCGTCCTCGACGAGCTGCCGGCGACGGTCCCGGTGGCCGTGGCGCTGATCGTGCTCGAAGGGTGGGCGTGGCGGCGGCGCCGGTCGGCCGCGGCGGCGATCAGTGCTCCCCGCCGCCCGTGGAGGCGGGCGGCCGCGACTCCTCGGCGAGCGACGTGATCGCCAGCGTCCCCCGGGCGGCCTCCTCGAGCACCTCGGTCGCCTCCTCGGAGGAGCGCGCGTAGAGCTCGACCAGCAGGTGCACGACGATCCGCTCCTCGTCGTGCTTGTGGAAGCGCACGTGGGTGAAGAACTCGCGCGTGCCGTGATCGCCGAAGGCGGCGTAGGAGAGCGCGTCGCCGGCCTCCGGCCCCGAGCACGTCTCGACGTCGTCGGCCTCGACGGTGACCGTGCAGGAGGCCACCCAGGGCGTCCCGGAGATCATCCGCTCCCAGCGATCCTCGATCGGCTCGACCCGCCCGTTGTGGAAACCCAGGTGCGGCTGGTCGTGCATGCACTCGAGGCACTGGACGACCGCCTCCTGCATCTCGTCGACGACCTCGCCGCGCTCACCGCTCTCGGGGTCGATGCGATGGATGCCCTCGTAGTGGACCTGGACCTCCAGGTTCTGCGACCAGCACCGGTAACAGCGCAGCCAGCTCCGGACCTCCGTGGATCCCTCCATCCGGACCAGTCTACGATCCGTTGGTGACCGACGACGATCCGGGGCTCGGATGAGCCGCGCCGAGGCCCCCGTCGGGGTGGTCCTGGCGGGCGGGCGCGGACGCCGGCTGGGGGGCGCCAAGGCGACGGCGCCGCTGGCCGGACGGGCGCTCGTCGAGCACCCGCTGGCCGCGCTGCGGGCGGTGCTGCGCGAGGTCGTGGTGGTGGCCAAGGCCGACACCGAGCTGCCGGCTTGGGCGCCCGGCGCCGGCGAGGGCCCGGCGGTGTGGATCGAGTCGGCGGCGTCCCACCATCCGCTGGTGGGGATCGTCACCGCGCTGGGGCGCGCCGGCGGGCGGCCGATCGTCGTCTGTGCCTGCGACCTGCCGCTGGTCGGCCCAGCGGAGATCCGCGCGCTGGCCGGTGCCACCGGCACGACGATCGTCGGCACGGCCGCGGGGACGCAGCCCCTGCTCGGGCGCTACGCCTCGCAGGCGCTCGAGCCGCTGGCCGAGCTGCTGGCCGCCGATCCGGCGATCCCGCTGCGGGCGGCCGTGGCGCGGCTGGCGCCGCGGCTGATTGCGCCCGAGGACCCGAGGCGGCTGTTGAACGTCAATACGGCCGAGGATCTCGAGCGCGCCGCGGCGCTGCTCGCCGCCTACCCGAAGGTGAAGTCGTAGGCGCTGACCCCCGGCGGCAGCTGCACGGTGAGCACGTGCTGCTGGTCGCCGGGGAGCGAGACGAGCGAGTACAGCCGCTGGCCGCGGATCGTCACCAGCCCGCCGGGGCGGATGTCGGCGCCGGCGTCGGCGCGCGAGATCGGCTTGCCGTCGAGCCGCACGTGGACCTCGCGGGGCACGGCGCCGACCGAGGTCATCACCAGGTACACGTGGGCGGCCTGGAAGCCGCCGAGGATCTCGGCCGGGGCCGCCGACGGGGTGATCGACTCCGAGCCGGCCGTCCACGTGCCCTGGAGCGCGAACTGGTTCAGCTTCACGCTTCCGCCCGGGTAGTGGTGGGTCCCGGGCTGCGGGGGCTGGAGGAAGCCCTGGGCGCGCTGCGGGTCCAGATACGTCTCGGGGGTGCCGAGCTGCGAGGAGGGGACCGTCGCGTGGGCGCCCATCGGCGGCGGCAGACGATGGGCGCCGGCGGCGAACAGAAGCGCCCGCACGGCGGCCTCGCCCTGCTTGTAGTCGCCCTCGCCGAACTGGGTGTGGCGGACGTGGCCGTGAGCGTCGATCAGGTACTCGGCCGGCCAGTACTGGTTCTGGTAGGCGTTCCAGGTGGCGAGGTGGTTGTCCTGCACGACGGGGTAGCGCAGCGCGTCGGAGGCGATCGCCTGCCCGACGTTGCCGGCGTCCTGCTCGAAGGCGAACTCGGGCGACTCGACGCCCACGATCTGGAGCCCGTAACGGTGATAGGTGGCGTACAGGCCCTTCAGGAACGGCAGCGTGCGAATGCAGTTGATGCAGGTGTAGGTCCAGAAGTCGACCAGCACGACCTTGCCGCGCAGGCCCCCCAGCGACAGCGACCGGCCACCCGGGGTGTTGAACCAGCGCTGGGTGCCGGTGAAGTCCGGGGCGGGGCCGAGGTCGGGCAGCGACGGGGTCCTGACCCCCGGGATGGCCACGCTCGCGGCGGTCGCCGAGCCGCCCGCCCCCGAGCCGGCCGCTCCGCCGGGTCCGCCGTCCGCGGACAGGGGCAGGGCGTTGCGCGACGCCTCGCGCTGGCGCGTGGCGAACCGCGACGCGGGGCGCAGCGAATTGAGCCGGTCCGCGACCGGGCCTGAGGTCTCGAGGCCGTGGGTGGGGTTGACGAGGAACGCCAGCAGCGACGAGTGGTCGGCGCCGGAGGTCCCCTTGGCCAGCGCGTTCTCGAAGCGGACGTCGAGGTTGGTGGCGATCAGCAGCGCGGTCAGCAGCAGCACTAGCCCGAGCGCCGACTCGACGACGTGGCCGCGGGCGCGGCGGCGGACCATCTCGATCAGCTTGCGGCCGCCGACCGAGTACAGCGTCAGCACCGCGCTGAGGCCGACGGAGTAGGAGATCGCGATCGCGACGATCCTGGCCGAGGTGTGGCCGGAGGCGCTGACCGAGATCACCGCGGCGAGGATCGGCCCGGCGCACGGCGCGCACACGAACCCGAGCGCCGCGCCGACTCCGAGGCCCGACCAGAAGCCGGTGCCGCGCGTCTTGGGGCCGAAGCGGGCGAGGCGCGAGAGCGGCGCCTGCACGCGCTCGGCCAGCGGCGGGATCAGCAGCACGAGACCGAAGGCGACCAGCACGATCACCGACAGCGTGCGGGTGGCCCCCGAGGCCAGCCCGACGCCCTTGGTGATCTGGGCCAGGGCGACGATCGAGATCGTGAAGGTGACGGCCAGGCCGACGATGATCCCGAAGGGCCGCCGGCGTCCGCCGACGGCGCTGGCCGACAGCAGCGCGGGGAGCACGGGGAGCACGCACGGGGTGACCGCGGTCCCGGCGCCGGCGATCAGGGCAAACAGCATCAGCAGCAACATGGCGTCTTCTCGGAATCGTGCGACAGAAGGGTTGCGAGCGTATTACGGCTCGCGGGCGGGGAACGGATCAGGCGGATTGGCCCGATCGCGGGTGGATCAGCCCCCGATGGCCGACATCGTCCGCGGCGGCTGGACGAAGCCGGGCTCGCCGACGTGGTGCTTGAGCTCCTTGCGCCAGACGGCGTCGCGGATCGTCTGCTCGAGCTCGTCGTCGGAAACGCCGGCGCGCAGCGGCCCGCGCAGATCGGTCTCGGTCAGCGAGAACAGGCACGTGCGCAGGCGCCCGTCGGCGGTCAGCCGGATCCGGTTGCAGTCGCCGCAGAACGGCTCGGAGACCGGGTTGATGAAGCCGATCCGGCCTTCGCCGTCGGCGAAGCGGTACACGCGGGCGGTCGCGCTCGGCGCGCGCGGCTCGGGCTCGAGCGGGTACACGGCGTCGATCGCGGCGCGGATCTCCGCTCCCGTCAGCACCTGCTCGGGGCTCCACGCCTGATCGGCGTCGAGCGGCATGAACTCGATGAAGCGCACCTCGTAGGCGGTGCGCCGCGCGAACTCGGCGAACGGCAGCACCTCCTCCTCGGTGAAGTCGCGGATCGCCACGGCGTTGATCTTGATCGGGTGGGCCGCCGGGAAGCCGCCGAGGCGCTCCAGGCCGCGCAGCACCTGGGGGAGCGCGTCGCGGCGGGTGAGCTCGTAGAAGCGGTCGCGCTGGAGCGAGTCGATCGAGACGTTGAAGCGGGTGACCCCGGCGGCGACGAGCGCCTCGGCGTCGCGCTCGAGCAGGTAGCCGTTGGTGGTCACCGACAGGTCGTGCAGCGCCTCGATCGCCGCCAGCTGGGCCACGAGCTCGGGGAAGTCGCGCCGGATGAGCGGCTCGCCGCCGGTCAGGCGGACGTCGCGGACGCCCATCTCGGCCAGCACGCCGACGATCCGCACGATCTCCTCGAAGCGCAGGATCCCGTCGCGGGAGAGCCACGGCAGGCCCTCGGCGGGCATGCAGTACTGGCAGCGGAAGTTGCAGCGGTCGGTGACCGACACCCGCAGATCGCCGATCGCGCGGCCGTGCCCGTCGAACAGTGGCTCTCGCCTCATGCGCCAAAGGCTACCCTTCCGCCGATGCGAGTCCGGAGCACAGCGGCGGTGGCGGTGGCGGTGGCCTGCGGGGCCGTAGTGGCCGGGTGCGGCGTCAACGACCGCGACCTCGTCCGCTCCAAGGTGCAGCAGCTCGTGCACGCGGTGGCGAGCCGCGACGCCACGACGCTGTGCGGCCAGGTGTGGTCGCCGTCGCTGCTGGCCCACTTCGGCGCCAGCGGGATCAGCTGCCGGCAGGCGATGCAGGTGTTCTTCTCGAGCGTCAGCGAGCCGAGCCTGGGGATCGGGCGGATCGACGTCCACGGCAGCCGCGCCTCGGTGATCACGATCACCACCGCTCGCAGCCAGCAGGCGTCGCTCGACGCGATCCAGCTGGTCAAGACCGGCGACGGCTGGCGGGTGAGCGCGCTGGGGACGCCCAGCATCCCCAAGCCGCGCGCGACTACGCCCCGGTGATCTCGTCGGCCAGCAGGCCGAAGGCGACCATGTCCTGACGCCCCGTCGCGCCGAGGGTGTGCGAGCGCAGCACCGCCTCGCGCCGGAAGCCGGTGCGCTCGGCGACGCGCTGGGAGGCCGGGTTCCCGGTCGCGGCCAGCAGCTCGATTCGAGCCAGTCGCAGCGCCTGGAAGCCCCAGGCGCAGATCAGCCGCACCGCGCGGGTGGCGTGGCCGTCCCCGCGGGCGCCGGGGGCGAGCCAGTAGCCGACCTCGCCGCGGGCGTCCTCCCAGACGAAGCGCATCAGTGAGATCGACCCCAGCAGCCGGTCCTCGGCGTCGGCGTCGGCGATCGCGAACGGGGCCATCGCGCCGACGCGCATCGCCGCCTCGCGGGTCAGCTGGTAACTCCGCGCCTCAGCCTCACCGTAGGGCGCGGGGACCCGGGTCCAGCGGACGATCTGCGGATCCTGGCAGGCCGCGATCAGCGCCAGGGCGTCGCTGTCGCGCCAGCCGCGGAGGATCGTCGGGCCGTCGCGCAGCGGCGTCCCAGGCAGCTTGATCGGCGTCCCTCCCGCAGCCGCCCCCCGCTCCGAGCGCAGCCGGCCGAGCGGCACGCCCGCGGCTCGGCGCCGCGCCGCGCGGGCCACTACCGCCGCCTGACCGGCACGAACGCCGCCGCCGGCGCGAAGGCGACCTGCCCGCAGGCGGGCACCGTGCCCAGGTTGACGGCACCGAGCGCGCCGGCCGGCGCGCCGGCGGCGAGGAACGCGTCGAGCATGATCGTCAGGTCGAGCCGCACCAGCCCGATTGTGCCTCACCGCGCGGTCTGCGCCTCCCGCCCGACCCCCGGTTCACGGCGCGATCTGCGCCTCGAGCCCGCCGACCAGCGCGGCGACGTCGAGGTCCGGATCCTGATCGGCGAGCCAGCGGCGGGCGCGGCGGGCGCCGCCGAGCGCGCGGATGCCACGCTCCCCGTGCTCGGCGGCGAAGTCGGCCAGCGCGTGGGCCCGGCGACCCGCGAGCCGCCGCGCCGGGAGGTCGAGGCCGGCGCGGTGGGCGTCGATTGCCTCGAGCAGCTCGTCGATCCCGGTGGGCGGCGGGACCGCGGAGACCGGCACCACTGCGGTCGCGCTCGCGCCGAGCGAGCGCAGCGCAGCGCGCACGTCCGAGCGCGCCCGGGTGGCCACGCGGCCTAGGTCTGACTTGGTCACCACCAGCACGTCGGGCACCTCCATGATCCCCGCCTTGAGGAACTGCAGCACGTCGCCCGAGCCGGGCTGGACGACGACCACCACGGTGTCGGCGACCTCGGCCACCTCGGTCTCGGACTGGCCGACGCCGACCGTCTCGATCACCACCACGTCGAAGGCGGCGGCCAGCGCGCCGGCGGCGGCGCGAGTGGCCGGGGCGAGGCCGCCGAGGCGCTCGGCGGCGGCGGTCGAGCGGACGAACAGGCTCCTGTCTCGCGGGTCGACCTCGAGCCGGGCACGGTCGCCGAGCAGCGCGCCGCCCGAGCGGTGCGAGGACGGATCGACGGCAAGTACGGCGACCGAGCGCTCTCGCGCGCGCCAGGCCGCCGCGAGTCGCGAGAGCAGCGTCGACTTGCCGACCCCGGGCGGCCCCGTCACCCCGACGACGTGGCCGGGCGCCTCGCCGCCGAGCGCGGCGGGGGAGACGGCGGCGAGCAGCGCCGCCGTCTGCTCGCGGTCGGCCTCGGTGCGGCTCTCGACCAGGTTCAGCACCGCCGGGGCGGCGGCCAGGTCCCGCTCGCGCAGGCGTCGCCCGAGCTCCGCGCCGTCGGCCATCGCGGCGGCGGCCTCAGGCCGGGGCGGCGGTGTCGTGCCGCTCGGCGACCAGCCCGACGATCGCCCGCATCATCCCGTTGAGGTCCCAGTCCTTGGGGGTGTAGACGGCGGCCACGCCGGCCTCGCGGAGCTTGGCGGCGTCGGCCTCGGGGATGATCCCGCCGACGACCACCGGGACGTCGCCCACGCCGGCCTCGCGCAGCTCCGCCAGCACCGCCGGGATCAGCTCGCGGTGCGAGCCCGACAGGATCGACAGCCCGATCACGTGGACGCCCTCCTGGGCGGCCGAGGTGGCGATCTGCGACGGGGTCAGGCGGATCCCCTCGTAGACGACGTCGAAGCCGGCGTCGCGGGCGCGCACGGCGATCTGCTCGGCGCCGTTGGAGTGGCCGTCGAGGCCCGGCTTGCCGACGAGGAACTTGATCCGGCGGCCGAGCGCCTCGGAGACCCGCTCGACCTCGTCGCGCAGCTCGGCGAGGTCCTCGCCCGAGCCGGCCACAGCCTCGCCGACGCCGGTGGGGGCGCGGTACTCGCCGAAGGCGTCGCGCAGGGTCTGCGACCACTCGCCGGTGGTCACCCCGGCGCGGGCGGCGGCGAGCGTCGCCTCCATGATGTTCTGCGCCGGGTCGGCGGCGACCCGGGCCAGCTCGGCCAGCGCGGCGTCGGCGACGGCCTGGTCGCGGGCCGCCCGCCACTCCTCGATGGCGGCCCGGCGCTCGGCCTCGACCTGGGGATCGATGACGAGGATCCCGCCGTCGCCGTCGCTCCTCAGCGGCGAGGGCTCGGTCGAGGTGAAGCGGTTCATCCCCACCACGGTCAGTTCATTGGTCTCGATCCGCCGCCAGCGCTCGCGGTGGGACTCGACCAGCGCCGCCTTCATGTAGTCGACGGCCTCAACCGCGCCGCCGTGCTCGGCGACCCGCGCCATCTCCACCCGAGCGCCCTCGGTCAGCTCGGCCACCAGCCCGTCCATCACCCGCGAGCCCTCGAAGATGTCGGGGTACTCGAGCAGGTCGGTCTCGTAGGCGAGGATCTGCTGCAGGCGCAGCGACCACTGCTGGTCCCACGGGCGCGGGAGCCCGAGCGCCTCGTTCCAAGCCGGGAGCTGGAGCGCGCGGGCGCGGGCGTTGCGGCCGAGCGTGACGGCCAGCGCCTCCAAGGCGATCCGGTAGACGTTGTTCTCGGGCTGGGCCTCTGTCAGCCCCAGGGAGTTGACCTGGACGCCGTAGCGGAAGCGGCGGAGCTTGGGGTCCTCGACGCCGTAGCGGTCGCGGCCGAGCTCGTCCCACAGGTCGGACATCGCCCGCAGCTTGGCGTGCTCCTCGACGAACCGCACGCCGGCGTTGACGAAGAACGAGATCCGCCCGAAGACGTCGCCCATCAGATTCTGGTCCCGCCCTTCCACGCGCTCGCGGACGGCGTCGAGCACCGCGATCGCGTTGCTCATCGCGTAGGCGATCTCCTGCACCGGCGTGGCGCCGGCCTCTTGCAGGTGGTAGGAGCAGATGTTGATCGGATTCCACTTCGGCACGTGCTCGACGGTGTAGGCGATCGTGTCGGCGATCAGGCGCATGCTCGGGCCGGGCGGGAAGGCGTAGGTGCCGCGGCTCAGGTACTCCTTGAGGATGTCGTTCTGGGTCGTGCCCTGGAGCTTCTCCGCGGCGATCCCCTCGTCCTCGGCGGCGACGATGTACAGCGCCAGTAGCCACGCCGCCGTCGCGTTGATCGTCATCGAGGTGTTCATCTGTTCGAGCGGGATGTCGTGCAGCAGCGTCCGCATGTCGCCGCGGTGGGCGATCGAGACCCCGACCTTGCCTACTTCTCCCCGGGCCAGCTCGCCGTCGGGGTCATAGCCGGTCTGGGTCGGCAGGTCGAAGGCGATCGACAGGCCGGTCTGACCCTTCTCCAGGTTGCGCCGGTACAGCTCGTTGGAGCGCTGGGCATCCGAGTGCCCGGCGTAGGTGCGCATCATCCAGGGACGATCGCGCTCCGGCAGCCGCGGGGAAGGCGTCTCCGACATGGCTGGAGAATTTAACCTACACGGAACCCCCGGGTCGCGCCGCGTCGCTGCAGGCGAGCTTCGGGGTTGCCGCAACGGTCGCCGTGGGTACTGTGTCTCCATGCCCGATCAAAGTTCCGCCGCTCAAGAACATTCGCTGCTCCAGGAGATCACCGAGCCGTTGAACAAGCTTCCCGACGACGCCGGCCCCCAGGTCGCCGACACCCACTTTCCGACCGTTCTGCGCGGCTACGACAAGCTCGCCGTCGACGAGTACGTGCGCGAGACGAGCCGGCTGGTCGCCGAGCTGCAGTCGCGTAGCTCGCCGCAGTCAGCCGTGCGGCGGGCGCTCGAGCGCGTGGGAGAGGACGTGTCGGGCATCCTCCAGCGCGCCCACGACACCGCCGAGGGGCTCACCAACCAGTCGCGCGGCGAGGCCGAGGACCGGCTCGAGATCGCCCGCCGGGAGGCGGCGCAGATCACCGCCGAGGCGCACGACCGGGTCAAGGAGCTCGACAACGACACCGATCGGATCTGGGCCGAGCGCGACCGGATCGTCGGCGACGCCCGCGAGCTGGCCCGGCATCTGCTGGAGCTCGCGGACGCCGCGGCGGCGCGGTTCCCGGCCGCCGAGGAGCCGGCCGGCGCAGCCCCCGGCGACACCGACTCGTTCGCCCCGCCGGCGCCCACGCGCGCTGGCGATCCGAGCCTCGGTGCCGAGGAGGATGTCACCCAGGCGTTCCCGCCGCCCGTCGCCGGCGCGGACGTCGACGGGCATGAGCCGGACGCCGATCCCACGCAGGCGTTCCCCCCCTTCGATGTCGAGTCGCCCGATCGGGACGGCCTGCCGGGTGAGCTGCAGCTCGAGCCGCCGCCGGCGCCCGACCGCCCGCCGGGCACCGGCGACTGAGTGGCCGCTCTCGCACCGGGGATGCGGCTGATCGACTGCATGCACCTGGGCCGCGCCCGGGTGATCGGCTGCTGGGTCCAGGGCGACGTGCTGATCGATCCCGGGCCGAGCTCGTGTCTGCCGACGCTGCTGGCGGGGCTCGGAGAGCTCGTCCCCCGGGCGCTGCTGCTCACCCACATCCACCTCGACCACGCCGGCGCCGCCGGCTCGCTGGTCCGGCGCTGGCCCGAGCTCGAGGTCTACGTCCACGAGCGCGGCGCGCGGCACCTCGTCGACCCCGCGCGACTGCTGGCCAGCGCCACCCAGCTCTACGGCGAGGACATGGACCGGCTGTGGGGCGAGATGGTGCCGGTTGCCGAGGACCGGATCCGGGTGCTGCGCGGCGGCGAGCGGCTGCCCGGGGGCTTCGAGGTCGCCTACACGCCCGGGCACGCCTCCCACCACGTCTCCTACCGGCACGAGGGCACGGCGTACGTCGGCGACGTGGGCGGGGTGCGGATCACCGACGGCGGCCCGGCGATCCCGCCGACGCCACCGCCCGACATCGACGTCGAGGCATGGCATGCGTCGCTGCGGCTGATCGCCGGCTGGGCGCCGGAGCGGCTGGCGATGACCCACTTCGGCTCGAGCGACGACGTCGAGGGGCAGCTGGGGGAGGTCGGGCGGCGGCTCGACGCGTGGGCCGGGCTGGCCCGCGACCACGGTCTCGGGGGCTTCACCGGCGCCGTGCAGGCGGAGATCGAGGCGAGCACGGACCCCGCCACGGCGGCGGCCTACGCCCAGGCGGCGCCCCGCGATCAGCTCTACGCGGGCCTGCGTCGCTACTGGGACCAGCGCGCTTGAATGCCGCTCGCCCGGCGCTATGCTGGGCCACGATGGCGCAGACGGTAGAGCTGCCTCGCGCCGCCGGTCCCGGCAGCGGTCTTGGAGGACTGTGGCGGGTGGTCGTTCTCAACGACGACTTCAACACCTTCGACCACGTCGCCGAGACGCTCGCCGGGGTGATCCCGGGGATCACCCTGGCCCAGGGCTACCGGCTCGCCGATGGCATCCACAACAACGGCTGCGCGATCGTGTGGAGCGGCGTGCGCGAGGACGCGCTCGGCTACTGGGAGCAGCTCGATTCGGCCGGGCTTTCGCTGGCCCCGCTCGAGAACGGTTGAGCCCCCGCTCGGACGGCTAGGCCGAGGCGGCGCTGCGGTGCGGGCGGGTCGGCAGGCTCTTGGCGAGCTGGCGCTCGGGGCTGACGCGGACCACGCCCCAGACGATCCCGAGCTTCTCCAGCAGGGCGATCATCAGGCCGGTGGGATCGGCCAGCCGCTCCCAGAAGCGCAGCCCGTGGAACGCCGAGGTGGGGAACGCGTGGTGGTTGTGGTGCCAGGCCTCGCCCATCGACAGCGGCGCCAGCCAGAACACGTTGCGCGACTCGTCCTCGATGTCGAAGCGCCGGCGGCCGAAGAAGTGGCACACCGAGTTGATCGACCAGGTCACGTGGTGGAGCAGGAACACGCGGACGAAGCCGCCCCACAGCAACGCCGTCAGCGCGGTGCCGAAATCGCCGCCGACGATCCATCCGAGCGCGAACGGGATCGCGAAGCCAGACAGCACGAACACCCAGAACAGCTTGTCCATCTCCCGCATCAGCCGGTCCTTGACCAGGTCGGGGGCGAAGCGCTCACGCTCCGCGGTGCCGACCGACTCGAACAGCCAGCCGACGTGCGCGTGCCACAGCCCCTTGACCGCGCCGGCGAAGCCGGGGCCGTGGAGGTGGGGCGAGTGCGGGTCGCCGTCGTGGTCGGTGAACGCGTGGTGCTTGCGGTGATCGGCAACCCAGGTGATCACCGAGCCCTGCATCGCCATCGAGCCGAAGGCGGCGATCACCGCCCGGAACGGGCGCGAGGACTCGAACGCCCGGTGGGTGAACATTCGGTGGTAGCCGAGCGTGATCCCGAGCGCCGTGACGACGTAGAAGCCGACCAACAGCGCCAGCTCGAGCGGGCCGATCGCCCGGTTCCACAGCAGCGCGATCGCCACCACCAAGCCGATCAGCGGCGCTGGAACGCCGATCAGGTTGATGATCTTGTGGGCGCGAGTCATGCCACACGGACGGTACAGGAGGAGCTGCGCAGCTTTCTGCTCGCCGAACCACGACTGCCGTGAAGGAAGTTATAGCTTTCGGGGGGAAATGACCGATCAACCGTGGCACGAGCTCCCTCGCGAGATCGCCACCGTGCTGCGTCCGGCGCTCGCGGCGGTAGCCGACGAGATGATCGACGCGGTGCGGACGATTCCCGTCTACAGCCGCCCGCTCGAGGGCGCCTTCGGCGAGGGCATCCGCGCCGGGGTGCAGGAGGCGCTGCGCCACCTCCTCGGCGAGATCGAGGCCGGCGGCACGGTTCCGCGCCCCGACGTCTACCACCTGCTCGGCCGCGGCGAGATGCGGGCCGGGCGCACGCTCGAGTCGCTGCTCAGCGCCTACCGGATCGGGGCGCGCGTAGCCTGGCGAGGATTCGCCGCCGCGGGCGTGCGGGCCGGCCTCGAGCCGGACACGCTGTACCTGCTGGCCGAGTCGATCTTCGCCTACATCGACGTGCTCTCGGCGGAGTCGGCCGAGGGCTACGCCGTCGAGCAGTCAGCCGTGGCCAGCGAGGCCGAGCTGCGCCGCCGCCGGCTTGTGCGGATGCTGGTCCGCGAGCCTGCGCTCGACCCGGCGGCGGTCGAGCGAGCCGCGCACGACGCCGCGTGGCCGCTCCCGCGCCGGCTCGCGGTGGTGGCGATCGACGCCGGGGTTGCGACGGGGCCGCTGCACCTTCCGGCCGAGGCGCTGACCGAGCGGATCGGCGAGCTGGTCTGCGTGGTCCTCCCCGACCCCGACGCGCCGACCCGCCCGGCCGCGCTCGAGCGGACGGTGCTGGGCGCGGGGGCGCGCGCAGGGCTCGGCACCACCGTGCCCTGGCCGGAGGCGGCGGTGAGCTTCAGCCGCGCGCGCGCCGCCCTCGATCTGGCCGGCGCCGAGCCCGAACTGGTGAGGGCCGAGCAGCGCGGCGGAGAGCTGCTGCTGCGCTCCGACACCCGCCTGGCCGGCGAGGTCGCGGCGCGCGCCCTGGCCCCGCTGGAGGGCCTGACCCCGGCCGCCCGGGCCCGGCTGCGGCGGACGCTCGAGGTGTGGCTGGCCGAGCAGGGCCGGATTGGCCCCACGGCGGCGCGGCTCGAGGTCCACACGCAGACCGCGCGCTACCGCGTCAATCGCCTGCGGGAGCTGTTCGGCGCCACACTCGACGACGCCGACGGGCGCTTCTGGCTCGAGCTAGCGCTGCGGGCCGCACCGCTCACGGAGCGGCCGTGAGCGCGGCCAGCCCCGGCACGCGGCCGGCCCGCTCGAGCCGGCCGAGCGCGCGCGGCCACCGGTACAGGTAGCGGTCGAGGAAGGCGGTCGTCGTGCGCTCGACGATCCCCAGCTGCGGCTGCTCGGTGGTGTACGGCGGCAGGTGCCCGGCGCCGAGCAGCGCCAGCAGGTACTTGGGCGCGGCGGCGGCGTCGAAGAACCGGTAGGTGTACTTCGGGAGGTTCGTCGTGTCGGCGGTGCCCTGGACGGCCAGCAGCGGCGGCGAGCCGGGCGCGAACGGGTAGGCGCCGAAGGACAGCTCGGCGCCCGAGAGGACCACGGCGGCGGCGACCCGGCGATCACGCAGGACGTCGTCGTAGGCCGCGGCGAGCGCGGTCTCGCCGCCGTCCGACTGCCCGGCGACCGCGATCGCGCGCTCGTCGAGGCGTCCGGCGAACGGGCTCGAGCCGGTGCGCCCGGCACGGATCAGGTGGGTGATCACGGCGCTGAGGTCGCCGGGCTGGTTGAGGATGTCGCGCTCGTCGGCGCCGCCCGGGGCGGTCGCGCTGGAGAGCGGGAACACCGGCGCGGCGACGATGAACCCGGCCCGCGCCCACGCCTGCAGGAGTGCCGCGTACGGGGCCGGGGTGACGTTGAACCCGTGCGCGAAGACGACGAGCGGGAATCGGCCGGGCAGCGCCGGCGTGTCCCGGACGTCGGTGCGGGCCGAGGCGCCGGCGGCGGGGTAACGGACGAGCGTCGGCAGCGTCCGCGCGATCCGCGGGCCGCGGCGCGGCTTGACCGTGCGGCGCTCGACGATGGTGATCGTGCGCAGCCCGACCGCATACGGGGGGTGGGCCGGCACGGGAGGGGGCGACGGGGGACGCGGGTAGCGCGGCGGGGCGGCGGCCAGAGCCACCGCCGCGCCGGCGGCCACGACGATGATCAGCACGAGCAGGCGCGGCGTCCGGCGCGCGAGGCCGGTGGCGCGGGGGCCGGGCACGGGCGGGCCGACCGGCCCGGGCTACGCCGCCGCCTGCGGCTCGGGCTGCGGCTCGGGGACGTGGAGGGACTCGGCGACCGAGGGGCCGAGCTCGCCAGAGGCGAGCTCCTCGTACCAGGCATAGACGACCGGGATCTGGTAGTGGCCGCTGTGACGAGCGCGGAACTCGATCATCTCGGGGCTCTCCCAGAAGCGGTACCAGTCCTGCTTGGACTCGAACCACGCCATGTGCAGGATCTTGTAGCGGTCGTCCAGGCTGCGCTGCACCTGATACCTGGTGGCGCCGTAGCGCAGCGCCAGCGGCGCGACCCCGGCGACCGCAGCGCCGAAGCTCTCGTGGCGCAGCACCGTCGCGTACCAGGGGATGTGGACGACTCCGGCCATGTTCCTAAGCTCCCACCTCGGCCCGGATCGCGCCGGCGCCGTCCGCGATTTTACCTTGTCCCTCCTCGGTCGCGCCGACGAGGATCGCGATCTTGCCGAGGTGCTTGTTGTCGCGCAGCAGCTGATGCGCCTCGGCGACCTTCTCGAAGCCCATAGTCTGCCACAGCACCGGCCGGATCTTCGACTCCTCGATCAGCTCGTTGGCCTTCGTCGCCTCCCACGCGTTGGCGAAGTGCGAGCCGATGATCTGCTTCTGGCGCATCCACAGGTAGCGGACGTCGAAGTCGAGCTGATAGCCCGAGGTGGCCCCGCAGATGACCACCTTGCCGAACGGCTTGACCGCGAGCACGGAGGTCGGAAAGGTGGCCTGGCCGACGTGCTCGAAGACGACGTCGGGCGGCCCACCGAGCTGCTCCTCGACCGCCTTGCAGAAGCGCCGGGACTCCTTGAAGCGGGCCTTCTCCTCCTCAGGGGACTCGCCCCCGCGTCGCATCATCCCGTCGAACTCGGAGCGGTCGATGTGACCGATCGCCCCGAGCTGCTCGATCAGCCGGCCCTTCTGCGCGCTCGAGACGACACCGACGGCGTCGGCCCCGGTGAGCGCGCACAGCTGGGTGGCGAACACGCCGAGGCCGCCGGCGGCGCCCCAGATCAGCACGCGCTGCCCGGCCTGGAGCTTGCACTGGTCGATCAGCATCCGGTAGGCGGTGAAGTACGTCAGCCCGTAGGCGGCGGCCTCCTCCCAGGCGAGCTGCTTGGGCTTGTGCAGCAGCTGCTGGGCCTGGACCTTGCAGAACTGGGCGAAGGACCCCCACGTCGTCTCGTAGCCCCAGATCCGCTGCGAGGGGGCAGCCAGCGGGTCGAGTCCGTGGACCTCGGGATCCTCGTAGGAGGCCTGGTTGCAGTGGATCACCACCTCGTCGCCGGGCTTCCACCGGGTCACGCCCTCCCCGACCTTCCACACGATCCCCGAGGCGTCCGAGCCGCCGATGTGGTGGCCCCACTCGGGATGGTCGCCGTAGCGCCACACGCCGACCGGCTCGCCGAGCGCCGCCCATACATTGTTGAAGTTGACCCCGGCGGCCATCACCCGGACGATCACCTCGAACGCGCCCGGCGCGGGCACCTCGATCTCCTCGACCTGGAAGGCATCGGTCGGCTCGCCCTGGCGCTCCTCGCGGATGACCCATGCAGCCATCGTCTTCGGGAGCTCTCCGGGCTCGGTCTCGACGTTCGCCACTCGTGTCATGTCGACGGCCACTGACAAGCCTCACTCGTTTCGCCTACCAGGATGTTCCTGGATGCTAGAGGAGGAGGCGGTCCGGGGGCGGGCGGATCGGCGGCTCGCCGCAGGGGCTACGGCTGGAGCAGCGCGTTGCTCGCGCTCGGCCGCGCGGGGCCGATGTGCAGCGTCGCCGGGTGGATCGCCGCGCCGGCGTGCAGATACGGATTGGCGGCCGGCGCGTCGGTGGCGATCGTGTACTCGCCTGAGCGGAAGTCGACGGTCACCTGAGCGGTGGCGCCCGGGTTGATCGGGCCGGTGTTGGCCAGCGCGCCGCCGCCGCTGTGCACCGTCAGCGCCTCGTTGCGGGAGGCCTGGTTGGTGACGATGAACTGCACCGGGCCGGCGCCGACCGACGCGGGCGACACCGACACCCGCTGATCGTTGATGTAGACGGTGAGGTTGACGGGCAGGGCGGGGCGCGGCTTGTTGGCGAACATGCCGCCGCTGCCGCAGCCCGTCAGGGCCAGTGCGCCCGCCGCGGCCAAGCAAAGGATCCTGCTGCTCATCCTCGTCGTCTCTCCTCGCCCGGCTCCCGTCGGCCCGCCGGCGCGGCGCGCAGGCTGGCGGAACCCTAGCTATTTTGGCCCCGAGGCGCGAGTGCGCTCCCGCCCGACAGCGGGTTGGATGCGGTCAGCCGACGCTGATGCGCTGGCGCTCCTGGTCGACCCGGACGAGCTCCTCCTGCAACTCGTCCCACGACTCGCGCTCAGCGTCGTCGTACTCTCGTCCGCTGAGCTCGCGAATGCGCTCGTTGTACGCGTGCCAGGCGCGGCGCGTGTGCTCGTCGAGCTCACGGAGCCTCTCGGTGTCTACAGCCGTCGCGTTCATTGCCCGAGCTCCTTTCTCTCTAGGGGATCGATGCTACCCGCGTCGGCGGTCGGGAAGTCGCACCGGCGCCGCCGGTCTGCAACGCCGATGCCGCACCGTCCGGCCGGCGGCGTATCACCGACGGGCATGGACCTGCTCTGCCAGCCGCTGCTCGGCACCGAGTTCCTCGCCGTCGACACCGAGACCAACGGCCTCGGCGGCGAGCAGTGCGAGCTCACCGAGGTCGGCGCCGTGCTGATCGGCGGGGGCGAGCTGCACGACCGCTGGGCGTCGTTGGTGCGCACCAACCTCGCGCTGCGGCGGGGGATCCAGCGCTTCACCGGGATCACGCAGGCGATGGTCGACGGTGCGCCCGGGCCTGAGGCGGTCCTGGCGGAGCTGGCCGAGCGGCTCGAGGGCCGCGTGATGGTCGCCCACAACGCCCCGTTCGACCGCCGCGTGCTGGCCCAGGCGTTCACGCGCTGCGGGCTCGAGTGGCCGGACCCGCCGGTGCTGTGCACGGCCGCCCTGGCCCGCAAGCTGCTCCCGCTCCAGCGCGAGCGCAAGCTGGCGGCGCTGGCCGACGCGCTCGGGGTCGAGGCCGAGGTCGCGCACCGGGCGCTCGCCGACGCGGAGACCTGCGGGCGCGTGCTGTGCGCGCTGTTCCCGAAGCTGTGCGCGAGCGCCACGACCGTGGGAGAGGCGCTCGCGCTGCTCAAGCCGCCGCGGCGCACGCGGCCTGGCCGGCGCGCTCGCGAGCTCGGCGACGCCGCCGCGCGGCTGCCCCGGCTCGAGTTCGGCGAGCTCCCCCGTGACCCGGGCGTGTACGTGTTCCGCGACGGCGCCGGCAACCCGCTGTACGTCGGCAAGTCGGTGTCGATCCGCAGCCGCGCCCGTGCCCACTTCGCGCCGGCGGCGCCGCACGCGCGCTGGACCCAGCACGCGGCGGTGGTCGACTATCAGGCCACGCGCTCCGAGCTGGGGGCGCTGGTGTTGGAGAACCGGTTGATCAAGGAGCTCCGGCCGCCGGGCAATGTCCGCCTGACCCGGGCCGAGGAGGGCGTCTGCTACATCCGCTGCCGGCTCGACATCCCGTTCCCGATCCTCGACGTGGCGCCCGCGCCGGCGGCCGGCCACGCGGTCAGCATCGGGCCGTTGCGGGGCCGGCGGTACGCGCTCGAGCTGGTCGAGCAGCTCGACTCGCTGTTCGGGCTGCGCCACTGCGGGCGGCGGCTCCCGCGCCGCCAGCACCCCTCGGCCTACGGGCAGATGGGGCGCTGCCTGTCGCCGTGCCTGGGCGATCTCGATCCCAACCTATACCGCCGCCGGCTCGATCAGGCGCTGGCCGTGTTCACCGACCCCGCGGGCGACGCGCGTGAGCGGCTGCTCGCCCATGTCCGCGAGCAGATGCGGCTCGCCGCCGTCGCCCAGCAGTACGAGCGGGCGGCGTGGCTGCGCCGGCGGGCGGGGCGGCTGGGGGCGCTGCTGCGCAGGATCGAGGGCGTGCTGGAGGCCACTCACGTCCGGCCCCGCCTGGTGCTGGCGCCGCATCCCACCCGCCGCGACGCCGACGCGCTGTGGCTGGCCGGCGGGCGCCTGGTCGACTTCGGGCCGCTCCCCGCCGAGCTCGACGAGCTGCGGCGGCGGACGACGGCCGCGCTGCGGCACGCCTCGCGCGCGGTCGTCGGCGCCCATCCGCCGGCCCAGATCCCCCCCGGCGAGATCGACGAGGTGCGGATCGTCGGCACCTATCTGGCCTCGCACCCGCACACGCCACAGCTGGTGCTCGACCCGGTGCCCGATCCCGAGGCGCTGGCCGGGTTCGCGGCGGCGGCGCTGGAGCCGGCCGCGGAGCTCAGTGCGCCGGCGGAGGCGCTGGAGCCGGCCGCGGAGCTCAGTGCGCCGGCGGCGGCGTGAACGGCAGCTCGACGACCGTCGCCCGCGGGCGGTCGGCGTCCGCGGCGGTGCTCAGCGCGGTTCCCGGGGGCGCCTCGCGGCGGACCAGCGCCAGCGCGATCGGGCCGAAGCGCGGGGAGACGGCGCTGCTGGTCACCCGGGCAACGACGCGCTCGTCGTGGAGCAACTCGGTGCCGGGCGCGAGCGGCTCGCCGGAGCGCAGCCCGCGGAGCAGCCGGTTCGGCTTGCCGCGGTAGAACAGTCGCGCGACCGTCTCCTGGCCCACATAGCAGCCCTTGGTGAATGACACCGCGCGCTCGTTCAGCCCCGCCTCCTGGGGGATCACCGAGTCGTCGAGGTCGAGGCCGTAGCGAGGGCGGCCGTGCTCGATCCGCAGCGTCTCGGCGGCGGCTTCGGAGACCGGCACCGCGCCACCCTCCAGCAGCGCGGCGCGCAGGCGCTCGGTGTCGGTGGACTCGCACAGCAGGTCGAGGCCGAGGTAGGTGCGGATCGCCCGCACCGGGATCCCGCCCACCTCGGTGGCGAGGTGGGCGTGCTCGCCGGGGCCGAGGCCGGCCGGGCCCTGCGGCCCGTGGACCACGCCGGCGGCGACGGCGGCTGCCTCGGGGCCGATCAGCGACAGCAGTCCGCGCTCCCGCGTCCGCTTGTGGAGCCCCAGCTCGTAGCCGATGCTGAAGCGGCGGATCATGTTGAACAGCTCCTGCAGCGCCAACCGCTCGGTGTCGAGCAGCAGCTCCTCGCCGGTGGCCAGCACGCGCAGGTCGCCGAGCATCTTGCCCTTCGGGGTCAGCAGCGCGGCGTAGCAGCCGGTGCCCGGCGCGAGCGCCTCGACGTCATTGGAGATCTGGCCCTGGAGGAACGTGGCGGCCTCGGCGCCGTTCAGCGCCAGCTTCCCCCGCTCGGAGCGGTCGAGCAGCCCGCACCCGTCGGTCAGGGCGGCGTACCCGGGGTCGGTGGCGGCGAGCGAGGACACGTCCGCCTGAGGATAGGCACGGTCTGATCAGGACCCAAGTGTTAGGCATGCCATAATCCGGTTCGTGGCTAGCCACCAGCTGATTTCAGTCACCTCGGCGATCGAGGATTACGCGAAGGCGATCTACGCGCTCGAGGAGCGCGCTGGCGAGCCGATCGGCACCAACGCACTGGCCGAGCGACTTGGCGTGACGCCGGCCTCGGCGTCGGGGATGGTCAAGCGCCTCGGCGATCTCGGCCTGGTCGAGCACCAGCCGTACCGGGGCGTGTCGCTGACCGACGCCGGGCGCCGGGTGGCGCTCGAGGTGATCCGCCACCACCGGCTGCTCGAGCTGTACCTGGTCGAGACGCTGGGGGTGCCGTGGGACCGCGTCCACGAGGAGGCCGAGGTGCTCGAGCACGTGCTCTCGGAGCAGCTCGAGGAGCTGATCGCGATCAAGCTCGGCGACCCCACCACCGATCCACACGGCGATCCGATCCCGACCCGCGAGCTGACCCTCGAGGTAGTGGCGACGCACAGCCTGCAGTCGCTCGCCGCGGGAGCCTGCGGGCGCTTCACGCGGGTCTCGGACTCCGATCCGGAGATGCTGCGGTTCCTGGCCGAGCGCGGGATCGCCCCGGGTGAGCGCCTCGAGGTGATCGACAAGCACCCGTTCGACGGGCCGCTGTTCGTCCGCTTCGGCGAGCAGGTGCACGTCCTCGGCGGCGCGCTGGCCCGGGCGATGCGGGTGGAGCTCGACGGATGAGCCCGCCGCGCGTGCCCCTGCCGGCGCTCGAAGCGGCGGGCGCCGACGGGGCCGCCGTCGGCGGGATCGTCGATCCCGGCGCCGAGCCGAGCCCGCTCGAGCGGCTGCTCGCCCGCGGCCGGCTGCGGGCCACGCTGGCGATGCTGGGCCCCGCGTTCGTCGCCTCGATCGCCTACGTCGACCCGGGCAACTTCGCCACCAACGTGCAGGGCGGGGCCAAGTACGGCTACCTGCTGCTGTGGGTGGTGCTGGCGGCCAACCTGATGGCGATGCTGATCCAGTACCTGTCGGCCAAGCTGGGCGTGGTCACCGACCACAACCTCCCCGAGCTGTGTCGGGCGCGCTTCCCACGGTGGACCTCGGCGGCGCTGTGGGCGCAGGCCGAGGTGATGGCGATGGCCACCGACATCGCCGAGTTCCTCGGCGCCGCGCTCGGCCTGAACCTGCTGTTCGGCGTGCCGCTGTTCGTCGCCGGGCTGATCACCGGCGTGATCGCCTTCGCGATCCTCGAGCTCCAGTCCCGGGGCTACCGCCGCTTCGAGCTGGCGATCACCGCGCTGCTGGGGATCGTGTTCGCCGGTTTCCTCTACGAGGCGCTGCGGATCGGCCCCTCGGCCCACGACTCGCTCCGCGGGCTCGTCCCGGGGCTGAACGGCTCGGGCTCCCTGTACCTGGCTGTCGGGATCGTCGGCGCCACGGTGATGCCCCACGCGATCTTCCTGCACTCGGCGCTGACCGGCGGGCGGATCCCGATGCGCGACGACAACGAGCGCCGCCGCGTGCTGCGCTTCGAGCGGATCGACGTGATCGTCGCCCTCGGCCTCGCCGGGCTGATCAACCTGGTGATGCTGGCGGTCTCGGCCAAGCTGTTCCACAACCCCCAGCTGTCCGGGCTGACCTCGATCCAGGCCGCCCACCACGAGTTCGGACGGCTCGTCGGGGGCGGCGCGGCGATCGCCTTCGCGGTCGCGCTGCTGGCCTCGGGGGCGTCGTCCTCGAGCGTCGGCACCTACGCGGGACAGGTGGTGATGGCGGGCTTCATCAACGTGCGGATCCCGGTGCTGATGCGGCGCGTGGTGACGATGATCCCGGCGCTGGTGGTGCTCGCCCTCGGCGTCAACCCGACGAGCGCGCTGGTGCTGAGCCAGGTCGTGCTGTCGTTCGGGATCCCCTTCGCGCTCGTGCCGCTGGTCGTGCTGACGGCCCGGCGCGACGTGATGGGCGAGCACGTCAACCACCGCCTGACCAGCCTCGCGGCGTACGCGATCGCCGCCGTGATCACGGTGCTCAACGCGTTCCTGCTCTGGCAGCAGTTCGTGGGCTGATCCCGGGCGCTGGTGGTCCGTCCACTAGGCTTCGCCCGCGATGGCGCTCGCCGACACGTTCACCGAGATCGTCGAGTCGCTGCCCGATGACTGGACCGACATCGAGCTCGACCTGCGGATCTTCGACGAGCACCGCTACGTCGACGCCGCCGTGCTGCTGGTGACCTGCAACGCGCAGCCGTACTCCAAGCACGACTGGCACTGGCGCCTGCTGGTCGCCCACCGCTTCGGCCACGCCGCCGCGGCGCCGGCCGTGCACGCCGCGCTGGGCCTCCTCGACGAGGCCGAGATCGACGGTGAGCTGGCCGTCCGCGAGTGGCGTACGGGCCGGGTCGAGACGGTCCAGATGTGGGGCCGGCCCGAGTCGGTGCGCCAGGAGTTCCGGCACCTGCGCGCCCAGTAGCCCAGTAGCCCAGTAGCCCAGTAGCCCAGTAGCCCAGTAGCCCAGTAGCCCAGTAGCCCAGTAGGCCAGTAGGCCAGTAGGCCAGTAGCCCAGTAGGCCAGTAGGCCAGTAGGCCAGTAGCCCAGTAGCCCAGTAGGCCAGTAGCCCAGTAGCCCAGTAGGCCAGTAGGCCAGTACCCAGTAGCGCAATAGCCCAGCCTGGAAGCGCCCGGCGCGGACCGCGCCCGTCAGCGCGGCACGAAGCGACCGTCGAACATCGCCGCGATGTCCGGTGGGCGCCTGACGATCCCGAAGCTCTGCTCCCACTCGGCCCAGCGCGCGAGCATCGCGCGATCGAGCACGCCGATGCGTCCGCCGGCGCCGCGGAAGGCGCTGCGCTCGGCGGTCAGCTGCTCGGCCACGAGCCGGGGATCGAGGTTCGAGACGTGGGCCTCGAGGTCCGCCTCGCTGCCCTCGGGGTTGGCCAGCGTGAAGCGGTAGCCGCGGACCAGCGCGTGGACCAGCGAGCGCGCCAGGCCGGGTTCGCGCCGGAGCTCGGAACCGGTCGTGCACAGCACCAGCTCCGGGTAGGCGGGCGCGCCGTAGCTCTCGACGCGGAAGCTGTGGAAGCCCGGGCGGTGGTGCGCCAGCGTGACGCCCTCGTCGTTCCAGAACGCGGTGGCGGCGGCGATCCGGTGGGAGAGCAGCGCCGGCACGGCGTTGAAGCCGATCGTCACCGTCCGCACCGAGCGCGGCGGCGCCCCCGCGCCGGTCAGGATCGAGCGCAGCACCGCGCGGTCCGACGGCGCGCCGGTGACGCCGATCGTGCGTCCGCGCAGCGCGCGCGGAGTGCGGAACCGGGGCGCGGCGATCACTGCGGCCAGCGGATGCTCGACGATCGCCATGATCCCGACCACGGGCACGTGGGCCTGGCGGGCCAGCGCGAGGTCGTGGATGTCGAGGATCGCGAAGTCGGCCCGGCCGGACTCGAGCAGCTTCAGCGAGTCGGTGCTGGCGGGCGGCGCCACGACGTGGAGGTGCAGTCCGGCGGCGGCGTCGTAGCCGCGGGCGATCGCCGAGTAGATCCCGGCGTGGATCGCGTTGGGGGTGAAATCGAGAACCAGCGTGACGTCGCGCGCGGCCGGGGCGGCGTTGCCCGAGCCGCCGCAGCCGCCCAGCGCCAGCACGGCGCACAGCAGGCCGAGGAGTGCGGGGCGCGGGCGCATCGCAGCGGCAGGATAGGGACCGGGGGAGGACTGAGGGCACGAGCTGCTCGGGCCCTAAGATCGGCCCGTGACCCTGGAGCCGACCCGCGCCGCCGACGGCCGTCCCCGCGCCGGCGTGCCGCGGACGTCGCTGTTCGCCGGGGTGGAGCCGCTGGAGGTGTTCGTGGAGCTGCTGGCGCAGATCGAGACCGATCGCTCCTCGACCGAGTTCTACGACCGCATCTGCGAGGCCATCTGCCGGCTGACGACGATGCGCCGGGCGGCGATCTTCATGGCCGAGGCGGCCCGCGGGCGGGTCCGCGCGGTGGGGTCGCACGGAACCTCGTTCTCGCAGCTGGCGGCACTGCGCCCGACGCTGGTGGGGACGCCGATCGCGCAGCGGGCGTTGCTCGAGGACGAGGTGATCGTGGTCTCCGACGGAGTCGAGGAGGCGGTGCCGCCCGACTATGCCGAGGTGCTGGGGATCACCACGCTGGTGTGCACGCCGATGAGCGCCGCCGGCCGCGCCTACGGGGTGATCTGCGCCGACCGCGGCGGCGGTCGCTTCGAGCTCACCGACGGCGAGCGGCACCTGTTGTGGACGCTCGGCAAGACGGCGGCGCTGGTCGCTACCGCCCGCAACGCGACCCGCCAGCAGGAGCGCTCGCGGCGGCTCGGCGAGCGGCTGGGGCTGGCCCGGGAGATCCACGAGCGGGTGCTCCAGCGGCTGTTCGGGGTGTCGCTGGCCCTCAGCGCCGCCGCGCCGCTCGGCCCGGCCGAGCGCGAGCGCTGCCGCACCGAGATGCAGGAGGCGATCGGCGAGCTGCGCCGCGCGCTCGAGCGCCCGCTGGCCGTGCTGCCGCTCGAGACCGGCACCACGCTGGCCGAGGAGCTCGAACGCGTCCGCGCCCACCAGTCCGCCCCGGTCAGCGTCCACTGGCCGCTGCCGGTGACCGTCCCGCCCGACCTCGAGCCGATCGCGCAGTCGTTCCTGAGCGAGGCGCTGCGCAACGTGTCAAAGCACGCCGAGCCGTCGCAGATCGCCGTGGCGGTGGGCCGAGACCACGAGACGTTCACGCTCGAGATCCGCAACGACGGCGTGCGCGGCGAGAACCGCGGCGCCGGGATGGGGCTGCGCCTGGCCGCCTTCGAGGCGCTCCAGGAGGGGGGCTGCGTCGAGTTCGGCCGCAGCGACCCCGACGGCTGGCGGGTCCGCCTGGTCGTGCCGCTGCGGGCGGAGTCGCCGTGAGCGAGCCCGTCGCCGTCGCGTCCGGCGGGCGACATGGGGGCGCCGGAAGGCTTCGCGTGCTCGTCGTCGACGATCACGACGTCGTCCATTGGGGGTTCCGTGTGCTGCTCGGCGAGCAGCCGTGGGTCGAGCGCTGCCTGGCCGCGCGCACGGGCGGCGAGGCGATCGAGCTGGCCCGCCGGCTCGAGCCCCATGTGGCGCTGGTCGACCTGTTCCTGGCCGGCGAGTCGGGCGCCGACGTGTGCGAGTCGATCCGCGCCGTCAGCCCGCAGACCCGGGTGCTGCTGATCTCCGGCGCGGGGCGGATGTCGCCGGCGGCCGCGCGCGCCGCCGGGGCCTCGGGGTTCGTCTCCAAGGACCTCGACGCCGGCGAGCTGGCCCGTGCCGTGCATCGGGTCGGGCTCGGGATGACGCTGTTCCCGCCCAAGGCCCGGCAGCCCGCGCCGCTGCTCTCCGCCCGCGAGCGTGAGGTGCTCGACCTCGTCGCCGCCGGCGCCACCAACCGCGAGATCGCCGGCCGGCTGTACCTGAGCCCGCACACGGTCAAGGAGCACACCAGCGCCCTGTACCGCAAGCTCGGCGCGCGCAACCGCGCCGAGGCGGTCCAGCGAGCGCAGCGGATCGGCTTGCTCGGCTGAAGCCGGAGTCGTCGCCGGCGCTCCTCCGACGGGGCATTTCCGTGTCCCGATCGGGTCGAAACCCATTTGTCACGTATCCGATCAACCCCGCGGGTGTAAAGGTGGAGTAAAGGGGTAGTTGCCGGCTCTGCCTTCCCCCGGAGCCGGACCATCGATCCAGCCGGGAGCCAACCACTTGAGCGTCATCGATCTCGCCCGCCACGCCGCGGCACACGCGCTGCTCGTCTCGCCGCCGCGCCGGCGCGGCGCCGGCGATCTCGGGTTCTACGATGCCCCGGTGTCGCTGCCGGCGGATGGCCGGCCCGGTGAGGTCCTGCGCGCCGAGCCGATGGACGCCTACCTCGTGCCCGGGGTGCGCCTGCGCGCCCGGGCGTGGCGGATGCTGTACCGCTCGACCGCCGCCACGGGCGAGCCGACCGCCGTGTCGGGCACGCTGCTGCTGCCCTCGGGCGGGCTCCCCGGCCATCCCCGTCACACGCCGCTGCCACTGATCGGCTTCGCGATCGGCACCCACGGGATCGGCGACGTTGCCGCCCCGTCGCGCCTGCTGGCGCGGGGCCGCGACTGGGAGGCGAGTCTGATGGCGATGCTGCTGGCCCGCGGCTGGGCGGTCGCGGTGACCGACTATCAGGGGCTCGGCACTCCCGGCGACCACGTCTACATGGTCGGTCGCGCGCTCGGCCCGAACGTGCTCGACGCGATGCGCGCCGCCCGTGCACTGGCCCCTGTGCGTCTCCCCGCCGACGGGCCCGCGGCGATCATCGGCTACTCGGAGGGCGGTGCCGCCGCCGCCTGGGCCGCCCAGCTCCAGCCCGCCTATGCGCCGGACGTGCCGCTCGTCGGGGTCGCCGCCGGCGCCGCCGCCGCCGACCTCGAGTCGGCCACCCCGAGCCTCGACGGCAGCTTCTTCTCGTTCTTCATCGCCTACGGCGGGATCGGCTACGCCGCCGCCTACCCCGAGCTCGAGCTCGACCGGTACCTGACGCCGCGGGCGAAGGCCGGGATCGAGGCGCTGCGCAACTCCTCGGTGCTCCAGGCGATCACCTCGGGACCGCGGTTCATGCGGGCCTCGGAGCTGACCCAGCCGAACGTGCTCGAGCGCCCCGAGTGGCGCCTGCGCCTGCGCGAGAACCGACTCGGCGGGATCGCGCCGGCGGCGCCGGTGCTGCTGCACCACGCCCGGCGCGACCAGATCGTCTCATTCACCCACAGCCTGACCCTGCGCCAGGAGTGGGAGCGCCTCGGCGCCGACGTGCGGCTGTACGTGACCCGCGGCGGCGTCGACCACATCAGTGGCGCCTTCGCCGGCACGCCGGTGGCGATCGACTGGCTGGCCCGGCGGCTGCGCCGCGCCGCCGCCAAGCGCCTCGGCCCGGCCGTCCCGGCCGCCGATGCGCCGGCGACCACGCGTGTAGCCGCCTGAGCCGCCGGTTTATCGAACTCGTAAGCCTCGGGCGGTAGGGTCGGTCCGTGGACGAGATCAGCGAGGCGCTGTGCGCGGGCGCCCCGGCCGACTACGGTGACCTGCGCGCTGTGTACATCAACTGCACGCTGAAGCGCTCGCCCGAGGTCTCGCACACGCAGGGGCTGGCTGATCGCTCGATCGCGATCATGCGCCGCCTCGGGGCGCAGGTCGAGGTGATCCGGGCCGTCGACCACGAGATCGCCACCGGCGTGTACCCCGACATGACCGAGCACGGCTGGCCGCGCGACGAGTGGCCGGGGATCTTCGCCCGGGTGATGGCGGCCGACGTGCTGGTGCTGACCACACCGATCTGGCTGGGCGAGAAGTCCTCGGTGTGCACGCGGGTGATCGAGCGGCTGTACGGCAACAGCCACCTGCTCAACGCCGCCGGCCAGTGGACGTACTACGGCCGCGTCGGTGGCTGCATCGTCACCGGCAACGAGGACGGCGCCAAGCACTGCGCGATGAACGTCCTCTACTCGCTCCAGCACCTCGGCTACGTGATCCCACCGCAGGCCGACGCCGGCTGGCTCGGCGAGGCCGGGCCCGGGCCGAGCTACCTTGACCCCGGGTCGGGCGGGCCGGAGAACGACTTCACCAACCGAAACACGACCTTCCTGACCTGGAACCTGCTGCACCTGGCGCGGATCCTCAAGGACGGCGGCGGGATCCCCGCGCACGGCAATCAGCCCGGGCTGTGGGCCGCGGGCTGTCGCTTCGACACCGCCAACCCCGAGCACCGGACGGGGATCCCGCCCTCGCGATGAGCGACCCGCTCGATCAGCAGCCGCTCCCGGCGCCGCCACGGCTCCTGCGCGAGTGCTTCGGCGCGCTCGAGGATGGGATATCGGCCGGTCCATAGACCGGCGGATCTCCCACCGTCCTTCGCCGCGACCACTACAACGAGCCGTCCCAGCCGGTGCGCAGGCCCTGCTCGAGCAGCTCGGGCCAGGGGCCGGTGGCGCCGACGCGGGCGATCGTCCCGAACAGCTGCGCGATGGCCCGGGCGGGCCACAGGTCGGCGGGGGCCAGTGCGCCGTGGCGGATCAGCCGGGCCAGCGTCCGGGGATGCTCGTGGAGCCGGTCGCGGAGGGTGATCACGGTGGCGCTGTCAAGGCGGGCGGGGGCGGGTCCGAGCAGCTCGCCGAGCACGCCGCGGGCGAGCCCGACGAGCGCGGGCGCGAGCTCGGGCGGGGCCCAGCCGGTCCGGCCGAGCGCGTCGGCCAGCGCGGCGTGAGCGGCCGCGTCGTCGCCTGCGGTCGGCCCGTCGACGACGCGGAGCGCCGCCACGGCGTCGGCGGCGGCCGCCGCGCGGCCGGGGTCGACGTCGGCGACGGTGCCGAAGTCGAGGATCGCGATCCGGCCGTCGGCGAGCACCAGCACGTCGTCGGGGTCGGGGTCGGCGTGGACGAAGCCGGCGTGCAGGCCCCCGGCGACGAACCGGACCAGCGCCGCGCAGGCGGCGTCACGGTCGGGGCTCGTCGCACCGAGGGCGCTCAGCGGCGTGCCCTCGACCCACTCGCCGACCAGCACCGACTCGTGCGACAGGCGGGTGATCGGCGCGGGCACGTGGATCCAGTCGTGCTTGCGCAGCGCGCGGTGGAAGCGCCGCTGGGCGCCGGCCTCGTGCTCGAGGTCGAGCTCCGAGAGCACCAGCTCGCGCAGCTCGCGCACCAGCGCGCCCGGGTCGAGCGCCGGGAACGCGGCGCCGGCCGGGGCGAGCAGGCCCTCGAGCAGCGCCAGGTCCTGGCGGACGCCGGCGACGAGGCCGGGGCGCAGCAGCTTGACCGCCACCGGCCGGCCCTCGAGCTCGCCGCGGTGGACTTGGGCCGCCTCCGTGATCGCCACCGGCTCGGGGTCGAGCGAATCGAGCTCGTCGGTCGGCTTGGCGCCCCAGGCGCCGCGGAGGATCGACTCGACCCGCCGCGCGTCGAGCGGCTCGGGCGGAGCGGCCCGGACGGCGGCGAGCTCGGCGCCGAGCGTCTCGCGCCACCGATCGCCGATCCAGGCGTCCTCGACGTTGGCGGCCACGCGCGCCAGCACGAGCCGGCCCGACGGCGCCGTGCACGCCAGGCGCAGGGCGATCTGGAGCAGCGCGTCGACACGCTCGAAGGTGTCGTCGCGGCTCACTGCTCGGTCCGGTCGAGCTCGTCCAGCCGGCGCCGCTGGAGCTTGCCCGTCGAGGTGCGCGGCAGCGCGTCCACGAACTCGATCTCGCGCGGGACCTTGAATCGGGCCAGCGCCCCGCGGACGTGGTCCTGGAGCGCCTCGGCGCCGAGCTCCGCGCCGGGCTTGGCGACGACGTAGGCGGTGAGACGCTGACCGAAGTCGGGGTCGGGCACGCCGGACACCGCCGCGTCGGCGACGCCGGGGTGGGCGAGCAGCGTCTCCTCGACCTCCTGCGGGAACACGTTCTCGCCGCCGGACAGGATCATGTCGTCGTCCCGGCCGTCGACGAACAGCCGCCCGCCGGTGTCGAAGTGGCCGACGTCGCCGGTCGACATCCGCGCGTCGATCACCTCCTTGCCGCCGCCGCCGGTGTAGCCGTCGAACAGCATCGGGCTGCCGACGAAGATCCGCCCGGTCTCGCCCTGCGGCAGCTCGCGCCCGTCGGCGTCGAGGATCCGGATCGAGACGGCGCCGGTGGGCCGGCCGACGGTCCCCGGCGCGGCGCGCAGGTCGGCCGGGGTGGCCAGCGTCACCGCCCCGACCTCGGTTGAGGCGTAGCCGTTGTAGAGGACCTCGCCGAAGCGGTCCATCACCGCGGTCGAGAGCTCGGGCGCCAGCGGCGCGGCGCCGGACGCGATCAGCTGCAGGGTCGAGGTGTCGTAGCGCCGCCCGGTGGCGGGCGGCAGGTCGACGATCCGCTTGAGCATCGTCGGCACGGCCAGCAGCACTCCCGCGCCGTGCTCGGCGATTCCGGCCAGCGTCGCCTCGGGGTCGAAGCGCCGGCGGATGACGATCGGCGAGCCGAGCCCGAGCCCGGCCATCAGCCCGATCTGGCCATAGAGGTGGAACAGCGGCGGCGCGACGACGATCGGGTTCCCGGAGCGCGGCGTCGGCTTGATCCGGGCCAGGTCGGTGAGGCCGGCCAGCGCCAGCGGCAGCAGTGCGCGGGCGGGGATCGTCCGCACCGCGCCCTTCGGCGTGCCGGTCGTCCCCGAGGTCAGCAGCACGGTTCGGCCGGGGGAGTCCGGCGCCGGGGCCTCGGGCGCTCCGAGCGCTCTCAGCGCCGCCAGGCTGTGCCCCGCGTCGGCGTCGGCGAGGATCCGCGCGCCGGCGAACCCGGAGGCGTCGAGCACCGCCGCGAACTCGGCGTCGTGGATCGCCGCGGCGACGCCCTCGCGCGCCAGCACGTCGCCGAGCTGCGGGCCGGCGAAGTCGCTGTTCAGCGGCACCAGGTCGGCGCCGAGCCGGGCCACGGCGGCGCTGGCCTCGACGAAGCCGCGGTGGTTGCGGCAGATGATCGCCAGCCGCGAGCCCGAGCCGAGCCCGAGCTCGGAGTGGAGCGCGCCGGCCAGCGCCCGGGCGGCGGCGTCGAGCGCGGCGAAGCTCACCGAGCCGGCCTCGTCGATCACCGCAGCGCGCTCCGGGTGGAGCTCGGCGGCGGCGGCGAGCAGGAACCCGGCGTTGACTCCGAAGCGCCGCTGCGCCCGGAGCAGGCGGAGCAGGCGGTCGGGGCGGACCGGGCGCAGCGTCCGCGAGGCGAGGATCGAGCCGAGCCCGCCGACGACGTCGGCGGCGAGCTCACGAGAGCGGTCGAGCGCCGGGGTCATCGGCGGCGGGAGAACCGCTCGACGATCGGCAGCTTGACGGCATTGGGCACGAAGCGCGCGCTCAGCATCGCCGCCCGGACCTGGAGGCCGGGGACGATCACGCGGTGGCCCGCGTCAAGGCCGTCGATCGCCTCCCGGGCCGCCTGCCGGGGCGTGATCCAGGCGATCTTGCCGATCACGCTGTCGGACGAGCCGCCACCGGCCATGTCCCACTTCGCGATCTCCCAGAAGTCCGTGCTGACCGGTCCGGGGCACAGCGCGCTGACGGTGACGCCGTTGCGCTTGCCCTCGGCATGCAGGGCCTCGGAAAACGTCTTCACGTATGCCTTGGCG
Organism: Solirubrobacterales bacterium; assembly: GCA_038254735.1. Lineage (GTDB taxonomy): Bacteria > Actinomycetota > Thermoleophilia > Solirubrobacterales > Solirubrobacteraceae > Palsa-465. The sequence goes on from JBBSFX010000005.1 coordinate 66,749, forward strand.
GCCGAGTAGCCGGCCGAGTAGGGGAGCGGCTGCATCGCCGCGGTCGAGGCGACGTTGAGGATCGCGCCGCGCCCGCGCCGCACCATCCCGGGGAGGAAGGCGGCGGTCAGTGCCACCGGCGCCTCCACCAGCACCCGCACCTGCTCGATCTCGCGCTCGGGGTCGGCCTTGTGGAACGGCCCGTTGGTGGCGAAGCCGGCGTTGTTGATAAGGATCTCGACGTCGAGCCCGAGCTTCTCGATCCGGGTCGGCAGCTGCGCCCGCGAGGCCGCCCTGGCCAGGTCGCAGCCGAGCGCGTCGGCGCGCACGCCGTACTGCGCGCGCAGCTCGGTGGCTAGCGCGTCGAGCCGGGCCTTGCGCCGCGCCACGAGGATCAGGTTCTGCCCGCGCCCGGCGAGCTCGTGGGCGACGGCCAGGCCGATCCCGGACGAGGCGCCGGTGACCAGCGCGGCGGAGGAGGGTGTGGGGGCGGGGAGGCTCATCGAAGCGGCACCTGTCCTTCTCGAAGTACGGAACGATACATAGGTCCTCGTCCGAATCGCCCGAGCGCTCGCAGATCGTCCGGGCCGCGATGGACCAGCGGCAGACGCGTAGTGTCGCGGCTCGCGAAGCAGCCCGATGACCTGAGGCGCTGAGCCCGGCGGCTGTGGGAGACTTCCGCTCCATGTCCGTCGAGGTCACCCCGGTTCGGGGGCCGGGTCAGCGCAGGGCGTTCGTCGACCTGCCCTACCGGCTGCACGCGGGGACCAGGTGGATCCCGCCCCTGAAGCTCGAGCGCTACGCGTACCTGAGCCGCAAGCTCAACCCGTTCTTCAAGCACGGCGAGGCGGAGCTGTTCCTGGCCCGTCGGGACGGCCGCGTGGTCGGCCGCGTCAGCGCCCAGATCGACCATTCCTACAACGAGTACCACGGGAGCCGGTGGGGGATGTTCGGGTTCCTCGAGTTCGAGGACGACGCCGAGGTGCTGGACGCCCTGCTCAAGGCGGCCGGCGACTGGCTGCGGGGACGCGGCGTCGAGCGGATCGTCGGGCCGATGGACTTCATCATCAACGAGGAGGCGGGGATCCTGTTCGAGGGCCACGAGCTCGAGCCGATGATCCGCCAGCCCTGGCACCCGCCGTACTACCAGCGCAGGATCGAGGCGGCAGGGCTGCACAAGGCCCACGACCTGTTCCACTGGAAGCTCCACATGACCGACCGCGAGGAGCGGATGCTGCCGATCCTCCCGGCGCTGGCCGAGCGCGTCGAGTCCAAGCACGGGATCCGCCTGCGCAAGATCACCCGACGCTCGCTGCGCCGCGACCTCGGCGAGTTCGTGAAGGTCTACAACGCCGCCTGGGCGGGCAACTGGGGCTTCGTCCCCTACACCGAGCACGACGTCCCCGACCTGTGGGTCAACTACCAACTGGTGTTCGGCAAGGGCTGGTTCATGGTCTCCGAGAACGATCGGGAGACCGTGGCGATCGCGATCACGATCCCCGACATCAACCAGGTCTACAAGAAGATGAAGGGCCGGCTGCTGCCGCTCGGCTGGTGGCACTACCTGCGCCGCGAGGCGATCATCGACCGGGCCCGGATCGGCTTCCTCGGCGTGCTGCCCGAGTACCAGCACACCGGCGTCGCCGCGCAGCTGTACATCGAGCACTACGAGATGACCGACCGCACCCGGATCAACTCCGGCGAGGCCGGTTGGATCCTCGAGTCGAACACGTCGATGAACCGCGGGCTCGAGGCGATGGGCGGCAAGATCGTCAAGCGCTGCCGCCTCTACGACCTCCCGGTCTCCGCCGCGTAGTCGCGGGGCGGCTCAGCGGCCCTCGCCGAACATCACCAGCGAGGCGGCGACGACCGGCTCGATCAGCTCGGCCAGGTCGGTCTCCGGGTCGGCCAGCAGCCGGCTGCGGATCAGCTCGTCCACGCCCCCCGAGTGCAGCGCGAACGCGGCGCGCGGCAGCTCGGGCAGCGAGGGGTCGGCCGCGCGGGCGCGGACGAGTACGCCGCGGGTCCGCTCGCTGAACATCTCGAGGATCTGGGCGCGGTGCTGGAGCGCGACGGCGCCGGCGGCCAGCACCTCGACGTGCAGCGCGCGGGCGAACGCCGGCTCGCGCGCCAGCACGATCAGGTAGGTGCTGAGGTCCGAGCGGACGTGCTCGCGCCAGTCGTCGCTGCGCAGCGCCTCCCAGGCGGCCTGCATGCGCCCGAGGACGAACTCCACGCCGTAGTCGAAGGCGGCGATGAAGCACGCCTCCTTGTCGGGGAACTGCTCGTAGAAGGTGCTGCGCGAGACGCTGGCGCGGTCGACGATGTCGGCCACGGTGGCGGCGGCGTAGCCGCGCTCGGCGACGACCTGGGCGATCGCGAACAGCAGCCGGCCGCGCTGGGACTGCTTGACCGCCTCGCGGCTGAGCCGGTGGCGGCCGCTCGGCAGGCGGTCGAGCGGCGGCAGCGGGAACGCCCCGGCGCTCACCCGCCCACCGCGCAGGTCACTCTCGCCCGAATCACGTACTGAAGCGTACAGGTGGTTCCCCAGGAGATCGCCCCTGGGCGGTTGCCCCGGAGATCGGTTCCCCCCGGGAGATCGCCCCGCCCCCGGGAGATCGCCACAGGGCGGTTGCACCGGAGATCGGTCCCCCCGGGAGATCGCCCCTGGCGATCTCCCAAGGGAAGTCGCCCCCCGGGCGACTTCCCCCGCCCCCGGCGACTTCCCCGACTTCCCCCCGATCGGGGGGAGAACCGAAACGGACCTGTACCCGCGGGTGGCCGGTCGCGTAGGTTGAGGTGGAATGCCCGCGATCACGTCCGCACGTCCCGAGCCGCGCGACGCTCTCGCCGAGCCGGGGCTGCCGCCCGAGCCGATCACCCGAGCGGCGATCCTGTCGGTGGCCACGGCGCTCCCGCCGGGCCGGCTGACCAACGCCGAGCTCGCCGGGCGGCTGGGGCTGAGCGAGGAGTGGATCCTCTCGCGCACGGGGATCCGTGAGCGCCGCCGCGCCGCGCCCGAGGAGCGGCTGAGCGACTATGCGATCGCCGCCGGCGCCGCCGCCCTGGAGCGCGCCGGGGTCGCCGCCGAGTCGCTCGACCTGGTGATCGTCGGCACGCTGACGCCCGACGAGCTGACCCCCAACACGGCGCCGCTGGTCGCCGCCGGGCTCGGCGCCACTCGTGCCGGCGCGTTCGACGTCGGCGCCGCGTGCACGGCCTTCCTGACTGGGCTGGCGCTGGGGGCGGGGCAGATCGAGAGCGGCCGGGCCGAGCGGGTGCTGCTGGTCGGCGCCGACTTCATCACCCGGATCACCGACTACGCCGACAAGCGCACGGCGCCGCTGTTTGGCGACGCCGCCGGCGCCGTCGTGCTCGCTCCGGCGAGCGCCGGGACCGGCACGGTCGGTCCGATCGTGCTCGGCGCCGACGGCACCCACGGCGAGACGATCACCGCCACCCACGAGGCGCGCACAGTGCAGATGGACGGCCCCGAGGTGTACCGCAACGCGGTCGCGCGGATGAGCGAGGTGACCGTTCAGGCCGTCGCTCGTGCCGGGCTCGAGCTGGGACAGGTCGACCTGTTCGTCTACCACCAGGCCAACGCGCGGATCACCCGAGCGCTCGGCGAGCGCCTCGGGCTCGATCCCGAGCGCGTCGTCGACTGCATCGAGACGCTCGGCAACGCCTCGGCGGCGACGCTGCCGGTGGCGCTCGCGGTGGCCGAGCGCGACGGGCGACTGAAGCCCGGCGCGCGGGTTCTCCTGAGCGCCTTCGGCGCCGGCTTCACGTGGGGCGGCGGGATCATCGAGTGGGGCTCCGCGCCGGGAGGGCTCGGCGATGCCTGACGGCTGCGCGCTGGTCACCGGCGGCTCACGCGGGATCGGCGCGGCGATCGCGGCCGGGCTCGCCGCCGACGGCTGGCCGGTGGCGGTCAACTACCGCGCCGACCAGCAGGCCGCCGAGCGCGTCGTGGCCAAGATCGAGGGAGCGGGCGGACACGCGCTCGCCGTCGCCGGCGACGTGGCCGACCCGGCCGCCGCCGATGCCGTGTTCGCGGTCGCCGAGGAGCGCTTCGGCGCCAAGGTGCTGGTGCTCGTCAATAACGCCGGGATCAGCCGCGACGACCTCTCGCCGTCGCTCGGCGACGAGGACTGGGACGCGGTGATCGAGACCAACCTCAACGGTGCCTTTCGCTTCACCCGCCGCGCGCTGAAGGGGATGATGCGCGCGCGCCAGGGCCGGATCGTCAACATCGCCTCGGTGGTCGCCCTGCGCGCCAACCCCGGCCAGACCAACTACGCCGCCGCCAAGGCGGGGCTGATCGCGATGACCAAGAACGTCGCCGTCGAGGTGGCCCGGCGGGGGATCACCGTCAACGCGGTGGCCCCCGGCTGGATCGACACCGAGATGACCGCCGGGGTCCCGCAGGAGTTGCTGGCCGCGGTCCCCGCCCGGCGCGCCGGTACGCCCGGAGACGTCGCCGCCGCCGTGCGCTTCCTCGTCTCCGAGCCGGCTAACTACATCACCGGCGCGGTCCTCAGCGTCGACGGAGGACTCGCCGCATGAGAGCCCGCCGACACAACCCGAAAAATAGATAAAAAGGAGCCACAGACCTATGGCCACAGTCACCACCGAGCAGGTTCAGGGGCGCGTCGTCGAGGCGCTGGCCAGCTTCGGCCCGGACGCCGACGAGATCACGCGCGAGGCCTCCTTCGAGGAGCTCGACATCGACTCGCTTGACCTCGTCGAGCTCGCCCAGATCGTCGAGGACGAGTACGGGGTGGTGCTCAAGGGTGAGGACATGAAGGAGCTCAAGACGGTCGGCGAAGCCGTCGACCTGATCGTCAGCCGGGCCGGGTGAAGCGCAGCGTCGTCATCACCGGAGTCGGCGCCGTCACGCCGCTCGGCGTCGGCGCGCCGGCGCTGCACGGCCGCTGGGCCGAGGGGGTCGTCGGGATCGCTGACGGCGCCGGGGTCTGCCGCGAGTTCGAGCCCCAGGACTTCCTCTCGGTCAAGCAGGTGCGCCGGCTCGACCGCTTCTCCCAGTTCGCGCTGGCCGCCGCCGGCGAGGCGGTCGCGCAGGCCGGCTGGGACGGCGAGCTTCCCTATGACCCGATGCGGATCGGCTGCGTGGTCGCCACCGGGATCGGCGGGATCTCCACCGTCGAGACCAACCACGACGCGCTGCGCGACCGCGGCGCCGAGCGCGTCTCGCCGCTCGGGGTCCCCGGCTACATGCCGAACGCCGCCGCGGCCGCGGTGTCGATGCGCCACGGCCTCCAGGGCGAGGCCTACGGGGTCGTGTCCGCGTGCGCCAGCGGCGCCCACGCGCTCGGCCTGGCGATGCGCTCGATCCAGTACGGCGACGCCGACGCGGTCGTCGCCGGGGGCTCGGAGGCGACCCTGACCGAGTTCGGGTTCGCCTGCTTCAACGCGATGCAGGCCCTGTCGCCGACCGGCGAGTCGCGCCCGTTCGACGCGCGCCGCAACGGCTTCGTGATGGGCGAGGGCGCCGGGATGCTGGTGCTGGAGGAGCGCGAGGCCGCGCTCGCCCGCGGCGCGACGATCCTCGCCGAGCTGGCCGGCTACGGCTCGACCTCCGACGCCCACCACCTGACCGCCCCCGAGCCGACCGGCCTGCCCGCGTCGCGGGCGATCGAGCTGGCCCTTCACGACGCCGGCGCCGAGCCCTCCCAGGTCGCCTACGTCAACGCGCACGGCACCTCGACCCAGCTCAACGACGCCGCCGAGACGCGCGCGCTGAAGCGGGCGCTCGGCGAGGCGCAGGCCATGCGGATCCCCGTGTCCTCGACCAAGTCCTCGATCGGGCACTTGCTCGGCGCGGCGGGCGCGGTCGAGGCGGTCGCGACGACGCTGGTCCTTCAGACCGGGGTGATCCCGCCGACGCTCGGGTACGGCGTGCCCGACCCCGAGCTCGACCTCGACTACGTGCCCGGCGAGGCGCGGCCGCTGGTCGCCGCCAACGGCGGGCCGCCGGTGGCGATCTCCAACTCGTTCGCGTTCGGCGGGCACAACGTGTGCCTGGTGCTGCGGGCGGCGCCCGCGTCGTGAGCGCCACCGCCTTGCGCGAGCCCGCCCGGCGCCTGCATCCGCTCGAGCGGCTCGAGGCGCTGTGCGACCCGAGCTCCCTGCAGGTGCTCCGCTCGCGGGTGATCTCGGCCGGCCGGCTCGGCGCGGGGGGCGTGGCCGGCGACGGCGTCGTCGGGGCCACCGGCCTCGTCGCCGGGCGGCCGATCGCCTGCTACGCGCAGGACGGGCGCGTCCTCGGCGGCTCGCTGGGGGAGCGTCACGCCGACACGATCGTGCGGGTGCTGCAGACGGCGGGCCGGGCCCGGATCCCCGTGGTGGCGTTCGTCGAGTCGGGCGGCGCGCGGATGCAGGAGGGGACCGCGGCGCTGGCCGGATACGGGCGGATCTTCCGCGAGACCGTGCAGCTCGGCGGGGTGGTGCCGCAGCTGTCGGTCGTCTCCGGCGCCTCGGCGGGCGGCGGCGCGTACTCGCCGGCGCTGACCGACCTGATCGTGATGACCGAGGACGCGGCGATGTTCCTCACCGGCCCCGGGGTGGTCCGCGACGCGCTCGGCGAGGAGATCTCCTCCTCGGAGCTCGGCGGCCCGCGGGTCCACGCCCGCAACGGCGTGTGCCAGCTCGTCGAGGCCGACGAAGCGGCGGCGGCGCTGCGGATCCGCGCCGTGCTCGGGTACCTGCCGTCCTCCGCGGGGCAGGCGCCGCCGCGGGCCGTGCCGCTGGCGCCGGCGCTGCTCGACCCCGGCGCGGTGGTGCCGGCGGAGCCGCGGCGCGTCTACGACGTGCGCGAGGCGCTGTCGGGGATTCTCGACGCCGATTCGCTGCTCGAGCTCTCCCCGCGGTGGGCGCGCAACATCGTCACCGCGCTGGCCCGGATCGACGGTCGCCCGGTGGGGGTCGTGGCCAACCAGCCCAAGCACCTCGGCGGGGTGCTCGACGCTTCCAGCTCGGAGAAGGCGGCCCGCTTCATCAACTTCTGCGACGCCTTCGGGGTGCCGCTGCTGGCCGTCGTCGACACTCCCGGGTTCATGCCCGGCAGCCGCCAGGAGCAGGCCGGGGTGATCCGCCACGGCGCGTCGCTGGTACGGGCGTTCGCCGCCGCGCGGGTGACCAAGCTGACCGTCGTGCTGCGCAAGTCCTACGGCGGCGCACACATCACGATGAACTCGCGCGAGCTCGGCGCCGACCTGGTGCTGGCCTGGCCCGAGGCCGAGCTGGGGATCATGAGCGCGCGGGCGGCGGTCGGGTTCGTGCACCGCCGGGAGCTGCGCGACTCAGACGACGCCGAGGCGCTCCGCGAGCGGCTGGCCGACGACTACGCCGAGGAGCACCTGCGCGCCGAGGCGGCCGCCGCGGCCGGGTTCGTCGACGAGCTCGTCGAGCCGCGGGAGACGCGCGGGCGGATCGCCGCGGCGCTGCGGACGCTGGCCGGCGGCGGGGACGGTGTGGCTTGATCCTGGCCGGCAAGCGGCTGGTGATCACCGGCGTGATCACCAAGGACTCGATCGCCTTCCACGTCGCCGAGCAGGCGCTGGCCGAGGGCGCCGAGGTAGTCCTGACCAGCTTCGGGCGGGTGCGCCGGATGACCGAGCGGGCGGCGGCGCGGCTGCCCGGCGAGGTCGAGGTGCTCGAGCTCGACGCCAACTCACCGGAGGATCTGGCGGCGCTGACCGAGTCGCTGCGGGCCAAGTGGGACCGCGTCGACGGCCTGCTGCACGCGATCGCCTTCGCTCCCGAGGACGCGCTCGGCGGGAAGTTCATGACCGCGCCCGCCGAAAGCGCCGCGCAGGCGTTCACGACCAGCGCCTTCTCGCTCAAGGCGCTGGCCGCCGCGGTAGCGCCGCTGATGAGCCGGGGCGGCTCGATCGTCGGGCTCGACTTCGACGCCACCGTAGCGTGGCCGGTATACGACTGGATGGGGGTCGCCAAGGCCGCGCTCGAGTCGGTCTCGCGGTACCTGGCGCGCGACCTCGGGCCGTCCGGGATCCGCGCCAACCTGGTCAGTGCCGGGCCGCTGGGGACTGTCGCCGCGCGGGGGATCCCCGGCTTCGAGCAGCTCGCCGAGCTGTGGCAGAAGCAGGCGCCGCTTGGCTGGGACGCCGGCGACCCGGCGCCCGTGGCCGCCGCGATCTGCTTCCTGTTCTCCGACTATGCGCGCGCCGTGTCCGGCGAGATCCTCCACGTGGACGGCGGCTTTCACGCGATCGGCGCGCCGGCGCAGTAGGCGCGCTCCAGTCCGGCACGGGTGCGGTCCCTAGCCTGGGTTCCGTGTTCGAGCGTCGGCTGGCGGTGGAGGGCAACGTGCGCGTCGCGGCGCTGCTCGGCGCGGTGGCGATCGCGTTCTCGAGCATCCTCGTGCGGCTCTCGCACGCCTCGCCGTCGACGGCGGCGATCTTCCGGTGCGCGTACGCGCTGCCGCTGCTCGGGGCGCTGGCGCTCTATGAGGACCGCCGGTTCGGCTCCCGGCGGTGGCGCGAGCGATGCTTCGCCGTGTACTCGGGCGTGTTCTTCGCCGCCGACCTGATCCTCTGGCACCACGCGATCGAGGACGTCGGCGCCGGACTGGCCACGGTGCTGGCCAACGTCCAGGTGGGGCTGGTGCCGCTGGTCGCGTGGGCGGTGCTGGCCGAGTCGCCGGGCCGGCGGGTGCTGAGCGCACTGCCGGTCGCGCTCGGCGGCGTGCTGTTGATCTCGGGCGCGCTCGAGCACGGCGCCTACGGCCACGACCCGGCCCGCGGCGCCGCCTTCGGACTCGCCGCCGGGGTCGCCTACGTCGGCTTCCTGCTGCTGCTCCGCCACGGCGGCGGCGATCTGCGCCGGCCCGCCGGCCCGCTGTTCGACGCCACCGCGGTGGCGGCGGCGCTGGCGGTGGTGGCCGGGTCGGTCCTCGGCGACGCGCGCCTGATCCCGGTGTGGCCCGGCGCGGGCTGGCTGCTCGTGCTGGCGCTGACCTCGCAGGTGATCGGGTGGCTGCTGATCACCGCGTCGCTGCCGCGGCTGCCGGCGGCGCTGACCTCGCTGCTGTTGTGCGTGCAGCCGATCGGCTCGGTCGCGCTGGCGGCGCTGATCTTCGGCGAGTCGCCGAGCTCGCTGCAGCTGCTCGGGGTGGCGGCGGTGCTCGGCGCGCTCTTGTGGGCGACGGCGCCGCGCCGCGCCCGCCGCTCGCGGCGTGGCTCAGCGGAACAGGTCGTCGGTGGGGGCGCGGATCAGCGCCCGCGCACCGGGGCCGTCGCCGGCGAGCACGTGCCGCCCGGCCCCTGAGACGACGACCACCGGCGCCATCGCGTCCTTGGCGCGGGCCAGGTCGGCGACGGCGGCGAGCTGGTCGGCCACCGCGATCACCGTCGCGCGCATCTCGCGCCCGTCGTGGTCGGCTCGGCCGCGCCAGTCCTCGAGCGGGGCGAGGCCGGCGAGGCCGATCGCCACGTCGCACTGGCCGATCCGCCAGGCGCGGCCGAAGCTGTCGGTGATGAGGACGGCGGGGGCGGCGCCGGTGAGCGCGGTGAGCCGGTCGCGGATCCGGCGCGCGGATGCGTCGGGGTCACGGGGGAGCAGCACGACCGAGTCCTCGCCGGGGACGTTCGAGGCGTCGACGCCGGCGTTGGCGCAGACGAAGCCGTGGTGGGTCTCGCAGATCAGCACTCCGCGGACGGCGCGGAGCACGACGCGCGACTCGTCGAGCACGACCTGGACGAGGCGCGGGTCCTTGTCGTGGGCGGCGGCGAGGCGTGTGGCCTCGGCTCCCGGGCGCACGTCGCCCAGCCGGCGGACGCGGGCCTCGACCTTGGAGACGGCCTTGTGGGCGATCACCACGACGTCGGTGGGGGCGATCTCGGTCGCCTCGTGGATCAGCCGCGCGAGGTCGTCGCCGGCGCGCAGCTCGGGCAGGCCCGGCACGGGGGCGGCGGTGACCACGGTCTGCGTCAGTTCTGGCTGCGGGTCAGCTGGTTGAGCATGCCGCGCGTATGGGCGGCGCCGCCGTGGCGGCTGGCCAGCCGCTCGCGCAGCGCCTCGAGGTCGCCGGGGGTGTCGACGTCGAGTGCCAGCGTCGGCACCTCGACGACCTCGTACGGGGTGCCCGCAGCCTCGGCGTGGGCGGCGTGGCGGGCGCGGCTGTCGACCCCGAATGACGGCGCCAGCGCGTCCGGCGGCGAGAGCAGCAACGCGTTGGTCCCGGTGCCGCGGCGGTCGGGCACGATCACCGCCAGGCGCGGGGTCGCCGAGCGCTCGAGCAGCCCGTCGAGCTCGCGGGGATCGAGCAGCGGGCAGTCCCCCGGGACGAGCAGGACCCGCTCGACACCGACCTCGATGGCGTCGCGGATCCCCATCAGCGCCGCCTCGCTGTGCCCGCGGGCGTCGTCCTCGAGCACCATCGCGCCGTGGCCGCCGGCGATCCGCTGGGCCCCGTGGTCAGAGGACACGACGACGATCTCGGCCACCGCCCGCGAGCGGCGCAGCGCGGTCAGGACGTCGGAGAACATCGCCTCGGCGAGCGCCCGCCGGGGTCCCGGGGAGAGCTGCTGGCCGAGCCGCTGCTTGGCCTCGACGAACGACTTGATGGGGAGGATCGCGCGGGTGCTCATCGGCCGTGTGCGAACGCTACTTGCTCGTGCACAGCCCGTCGGCGAAGCGGAGCGTCTCGCGGGCCACCCGCCCCCGGGCCTCGGGGGTGTCGAGCCGCACCTCGGTCTCCAGCACCGGCAGCGCGCCGGAGCGCTGGTCGGCGACGAGGCCGTCGAGCAGGCCGGTGTAGGCGGCGGCGATCCCGTCGCTGCTCAGCGGATGGCCGGCCCAGTGCATGAACTCGGCCGTCGGCCCCTTGAGCACCCGGCCGTCGACGAGCGGGCTGACCGCCACCACGGGCGCGGGGGAGGCGGCGATCGCCGTGCGCAGGCCGGGCACGGCGAGGATCGGGTGTATCGAGATGATCGGGTTCGACGGTCCGATGACGATCGCCCGGGCGTCGGCGATCGCGCTCAGCGCCTCGGGGGGCGGCGCGGCCGCCGCGGCGCCGTGGAACTCGACGTCCAGCACGGGACCCCGGGCCCGGTGGCGGATCATGAATTCCTGAAACGGCCACCAGCGCTCGCCGGCCAGCACCCTGGTGCGGACCGGCCGGTCGCTGGCCGGGATCACGCTGGCGGTCAGGTCGAGGCTCCGGGTGAGGCGGGCGAGGGTCTCGGTCAGCCGCGCGCCGCGAGCCAGCGCCGCCGCTCGCTCCAGCCCGATCGCCAGGTCGCGGTCGCCGAGGTTGAACCACACGTCGACGCCGAGCTCGCGCAGCCCGGCCATCGCGTTGAAGGTGTCGCCGGCGAGGCCCCAGCCGCGGGCGTCGATGCGGTCGGCGAGCCAGAAGCACACCAGGTCGGGATCGGGGGCCACGTAGGCGCCGTAGATCTCGATGTCGTCGCCCGGGTTGGCGATCACCACCAGCCCTTCGGGAGCGTCGACCGCGTCGAGCATTCCCCGGGCGAGCTTGGCGCCGCCGGTGCCCCCGGCGAGCACGACCACGGCGCCGCTCATCGCCTCGGCAGGGGTCGGACGGCGGTGCGCACCCCGGCGCAGTCTATGGCGTCGGCCGCGCCGCCAGGAAGCCGTCGATCCCGTCGGCGAGCAGCAGCCCGATCTCGACGGCGCGGTCGATCGCGTCCGGATCGACGGCTCCCGGCACGTCGCCGCGCTGGTGCGAGCGCGGCGCCAGCCCGTCGGCCTGGAGGGCGCCGAGCGAGATCGCCGGGATCCCGGCCAGACGGGCCGCGAGGGCTGGGGTGGCGCCGCGGCCGCGGTGGGGCTCGAGGCCGAGGTCGGGGAGCTCGGCGGCCGTTTCGCGGCACAGGTCCCGCATCCCGCGGAAGAAGCTTTGCGCGACGAGCTGGCCGTCGCTGTGCCAGTAGCGCGGCGCGCCGGCGCCGCACGCCGCGAGGCCGACGACGACCGTGTTGTCGGCCCGCAGCGAGCGCCGGCGCCCGCGCAGGTAGTCGCGCAGGCCGAGCCCGGCGACGTCGCCGGCGCCGGTCAGGACGATGTGCACGGCGGCGTGCCCGAGCGGCTCGGCGTCGAGCGCGCGGGCGATCTCCAGCACCGCCGCGACGCCGCTGGCGTTGTCGGCCGCCGCCGGGGCGAAGGCGGCGCCGGCGAGGTCGAGCAGCCCGGCCGCGAACATCACCAGCGCGATCGTCGGGATCAGCTGGACGGCGCCGAGGAGGGTCCCGCCGGCCCCCTCGAAGCGGACGATCGCCACCGCCAGCAGCCAGCCGAGCAGCAGCGCGAGCCAGCCGGTCCAGCCGGGCGTCGGGCGTCCGAGCAGCGCCCGCGCGCGCGCCGCGGGACGGCGCAGCGAGTCGCGGTACACGAGCCCGGCGCGGCCGGCGTCGAGATTGGCGGTGAGGATCAGCGCCACGAGGCGGTCGCGGGTGGCCGCCGGGGGGAGCCCGATCACGTTCTGGCTCGCGCGCTCGGGCGAAAGCCAGCGGCCGGGGGAGACGGCGAACACGGCGTCGGCGACGACGGCGATCAGTGCGACGAGGATGAGCGCGGCGCCGACCCGGGGGCTGTGCACGCCGAGGAGGCTGCCGGCCAGGCCGAGCGCCACGTGCCACGCCTGCGCCAGCGCCCAGTTGGGCCGGCACCAGAACGTCTCGGTCAGGACCTCGCGACCGCAGGCCCTGAGCCGGGCGGCCGCCCACAGGGCGGCGCGGCGCTCGGCGTCGGTGCCGGCGCCCCGTTCGGCGAACGCGGCGAGGGCGGAGACGGTGTCGGCGTGCGTCATGAGGCGGGGATGATCGCCGATCGGATAGAACGGAGTGGTGAGCGACGCCGATCTGGACGAGCTGGCGGGGATCGCCGTCGCCGCCGCGCAGGCCGCCGCGGACGAGCTGCTCGCGCGCTTCGGCCGCCGCCAGTCCGGGCTGCGTGCCAAGAGCACCCCGACCGACCCGGTGTCCGACGCCGACCTGGCCGCCGAGGCGGCGATCCGCGGCGTGCTGCTCGCCCACCGGCCCGACGACGCGATCCTCGGCGAGGAGGGAGGGGAGACCGGCCCGTGCGAGGGCCGATCCGGTCTGCGCTGGGTCGTCGACCCGCTCGACGGCACGGTCAACTTCCTCTACGGGGTGCCGCAGTTCGCGGTCAGCGTGGCCTGCGAGGACGCCGCCGGCGGACTCGCGGGGGTCGTGCTCGACCCGGTGCGCGGCGAGTGCTTCGCGGCCGTCCGCGGCGGCCCGCCGACGCTGGACGGCGAGCCGATCCGCGGCTCCTCCCGCGACGGCCTCGAGCAAGCGCTGGTGGCGACCGGCTTCGGCTACGACCCCGACGTCCGCGCACGCCAGGCCGCCGTCGCCGCCCGCGTGCTGCCGCGGGCCCGGGACCTGCGCCGCGCGGGGGCCGCCGCGCTCGACCTGTGCTGGACCGCCTGCGGGCGCTACGACGCCTACTACGAGCGCGGGGTCAAGCACTGGGACGTGGCGGCGGGGGCACTGATCGCCGAGCGCGCCGGCCTGACGGTGCGCACGCTGGCCGCGGCCGACGGCGACCCGGCGGGGATCGTGGTGGCGCCTCCGGGGCTGATCGAGGAGCTGGCCTCGCTCGTCAGTTGAGCGCGCCCGTGGGGCCGGGGCGGACTACTACACTTCGGCCGTCCGCGCGGCGGTGATGGAATGGTAGACATGGCGGCCTCAAAAGCCGCTGTCCCTTGGGGACGTGTGGGTTCGAATCCCACCCGCCGTACTGTCAGATCGAGCACAACCCGCTCGAAACCTCCTGCAAGCAAGGCACTTCCGCAACGTGAGGCACGCTGGCAGCTAGGAGCGAAGTACCAATCAGGTACCAATCGCCGCCGTCTGCCGGTACTGCGAGACTCGCTCGCATGATCGAACAGCGCATGGACCCGCTCGACTTCGTCGAGACAGCGCTACCGCAGTGCGCCAGCAAGGCTGACCTCCAGTTCGTCCAGGACGAGCTGCGCGGGATGCAGCGCGAGATCAAGCTCGACATCACATATGAGCTGGGGCTCGTCGATGACCCGGATGAGCGCGGCCAGCTCCTCGACTTCATGCTGATGTTCGAGCGGCAGCTCGTGGCCGCTCACCAGCGCTTCGTCGAGCACCTGCGCACGGTCGCCAAGCTCTGACGACTTCGCCGACGCCGATCCCTCGCGCCGCGCGAGGGCCCGGGTTCGCGCGGCGGGGGCGCGATCACCAGTTCGACCAGGGCGCCTGAGGCCGCCTCCCAGGCTCCGCCGGAGGACCTTCATCGGCAGGGCCGGTTTTTTTGGGATGGTGCCCCGGCAACCGCGCTTGCCGGCCAGGTGGGCAAATCCCCTTGGCCAAGCTGATTGCATCTCTCGCGCCCCTTCGGGTAGGCTGCGCCGAGATGTCCGATGTCCCGATCCGGCTTCAGCCAGGCGAGGAGATCGTGCTCGATCTGATGCTGTCGCCTTGGTGGGGCTTCGCCCGCTACGTCTTCACCCTTGGGCTCTGGGCAATCTGGCGTCCTCGCCATCGAATCGTGGTGACCGATCAGCGACTGGTCATCGTGAAGGGCATCATCAACAAGTCGGAGCGCAGCGTGCCGCTCGCCCGCATCCAAGACGTGCAGTTGCAGACGTCCGCTTTCAGTGGAGGTGCCGTGCAACTGTCGACGGCCGGTGGCAGCCTCGGGGTCGATGCGGTCCGTCAGCTCACACGAGCGGATGCGACCGCCCTGGCGGACGCGCTGTCGTCCCGGATTGGTGCCGCCAGCGCGTCGCCTACCTGATACCGCGTTCTCCACTGATTTACTTCGGGTTCCGTCGTCCTGCCCACGCGTGGCAGCTTTTGCAGATCAGGACGTGGTTCGCCGGCGAATCGTTCGTGTGGTCGTGGTCGATGTGGTGCAGCTCCAGCGTGCCGCCGGCGCCGCACCACGCGCACCGGCCGGCTTGCTGGGCGATCAGCTCGGCCCGGCGTCGCTGTAGCCGGCGTCCGGTGATCCGTCCGGGGCTGGCCGGTCGGGGTCCGTGCGACGGGCCGCCCGGCGCTCCGCAGCGCGCGCAGTAGGAGCCGCCGGCGATCAGCGTCCGGCAGCCGAGGCAGCGCCGCTTCACAGCCAGCCGAGGAGCTGGACGGGCTCGGGCTTTGTCGCTTCGGCGGCGTCGAGGGCGATCGCCAGGGCGACCACGGGTCCGATGTCCTGGCCGTCGATCCGCCAGCCACGCCGTGATGTCCTGGCGACCGTGCTGGCGGCGGCCGTGCGGAGCCGCTCATCGGCCGGCAGCGTGATCCGGCGCTCCAGGATCGCGCGGTGCAGTCGTGCGGAGGCCGGGATCATCCGGCTGTCGGTCTGCGGAACGCCGATGCATCGCAGTCCTTCGCGTTCCAGTTCGGCGGCGAGCTGACCGGCGCGCCACGGATCGAACACGCACTCGACGACCCGGTGACTGCCGGCCAGCTCCCGGATCACGTCTCCGGCGTCGATCACCGCGCTCTCGCCGGCGCCGGTCCAGACGCCGACGTGCAGTTTGGCGTCGAGCCACACGACCGCGGTCGTGGTTCCCTGGCCGCCGACGTCCACGCCGACGAAGATCTCCGATCCGATCGCCGGCGAGCCGACGCACTGCTGCCACGCTCCGGGCGGCAGCCAGTGGCCGGCGACCTCGGTCCACTGATTGGCGACGAACCGGCGGTAGGCGAGGTCGGGCAGCCGCTCGCGCTGCTCGGCCAACTGCTCGATCGTGATCCATGAGGCCGGGTTCACTCGCTTGACGACCTTCGGGTTGTCGATGTCGGCGTCGTCCGGTAGCGACCATTCGAGCATCCGCAGGCCGGGGCCGCGGGCGTCCGTGACGCATCCTCTGACCTTCACGGAGGGTTGACCGAGGGCTCGGGCTCGGAGCTTGCCGAGCGGGCTCTCAGCGCCCTGGCCGGCGGTCGAGATCGTGATGAGCTTGGCGTCCGGTCGCTTGTGCAGACCTGAGGCCATCGCGACGTACACGCCGTCTCGCTGCTGCGCTTGTAGCTCGTCGATGATCGCCAGCGAATAGGTCTGGCCGTGCAGTTTGCCGGGATCGGCCGAGGGCCAGATCTCCAGCGAGCGCGTGAACACGCGCGGCTTGTCCGGGTCCGGGCACCATCGCAGGAGCAGGTAGCGCCGGACGATGTGCGGATCGTCCAGCTCGCGGCTGAACTGCTCGGCGTACCGGAACAGGTGCTCGGCTTGCGCCCGGCTGGCGGCGACGACCACGATCCGCGCGTCCTCGACGCTCAGCAGGTGCTGTAGCGCGATCTGGCCGAGCAGTGCCGTCTTGCCGTTGCCGCGCGGCAGCATGAACAGGCACTCGCGCTCCGGTCCTGCCACGGCTTTGACGATCCGGCGCTGGAACGGTTCGAGCGTCAAGTTGGCCATGTACTCAAGTAATCCTATTGACCCAGTAGGATTTACGTATGGGTCTGTTCACCCGAGCCCGAGCCGAGGACCGGACGCTGACCCCGCAGAACCTCCCGGGGATCATGCTGCCGGACCTCGTCGGTCCGACAACGACGATCGACCAGCGGACCTGGACTCAGGTCTCGGATGTGTTCGCCTGCGTCCGGGTGCTCGCCGACGCGGTCTCGACGCTCCCGCTCAAGGTCTACCGCCAGACGGCGACCGGCCGGCAGGAGGTCGGGCCTGACGCGCGGATCTCACAGCTCCTGACGCAGCCGTGGCCGGGTGCGACGGTCTGTGACCTTCTCGGCCACATGATGCAATCGCTCGCCGTCGACGGCAACACGTTCGTCGGCAAGTTCCGTGACAGCTCCGGAGCGATCGTCCAGCTCGGCATCTTCGACCCGGCCCTTGTCACCATCTTTCTTCGTGGCCAGATCCTGAGCTACCTCGCCAGCTATTCCGGTGGCGCGGTCGAGACCGGACCGGACGACATCCTGCACGTGCGTGGCAGTGTCACGCTCGATCACCTGCGCGGCATCAGTCCGATCACGATGTGCTCGATGGCGATGGGATTGAACGCGAGCCTCCAGGCCAGCGCTCAGAACCTGATGGTGCAGGGCTCCCGACCGTCCGGCGTGCTGCGCGTGAAAGGTGGTCAGTCCGAGTTCACGGTCAACAAGATCGCGGAGCAGTGGACCGAGAAACACTCGGGCGCTCAGAACCATCACCGGGTGGCGGTCGTCTCGGCCGACGAGGTCGACTTCGTGCAGCTCGGCCTGAACGCATCCGACGCGCAGTTCATCCAGCAGCGCGAACTGTCCACGCGCGAGATCGCGCGCGTCTTCCGGGTGCCCGCGCACATGGTCGACGGTGACACCGGTCGCAGCCTCACCTACGCCAATGTTTCACAGCAGAATCGGTTCTTCGTCGAGCACAGCTTGCGACCGTGGCTGGTCCGCATCGAGAAAGCGATCAGCAACGATGCGGACCTTTGTCCCGGTGGCACGTTCGTCGAGTTCGACCTGGATGAGCTGCTGCGCGGCGAGCCGCTGGAACGCTCGCAGTACCTGACCGCCGCACTGAATCCGGACACCGGCTGGATGTCGCGCGACGAGGCCCGGCAGAGCGAGGGTCTGGGACCCGAACCACAACCGGTGGGGATGATCGAGAGTGACTGACCGACCCGTTGCCGGCCAGGTCGAGGAGCGCTCCGAGCCGCTCATTGTCGAGGGACGCCGCATCCGTGGGGTGATCCCGTTCGGCGTGCAGTCCCGCGACCTCGGAGGCTTCCGCGAGGTCATCGAGCCGACCGCGCTCCGAGGCGCGAACCTCGACGACCTCGTCTGCCGCGTCGATCACGCCGGCGTGCCGCTCGGGAGGTTCCCCAGCACGCTCCAGATGGAGGAGCGCTCAGACGGCGCTCACTGGTCGATCGACCCGCCCGCCAGCCGGCAGGACATCGTCGAGGCTGTTGAGCGTGGCGACCTTCGCGCCGGTTCCTGGCGGATGGTCGTGGCGCAAGACCACTGGATTGGCGACGTCCGCCACGTCGATCAGATCCGCGAGCTGCGTGACGTCTCGATCGTCACGAACCCTGCTTATCCTGCCGCAGCCGTCGAGCTGCGCTCACACCCCGAGGAGCACATCATGGCTGAGACCGCTGAGACCGAGAGCACCCAGAACACCGAGACGACCGGCGAGGAGGTCGAGACCACGGAGGCCACGGTCGAGGCCGCCGGCGGGGCGGAGGATCGCTCACAGCGGGGCGTTCTGCGGGTCGAGGACCGACGCGAGGAAGGCATCTCCGAGGTCCGCGTGATGGACCAGATCAACGCCGACATCCAGCGCGTGGAACCGGGCGAGGTCCGGGCGCTCACCGACTCGATGAGCATCGCGCCAGGTTCGTACGGCAAGGTGCTGTTCGACCGGCTGCGCCCGATGGCCGTGATGATGCAGGCGATCACCCGCACGATCCCGATCGGCACCAAGACCGAGGTCTGGCCGACTGTCACTGGTGACATCACGCCGACGGCGTACGCCGAAGGTGCCACGATCACGCCGGCCGATCCGGTGTTCGGCACGGTCACGGCCACGCCGCACAAAATCGCGACCATCACGCAGCTTGACAATGAAGTGATCGACGACTCCAGCCCGGCCGCGATCGGCGTCCTCACCGATCATCTGATGAAGGTGTTCGCGCTGAAGGTCGACCGGGAACTGCTCGAAGGCTCCGGCACATCGCCAGAGTTCACCGGCCTGAAGAACGTGGCCGGCACTCAAGGCTACGCGGCAGGCACGACCGGTGCCACGGTCACGTTCGACCTGCTGATGAACGCGCTGGCGCTGCTCGACGGTCTCGTGCCGTTCGAGCGACTGGCGATCGTCGGTCACACCCGGAACAAAGCGACGCTGCGCCAGTTGCGCTCGGTCGCCAACGGCGACTACCTCTGGCAGTCCGCGATTCCGGCGATGGGACTGTCACCCTCACAGTTCTACTGGACGTCGCAGCTCTCGACGAACGAAACGCAGGGGACAGCGACCACGTGCAACTCGATCTACATCTTCGACACAGCGAACGTGATCTACGTCCGGCGGACCGACCCGCAGATGATCCTGGACCGCTCCCGCCTGTTCAACTCGGACCAGAGCGAGTTCCGCTGCACGATGCGTGGTGACCTGATCGTCCCGTCACCGAACGGCGTCGTCCGCGTCACCGGGCTCACGGCATGAGTGCGACCAAACCCGACCCGGTCAAGCTCGACCCGGCTCGGACCTACCTGTTACAGGTCCGCGAGGGCTGCACCGCTATTGACCGTGACGGCCTGGCGTTCGGCGACCGCTGCACGCTGCAAGTCGCCGGCCGCGACATCACCGCCGGGCTGCTGGCCTGCTGCGACATCATCGCGCCGCACCAGATCCCTGACATGGCCGAACGGTGACCTTCTGGGCCGACGTCCCGGCTGTAGTCGCCCGCGACGGAACGCTGATCTCCCCGGTGATCCCGGCGCCCCCGCCGGTCGATCAGGCGGCCGTGTGGCCGTCAGTCAATGAAGTGGCAGAGTTGTCGGCGACCCGCACCGTGGACGCCGCTGGCGTCGAGCAGGACACGTTCACCGCGACCACCAGGCCCACGAGCACCGAGGTCGAGGCGTTGATCGCCACGGCGGTTGCGGACGTGCTCAGCCAGCTCCCGCCGAACGTGGACCCGGTCTGGTATCCGGCGATCAGCAGGGCGGCCGCGCTCCGGGCCGCGTTCACGCTGGAGGCGAGCTTCTACCGCGAGAGCATGACCAACGTCGGACCGGGCGCCGAGTACGGCCGGCGGTTCGCCGCCGATCTCACAGCGCTACAGGGCTTGATCCCGCGGGCCACATTCGTCGCCTGACCCACTTGGGGTGAGTCGTCCCCCGAGGCTGCGGTGCCAGCCGCAGCGGCTGGGCGAGCGCCGGCCTTTTGTCTCCTTGGGGCCTGGCGTCTCGCTCGGCCATTGCAATGGCCGTTACACCGGGTGTAACGGTTACTCCGCTCGACGCCTACGCGCCACTGCTGCGCGCAGTCCTACGGTGGGACCGCGCGCGGTGCAGTCGCTGCACTACTTGCCCTAAAAGGTGAATCACCCTTTGTGGCCACCTTTACCTCTCCTGATGGGTCTGATACACCGTGCGTTATGGATCTTGAGGTGATCGCCAAGGGGCTCCGGACCAACTGGCCCGCGGCGAGCGAGGACACGATCGCTCGCCACGTCGCCGCGATCGTCGCCAAAGATCGGCGGACCTGCTTTGACTGCCTCGCCGAGTACGCGATGTCGCAGTACAACCACGAGCCGACGCTCCAGGAGGAGCTGGAGGCCGAGACCAACCCTGACGTCGTCCTCCGGCGCCACGGCATCACGGCAGCGACACACCCCGCGGCGAAGCGTGACATGGCCCGCCAACTGCTTCGACGTCGCTCCATGATCGTCAAGCGGGGAGCACCGCTCCCGGTTGCCCAGGCCACGCCGACGGTCACGCGGCGGCGCGACCCCCGCAGCCCGCGGCCACGTGGTCGTCGCCAGCGACACGTCTCACGCTCGACCAGCTCGGGCGATAGCGGCGACTCCGGCAGTTCCGAGGGTGGAGGAGAACCTCCTCCACCCGCTCTCCTCCGACGTCTAGGACTCACGTTCCGCAAGGTGCGGTGGTGCCGGCGCTGTAGGCGCTTCGCGTACGCGATCGACGACTACCAGCGCGACCAGCTCGACCAGCTCGGGTTCCGGGACGTCTGCCCTGACTGTCAGCGGAAGGCCGGATCGTGACCGGCTGCACGTGTGACGAGGGACGCCCCTACGCGCTGCCCGCGGCCGGGATCGAGCCCTGCTGCGCGTACTGCTTCGCGCGCGCTCTAGGCGGGGACGGCTCGGAGGTGTCAGCGGATGAGCGGGTACAGCTCATCGCCGAGGCCGATCGCGAGCGTGCTGAAGCCCTCCCGGCGGTCACCGGGGAGTTACTGGCCCGGCTCGGCCTGTTCATCGGCCGGTTCGTGATCCTGGCGAGCAACGAGAGCTACCTGGCGCTCTCGCTGTTCGTGCTCCACACCTGGGCGTTCGATGCTGCTCACGCCACCCCCTACCTCGTGGTCGAGAGTCCCGAGAAGCAGTCAGGCAAGACGCGGCTGCTGGAGGTGCTCCAACTCGTCAGCCGCAACCCGCTGAAGACGTCGTCGATCACGGCCGCAGCGCTGTTTCAGTCAGTCTCGGGGGCGCATCCCACGCTCCTGATCGACGAAGCTGACGCCATCTTCGCCGGGAACGGCGAGCGCAACGAGGACCTGCGGGGTGTCCTGAACGCTGGCAACGCCCCCGGCTCGCCGGTGATCCGTGGTGGCAAGGACGGCACGCCGGTCTCCTACGACGTGTTCTGTCCCAAGGTGATCGCCGGGATTGCGACCGGCAGGCTGCCGGACACGATTCGTGACCGGGCGATCGTGATCCCGATCGACCGCAAGCTGCGCTCTGAGCGGGTGGAACGGATGCGCCGCCGCCGGCTTCAGGGGCAGTTGGAGACGCTCCGCGCGGAGCTTGAAGCGTGGGCACGCCTGAACGTCACCGCCCTGACGGAGTACGACCTGCCCGAGCCGTTGGAGGCCATCTCTGACCGGCTGGAGGAGGCGTGGGAGCCGCTGCTGGCGATCGCGGACCTGGCCGGCGGCGAGTACCCGGCCAGGGCGAGGACTGCTGCCGAGAGCCTTGCCGGCGAGACGGACAGCGACACCGTGGCGGCCCACGCGCTGCTGATGGCGGTCAAGGCGGTGTTCGGGAGCCAGCATTCCATGTTCTCTCGGGACCTCTGCGCGGCGGTGAACGGAAACGACGAGCTGCCGTTCGGGTCTATGGAGCGACGGCAAGGGGCTCAAGCCCGCCGAGATGGCGAAGCTGCTCGGCCGCTACAGGGTCCGACCGAAGACAGTCAAGGTGGGCGGGCTGACGGCGAAGGGATACCACCGAGAGCAGTTCGATCTTGCCTGGGAGCGCTATGGGGGCGATTTTGCCGTCACCCCGTCACCTTTTCAGCAACCACGGGGGTTTGCGGGGTTTTCCGTGCCGTCACCTGAGGCCGAAGGTGACGGCACGAAAACGGTCGAAAACCCTTATGGAATAAGGAAAGGTGACGGGGTGACGGCAAAAACCGCCCCTGAAGCCGCTGAGAGCGAAAACGACGCTCTGGCGACCCCCGAGCAAGAGGCGCTGTTCGAGCGCCTCCAGGCCCAGTGCGGCGACGAGGGCGAGTAGATGACCTCCCGGCTCCTGACCGCGGAGGACGTCGCGGAGCAGATCGGCATGGGCACCGACTGGATCTACGCGCAGGTCCGCGCCGGCCGGATCCCGCACGTCAAGCTCGGCCGATACGTCCGGTTCAGGGCCGAGAGCATCGAGGAGTGGATCTCGGAGCTGGAACGTGGCACGATGGCCACCAACCCAAAGCGCCGGGGCGCGGCTGTCACCGCCCCCGGCATGGCCCAGCAGGAGGAACCCTGATGAGCAGCACGCACGCTACCGCCCGCCGGTCCTACGGCACCGGCTCCATCATCGAGATCAACGGCGTCTACTTCGGCAAGTGGCGGATCGGCGACCGGCAGATCAAGCGCAAGCTCGGTCCGGTCCGCAAGCCCGGCACCCGCGACGGCCTGACCCGCACGATGGCCGAGGCAAAGCTCCGCGCCCTGATGGCGGAGGTCACCGCCGCGCCGGTGACCGAGCGCATCACGATCATCGACGCCGGCACGCGGCTGCTGAGCCACCTGGAGGCGATGGGCCGCAAGCCGTCGACCCTCCGGACGTATCGGAGCAACCTGCACAAGCAGATCGTCCCGCGGCTCGGTGACCGGCCGCTCGGCCGCGTTGGCCGCGAGGACGTGGAACTGTTCGTGGCTGCCTGCACCCGCGACGGGCTCGCGCCCAAGACGGTCGGGCACTGCGTCGGGCTGCTGCACACGATCTACGAGCACGCCATCCGCCGCGGGTGGGCGACCGAGAACCCGTGCCGGTACGTCGACCGGCCGGCGGCCACGCGCGACGACCTGACGATCCGCTTCCTTGAGCCCGAGGAGATCGAGGCGCTGATCGCCGCCGTCCCGGACAACGACTACGGCCGCGTGCATCGGGCGCTGTACTTCGCGGCCGTGATGACCGGAATGCGCCAGGGCGAGCTGCTGGCGCTGCGCTGGCAGGACGTCGACTGGCCGGCGCAGCGGATCCGGGTGCGCCGTAACGTGGTCCGCGGCGAGTTCGGCACGCCGAAGTCGAATCGCGGGCGCAGCGTTCCGCTCGCCGACCGGCTCGGCGGCGAACTGGACCGGCTGCACCGCGCGAGCGCCTACCAGGCCGATGGTGACCTCGTGTTCGCCAACCCGCAGACCGGACGGCCACTGAACGGCAACTCGATCCTCAAGAGCTACCAGAGCGCCCTGGAGCGGGCCGGCGTCCGCAAGGTCAGGTTCCACGACCTACGGCACACGTTCGGTACGAGGATGGCCGCCGCCGGCGTCCCGATGCGGACGCTTCAGGAGTGGATGGGCCACCGTGACTACAAGACGACGATGATCTACGCCGACTACGCGCCGAGCGCCGGCGAGGTCGATCTCGTCAACGGCGTGTTTTCCGGAACCCAACGCGAACCCACCCGCCGGGCAGGTACCAATCCGAGTACCAATCTGAGGCCAAATCGGGTCAACTCAGACCAACTCGAACCGTCGAAACCCCAGTGAAACCGGGGAGATCAACGGCCTTCCACGATTTCGAATCCCACCCGCCGTACTACTTGGTGCCGGGCGGTCTCCCGGGCGGTCGGGCGCTCCGGCGGGGCTCCCCGGGCCGGGGCGGCTGTGGCTTCCCGGCGCGGGCGCTCAGGCTCCTCCGCGAGTGCGCGGGCTCAGGCCGCGGCCGGGGTCGCCCGGGAGGGAGGGCTGCCGCCGCGGGCGGCGACGCTCGGCCTCCGCGATCGGGACCTCGACTTCGACGTTCCAGCCCTGCGAGAAGGCGCGCATCGCGAATAGGATCAGCAGCACCTGCACCGGCGCGATCAGCAGCGTGATCAGGCCGAGCGCATCGGGCCCCAGGCCCGAGCCGCCGAACAGCAGCTGGGCGTGGCCGAAGCCGGCGTGGCTGCGGTCGAACCAGCTCGTGCCCGACGCCCCGAGGCCGGCGATCAGCGAGATGATCAGCAGCAGCACGGCCAGCGCCGCGGCGATCGGCAGCAGCCCCCTGGCCCACCGCGCGACGTAGAAGGCGATCCCGAGATAGAGCAGGCACCAGGCGAAGTTCAGCGGCTTGAGGCCCTGCAGCTTGCTCCAGCCGCCGACGGTGACGATCAGCATCAGCACCACGGAGGCGAGCAGGATCAGTACTACGATGCTCTTCGTGGCCTTGCTCGTCACCTTGTCCCGGTTGGGATAGATCACCGTGTAGCCCGGTGCCAGGTTCCGTACCGGCGGCATCGGCGGACCATACAATCTGGCGCCGTCATGTGCAGCAGTCCCGCGGGCGTGGCGAAATTGGTAGACGCGCCGGCTTTAGGTGCCGGTGGGCTTTGCTCTTGGGGGTTCGAGTCCCTCCGCCCGCATCCACCACCGGATCATCGGCACCTTGGGTACCATCGCTGCTCCCGGGGGGAGTGAGCTAACGGTGATGCGCGCGGTCTCCAAAACCGTGAATCCGGGTTCGAATCCCGGCTCCCCCGTGGCCTGAGACGGTGAGCCGATCAAGGGCGGCCACAGGCGGATCCCGTCGATGAAATCCCACACCAGGTATCTCACCTTCCAGACCGAGCGCCGCCGGGAGTTCGTGCGGATCACCGACGAGGTGGCCGAGGCCGTCCGCGAGGCTGGCGTCGGCGAGGGCATGGTGCTGGTGGCCGCGATGCACATCACCGCGGCGGTGTGGATCAACGACGACGAGCCGGGGCTGCAGGAGGACACGCTCGAGTGGCTCGACAAGCTGGCTCCGCCGAGCTGGCGCGAGCCGGCGGGCGACGTGGCCCGCGAGCTGCTGCCCGACCCCGGCGACTACCGCCACCATCGCGGCGGCGAGGACAACGGCGACGCGCACTTCAAGAACCTGCTCGTCCACCATCAGGTGATCGTCCCCGTGACCGCCGGCGAGCTCGACCTCGGCCCGTGGCAGCAGGTGTTCTACTGCGAGTTCGACGGCGGCCGGCGCAAGCGCCTGGTGATCAAGGTGATGGGGGAGTAGCGCCGCCTCCCGGTAGCATCGGGCCCCACTTCGCGGGCGAGGTGTCAACGGTTGCACGGGAGCCTTCCAAGCTCTAAGAACGGGTTCGACCCCCGTCGCCCGCTCTCGGCCCGTCCGCTCAGGCCAGCTGCTCGTTCATCCATGCTCGCGCCGCGTCGGCGACGGCGCCGCGGTCCTTGCGCAGGGTGTGGTCACCCGCCACCTCGACGACCCGGCGCCGTGGACCCGCCGGCGGCATCCCGAACGGGTCGCCGGCGCCCTGGACCACCAGCACCGGCGCCGCGACGGCGTCGAGCTCGGGCAGCCGGCTCGGCCGCTCCCGATCTCGCCGCCGCGGGGCCAGCAGCGGGAAGGCGAGGCAGAGGACTCCGCGCGCCCCGGCCTCGGCGGCGGTGCGGCAGGCGACGCGGGCGCCCGACGAGCGCCCGCCGGTGAACAGCGGCAGCTCCGCCAGGGGACCGGCGAGCAGCTGCGCCACGACCGCGATGAAGGCGGCGTCGAGCTGCGCCGCGGGCGCCGGCGAGCGCCGGCCCGCGACCCGGTAGGGCTGCTCGACGAGTGCCACGCTGACCCGCTCGGCGACCGCCGCCGCAGTCACGGCGACGAGGTCCGGAGCGCCGACGCCGCCGCCCGCCCCGTGCCCCAGGACCAGTGCGGCGCGCGCCTCGACGGCGTCGTGGATGTGCGCCCGGGCCGGGCCGTGCGGCGTCGCCAGCTCGAGCGCGACCGGCGCCGCCGGCGCGTCCCGCGCGCCGGTCAGACCTTGACCTTCGACCACTGCGCTTTGTGGGCGCGCTTGGCGGCCTGGTAGTCGGCCAGCGCCTGCGCGGAGTCGACGTCGCCGAGCGTCGGGTGGCCGGGGACCAGCGCCGCCGCGGCGGGCACGCCGAAGCGTTTGGCCAGCACGGCGCCGAGCGACTTGACCTTCATTTCGCCGAAGCCGGGCAGGCCGGACAGGTTGGCGCGCAGCGCGTCGGGACCGTCGGCGTCCCGCCACACGCGACCGGCGTCGCCGTCGTAGTTGTCGCGCACGTGCACGGCGAGGTCGTGCACGCGATTGGCCATCGCGCCGGGGAAGCGATGGATCGCCGGCTTCTGGCGGAACACGGGCTCGAGGTCGGCCTCGGCCAGCGCGGACGCGTCGAGTGTGCCGAGGCGCTCGCGCAGCGCCAGCGGCCCGACGAACGCCTTCTGGACGCTCACCTGCTGATCGAGCGCGAAGCCGACCAGCAGCGCCATCGGGTCCTCGGCGATCAGCACGTTGGCCTCGTCGGATTCGGTGAACCACAGGCGCTCGAGCACGGGCTGATCCTACCGCCGTGCGGCGGTACAGTGGCGGCGATGAAGCCCTCGGCGCCCTTCGAGCGCCGCAAGCGCACGCTGAACACGGCGCTGCTGATGATCCTCGCGCTGATGCTGGTGGCGATCGTTCGCTCGCGCGCCAACGTCAGCACCGACGGGGCGATCGTCCAGCAGGTGACGATCGCCGCGCCGCTGATCCACGGCACCGCGCCGCTGACCCTGGTCACCCCGGCCGGCGGCAGCGCCGGGCGTCCGCTGCTGGTGTTCCTCCACGGCCGCGGCGGTAACCAGAGCTCCGAGTTGACGGCCCAGCTGTTCCGGGCGCTGCGGCGCGCGGGCGCGGGGGCGCCGGACGTCGTCTTCCCGTTCGGTGGCGAGCACTCCTACTGGCACGACCGCGCGTCCGGCGCCTGGGGCTCATACGTGATCCGCGAGATCATCCCGTACGCGGTGGCACATCTCCACGCCGACGGGCGCCGGATCGCGATCGGCGGGATCTCGATGGGCGGGTTCGGCGCCTACGACCTCGCCCGGCTCGAGCCGCGGCGCTTCTGCGCGGTGGCGGGCCATTCAGCGGCGCTGTGGCCGGCCGCCGGCGACACCGCTCCCGGCGCGTTCGACGACGCCGCCGACTTCGCGCGACACGACGTGATCGCGGCGGCGCGGCGCGACCGGCGCCTGTACGGCCGGGCCCACCTGTGGCTCGACGGGGGCAGCGCCGATCCGTTCCACGCCGCCGACGCAGCGCTGGCCGCGTCGCTGCGAATCCCGTTGCATGTGTGGCCGGGAGGCCACGACAGCCAGTACTGGAACGCCCATTGGGGCGATTACATGCGCTTCTACGCGACGTCGCTGGCGCACTGCTGAGCGGCGTCGCCCGCCGGCGGGGCTAGCCTGTTCGCCGTGTCCGGCATCGGCGTGCTGCGCGAGGGACCACTGCACGCGGCGGTCAAGGAGCTGTTGGCGCGGCCCGGCGATCGCTTCGAGGTCCCGGTCGGGCCGTTCGTGATCGACCTCGTGCGCGTCGGTGGCGAGCTTGTCGAGGTCCAGACCGGCGGCTTCGCCGCGCTCGGGCGCAAGCTCGATGCGCTGCTCGACGAGCACCGCGTGCGGATCGTCCACCCGGTGGCCGGCGAGCGCCGGATCGTCCGCGTCGATGCCCAAGGTGAGGTCGTCGCGATGCAGCGCTCGCCGAAGCGCGCGACCGCGCTTGAGGTGTTCGACAAGCTCGTCGCGTTCCCGGCGCTGCTGACGCACCCGAACCTGGTGATCGAGGTGGTGCTGCTCCGCGAGGATCACGTGCGCGGCCCAGAGCCGGTGCGGGTGCGCCGGCGCCCCCGGGACCCCGGTGAGCGGCGCTTCACGGGGTTGATCGAGCGCGTCGAGCTGACCTCTCCGGACGACCTGCTGGCGCTGCTCGGCCCGCTGCCCGCGGGCCCGTTCAGCACGCGCGAGCTCGCCGAGCGCCTCGGCTGCCGGCTGGTGCTCGCCCAGCGGGTCGCATACTGCCTGCGGGCGATCGAGCGGTTCGAGCCCGCCGGCCGGCGCGGAGCGGCTCCGCTGCACCGCGCCGCGAGCTGACGGCGATCGACCGGCGGTATCGCGGACAGCGGCTATCCTAGTTCGAGATGCATCGAACTACGGCGACATGAGGTCGATCACGCATCCGGTGGCCGAGCAGCTGAGCCTCCCCGGCGTGCTGCATGCCCTCAGCG
The DNA here is from genome assembly GCA_038254735.1 of Solirubrobacterales bacterium. Classification (GTDB taxonomy): domain Bacteria; phylum Actinomycetota; class Thermoleophilia; order Solirubrobacterales; family Solirubrobacteraceae; genus Palsa-465. The sequence goes on from JBBSFX010000005.1 coordinate 94,925, forward strand.
ATCCGGTCCGCCTGGCGATCGTCGGCGCTCTGCGCGACGGCGCCGAGCTGCCGTGCGGGATGCTTTCAGTGCCCGTCTCGAAGTCGACGCTCAGTCACCATCTCAAGGTGCTGCGCGACGCGGGCCTGACCCTTACCCGGGTGGAGGGCGTGCAGCGCCATGTGTCGCTGCGGGCCGAGGACGTCGAGCGGCGCTTCCCGGGCCTGCTCAGGTCGGTGCTGCCCCACTCGAGCGCCTCGGCCGCCGCCTGATCCGCGACGGCTCCGCGCACGTAGGACATCGAGCCGGGGTGAGCCGGCGCCGATCCGGGTAGCACGAGCCCTCGGGCGAAGGGCGCCCGTCGGGGCGGCCCCGGCGCGGCACGTCGGGCGTCGTCGATAATGCTTGACAGAGCAAGTTTGTTGACATACAATTCGATCATCTTCGAACTAGCGAACTTATGGAGTCTGAGCTGAATACCTTTGAAACTAAGAGTCGTCTCCGCGGAGACCGTTCTGAGGACGTCCCGGCGCGGGTTCGCCCGCGTGGGCAGGCGGCAGGGCGCCAGCGGCGCCGGCGTGAGCACGGCGACGTGGGCGACCGGCGGCGGATCGCCGCCGCCCCCCCCGAGACCTCGGGCTCGCTCGACTCGCTCGAGCTGTTCTTCCGCCAGGCCCGCGCGCACTCGCTGCTGACCGCGGCCGACGAGATCGAGCTGGCCAGGCGGATCGAGCGCGGCGACCTCGAGGCCAAGAACCGCATGATCAACGCCAACCTGCGGCTGGTCGTCTCGCAGGCGCGCCGTTACCAGGGCCACGGCCTGCCGATGGAGGACCTCGTCCAGGAGGGCATGCTGGGGCTGATCCGCGCGGTCGAGAAGTTCGACTGGCGGCGCGGCTTCAAGTTCTCCACCTACGGCACCCTGTGGATCCGACAGGCGATCCAGCGCGGCCTGCAGAACTCCGGCCGGACGATTCGGCTGCCCGTCCACGTCGCCCAGCGGCAGACCAAGGTCCGCAAGGTGGAGAGCGAGCTGAGCGTCCGTCTGGGCCGCGAGCCGACCGACGAGGAGATCGCGGTGGCGGCCGAGCTGACCGAGGAGCAGGTGTTCGAGATCCGCGAGCTGAGCCGCAACCTCTCGAGCCTGGACCAGCCGGTCAGTGAGGACGGCGATGTGTCGCTCGGCGAGTTGCTCCCGAGCGATCGCCCCGACCCGGTCGAGGAGGTCGCCGAGACGATGCGCGAGCAGCAGGTGGCCGCGATCGTCTCGCGCCTGCCCGAGTCCGAGCGCGACGTCATCGACCTGCGCTTCGGTCTCTCCGGTGAGGAGCCGCAGACCGTGCGGCAGACGGGCACCAAGCTCGGCATCAGCCCCAAGCAGGCCGCGGACCTCGAGCAGTCGGCGCTGCGGCGGCTGGCCGGCAATCCCGAGCTCGAGGCGCTCCGCCTCGTCGCCTGACCCCCCGATGTTCGCCGCCGCCCTGACGTCTTCGCCGGGGTCTGGCGGGCACGGTGGGGGCTCCCATAGGCGGCAAACTGCCTACATCTCCGGGGGAACCAGGCTGAGCGAGGCCGGATATCCGACCTCAGCAGTCGGATTTGATGGCGCCGTGGTACGGTGGACGTGTGCTCGCGCTCCCTTAGGGCTTGCGATCGTGCGCTCTCTCGGGCCTTCTTGACCTCTCTGCCCGGTGAGCGCCCTGCCTGAGAGGCACGCGAGGAGCGTCGATGGAAGCTGTGAGCGCACCGCCTGCACGGAGTTCGCATCGTCAGCCGTTGCGACGGGCCAGCTTCGACCCGACGTCCGATCGATCATTCGCCGGCGCACCTGAGAATCCGCCCGGAGCACCGCTTCGCGTCGCGATGCTCGCTCCGCCGTGGCTCTCGGTCCCGGCGGCGGGATACGGTGGCGTGGAGTCGGTCGTCAGCGCCCTCACGGAGGCGCTGGTCCGCCGGGGGCACGAGGTGACGCTGTTCTGCGCTCCAGGTTCGGTGTCGCGCGCGAACGTCGTGGCTCTTCTGGAGGACTCCCACCCTGACGAGATCGAGCGCTCGCTGTTTGAGGTCGACCATGTGGGCCGAGCGTTCGACGTGATCGATGGCGCCACCGACGGTGATGGCTTTGACGTCGTTCACGACCACTGCGGGTTCACGGGGCTGGCGATGGCAAATCGGATCGACACACCGCTCGTGCACACGTTGCACGGGCCGTTCACCGCAGACACGGCAGCGTTCTACGCACGCCACGGGCAAAAGGCGACGCTCGTGGGGATCAGCCGAGCCCAGCTCGCGTCGGCACCACCCGGGTTGGGTCCGATCGACTCGATTCCGAACCCGATCGATCTGCGAGCCTGGCCGTTGCAGGAGCGCAAGGGCGACTACCTGCTCTGGGTCGGGCGGATGACCCCGGAGAAGGGCCCGCACCGGGCGATCGCCGCCGCTCGCGCCGTTGATGTACCGCTGGTGTTGGCGGGTGTGATCCAGCCTGGACAGCAGGCGTTCTTCGACCGAGAGGTCGCCCCCCACATCGATGGCCAGCGCGTCCGCTTCGTGGGTGAGGTCAGTGGCTCGGTCAAGCGCTCGTTGTTCGCTCGCGCCCGGGGACTGCTGATGCCGATCCGATGGGACGAGCCGTTCGGGATGGTGATGGTCGAAGCGCTGGCCTGCGGGACGCCGGTGATCGCGTTTCCGGAGGGCGCGGCTCGCGAGCTCGTGATCGACGGGACGACTGGCTTCCTGGTCAAGGACGAGCGTGCGATGGCGGTCGCCGTGGGTCAGCTCCCGCGCATCGTTGCGCGGGATTGCCGGGCCTGGGTGAGCCGGCACTGCGATGTCGAAGTCGTCGCCGCGGCTTACGAACGAACGTATCGGTCGGTAATGGTCCGGGACGCGACCAGGGCGCTCGCCAGTGTCTGAGCGCACCCTCAGCGTCCTGGACGGAAGCACGTTCGTCGTCGGGGACCGGCTCGGCGATGTTCGCGCCGACGAGGGTCGCGAGCACGGCTTGTTCTCCGAGGACACACGCTTCATATCGCGGTGGGTCCTGCGGGTGGGAGATGCGCCGCTGGAGCTGCTGAGTCTGCATCAGAGCGCACATTTCGACGCCCAGTTCTTCCTGACCCCCACGGTCGGTCCTGACCAGCAGGCGCCGTGCTCGATCGTGCGCCATCGCCTCGTCGACCACGTGTGGATGGAGGAGGTCACCGTGACCAACCACCGGCACGAGACGAGCAGGCTCCGTGTGGCGCTGGAGGTCGACGCCGACTTCGCCGATCTGTTCGAGGTCAAGGACGGCACGGCGGCCGGGCGAGAGGTCACGTGCACCCACGACGCTGCGACCTTGACGCTGGCCTACCGACACGCCGAATTTCGCCGCTCCGTCACGATCGCCTCCAGCGCACCGGCGGTCATCACCCGCGCCGGCTTCGAGTACAGCCTGGAGCTCGCACCTGGCGAGCAGTGGTCGACTAGCTTCACGATCTCCCCCTTCGCCGCCCAGCCGGGGATCGTGTTCGCCCGGCGCGAGCCGCGCACGCGGCTCGAGGACCTGCGCGAGAGCAAGGCGGCCGAGCTCGAGGCTTGGCTGGCCCGCGCGCCGGCCTTGCAAGCCGACGATCCGGCGCTCTTGCGCACTTACCGGGCCAGCCTCAGCGATCTCGGCGCCCTCCGTATGCACCCTGATCTGGAAAAAGGTGCGACGCTGCCCGCGGCCGGACTGCCGTGGTTCATGGCGCTGTTCGGTCGCGACAGCCTGATCACGAGCTATCAAGCGCTGCCCTACCTCCCGGGGCTCGCTGCGACCACCCTGCGGGTGCTCGCCGCCGGTCAGGCCGAGCTACGAGACGACTTCCACGAGCAGGAGCCAGGAAAGATCCTGCACGAGCTGCGCTTTGGTGAGCTCACCGCTCGCGGCGAACGACCCCATTCCCCGTACTTCGGAAGCGCGGACGCGACGCCGCTGTTCCTGGTGCTCCTGGACGAGTACCACCGTTGGTCCGGCGACGACGAACTGGTCCTCGCGCTGGAGGCCAACGCCCGCGCGGCGCTGGCGTGGATCGAGGACAGCGGTGACTTCGACGGCGATGGCTACGTCGAGTACGAATGCCGCAACCCGGCCACCGGCCTGGTCAACCAGTGCTGGAAGGACAGCTGGGACTCGATCCAGTTTGCCGACGGCCGACTCGCCCGCGGGCCGATCGCGACCTGCGAGATCCAGGGCTACGTCTACGACGCGCAACGGCGCTCGGCCCGCCTCGCCCGCGAGGTCTGGGACGACGAAACGCTGGCCGAGCGTCTCGAGCGGCGCGCCGGCGATCTTCGCGACCGCTTTCGCCGCGATTTCTGGATCCCCGAGCGCGGCTGTCACGCCCTCGCGCTGGACGGCGACAAGCAGCGAGTTGACAGCCTGACCTCCAACATCGGTCACCTGCTGTGGTCGGGGATCCTCGACGACAGCGAGGCAGCCTCGACCGCGGAGCGACTGCTCGACGACCAGCTCTACTCGGGCTGGGGCGTCCGGACCCTTGGTGCTGACGAGGCCGGCTACAACCCGCTCGGCTACCACACGGGGACGATCTGGCCCCACGACAACTCGCTCATCGCTGCCGGGCTCGCTCGCTACGGACACCACGCAGCGGCCGGCGCGATCGCCTCCACGATCCTCGCGGCGGCACCGCATTTCGAGCATCGGCTCCCCGAGGTGTTCGCCGGCTTCCCGAGTGCCCTGACCTCTGTTCCGGTGGCTTTTCCCACGGCGTCACGTCCCCAGGCATGGGCCGCGGGGACCCCGCTACTGTTGCTCACGACGCTGCTCGACCTGCAACCTGGGAACTCAACTGGTGACGAGGCCGACCTTCCGGATCCGATCGGGCATATCGCTCTCCGTCGGTCCAAGCCTTCGCCCGTGCCGCCGAGCACCGTCAGGGTGTGAGGTGGACGGTCTCGCGATCACCGAGCTGGTGAGGCGCCTGTCGCGCCCGCGCTACTCGGGGTCGCTGTCCTGACCACAGCCCTCCCCCGAAGGACACGGCCACTTGAGCTCGCCCCTGCGCGGTCAAGATCTGGAGGCCGCCCCGCCACCGGCGGGCGTCGGGCTTCGGGCTTCGCGCTTCGCGCTTCGCGCTTCGCGCTTCGCGCTTCGCGCTTCGCGCTTCGGGCTTCGGGCTTCGGGCTTCGGGCCTACGTTGTCGCGTTCGGATCGATGCAGACCGCCTGGTGCAGTTCACTGGTCAGGCGCGCGATCTGCTCGGTCAGCTGGGTGTTTTGCGCGAGCATCTTCAGGTGCTGTTCGCTCATCGCTCGCTCGCGCGCCAGTACCTCGGTCTGGCGTGTCTCGAACTCCTGCTGGCGCTGGACCTCAGCGTCGTGATGTCGTTGCAGGGCGGCGTCGCGGATCTTGTCTCGATCGGCCTGCCGCGTGGCCGCGAGCAGGATCAATGGGGCGGCATAGGCGGCCTGAGTCGAGAAAGCCAGGTTGAGGAGAATGAACGGGTACGGGTCCCACCGAAAGCTGAAGGCGGCCGCATTGGCGGCAATCCACAGCACAACCAGGATCGTCTGCCCGATGATGAACCGCGGAGTGCCGAAGAAGCGTGCAAAGCGCTCGGCGGCGATCCCGAAGCCGTCGTTGCCGAACGCTCCGTGGTGGACGGGGTGACGGGGGGGATCTGGCGCCACGGCGCCTCCTTTTCGGCTCAGGGACGGTCACCCAGGTGGCGGCGCGTCCGAGTGGGTCGGGCGCAAAGCCGAGACCCAACGGTGGAGGGCTCTGGAGCCCTTGGTTTCAACGTCCGCCGGCGCATCAGCCTGCGATGCCGCGTATTGGGGGAGCGGCCCTCGTCAAGACTGAGGCGGCGCAGGCAGCCTCGGGAGCGCCCGTGGCCGTCGACAACGGCGGTCGCGAGGTCGACGAGCTTGCGATTGGCGGTGCGAGAGCGTTCGCGAAGCATCTCGAACGCCGTGTCATCGTCGACTGAGTGGCGTTCCATGAGGATTCCCTTGGCTCGCTCGATCAGCGCACGACGACCGAACGCGCCCCTCAGATCGTGGTATTCGGTGAAGCGGCGCAAGACGATGTCGATAGCACTCTGCCAGTCCTCGACGTCGGTGTCCGAGATATGGGCGAACACGCCCCGCTTGGAGGCTTCCCTGACGAACGCTGGGTCAGGCGCGTGCAGCAGCACGATGACCAGGCGGCAGCCGACTACGACCAGGCGACCAGCGATCACGATCTCGCGGTCGGCGCCAATCGCGTAGCGCATGAGTTCAGCCGGGGCATCCGCGAGCGCTCCGCCCGGGAGCGTGAACGGACCGGACGAGACCGTCTGCGGGTCGCCGAGCAGCGTGACCGGGTCGCTCAGCTCCGGGATCTCTCGGCGATGGCGCGCGACCAGGCGGCTGATGCGCGCGACCTGGTGGTCGCCTACTTGGACGTCGTAGGCCTGAAGGCGCTCAACGACACGCTTGGACACTCGGCGGGAGACGCGCTGCTCAAGTGCGTCGCGGCGAGCATTGAAGCCCATTTGCGGCCGTACGACCCGTCATCCGCCTCGGCGGCGACGAGTTCCTCTGCGTGATGTCGAACCTGACCGTGGAAGCCGTGCGCCGATGAACGCCGTCGCCCTGTACTGGCGCTCGGCAGCTGGTCGAGCTGCCCATGCCGATCGTCGAACGTCTCGCGTTCAGTCGCTCAAGCGTCGGCCACATGGTGCCGCTAGGTTCCCATGCCCCTTGTCGCGGAGCCGGTAATGCGGCGTCTGGGATGACGAGCCTCTCGGTCGTTCCAAGCGGCGACCAGCAGGGCCGCAGGCCCGATGCGGTCGACCGGCTCTTCGATTTCTCGCTGGACATGCTGGGCACAGCGTCGGAGGCGGGATTCTTCACGCGGCTGAATCCGGCGTGGGAGCGGACGCTCGGTTGGACGGCGGAGGAGCTGATGAGCAAGCCTTACATCTTCTTCGTGCATCCCGACGATGTTGACGCGACGCTGGAGTTTGCCGCCCATGGCGTGGAGGCCGGCGCAACGGCCGTGCCGCTGGAGAACCGCTATCGGACACGGGACGGGGGCTACCGATGGATTAGGTGGGTGTCCGTCCTGGAAGCAGGGGTCTGGTACTTCGTGGCGCGCGCCGTCACCGCCGCCAAGGCGGCTCAAATCGACAGCGACCAGGACGCGAGCGTTCTGCGAGCAATCCTCGAGAGCGTCGCCGACGGGCTCTATGTCACAGATTGCGCGGGAGCGCTGACGTTCATCAACCCGGCCGGCGTGCGACTCCTGGGATATGAGTCCGCCGACGAGCTGCTCGGTCAAGGCCCGCATGCAACCTTTCACCACATGCACAGGGAGGGGGCGACCTACGGCGTTGACGACTGCCCCCTGACGATGGTGCGCACCAGCGGGCATCCGATCCACGTTGATGAGGACGGCTTCTGCCGCAAGGACGGCACGGCGGTGGCGGTCTCGTATTCATCGGCGCCGGTCACGCTGCGCGACGGACGAGGGAGCGTCGTCGCCTTTCGCGACATCACCGAGCAGAAGCGGCGTGAGCTCAGAACTCGTCGAGAGCTCGAGGCGCTGAGCTGGGTGGGTCGGATCCGCGACGCCCTGGAGGAGCACCGGTACGTACTCTATGCGCAGCCAATCGTGTCGGTCGCGACTGGTGAGACCATCCATCACGAGCTGCTGGTGTGGATGGTTTCCCCCGCCGGCGGGGTGATCGCGCCCGGAGCGTTTTTGCCGGTCGCCGAGGCGCATGGTCTGATCCAGGAGATCGACCGTGAAGTCTTCAAGATGGCGATGGTCTACGCCGGCGCCGGGCACCGCGTCGCGGTCAACTTGTCCGCTGACTCACTGAGCGAGCCCGGGCTGTTTCGCTACGTCGAGACCCAGCTCGTGGCGAACGCCGTCGATCCGACGCTCGTCGTCTTCGAGGTCACCGAAACGGCGCTGATCCACAACGAGGGCGTCGCCCAGGTGTTCATCGAGAACGTCCGCCGGCTGGCCTGCGGGGTCGCGCTTGATGACTTCGGCACCGGCTACGGCAGCTTTCGCTACCTCAAGCACCTTCCGGTCAGCATGTTGAAAATCGACCAGGAGTTTGTTCAAGATCTCGAAGGCGAGGCTTCACAGATCAACCGCCACGTCATCGAGGCGATCGTCACCCTTGCTCGCGACATGGGGCAGAAGACCGTGGCCGAGGGCGTCGAGACCGAATCGACGCTGCAGATCATCCGCGAGCTGGGCGTCGACTACGCGCAGGGATACCACTTCGCACGACCCGCCCCCGCGGATGACGTGTACGCAGCGACGAAACCGAGAGAGCGACCCGATGCCCCAGGATCGCGCCCAGAAGGGCCTTGACACCGATCTGGGCATTGCCGGCCTCGAGCAGGCCCTAGGAGACCGTCAACAGGCGATCGGAGATCGTGAGCAGGAGAGCCTGGTCCAGGAGCAGGCCCAGCTCGACCACGACATCGACGCCGGCGCGACCGACAACGCCGACAAGGCCGACCAAGATCGCCGGCAGGTCGTGGCCGGCCTCGCCCAGACCCGACGTGCTGCCTCCCAGGACATCCTCGACGACGCCCAGCCCGCCCGCGATGAACACCAGACACTCCTCGACGGCCAACAAACGGACCTCGACGACCCGCAAGCCCCTCGTATCGTGGATCCCGTCACCGCGGAGCGCTGGCGGGCCGAGCCGATGCTGGCGCGCGCTGACGCTATCCAAGCTCGAGCTGACCACGGCGCCCAACGAGCCAGAGACGCGCGGGCCCGTGCTCAGGCCGCGATCAAGCGCACCAGCAAGAAGACCCTGAACGGTAAGTAGCACCCGTCCCGGAACTGTCGTGCTACCAGCCGAGCGACCCGGAGGCCGACGCCGTCGATCGGGCGTTCGTGTGATGCCGGATTCCCGGATGGGGCACGGTCACGGCTCTGGTTGTGTCAGGAAGGGCTCGATCCAGGCTCGGTAGGACCCAAGAAGTCGCGGGCCGCCCCTCGCACCAGGATGGCCGCGCGAGGACTGCGCCGATGAGGTGAATCGGACCGGTGACGATGTGACGACCGGCGGTGACGATGTCGTGGGGGACCTGCGTCCCCGGCGATGGCGCGGGCGTCATTGAGCACGTCGCGCTCAGGGACGCCCTTCGTGCCGGAAGTAGTGCACCGGGTGCGACCCTGGTCCTCCAGGATCCCCTTCGTGAGAGACGGTGTCGAAGCTCACCAGCGAGCCCGAGCCGACCCGGCGCACCGGCCCGGAATCACGGTTGGGCAGAAAGCCCGACCGCACGGTCTCGGGTGTCGAAGGGACGTAGTGGCCGGGGCGCCGGCCATGGCCGCTCTGGAGCACACTCGGGCCCGGGCCGGAGCGGGTGGCGGCCGCGAACGCGTCCTCGACACCGGGGGACAACATCCACGCCGGAGTGATCGCCCCGGCCCCGATCACCGCGGACACACGAAGGAGGTCGCGGCGCCCGATCCCTTCAGAGAGGGCCTCGAGGCTGCCTCGGGATCTGCCGGCGACGTCATCGGAGCACCAGTTCGTTTCGTTGCCGTCATGCCGCCAGGCTTGTAGGCAGCCATCGCGTAGCCGACACGAGAGCCACGGGGCGAGAGTTGGCGCCCTCGGGCTCTCGCCACGGGGCTCTTGACACACCCGTCCGAGAGCCCGGAACTGGGGCCGGCGCGCGCCGCCATCGGCGCGGTGAGGCCGCGTCATTTTGTGCTGGCGATGAGGCGCTCGCACTCGGCGAGCACCGTAGTGGCCTTCGAGGCTTAGTAGTGCTCTGGTAGGTGTTGGGAAGGTTATGTAGCCCGGCGGTGAACTTGTTTGGCATGGTTGCTGCCAGCGTGATGGACATCGGGATCGATGAGGAGAGCGTCGGGGTCGCGCCGGAGGTGAAGGATCGGTTGGCGGCGTATTTTGGTGATGTCGTGTCGGGGTTGGTGCGCTCGGAGCAGCGCCGGGCCGCTGAGTACTACGCGCGTGGGTTGATGGAGGCCGGGGCGCGTAAGTCGTTGGAGCCGATGGTCGCGCGGATGGGTGGCGGTAGCGTGGAGTACTGGAGTACGAGGCGTTGCAGCACTTCCTGGCCGATAGCCCGTGGGCGCGTCGGCGAGAGGCGAAGATCCCCGAGAGCGTTGCGTTTCAGACCAGGCCGGCACTCGGCGGCGATCTGGTCGCCAGGGCGTCTGGCTGGAAGATCTGCCGCGCCCCGGTGCTCGGCGACCAGGCCTACGGCAACGACATCAAGCTGCGCACGCGTTTGCATCAGGACGGCATCGACTATGTCCTCAGTGTCGGCCCGGAATGCGACATTTACGCGCTGGGCACGGTGTTCGCGGTGCCGCCGCGCACGCCGGGCTCGCGTGGCCCCGCGCCCAGCGCCCTGAAGACCGCGACCGAACCGCAGTCGATCAACGAGCGGGTCGCTGGCCTGGACCCAGACGCCTGGCAGACAGTCGCGTTTCGCGATCTTCAAGGCCAGCACCTCCACTCGCGCTTTGCGTTCCTGCGGGTGATCGCCGCCGATCCGGTCGACCGCTCAGGCCAAGAGCCGCGCGAGGAATGGCTGATCGTCGAGTGGCCAGAAGGCCACGAGCATCCCAGCGACTACTGGCTCAGCAACCTGCCGGCCAGCACCGAGCCCGAGCGGCTGGCGCGCCTGGCCCGGCTGCGCTGGATGATCGAGCTCGACTACAAGCAGCTCAAGGGCGAGCTCGGCCTTGACCACTACGAAGGCCGCAGCTACCTCGGCTTTCACCACCACTGCACGCTGGTGACGGCCGCCCACGGCTTCTTGACGCTGCAGCGGGCCGACCCAAATCGCCCGCGGCCGGCCTGACACTCCCCCAAGCGGTGCTGCTGCTGCAGCCCGTCTGGAAGTGCTGGACCGGCCGCTGCAGCACCTGCCAACAGCCGATCAGCCTCGACGCTCTCCCGCTACACCGACCACCCAAACGCGAGTAACAGCACCTACCAGAGTACTAGTTAATCGGGGAGACAGGATTTGAACCTGCGGCCGCCCGGCCCCCAGCCGGGTGCGCTACCAGACTGCGCCACTCCCCGTGGTTGGGCGATGATAGCCGCAGCAGCCGCGGCGGGCGGCGGCCTCGAGGCGCGAGGGTCGAATATGGTTTCGGGGCGCCGATGCTCCGCCCGCCCGCGCTGATCCGCCGTACGCAGCTGCGCACGCTCGCCGACGAGGAGTTGATGGAGCGGGTGGCACAGGGAGATGGGCCGGCGTTCGAGGTGGTGTTCGACCGTCACGGGGGTCCCGCGTTCTCGCTCGCCTACCGGATGTGCGGGCAACGCGCGCTGGCCGAGGACGTGGTGCAGGAGGCGTTCCTGTCGCTGTGGCGCAAGAGCGGGCGGTTCGACCAGCAGCGGGGCAGCCTGCGAACCTTCATCCTCCAGGTGGTCCGTAATCGTGCGATCGACTCGTTCCGTGCCCGCAACTCGCGGGAGAGCCGCGACGTGGCCGACGAGGGATTCACCGAGCAGCTCGCCGCCCCCGAGCTGACCGACGTCGAGGCGGGGCGCCGCGCGGAGGCCCGGAGCGTGCGCGCCGCGCTGCTGGGTCTCCCCGAGGAGCAGCGCCGGGTGATCGAGCTCGCGTACTTCGGTGGGTTTACGCACCTGGAGATCGCCGAGCGCCTGGCGCTGCCACCGGGCACGGTGAAGGGCCGGATGCGGCTGGCTCTGAACAAGCTACGCGCTTCCCTTCCCGAACTGACAGATTCCGTGCCATGACAGGTCGCGAAATGGAGCGAGAGCGCGAATGCGCCGGGGATGCGGCCGCGTATGTGCTCGGCGCGCTCGATCGTGACGAGGCGGAGCGCTTCCACCGCCACGCGGCGGCCTGCCCGGAGTGCCGGGCGGAGCTCCAGAGCCTCGCTGCTGCGGCCCGGCTGCTGCCGCTGAGCGCGCCGCAGCTCGAGCTACCCGCCCCGCTGCGCCGGCGTGTGCTGGCGGAGGTCCGCGCCGAGTCGAAGGCGGCCTCGGCAAGGACACCACGCGAGCGATCGCTCCCGGCGAGGCGCCCCGTCTTCTTCGGGGGGGCCCTTGCGCTGGCCGCGGTACTCGCCGCGATGATCGTGCTCGTGCCCGGCGGCTCGGGCACGCGCGTGTACCGCGCCGCCGTCAGCTACCCGTCGGCCACCGCGAGCCTGCGGGTGGGCGCGGGCCGACCGGAGCTCGTCGTGCGCCGGCTGCCCGCTCCGCCGGCCGGGAAGGTCTACGAGGTGTGGGTCGCGCGCGGCCGCACGTCGTCACCGGCCGGCGCGCTGTTCAGCCTCGATTCCGCGGGCGGCGCATCGGTGCGCCTGCACCACAGCCTGCGCGGGATCACCTCGGTGATGGTGACCGCCGAGCCGCTGGGTGGCAGCGCGACGCCGACGGGCCCCGCGGTGATCATGGCGCGACTGAGCTGACGCACCGGCCGACGGCATCGACCGTCGGCCCGCCGCGCTGCACCGGGTCGGACGCGAACCGGGGCGGCAGATCAGTCGGATGAGCCGGAGCCGGCGGCGAGCAGTGCGGGATCGGACGCCGCCGCCTGCGCGCCGTCACACGCCGGGGCGGTGCGCGCGGCGTGCCACGGCCGTGCGGTGGCCAGCCACGCCCCCGCGGCCAGCAACAGGGTCGCGCACAGGGTCCAGCCCAGCGCCGTGGTGTCGAGCCCGACGTACTTGAGCCCCGAGGCGAAGATGACGAAGGCGATCACCGGCCGGACGTAGCGGTCGGGGACGCTCGAGGAGACAAGCGAGCCGATCAGCACGGCGGGCACGCTGCCGATGATCAGCGAGGCGGTGACGCCGAACTCGATGTGGCCGAAGGCGATCGCCCCGAGCGCGGCGGCGAGGGTCAGCGGCACCGCCTGCGTCAGGTCGGTGCCGACCATCTGGTTGGCGCTCAGCGTGGGGTAGATGAACAGCAGCACGACGATCATCAGCGAGCCCGAGCCGACCGAGGTGATGCCGACGATCAGCCCGCCGAGCACGCCGAGGATCACGGTGGGGACGGGGCGGGGGAGGATCTCGCCGATCTGCGAGATTCGCGCCTGCTTGGAGCGGCGGTCGAGCACGAAGCGGAGCGCCATCGCGGCGGCGCCGAAGAGCAGCGCGGTGCCGAGCGCCGTCTCGATGTTGATCTGGGCCGAGCTGGAGTTGCCCATCAGGTGCAGCAGGTAGGCGCCGAGGAACGCCGCCGGCACCGAGCCGATCACCATCCAGCGGACGAGCTTGAGGTTGACGGTGCCGGCGCGGAGGTGGACCGCGGCGCCGATCGGGCGCATCATCACCGCCGCTACGAGGTCGCTGGAGATCGCCGAGGACGGCTTGACGTTGAACAGCAGGATCAGCATCGGCGTCATCAGCGCGCCGCCGCCGGCACCGGTCATCCCCACCAACAGGCCGACGATCCCGCTCCCCAGCACGATGTACGGGTCAATGTGCACCAAGTCGATAATACTTACCAACGCAGTTCCCTGATCTGCGGCCCCGCGGATACGGGCGCGCGGCGCCGCGACCTCCCGGTGACCGGCCGGCGACGCCGCCGCCCGCGAAAGGACGGCCCCGCGACGGGGACGGCCCGGCGACGGGGACGGCCCCGCGACCGGGACGGCCCCGTGACCGGGACGGCGGGCCGGCCCGGCTCAGCGCCGGGCGCCGGTCCCGGCCACGGCCAGCCGCTGTGCGACGACGCTCTCGCCTGCCCGCGCTTCGCTCGCCCCGGCCGCCGGAGGCTCTCCGAACAGCAGCCAGCCGTCCTCGGCCTGGCGCACGAGCCCCTTGCGGGTGAGGTCGGACAGCGCGCTGGTCACGGTCGGACGCCGGGCCGCCACGAGGTCCGCGAGCAGCGCGTGGGTCAGCTTCAGGGGCAGGAACACGCAGTCGCGCCGGACCCGCCCCCAGCGGCCGGCCAGATGCCACAGCAGCAGGTGCAGGCGGGTGTCGACGCGTGGCTGGTGGACGATGGCCATGTTCGTGGCCAGGTGGCGGGAGCGCCGCAGCACACGCTCGAACAGCCGGCTGGTCAGCTCGGGATAGGGGGCCAGCAAGCGGGTCATGCGACCGTCGAGCACGGCGAGGCGGACGGGGGACAGCACCGACCACTCGGCGTGGAGCTCGAGCATCGGGGCATCGGAGCCCTGCCATGGTCGGAGCACGTCGGTCTCGCCGAGCAACTCGAGGCCGAAGCGGCCGTCGATCACGACGTGGCGCAGGAGCACGCCCTCGAGCACGACCAGCCCGACCGCGTCGGGTCCGGCGTCGTCGGGGATCCACGGTCCGGGCGGCAGCCGCAGGCACGTGGTCGTGAGCTCCTCGGTCGCCCGCGCGCGCCGGTGGGCCGGGATCGCGTCGGCGAGGTCGGGATCCTTGGCCAGCAGCTCGCAGGCGTCGATGGATGTCAGATTCGCTCCCATGGATGTGTCGCGCCTGGGCGCCGCCTACACAAATTCAGACCACCTGTGAATACCCATCACAAATCGTTTGCAATCCGTAATCGCGCCGCGCGCGGGGCCATCGGAGTGGCGGTGAGCGCCGGACGGGGGCGCCACGGGCTCGGCGGTCGTCGCTCAGGCGGCGGAGATACGCGCCGAAGCGGCGACTTCGGCCAGCTCGCTCAGCGCCGCGGCGATCTCGTCGGGCCGCTCGACCGGGCCCATGTGGCCGGTCTCCGGCAGCACGATCAGCTGCGCGAGGTTGGGCAGCGCCTCGGCGATCCGGTGGGCGTGCGAGGACGGCGTCAGGCGGTCCTCGGCGCCGGCCATCACCAGCGTCGGCACGGTCAGGTGCGGCACGGCGTGATCGAGCGCCAACTCGGTCAGCGCCAGCCCGACGCTCGAGCGCACGTCGGGCGCGCAGGCCACGAGCATCCGTTCATAGAAGGCGACCTGGGCGGGGGTGGCGTGCGGGCCGAACGCGATGTAGCGCGTGAGCGCGCTGGAGACCGGGGTCGAGAACTTCGGCACGCCGCCGCGCGCGGTCAGCAGCACCTTGGCCAGCGGGGAGCGGTTGAGCGCCGCGGCGAGCCACGGCAGCGGCACCAGCAGGCTCTCCGAGAGCAGCGAGCCGACGCCGGTGTTGAGCAGCGCGGCGGCGCCGATGCGCTCGGCCACCGGGTGGTGATCGGCCCACGCGACGATCGACATCGCCCCCAGCGAGTGCCCGGCGACCAGCGGGCGCTCGTGGGGTTCGCAGACCGCCTCGATCACCGCCTGCAGGTCCTCGCCGAAGCGCGCCAGGGCATAGTCGCCGTCGGTGGCGGGCTCGCTCTCCCCGTGGCCGCGCAGGTCGTAGGCGGCGACGGAGAAGCCGCGCTCGACCAGGCGATCGATGACCAGCGTCCAGTAGACGAGCTGCTCGGTCCAGCCGTGCGCGAGCACGATCATCGGGGTGGGCGGGTTCTGGTCGGGCCCGAAGCACTCGATGTGCAGGCGTGTGCCGTCGGGCGACGTGGCGCTCAGCGCCCGCCCGGAGGGTGGCGCGCTGAGCCGCGCGTTGGCCGGATCGGCGGCAATCCGACGCAGATGCCGCCGCTGGCCCAGGTAGGCGCCGACGCCGATCGCGGCGAGGCCGCCTGCGCCGGTCGCCAGGCCCAGGGGGTCGATTCGGACACGTTTCACGAAAGCAAGGTTACAGTACCGTAGGTAGCGGCGCCCGCGCAGGCTTGCATAGGATCTCCACCGATGCGGCTCGGCCTGCTCACCGGCGGCGGCGACTGTCCGGGACTCAACGCGGTGATCCGCGCCGTCGTGCGCAAGGGGATCGACGCCTACGGCGACGAGCTGCTCGGCTTCCGGGACGGCTGGCGGGGTCCGCTCGAGGACAGCTTCGTGCCGCTGAGCATGGAGTCGATCCGCGGGATCCTGCCCCGCGGCGGGACGATCCTCGGCAGCTCGCGGACCAACGTGTACAAGCGCGAGGACGGCGTGGCCGCGGTCAAGGCGACGCTCGAGCGCAACCGCCTCGACGGATTGATCGCGATCGGCGGTGAGGACACGCTGGGCGCGGCCAACCGCCTGCATGGCGACGGCGTCAACGTGATCGGGGTGCCGAAGACGATCGACAACGACCTCGGCGCCACCGACGTCACCTTCGGCTTCGACACCGCGCTGCACGTGGCCAGCGAGGCGATCGACCGCCTGCACACCACCGCCGAGTCGCACAACCGGATCCTCGTCGTCGAGGTGATGGGCCGCACTGCCGGGTGGATCGCCCTGCACTCGGGGCTGGCGGGCGGCGCCGACGTGATCCTGATCCCCGAGATCCCGTTCGACATCGACGACGTGTGCCGGCTGATCCGTCGCCGCCACGAGCGCGGCCGCTACTTCTCGATCGTCGTCGCCGCCGAGGGCGCGGCCCCCCGGGACGGGTCCTCGATGGCCGTCGCCGCCGCCTCCGGCGTAGACGAGTTCGGCCATCCGCGCCTGGGCGGGATCGGCTACGCGCTCGAGCGCGAGATCGAGTTGCGGACCGGCTACGAGACCCGGGCCACCGTGCTCGGCCACGTCCAGCGGGGGGGCACCCCGACGGCGTTCGACCGCGTGCTGGCCACCCGGCTCGGGCTGGCGGCGATCGACGCCGCGCACGCCGGGCGCTGGGGGATGATGACCGCGCTGCGCTCGACCCGGATCGAACTCGTCGCTCTGGCCGACGCCGTCGCGGAGGTCCGCCGGGTGCCGGTCGAGGAGTACGACCGCTACGGGGTGATGTTCGGGTGATGGGGCGCCGGCAACGAAAAACGACGTTTGCGGCGTGCGCGATCCGTGTAGGGTTGCCGACAATGACCTCTCGCCTCCACAGTGCTGGCTCCCGGTGACCGCGACGGACTCAGCCTCTCGCCTCGACACGCTGTGCGTGGACACGATCCGCACGCTGTCGATGGACGCCGTGCAGAAGGCCAACTCAGGCCACCCCGGCACTCCGATGGCGCTGGCGCCCCTGACCTACGCGCTGTATGCGCGGGTGATGCGGCACAACCCGCGCGACCCGGACTGGTTTGACCGCGATCGCTTCATCCTGTCCGCCGGTCACGCCTCGATGCTGCTGTACGCGACGCTGTACCTGAGCGGCTACCCGATGAGCCTTGAGGACATCGAGAACTTCCGCCAGGTCGGCTCGCCGACCGCCGGTCACCCCGAGCGCAAGTACTCGCCGGGGATCGAGGCCACCACCGGCCCGCTCGGGCAGGGGCTGTCGATGTCGGTCGGGCTGGCGCTGGCCGAGCGGATGCTCGCCGCGCGCTTCAACCGCGACGGGCATGAGATCGTCGACCACCACACGTTCGTCGTCGTCTCCGACGGCGACATCCAGGAGGGCATCGCCTCCGAGGCCTCTTCGCTGGCCGGCCATCTCGGCCTGGGCCGGCTGATCGTGTTCTACGACGACAACAAGATCCAGCTCGCCAGTCCCGTCGACGTGGTCTTCTCCGAGGACGTGGCCGAGCGCTACGACGCCTACGGCTGGCACGTGGAGGACGTCGGCGAGGATCTGTCGGTCGGCCGCCTCGAGCGCGCCGCGCGGGACGCGATGGCCGTCGAGGACAAGCCCTCGCTGGTGATCGTCCGTTCCCACATCGGCTTCGGAAGTCCCAACAAGCAGGACACCATCAAGGCCCACGGCTCTGCGCTCGGCGAGGACGAGGTGCGGCTGACCAAACAGGCCTACGGCTGGGACCCCGACAAGCACTTCTACGTTCCCGACGAGGCGCTCGAGCACTTCCGCGAGCGCACCTGCGACCGCGGGCAGGAGGTCCAGGCCGAGTGGCAGCGGCGCTTCGAGGCCTACCGCGAGGCGTTCCCCGAGCCCGCCGCCCAGCTCGAGCTGATCGGCGCAGGGCGGATGCCCGACGACTGGGACGCCGGGCTGCCCCGCTTCAGCCCGGACGACAAGCCGATCGCCACGCGCGCCGCCTCGGGCAAGGTGATCCAGTGGGCGGCCCGGGCGATCCCGCAGCTGATCGGCGGCTCGGCGGACCTGGCCAGCTCCAACAACACCGATATCGACGACTCCGGCCCCGACGTCGAGCGCGGCGCCTTCGGCGGGCGCAACCTCCGCTTCGGCGTGCGCGAGCACGCGATGGGGGCGATCGTCAACGGCCTCAGCCTGCACGGCTTCCGCGCCTTCGGCGGGACCTTCCTGACCTTCTCCGACTACATGCGCGGAGCGGTCAGGCTGTCGGCGTTGATGAAGCTGCCGTCGCTGTGGGTGTACACGCACGACTCGATCGGGCTCGGCGAGGACGGGCCGACGCATCAGCCGGTCGAGCACCTCGCGGCGTTGCGCGCGATCCCGCGTCTGAACGTGCTGCGCCCCGCCGACGCCAACGAGACGGCGCTCGCGTGGCGCTTTGCGCTGCGCACCACCGACGCCCCCGCGGCGTTCGCGCTGAGCCGCCAGAACCTCCCGATCCTCGACCCTGACGCGATCCCCGACGACGCGGTCGAGCGCGGCGCCTACGTGCTCAGGGACGCCGACGGCGGTGGGCCGGAGCTGATCCTGATCGGCACCGGCTCCGAGGTGTCGCTGTGCCTGGCCGCCGCCGATCAGCTCGAGGGGATCCGCGTGCGGGTCGTTTCGATGCCGTGCATGGACACCTTCACCCACGCGGACGAGGCCTACCGCGAGTCGGTGCTGCCCGCCGCCTGCCGGGCCCGGATCGCCGTCGAGGCGGCGAGCCCGCTCGGCTGGGACAAGTGGATCGGCGAGGACGGCTGCTTCGTCGGGATGGAAACCTTCGGGGAGTCCGGTCCCGCCGATCAGGTCTACGCGCACTTCGGAATCACCGCCGAGCACGTCGCCGAGCTGGGCAGGAAGCTGCTCGGCCGGTGAGCCAACTTCCCTGACGGGGGCCGATGACCATCGAGCTGGACGAGAGCGAGCTGGACAATCCGCTGATCGAGGGGCTCGAGCGGCTCCCGGTCGGGCCGACGGCGCTGGTCATCTTCGGTGCCACCGGCGACCTCGCCCACCGCAAGCTGCTGCCGGCCCTGTACAACCTCGCCCACGAGGGCGCGCTGCCGCAGCACTTCGAGCTGATCGGTGTCTCCCGGCGCGACAAGGCCGACGAGGACTTCCGGGAGACGGCACGCGAGTCGATCGAGCGCTTCTCGCGCCGCGCCACCGACCCCGACGTGCTCGCCGGCCTGCTCTCAGACACCCGCTACGTCCCCGGCGCGTTTGACGATCCGGCCGTCTACGCCGAGCTGGCGCGGGCGCTGAGCGAGTGCGATGCGCGTCACGGCGAGCCGCTCAACCGGGTCTTCTATCTGTCGACTGCGCCACAGTTCTTCCCCGTGATCTGCGGCGAGCTCGGCAAGGCCGGGTTGCACCAGTGCGAGGTGGCCGAGACTCGCGTGGTGATCGAGAAGCCGTTCGGCTACGACCTCGCCTCGGCGCGTCGGCTCAACCTCGACGTGCTCGAGTACTTCGACGAGGCGCAGGTGTTCCGGATCGACCACTACCTCGGCAAGGAAACGGTCCAGAACCTGATGGCGCTGCGCTTCGCCAACGCGCTATTCGAGCCCGTGTGGAACCGCAACTTCATCGACCACGTGCAGATCACCGCCGCCGAGGACATCGGGATCGGCGGCCGCGCCGGCTACTACGAGGGCGCCGGGGCGCTGCGCGACCTGGTCCAGAACCACATGCTGCAGCTGCTCGCGCTACTGGCGATGGAGCCGCCGGCGGCGTTCGAAGCCAAACGCCTGCGCGACGAGAAGCTGAAGGTGCTCGAGGCGATCGTCCCGCCCACGCTCGCCGAGGTGGCGGGAATGGCGGTGCGCGCCCAGTACGTCCCCGGCACGGTCGGCGGCTCCCCACGCCCCGGCTACAAGGACGAGCCGGGGGTCGCCGCGGACTCGCGCACCGAAACCTACGCGGCGCTGCGGCTGCACGTCTCCAACTGGCGCTGGGCGGGGGTGCCGTTCTACCTGCGCACGGGGAAGAACCTGGCCCGCAAGGTGACCGAGATCGCGGTGATCCTAAAGCCGGTGCCGCACCTGGCCTTCCGCAGCCACGGCTCGGTCGGCGTGCAGGCCAACCAGATCATCCTCACCGTCCAGCCCAACGAGGGCGTGTCGGTATCGCTGGGGGCGAAGATCCCCGGCGCGCGGATGCGGATCCGCCCGGTGAACATGGAGTTCCGCTACGGGACCTCGTTCCTGTCCGAGTCCCCTGAGGCCTACGAGCGGCTGATCCTCGACGCGATGCGCGGCGACGCCACGCTGTTCACGCGCAACGACGAGATCGAGGCGCTGTGGGGGATCATCGACCCGATCCTGACCGGCTGGGCCGGGGACGTGAGCACGCCGATCCCGCTCTACGCCGCCGGCTCGGCCGGCCCCGTGGAGGCGGGCGGCCTGCTCACCGAGGGCGGCCGCTGGCGGCGGCTTTGAGCCTCGGGGCGGAAGGACGGGCGGTCAGCGTCGCCGCCGACGACGTCTGGTTTGAACAGGACACCAACCCCGACGCCATAGACGACGCGCTGCGGCGGCTGCTGCGCGAGCGCCATACGGCCACCGAGCGGCTCGCCCCCGCGCGCGTGCTCAACCTGGTCGTGGTCGCCGATCGCGAGTGGAAGGGCGAGACCGCAAACCGGCTCGATCGCGTCGGGCGCTACCACGCCTCGCGCACCGTCCTGTGCTCGGTCGGGGAGGGCCGGACGACGCTCGACGCGATGGCCCAGCTCCACTACCACGTGCCCTCGAGCGGCGGCACCGGCGTGATGCACGAGCGGATCGAGATCGACGTCGGTCCCGGGCACCTGTCGCGCCTCGACACGATCGTCGACCCGATCCTCGTCTCCGAGCTGCCGACTGTGCTGTGGTGCCCGCACGGCCACGACGCGGCCGTCGACGCGCTGCTCGAGACGATCGACGTGATGCTCCTCGACTCCGACGACGCTCCCGAGCCCGCCGATGCCCTGGCCCGCGCGATCGAGCTGCTCGACTCCGCCTACGTCGTCGACCTGGCGTGGCTGCGCACGACGCCGTGGCGCGAGCGGCTGGCCGCGAGTTTCGACCAGCTCGAGCGCCGCCGCGCGCTGCGCGAGGCGGCCGGTCTGGCGATCGACCACCGGCTCGAGTCGCGGGCCAGCGCCCTGCTGATCGCCGGCTGGCTGGGATCGCGCCTGGGCTGGCAGCCGGCCCCGCTGGCCGAGGACGCGCGGGGCGTGCTGCGCGGCACCGTCGCGCGCCCCGGGGGGGAGCTCGGGGTACTGCTGACCCCGGCGCGGCAGGAGGCCCCCGGTCTCAGCAGCGTCGCGGTGGCCTGCGGGGGGGAGCGGCCGGTGGCGATCGCGCTGCAACGGGCTCCCGGCGGGTTGCGCGCCAGCGAGAGCCTCGGCGGCGGTGTCAACCGCAGCTTCCAGGTGCTCGGCGCCTCCCGCGGCGAAGGCGGGATCCTCGGCGAGGGCGTCCGGCAGGCGCTGCTGCGCGACTTCACCTACGGGCCCGCCCTGCGGGCTGCGAGCCGGCTGTGTCCTCAGTGAGTATTTCGATCGAAATAGTCAATGATCCGGCGAGTGCCTGCACCGAGCTGCTGCTGGACGTGGCCCGCCGCGACGGGCACGTCGTCGTCGCCGGCGGCTCGACGCCGGAGCGGGCCTACGCGCTGGCCGCCGCCGACGCCGAAGCCTGGGCGGGCGCGCACGTGTGGTTCGGCGACGAGCGCTGCGTCGATCCCGACGACGGGCGCTCCAACTTCCGCATGTTCAAGCAGGCGCTGCTCGAACCGATCGGCCCGGCGGCCGAGTCGGT
This sequence comes from Solirubrobacterales bacterium, assembly GCA_038254735.1. Taxonomy (GTDB): domain Bacteria; phylum Actinomycetota; class Thermoleophilia; order Solirubrobacterales; family Solirubrobacteraceae; genus Palsa-465. The sequence goes on from JBBSFX010000005.1 coordinate 116,669, forward strand.
GGCCGTGCACCGGATCGAGGGCGAGCTCGGCCCCGAGGCCGCCGCCGAGCGCTACGAGGCCGAGCTGCGCGCGGCTGGGCCGCCGCGCCTCGATCTGCTGCTGCTGGGAATCGGCCCGGACGGCCACACCGCCTCGCTGTTCCCCGGCCAGCCGTCGCTGCACGAGCGTGAGCGGCTCGTCGTCGGCGTCCCCGCGGCCGGTTTCGAGCCGTTCGTCCCACGCGTCAGCCTGACGCTGCCGGCGCTGGCATCGGCCGAGCGGATCGTGTTCCTCGTCGCCGGCGAGGGCAAGGCGGACATCGTGGGCCGCGTGTTCGGCCCCGGGGCGGCGCCCGACGAGCAGCTCCCCTCGACACTGCTGGCGCCGCTCAGCGACCGGATCACGCTCCTGACTGACGCCGCCGCCGCGGCCCGCCTGTGAGCGGACGCTCGGTCGTCGGGATCGACCTCGGGGGCACCAAGGTCGCCGCCGCCGCGCTGCACCACGGCGCGCTCGGCGATTGTCGGCGTCAGCCGACCGAGCTCTCGAGCCCGGAGAAGCTGCTCGACCAGCTGGCGGCGATCGTCGGGACGGTCGGCGACGGCTTTGAGGCGGTGGGGATCGGCGTGCCGTCGGTGGTCGAGTTCGCCACCGGGCGCGTGGTCTCCTCGGTCAACATCCCGCTGGCCGACGTGCCGCTGCGCCAGGTGCTCGGCGACCGTCTCGGCCTGCCGGTGTTCGTCGACAACGACGCGACGGTGGCCGCGCTCGCCGAGGCCCACGACGAGCACATGCGGATGACCGCGCGCAACCTGGTCATGCTGACCGTCGGGACCGGGGTCGGCGGCGGCATCGTCCTCGGCGGGCGGATCTATCGCGGGGCCACCGGCGGCGCCGGCGAGCTCGGCCACACGATCGTCGGACTCGATCTCGCCGGCGCCGTGCCCGCACCGATGGGCTTCCCGCAGCCGGGCTCGCTCGAGTTCGTCGCCTCCGGTCACGCGCTCGACCGGCTCGCCGCGCAGGCGGCCAACCTGCACCCCGCCTCCGAGCTCGGGCGCCTGCGCGCCGAGGGCCGGCCGGCGCTCGGCGCCGACGCCGTCCGGGCCGCCCACGAAGGCGACGCCGCGGCGGCCCGGATCGTCGAGATCTGGGGCCAGCGGCTGGGGCTCGGGATCGCCAACGCGATCAACACCTTCGACCCCGACGAGGTGGTGATCGGCGGCGGCGCGGCGCGCGCCGGGGAGCTGCTGCTGGGGCCGGCCAAGCGGATCGCCGCCGGCTACGTCGTCCCCGGACTCGGTGCCGGCACCACGATCCGGCTCGCCCGCCACGAGGACGCCGGCGTGCTCGGCGCCGCGCTGCTGGCCGCCCATGAAATCGACCCGCCAGGAGGGACAGGATGATCGTCGCAATCGCCTTCGACCACGCCGGGGTGCCGCTGCGGCCACGGCTGCTGCCGCTGATCGAGCAGCTCGGGCACGAGGCGCTCGACCTCGGCACCGACACGATCGAGCCCGTCGACTACCCCGATAAGGCGCTGGCCGCGGGCCAGGCGGTGGTCTCCGGGCGGGCCGAGCGCGGGATCATCATCTGCGGCTCGGGGGCCGGGGTGGCCGTCGCCGCGTGCAAGATCAGGGGGATCCGCGCCGCCACCGTCCACGACACCTACACCGCCCACCAGGCGGTCGAGCACGACGACCTCAACATGCTGTGCCTCGGCGGCCGGGTGGTCGGCTCCGAGCTCGCGGCCGAGATCGTCACCGCCTACCTGGGCGCGCGCTTCACCGGCGAGGAGCGCCACATGCGGCGGCTGGCCGAGGTGGCCGAGATCGAGCGCACCGGCGGAGCAAGCGATTGAGCCACGAGATCGTGATCGTGCGCCACGGCGAGACCGAGTGGAGCGCATCGGGCCAGCACACCAGCAGCACCGATCTGCCGCTGCTGCCAGAGGGGCGCGAGCGGGCCACCGCGCTCCGGGACGCGCTCGGCGGCCGCGAGTTCGCGCTGGTGCTGTGCAGCCCGCTGCGCCGCGCGCGCGAGACCTGCGAGCTGGCCGGCTTCGGCGCCCGCGCGGTGCTCAGCGACGATCTGCTCGAATGGAGCTACGGCGAGTACGAGGGCCTGACCACGCCGGAGATTCGCGCCTCGCGTCCCGACTGGCGGCTGTGGCGCGACGGCTGCCCGAGCGGCGAGTCCCCGGCCCAGGTCAGCCAGCGCGCCGATCGCGCGCTGGCCGCGCTGCGTGAGGCCGGCGGGGACGCGATCGCGTTCGCCCACGGGCACATCCTCCGCGTGCTGGCGGCGCGCTGGATTGGGCTCGAGACCGACGGGGGAGCCCGGCTGAAGCTCGCCGCCGGGGGCGTCGGGGCGCTGGGCTGGGAGCGTGACACCGAGGTGCTCGCGGCCTGGAACGCGATCTGAGTCGAGGCCGCCCGGGCGGTGCGGGTGACAAACGTCATGCCGAGCGCGCCAAGAAGCTCTCGGGCGGCCAGCGCCGGCGGATCGACCTCCCGTTGGCGCTGGATCGGCGACCCGACCTGATCTTCCTCGACGAGCCGACCACCGCCTTTGACCCCGCCGCGCCGCCAGGGGCGGAGCACAGTGCGCACCGTGCCGCTCGGCGATAGGGCCTTGGCCGGTAGCCCGACGCACCGGCCGCGCGCGGACGCCGGTGCGGGCTATGCGGCTGAGAGGACTCGAACCTCCACGCCCGTAAGGGCACGGCGACCTGAACGCCGCGTGTATACCAATTTCACCACAGCCGCGGGGACGGCGATCGTAGCAACTGGTCAGCGTACGGGGATGTGGCGGCGATCCGGCGGCGGGATCAGCTTCCGTGAACGCTTCTCGTCCCGGGACCCGCGGGCCGGGCGTCGCCGACTCGTCCTCGGGGACGCTAACCTTGCCGGTCGGCCTTCCGGCAGCTTCTTCCCCGCCGCTATCGTCCAGGGGACTAGGACGCCGCCCTCTCACGGCGGAAACCCGGGTTCGAATCCCGGTAGCGGTACTCAGGTCTTCCCCGGATAAGCACTTTTGCACTTTTGCAGCTTGAAAAGCTCGGTGGGGGCAGGCTGCGAGGATTGCGCTCGAGGGACAAATCCCTCGCATCAAAGTCTCCGTCAAACCCAGGCTGGCTCACAGGCGCGCGTCGGCGGACGGGCTGTTGGCTCGGCTGACGCTGGCCGCGGTACTGTCGCTCGTGCACATCCGGAGCGAAGCGACAGTGGGTCGGCGAGCAGCCCCGCGCGTGCGGCGAGGGGCCGGCGCCACTGCGAATCGACGTTCACACGCTTACAGATCACGGGATGGTAGACAGACCCTCCCCTTGCTTGCTGAGCCGGTCGCCGCAACGCTGAGCTAGCCGGAAGTTTTCGCGGTCAGCAACGCGAGCGCTATAAGCCCGCAGCGGACGACCGGCCCGCAGCCGGTCGTCCGCGTGCGGCCAGCATGCTCAGGGGATGGGCTTGAGCACCACGCCGCTGGTCCCAGCGCCAGGCGTGTTGTCACAGGCCGCGTTGCTGTCCTGAGCGGCAATCAGGGCGAGGCAGTTGCCGAGGGCCTGTTGGGCATAGGCGTTCGGGTGGAACGTCTCCTGCAGCTGGCCTTGCGTCTCGACAGCCGACAGGTTGAGGAACCGTGCCCAGTCGCTTGTCGTGGCCGACGGAGGAGTCAGCGGCCCGGCCAGACGTGTTGACACGGAGCACATCTCCCGACCCTGAAGCAAGTCGCGCAGGTCGAGGAACTGAACGCCCCTGCTGGCCGCCACCGACTCCAGGCCGTTGGAGATCTGGCTGACCACCGAATCGCGGGCCCACGTGGCGTCGCTGTTATACACCGGGCAGCCATCGACGTTCGTCCGGGCATTGCGGTCGATCTCCGGCACTCGAATCTCCGAGCCGCGCGGGATTGCCGACGGATAGCTCTGGAGGATGAAGCGATAATCCCCGGGGGCGTAGCCGGCACTGCTCATCGCCGCATGGATCTCGTCGATCGCCTTGCCGACGTTCGCCATCGCCGTGGGGAATTTCGCATCGATGACGGGCTGCTGGGAGCCCTGACACGGCGGGCCCGCACTCTCGTAGGCCTGCAGGCAGGCGCTGACAATTGAGGAGAAGCCAAGGTCATTGCCGCCGATCGACAGAACCACGAGCCGCACCTTCTTCTGCTGCGCCACAGCCGCAAGCTGGTCGGCCTGGGGCAGCTCACCATTCTGCCCGACGCCGCCGCTGATGGTGCGAAAGATGTTCTTTGTGACTGCGCCGGAGCAGGCGAGGTTGACCCGCTGATCGACACGCAGCGGACCGCTGTTGATTTCGGCCGAAAAGGAGCGGTGGCACCCGTCGGTGTCCGACGGCGCGATATAGACGCGGCTGAGGTCGTAGCTGGTGCCGGTGAAGGCCAGATCGGTTCCGTCCCGGCTGCCGACGGCATCGATGCTGTTGCCCTGCCAGCGGCCCGCCTCACCGGAGATATAGGAATCTCCCAGTGACACCGCAGCGGTTGGTAGGCCCGCAAGGGCCGGCTCCGCGGATATCGAAGCCGTGCTCGAAAGCACAACCGCCATGAGCGCGCCAAACGACGCGATCTTGCTTCGCTTTCCCATTCTTGGAAACCTCTCCTCGAGCGCGTACGCGCATCACTCGTGCTTCCCTACCTGCATGCATTACCCCGCGGGGCCGAGGGTGTAACGCGCACGCTGACGGAAAGGTCTATTCAGGGCCGTGGCCTCACGCTGCGGGGCGGGCGCTCATAGGCGGCGATCGACGTGCGTACCTCGACACGACCCCCTGACGATCACTTTTGTCCGCAGGTCGCGCGGGTCCAAGGCCGGGATGGGTGGCTGCTTGAGGCCAAGCGTCAGCTCGACCGGGATCATTGGATCGAGGCGGGTCCGGTTCCGCGGTCGCGCTCTGTCTGAACGGGTGGCGGGAGGGGCCCGGCGCCTGGAGGAGGATCTGGAGGCCAAGCGCCGCGGGAACACGGCCTATAAGCATTACCGGGCGACCGCGACCGACAGCCTCGGTCGACGGCGCCCGCTCACCGAAGCCGTTTCAGCTGCCTGAGACCCCGGACGGGAAGGTCAACCTGACCGACCCGGACTCGCACCTGATGATGGGTCACAAGATGTTCGTGCAGGGCTACAACGCCCAGGCGGTCGTTGACGAGAAGCAGGTCGTGCTCGCCGCGGAGATCACGACCGAACCGACCGACTTCTCGCAACTCTCACCGATGATCGCCGCGACCCACCACGAGCTCGAGCAAGTCGACATCACCAAGAGTCCGGAGGTCGCGGTCGCGGACGCCGGCTACTGGCCTCCTCCTCGCCATACTCGAGCATCAGGTGCATGCACCAAACAGTGTGTCGAACCAAGTCGCACGCGACCTCAGACCCGATCAGACACGTCACCGTCCGAAACGAATAGGGCGAGAGTCGCGTCGAGAGCACGGGATCCGAGCGTTCGTTGAAGGCGTCGAGCGCGGCGAGGACGGCCTGCTCTGTTCCCCGACCATGTCGAGCAAGTCGCTCTCGTCACTGCTGCTGTGGGCGAGGAGCGCTCGTCGCACCAGCGTCGTTGCTCGCGAGCCGCTCGTCGCCAATGCGATCAGGCGAGACTCTCAGCGGCAGGACGAAACGTCGGCTTCGGCGCGTCGTGAGCTGCTGCGTCGTGTTTACTCCCGGGCCCGGCTCCGTCGGCGCTCGTTCCATGAAAATCGTGTCCTGTCCTACATGCTTCCGGGCTCCGGAGAAAGGCAACTATGAACGCGTGTCCGGATGAACCGCCATTCCTCCACGGTGTCGAGCACCGCTACCTCACGACGCCGGCTGGCGTTCGAATCCATGTCGCCGACGCCGGTCCCGCCGACGGCCCTCCGATCATGTTGGTCCACGGCTTTCCGCAGCACTGGTGGGAGTGGCACCGGCTGATCGGCCCGCTTGTGGCCGACGGCTACCGCGTGCTCGTGCCCGACCTCCGCGGCGCTGGCTGGAGCGACGCTCCGCACGGTGTCTACCGCAAGGCCGACATGGCGGACGACCTGGCGGCCGCCATCGACGAACTCGGCGTCGGGCCGGTCAAGCTCGCCGCGCACGACTGGGGCGGACCGGTGGCGTTCATCCTCCTGCTTCAACGCCCCGAGCTCGTCAGCGGCTTCCTCGGCTTCAACACGATCGCCCCCTGGCTCGTACTCGACGGTCCGCTGCTCCGACACCTGTGGGCGTTCTGGTACCAGTACCCGCTGCTGGCCCCCGGCATCGGCCCGTGCGTCATCGGTGACCGCCGCGATCGTTACACGAAGCTGGTCATCCGCTGGGTCGGCGGCGGCTACCAATGGTCCGAGGACGACTTCCAGGTCTACCTCAGCCGGATGCGTGATCCCGCACGGGCCTACGCAGGCTCTCAATGGTACCGGACGTTTCAGGCGCGCGAGGCTCTGCCATGGCTACGCGGCCGTTACAGCGACACTCGGGTCAACGTTCCGATGCGCTGGGTGACGGGCCTGAAGGACCCGGTGATCACCCCGGTCTTCCACCGCACCTACGCCGCCCACGGCGACGACGTCACCTTCGAAGGCGTCCCCGGCGTCGGCCACTGGATCGTCGAGCAGGCCCATGACCTTGTGCTCGACCGTATTCGCCGCTTCGCGGCCGAGTGACGAGGCGCGCACCGCGACGCCGGCCCAATGGTGCGCGCCACGGCTGACCGAGTCGCGAGCCGTTGCCAGAGATCGCTGAAGTCAAGGGCCATCGGGGCTCGCGGTCCTGGCGACTGGGTCGTCGGCAGCGCGCTCGACATCGCCTCTGGCTGCCTCGTGCGTCGGCCGACGAACGCCAGCACCACGTCGAGATGGCGGTCATAGAAGCAGCCGAAGTCCGACGCCGAACCACTCGCCAGCAGATCTTCGTCCGACAGCTGCATCACGTTCATACCCCGCTCTACGAACGCCGGGCAGATTGTGACCGGTCCTGTCGCGGGCCGCGAGGAGCCTAGCGCGACTGACGCTGCCTCCGCAGCCGACCACGGTCGGGAAGGCCGGGCGTGTGACGCGGAAGACTACACCGACAGCCGTCCGTGCGGCTCGGCGTTCAGACGCCCCCAGCCTGACAAGGGACGCTCACATGCGTGTCCTACGGTGTCGCCAGCCTTACGTACGCTTGCTTCAACGAGAGCTCCACGACTCCGCTCGCCAGGTTGCGCGGTCACGCCCCAGCTCCGAGCGCGGGTCCTCAGCGGTGACCCGTGGACAGTGTGTCGCCGATGGCGACCATCCCGGGGCTGGCCACGAGCGCCCCGATCGCGAGGCAGGCGTCTCGTTCTCGAGCAATCGTTCGGAGCACGTCAAGGTCGCGGTCGATCCCTCGCGGCTGGGGGCGGGTGACCATCACGCATCGGCCGATCCGCGCGCGGACATCGAGCGTCGCCGTGCCGAGCGTTGCGAGTGAGCCGACGAGCGCGTCCTCGCCCTCACCGTCGAGCAGCACGTTCGAGCGGAACCGACGCGGATCCCACGAGCCGATCGTTGTCGCTGAGACCAGTGAGATACGCGCGCGCCGCGAGTCGTGAAACGGTCCCCCTGGGCCCTGGAACACCTTCCACGGGCTCGCCTCCTCCCGCTCGAAATCAACCACGTTCTCGTACCTGCGTCCAACGTGCGCGTCGACCGCTCGCAGCGCCACTCGACGCCCAAGCCAATCTGACAGGGCGTCATCCCCACGAGCGACAGCTCCATCCGAGAGGGTGACCTGAACGCCCCCGCCATCGATCAGCCGTGCCGAAGCGAACAGCAGCTCCGGGACACGACGGGCAGTCAAACCGAACCCCGTCGTCAGATCCACGATCGCGAACCGGCGATCGCCCTCCAGCCCGTCCTCGGTGACAGCAACTGCGTCCACGCGCTCGCCCTGAAGCGACTTCACCGGGTACCTCCACAGCTCGCGCACGCGCACCCCCGGCACGCTAGCGCGCGATCTCACGGACCGCTCGACACGGCGCTGGACCGGTCGCTCCGATGCCATCCCTAGGGCAGCGGCGGCGACCTGCCTGCCTCGCCGCCTACCCGTGCTCGCGTTCGCGCGTTCCCTCCTGGGAGCGCGCTGCCGGGGCACGCGCCTCGACCTGATTCCGGCCCCGCTATCCGAGCGAGCAGGTCGCGTGCGGCCGACGGACGGATGCTCGCCGTGGCAACGATGCAGGAGCAACCCGTCCGCGTGGGGTCCCGCGATAGCGATATCGGGTCACGGGGACCTGGTCGGGCCAGGCGAGCCTCGTACCTTCGCGGCTGGTCCAGTTGTGCCCCCAGCACCGTCGCCTGATCTGTTTCCAGGTCAGCCGCGGGATACTTCTTGCGCAGCCATCTGCGGTATCTGGTCCTGAGCGGGGCTTTTGTACCGGTGCGACGGCGTCCGCAAGTTGCGGGCTCGTTGCGGGGCGTTCCCGGTCGGTGTTGCCCGTGCTTGTGGCGGAGCGGGGTGCCTGCGAGAGGGGGTCGCCCGCTGGCCAGGGATGGCCGGCGGAATGGGCACGGACGGAGTCTCACCCGACTCGCTCCGGGGAACCAAGATGCCCTGCA
>JBBSFX010000006.1:0-111729 GCA_038254735.1 Solirubrobacterales bacterium
GCCAGCCCGCCGGAACCGCTCCAACACCGAAAACCCACACCGACCACACGATCCGACCCGATCACAACCGATCGAGCCCCGCTCGCGCCCGATCAGCCCGTCAAACACACACCCGACCCAGCCGAACGGTGGTTCCAGGCTGAAGCCAAACCCCGGTCCTATCTATAACCGTGCGGCCCAAGAGTCCGCTCACTACCCCGGGCCCCACGGTCACAGCTCGGAGCGTACCGGGATTCTTGAGGAGAGGTGCGAGTCTTGGCGCGGTGGGTCCATGCGCGAAGGGCGGGCAGCCCGTTCGGAGGGTTATTGTCGCCTCCGGTGGCGCAGTCGATCCAGCCGATGGCAGCGAGGTGGTCTGTCCCTCAACCGTGATCTCGGCGCCGCAGACGTCCGCTTGTCCCCGCCGAGCTGTCGTGCGCCGCAGGTTGTCAGTCTAACGAAATCTCGTGCGCGCGACCAAGAACCCTGCCCCTCGGACGACAACCCTGACGCGATCACCGTTGCTGAGAAAGTACGTGTTCTGCGGCAAGAACTTGCCGTATACGTCTCCGAAGTGGAATCGCACCCGCGTGCTGGTCCAGCGGTCGATGACGATGCCGATGCAGTCAAACTGCGTCGAAGAGGCTTGGCCGGCCGTCCAACTCCTGATTTGCCCAGGATCGTTGATGGAGCCCTTCTTGGCGTTGAGGTCGGCGAAGTAAAGCTGGGTTCCGTAAAGATGACCGGCCCGCGCCGCCGGCTCGACCGGACAGCCCGACCTGCCCTCAGGCGGATACGACGGATGTGGCGCCGGGCGGGAGCCGAACCCGGATCCCTTGACCGTGACCTCGGGCGCGGCAGACGTTCCGCTCATCGTCAAGGAGGTGATGTGCGCCGAAGTACCGGCCAGTGCGATGCCGGTACTTGCGATCACAGCCGCGCCCATCACCGACGCACCGCGAACATATCCTGCGATCCCGCGCATAGCTTCCCCTCCGGACGTGTCGCCGACCGTTCCCGAGAGTACTACAGATGTCGTGACCAAGAGATTTGTCTCGGCTGAGCTTCGTGCGTGTTGAGGCACCATGGGTGTTCCAGCAGCAGGCGATGCGCGCCCGGTAGCCTCCGGCCGTGCCGCGACGGGTGCTCGGCGGGGCGCTTGCTCCCTGCTCACGGACTGCAAGCCGCGCACCGGCTACTACCTGCACGCCGAGAGCTTCTTCAACGTCGCCACGTTCGTCGACAGCGCTCCGTGTATTCCCCCGACCTCTCGCTGTACGGCGACGTGCCGCTGCATCAGCAGTCACACCGCGAGTCGTTCCTCGCTCTGGCCGCCAACCGGGGTTCGGCGGGGAGGGCTTGTACCTGCTCGACGAGCCCGAGGCGGCGCTGTCGGTCACCGGGGCACTCGCGGTGCTGGCGGTGGTCGCCCGCGCGACGAGCGACGGCGCGCAGTTCGTGATCGCCACGCACTCGCCGATCCTGCTCGCCTGCCCGGCGGCGCGGATCTACGAGTTTGACCAGGATGGGCTCGCCGAGCGTCGCTACGACGAGCTCGAGGCGTGCGCCTGATCCGCGGCTTCCTCGAAGCCCCCGCCCGCTATCTGCGCGCTGTGCTCGACGACCCGCGAGCTTGACGCTCAACGAGTGTCAGCAGAGTTACACTTCGGGTGCGTAGCACTGGCCGACGGGAAGTACATGCTGCTGACCACGTTCCGGCGCGACGGGACCCCGGGTCGCCACGCCCGTGTGGGTCGTCGAGCCCAGCGACGTCCGGCTGGGCGCCCGGAGATCGTCTGCCCGGGAGACGGCGGCGGGGCGACCGACCACGCGGAACTCGATCGGGTCGGGGATCGCGTGAGGACATCTGGGGGCGCTCAGCGGACGCCGGGGCTGACCGCGCCGCGCCGGCCCTGGAAGGAACGACGGCTGGGGGCGTCGAAACAGACGCGTGCCAATGAAGCAGCCAACCCCCACCGCCCCCGCCGAGAATCCCAACGGGCACCAGGCCCTGTCCGCGTACATCCGTGCGCGGTTCGACGACTTCTCGCGCTCGCAGAAGGACGTCGCGCAATACATCGTCGACCACCTCGACGAAGCCGCGTTCCAGACCGCCGAGGAGCTCGCGCGGCGGGCCAGCACCTCGTCGAGCACCGTCGTGAGGTTCTCGCAGGCGCTCGGGTTCGAGGGCTTCCCGGAGCTGCAGCAGGCCGCGCGCGACGAGTACCGCCGTCGCGTCGGCGGACTCGCCGGCGGTGGCATCGACGTGCTGAGGACCCCGGCGCCGCTGTTCTCGCTCGACCACACCGAGTTCGAGGCGGCGCTGGCCGCCGACCATGTCAACGTCGAGGACACCGCCCACAAGCTGAGCCGCTCGGACGTCGAGGCGGCGATCGACGCGATCGTCTCGGCCGAGAAGGTGCTGATCGCCGGGACCGATCAGATGGCGTTCTTCGCCAGCTACCTGCGGCACCTGCTGATGCTGCTCGACCTGCGCGCCGAGATCGTCGCCAGCCCCTCCCAGGAGGCGCTCGGCCGGCTCAGCCGGATCGACGAGCAGACACTGGTCATCGGTCTGAGCGCGGGGCGTCCGCACCCGTTGATCACCCGCACGATGAAGCTGGCCCGCCATCGCAAGGCGCGCACGCTGGCGATCACCGACGCGACCCTGTCCGAAGTCGCGCGGCTGGCCCGGATCCGCCTGTACTACTCGTCGAACACGCCCGCTTTCGTGCGCTCGCACACCGCGCTGCTGTCGGTGATCCAGGCGCTCGCCTACGGCGTCTACGCCCGCGACGCGCAGCAGTACGACGTGCGGATCAAGGCCTTCCGGCTCAAGTAGCGTCCGCGCGCCGCCCCACGACGAGCGCCTGCAGCGAACGGCCGACGCGACCCGTGCGGTCGTAGAGCACCGCTTCGGAGAAGCCGACTCCCCCGGCGCGCACGCGCATCTCCGCGTCGAGGCAGATCCACTCGCCGACCGGCTCGCGCTCCAGGTAGACGGTGAGGTCGGGGTTGATGAACGTGTGCTCCCGCCAGGACAGCACGGAGCCGATCCCGTTGGGGAAGTCGGCCGCGGCGGCGAGCCGCTGGAGTGGGGAGGGGGCCTCGCCCGCCACGATGTCGGCGAGCAGCCGGAACCACGCGGTCGCCGGCCCCGGCTCGGTGAACGCGCCGCGGACGAAGCGCAGCTCGATCGCGTGGCCGCCGAACATCGGCACGTCCCGTGGTTCGAAGTCGGCCGGCTCCCCTTCCTCGGGCGGCGGCGGCACCAGCTCCTCCCGGATCGGCGCCCCGATCTCGGCGCGCGCAACCTTGAGCGCCCGCGCCCGCACCACCTCGGTGCCCGCCGGAGTGCGCAGCGATGCCTCGAGCAGCTTGACCCGGCGCCCGCCACGGACGACGGCGCTCTCGAGTACGAGCATCCCGAGCGGCGCCGGACGCAGCAGCTCGTAGGTGACGCGGGCGATCATCAGCTCGGGATCGGGCTCGAGACGCTCGAAGGCGCGCATCAGCAGGGCCGCCGGCGCACCCCCGTGCTGGGCGGCGGGGTCCCACGGACCGCGGGCCAGCTCGGAGGCGACGAAGCCTTCGCCGTCGGCGGTGTAGATCGCCCGGTTCACGACGGCGAACGCTATCGACCGCGCGGCTACACTCGCTGATACATGAACGACCAGTCACCGGCCCGCCGCGACGAGGCCACGTTCGCCGTCAAGGCCGGGCTCGCCGAGATGCTGAAGGCCGGGGTCATCATGGACGTCGTCACCGCCGAGGAGGCCAAGATCGCCGAGGATGCCGGGGCCGTCGCGGTGATGGCGCTCGAGCGCGTGCCCGCCGACATCCGCCGGGACGGCGGCGTCGCGCGGATGTCGGACCCGGAGATGATCCAGGGGATCCAGGCGGCGGTGACGATCCCGGTGATGGCCAAGGCCCGGATTGGGCACTTCGCCGAGGCCCAGGTGCTGGAGGCGCTCGAGGTCGACTATGTGGACGAGTCCGAGGTCCTCACTCCCGCCGACGAGGCCCACCACATCGACAAGTGGGAGTTCGGGGTTCCGTTCGTGTGCGGCGCCACCAACCTCGGCGAGGCTCTGCGGCGGATCGGCGAGGGCGCGGCGATGATCCGCTCCAAGGGCGAGGCGGGCACCGGTGACATCTCCAACGCGGTCCGCCACCTGCGGATGATCCGCTCCGAGATCCGCCGGTTGACGACGCTCGACGCCGACGAGCTGCCCAGCGCCGCCAAGGAGCTCCAGTCACCGCTCCACCTCGTCCGGCAGATCGCCGTGGACGGCCGCCTCCCGGTGGTCCTGTTCTGCGCCGGTGGGATCGCCACACCGGCCGACGCCTCGCTGGTCATGCAGCTCGGGGCCGAGGGCGTATTCGTCGGCTCGGGGATCTTCAAGTCCGAGGACCCGGAGCGCCGGGCCCGCGCGATCGTCGAGGCGACCACGCACTACCTCGACCCGGTGCGCGTCGCCGCCGCCTCGGCCGGCCTCGGCCAGGCGATGGCGAGCGTCGAGACCTCGAAGCTCGAGCGCGAGCAGCTGCTGTCACCGCGCGGCTTGTGAGCGTGGCGGCTTCGCCGCCATCGCGAGCCCTGCCCCAGGCCAGACGTCGCGCTCCGCTCGTCGGCGTCCTCGCTCTACAGGGCAGCTTCGAGGCCCACCGCAGGCTCCTGGCCGAGATCGGAGCGCCGGCGCGCGAGCTCCGCACCGTCGAGGACCTCGACGGGATCGACGCGCTGATCATCCCCGGCGGCGAGTCGACGACGATCACCCTGGGGATCGAGCGCGAGGGCCTGGCCGGCCCGCTGCGTGAGCTGATCGCGGCCGGCACTCCGGTGCTCGGCACGTGCGCGGGCATGATCATGCTCGACCGCGAGCACCTGGGGATCCTCGACGTGACCGTCCGCCGCAACGCGTTCGGCCGCCAGCTGCGCTCGTTCGAGGCCGACCTCGAGCTCGCCGGGCTCGACGGCGGGCCGCTGCACGCGGTGTTCATCCGCGCGCCGTGGGTGCAGGAGTGGAACCCCGATTCGGTCACCGTGCTCGCCTGCGTCGACGAGCACCCGGTCGCGGTGCGCCACGGTGCCATCACCGCGGTCTCCTTCCACCCCGAGCTGACCGGCGAAACGCGACTTCACCGGTGGCTACTCGACGCGGCGGAGGGCCGCCGCAACGGCGCCCAGCGCTGACCGGCGACTACTCGCGGGTGCCGGCCGTGTCGCGGTCGCGGTCGCTGTAGGCGCGGAACTGGCGCTCGAACGCCGCCCAGTCGAACGCGGTCAGGCCCTCCGGTCGCGGCGGCGGCTGCTCGTCGACGGGCTCGTCGGGCTCGTCGGGCGGATCGCCGGGATCGATCCCGCGCGAGAGCCACACGGCCAGGGCGCAGACGATGATTCCGGCGGCGTAGACGATCCCCGCCAGCTCACCGTGGTGGGTGACCGATGCGAGCAGGCCGACGGCGTACAGCCCCAGCGCCGAGAGCACGAGCCGGCGCAGCTCGGAGTGGGCGATCGGCTGCTTCGGCGCGTGGGCACAGGCGCTGAGGAAGATCGCGATCAGCAGCACCCCCGCCAGCACCACCTTCCACGCTTGTGCAGGAGCGATCGCCATCCCTGCTCGATGATCGACGCCGAGGAACGGAAAATCAAGCCCAGATCAAGATCGTCTTCGTCGCAATGCCGGCGCAAGCCGGCACTCAAACGACCAGCCCGTGACGGACGGTGTTCTCGCTGACCACCTGTGCCTCGACGAACTGCAACAGATATCCGGGCCCGCCGGCCTTGGTCCCCGTCCCCGACAGCCGGTTGCCGCCGAACGGCTGGCGGCCGACGATCGCCCCGGTGATCCCGCGGTTGACGTACAGGTTGCCGACGGGGCTGCGCTCGCGGACGTAGCGGACCGCGGCCGGCGCCCGCGCGAACACGCCGCCGGTCAACGCATACCCCAGCTCGTCGACCCGGTCGCACGCTGCGGCGACGTCGCGCACGCGCTCGACCGCCAGCAGCGGGCCGAAGATCTCCCGGTGCAGGATCTCGGAGTCCGGGGGCAGGTCGGCCACCACCACTGGCGGGCAGAACCAGCCCTCTCCCTCGGGGCGCGCGCCGCGGACCGCCACCCGCCCCTCGCGGTCGGCCAGCGCGCCGAGCTCGAGCACCCGCCGCTGAGCCGCGGCCTCGATCACCGGCGGCACGTCGCTGGTCAGCCGGTCGGCCTGACCGACCTGGAGCACGGCCACGGCCCCGGCGAGCCGCTCGAGCAGCGGCTCGGCGATCGCCTCGTGGACGAGCACCCGCGAGGCGGCCGAGCACTTCTGCCCGGCATAGGCAAAGGCCGAGTCGGCGATCGCCGGGACCGCTTCGTCGAGATCGGCGTCGGCGTCGACGATCACGCAGTTCTTGCCGCCGAGCTCGGCGATCACGCGCTTGAAGTGCCGCTGGCCCGGTTGCGGGCGGGCGGCGGTGGCGTTGATCTCGAGCCCCACCGGCAGCGAGCCGGTGAAGGCGATCGCGTGGACCTCGGGGCGCGCGACCAGCTTGGCGCCGAGATCGCCCTCGCCGGGCAGCAGCGCCAGTGCCCCCGGCGGCACCCCGGCCGCGTGCAGCGCGCGCACGAGCTCGAGCGCGCAGCCCGGCGCCTGCTCGGCCGGCTTCAGCACCACCGCGTTGCCGGTGGCCAGCGCGGCGGCGGTCATCCCGCAGGGGATGGCCAGCGGGAAGTTCCACGGTGAGACCACGGCGACGGTCCCGCGGGCGCGGTACTGGAGCTCGTTGCGCTCGCCGGGCGGCTGGATCAGGCCGTGGTCGCGCTCGAGCTCGAGGGCCCCGCGGGCGTAGTACTCGAGGAAGTCGATCGCCTCGCAGACGTCAGCGTCGGCCTCCCGCCACGGCTTGGCGCACTCGCGCACGGCCAGCGCGGCCAGCTCCAACCGCTGCTCGCGCAGCCGTGCCGCGGCGGCGATCAGCGCCTCGGCGCGGCGCCGCGCCCCCGCCGCCGCCCACGCCGGCTGAGCCGCCGCCGCGGCGGCCAGGGCCGCGTCGAGGTCGGCGTCGGTGGCCGTGACCGCCCGTGCCACCACGCGCTCGGGGCGGCCCGGGTCGGTCGAGAGCAGCTCGCCGCCGCCGGTCGACGTCTCGCCGCTCACGATCACCGGCACGCGCAGCGGGAGGCGGCGCTCGAGCGCCAACATCGCATCGGGCAGCGTGGTCCGGATGACGGGGCGGCGGAGCTCGAGCACGGGCTCGTTGCGGAACGGGGAGAGGGCCATGACCCGATTAGTATTGCCGCCGATGTCGACGTCCGCGACGCCCGCGAAGTGCGCGGCCTGCGGCGGTCACGAGCTCGCCGCGCACCTGCGAGTGGCCGGCGCGCTCGGCGCGGCCGGGCTGATCCCGACCACCGACCAGTTCGGGACCGCGCTCGGCGACATCGCCCGCTGCGCCCGCTGCGGCCACATGCAGCTGCACCCGATGCCCGCCGCGGCGATGCTGGCCGACGCCTACGCGAGCGCCGCCTCGGCGGACTACGTCGAGGAGGAGACCGGGCAGCGGGAGACCGCGCGGCGGACGCTGGCGCGGATCGAGGCCCACGCGCCGGCGGACGGCCCGCGGCGGCTGCTCGACCTCGGCTGCTGGGTCGGGTTCCTGATGGCCGAGGCGCGCCGGCGCGGCTGGGAGCCGCTGGGCGTCGAGCCGAGCGCGTTCGCGGCCGGCTACGCGCGCGACCGACTCGGCCTGAGCGTGATCAACGCGGGGCTGTTCGAGGCGTCGCTGCCGGCCGGGGGATTCACCGCGGTGACCCTCGGCGACGTGATCGAGCATCTGGCCGAGCCGGCGCGGGCGCTCGCGCGGATCCGCGGGCTGCTCGAGCCCCGCGGCCTGCTGTGGCTGGCGCTGCCCGACGCGGGCAGCCGGGTGGCGCGCGTGCTCGGCCGGCGCTGGTGGTCGGTGATCCCGACCCACGTGCAGTACTTCACCCGCGGCTCGGTGCGCACGCTGCTGCAGCGGGAGGGATTCGAGGTGCTCGAGATCGGCACGGCGCCGAAGGCCTTCACCGTGCGCTACTACCTCGAGCGGCTCGGCGGCTACTCGCCGTCGCTGGCGCGCGCGCTGGTCGGCGCAGCGCGCGCCGCCGGGCGCGAGGGCCGGATCTGGGCGCCCGACTTCCGCGACCGGATGGCCGTGGTCGCCCGCCCGAAATGAGCGCCCTCAGCGCCGACCGGATCGCCGAACCGCGCGCGGCGGCTCGTGTCCTGGGTGCGGGGGCAGCGCGCCGTCTCGGCGCCGCTATCCTCGAGCGGCAGAAACCCGACGACCTGCTGTCACGGCGCGGCGAGCAACTCCGCCAGCGGCCGGCCGGAGGCCTGCGCCTGGAGGAACGACTCGTTGCTGGTGTTCTCGAGCAGGCGCCTGACGAGATAGGCCATCCCGGCGACCAGTGCACCGATCGGGCAGTACGTCCGCACGCGCAGCCCGCAATCTGCCAGCGCCTCCTGGAGCTCGTCTCCGAGCCCACGCAGGACCTGGAGCTCGAGGTCGCGATCGTCGGCGCCGATGCTACGATTGTAGGCGACCGCGTGGGCCACCGAGCGCAGGTTGTGGGAGGCGATCGCCACGCGGACGGCGGGCCGGGCGTCGAGCAGCGCCCGGGTCAGCGCCTCGAAATTGCGGTCACACTCCCGCTTGTCCTCGAACACCGGGGCCTCCCAGCCGTGCTGGCGGGCCTGGACGAGCTCGTGATCCCAGTAGGCGCCCTTGACCAGCCGCACCGTGAGCGGCGTCGAGCGCAGGCCGCGCCGGGTCCAGGCGAGGATCGTGCCGAGCAGCTCGGGCGAGTCGCGCAGGTAGGCCTGGAGCACGATCCCGGCCGACGGGCCGGCGGCGAACTCGGGCTCGCCGAGCAGCTCCAGCACCAGCGCGAGCACCGCCTCGCGGGAGTCGAGCGACTCCATGTCGATGTGGACGTGGGCGCCGAGCGCGGCCGCGCGGCGCAGCAGCGGGCGCAGCCGTCGCGCGGCGTCGGCGATGCCGAGCTCGGGCGCGTCGGCGCGGAGCATCGGCGTCAGCGCCGACACCTTGACCGATACGTTGGCGCGGGGCAGCGGCCCGGCGCCGTCGGCCTCGAGCCGCTCCCGGGCAGGCCACGCCGCGGCGCCCCGGGCCAGACCCTCGATCGTCTCGCCGCAGCGCCCGGCATAGGCGTCGGCCTCGGCCTCGGTGACCGTGGCCTCCCCGAGCAGGTCGACCGAGCTGGCCGCGCCGCGCTCCCACAGCCCCCGCAGCACCTTGAGCGCGGCCGGGAGCGTCTCGCCGACGATGAAGCGGTGGGCCATGTGCCGGACGCCGCCCGCCGCCGCGACGCCGAGCGCGGCGCGGCCGGCCCGCGTGTGGGAGATCCGCATCGCGGAGGACACGGCCCCGCCCGCCGCCCCCGCCGGCGTGTCGTCGAGCTCCTCCAGGAACCCGGTCAGATGCCGGGCCAGGTCGTCGAGCGAGCGGCATGCGGGCACGACGTCGACGAAGCGGAACAGCGCTGCCTTGAGCTCGGCGTCGGCCGAGGCGAACTCCATCGCGCGGGCGTCCACGGCTCGCAGCGGATGGCGCGCCGCCGCGGGGAACGCCGCTGCGAGCTCCCGGCCGACGGCCTCGATCTGCGGGTCGAGCGCCCCGGTCGCGCTCACCGCAGGGTCCCCGCGGGCCCCGGCGCCGGGGTGAGCCGCTCGATCGTCCCCCAGCTCATCGCGGCCGCTCGCTCGGCCTCGTCGACGGCGCCGCCGCCGCGCAGCCCGAACAGCCGCTTGGCGAACAGCAGGTAGACGACGACGGCGAGGTTGACGAGGAAGCCGGACAGCTTCAGCGCCGAGAGCTTGTGGACGAGCTCGTAGACCTCGAGCGGGAGCAGCACGGTGGTGGCGATGAAGGTCAGGTACTCGGCCCAGCGCTTGGCGTACCACAGCCCGACGGCCTCGATGCCCTCCATCACGCCGTAAGCGATCAGCGCCACCCCGACCAGCCGCAGGCGACCGGAGCGCAGCGAGAACAGCTTGTCGAGCTCGCCGAGGATCCCGACGTGGCCGGCGCTCTGCACCGGCCCGCCGCCGACGCCGCGCTGGAGATCGGTGACGATCCGGTAGAACTCGGAGCGGAGGCTGCGCTGGTTGGCGGCAATCAGCAGCACCGCCAGGCCGAGCAGGACCAGGATCATGAAGTGCAGGAACCGGTCGAACGCGATCAGCCGCAGGACCACGCGGTCGCGCAGCGCACGCCCTCGGAGCGGCACGACGATCTCCTCGCGGCCGGGCGGGTGGCGCCGCCCCGCGCTGGCCGGGGGCGCCAGCGGGACCCAGCTGTCGCAGCGCAGGCAGCGATGCCAGCGGACCGGCGGCGCGTCGCGGGCCAGCAACGCGTCCTCGGGACGCAGCTCGGCGGCGTCAGTGCCGAACAGCGCGTGGCCGCGAAGTCCGCAGGTGACGAGCTCCCAGTTGATCCGCCGGCGCGGCCGGGGGCCGTGCTCGGCTCCGGGCGGTGGCTCGATGGCGCCAACCTCCATGCGACCAACCGTACCCCGCCCGGAAGCTCGGGGAACCGCGCGGTCGACCCACCGATCGGGGAGAGGAGAACCGGGTGGGCGCCGCGAATATCCGTAGGATGAGCCGCCGCCGGATCACGCCGCCGCTGGCCGTGCTGATCGCCGTCGCCGTCTCGGCGTGCGGCGGGGGCACCAAGGTCGTCACCGACCGATCCGCCTCGCGCACGCCGACGGGATCGACGGGGGCGGCCGGCACCTCGACGACCGACACCGGCACGACGAGCCCGGCGACGACGACCACGCCGTCGAGCACCACGACGAGCCCCGGCGCGGGAGGGGCGGGTGGCTCCGAGTGCACGGCGGCGATGCTGAAGCTCGGCTACCTCGGCGGCCAGGGCGCGACCGGCCACGGCGAGCTCGGCTTCGGCCTCACCAACGACAGCGCGGGGAGCTGTCACACTTACGGCTACCCCGGTGTCCAGTTCCTGTCGGATTCCGGGGCGCCGCTGCCGACGACGTCGACGCGCACGACCAGCGACTTCTTCGGCCCCACGCCGCTGATGGGCCTCACCGTCGCCGCCGGCAGCACGGTCTCCTTCCGCCTCGCCGTCACCCACGGGGCGGGCTCCAGCGCCGGCTGCACGACCGCCGGCCAGCTCCAAGCGATCCCGCCCGACGACACCCGCTCGCTGGTGGTCAAGATCGCCGGCGGCGCCTACGAGTGCGGCACGACCACGGTCTCGCCGCTGCAGCCCGGCACGACCGCGTTCCGCTGATCAGAGCGCCTCGCGGCGCACGACGTCGCCGTCGTCGCACTCGCGGGCGAGTCCGTCGCGCAGCAGCAGATCGGCGTGCCCCAGCACCTCCGAGAGGGTCAGGAACGCCTGCGTAACCGCGACGTTACCCCACATCCGGAGCGCCACGTCGTAGGCGCTGAGCGGACCCGCGCCGAGCATTCCGAGGATCTTCTGCGCCCGATGATCGTGCATCCGCAGCCGCGAGGCGATCAGCCCGCGGTGGTCGGCCACCGGCGGCCCGTGGCCGCCGAGCACCAGGTCCGCGGGCAGCTCGGCGGTGCGCCGCAGCGACGCGATGTAGTCCAGCAGCGGCGTCGGGCGCGGCCCGTCCGGAGCGCCGTGGCGCGAGCGCGTGATGATCGCGTTGGAGGAGATGTGGGCGAGGAGGTGGTCGCCGCCGATCAGGATCCCGCGCTCGGCGTCCCACAGCAGCGTGTCGGTCGGGCTGTGGCCCGGGCGGTGGAGGATCTCCAGCGTGCGCTCGCGCAGCGCCAGCGCCTCCCCGTCGCACAGCGGGCGCGTGACCCGGCCCCCCGAGCCATAGGGGCGAAACGCGTCCGCGACCAGCGCGAGCGCAGTGACCAGGTCCTCGGGCACGCCGTGTCGGCGCATCAGCCCCGTCGCCCACCGGTCCTCGTCGCGGGCGCTGTCGGGAAACCGCTCGAGCCACGGCCCCAGCGAGGTCAGCGCCGCGACCTCGGCCCCCGAGCGCTGGACGAGGATCTCCAGCAGGCCGACGTGGTCGGCGTGCTCGTGGGTCAGCACGATCAGCTCGAGGTCCTCGATCCGGCGGCCGTGCTCGTCGAGCGCGCGCGCCAGCCGGTCCAGCGACGTCCCCGCGTTGGGGCCGGTGTCGACGAGCGTCAGCGGGTCGTCGTCGATCAGCCAGCAGTTGACCGGCCCGACCTGGAACGGTGTCGGCACCTCGAGGCGGTGAATGCCGGCGCCGGCAGCGCGGTCGAGCAGCTCGGTCGCCGTCGCCTCGCCACTCGCCGCCGGCTCGTCGCTCACGAGCGGATAACCGACAGGACCTCGTCGCGCCGGCGCTCCATGTCCTCGCGCGAGCGCAGCGACTCGAGGCACAGCCGCAGCAGTGGCTCGGTGTTCGACGGGCGCACGTTGAAGTGCCAGTCCTCGTAGTCGATCGAGACGCCGTCGAGCCGCCGCTGCTCGGCGTCGGGGTACTTCGCCGCCAGCTCTTCGAGCTTCGCCGCCGGGTCGGCCACCTCGGAGTTGATCTCGCCGGAGATGAAGTACCGCGAGCGGTAGCGGTCGAGCAGCGTCGAGAGCTTGGCGTCCTCGGCCGAGAGCAGCTCCAGGACCAGCAGCGCCGGCAGCGTCCCGGAGTCGGCGCAGTAGAAGTCGCGGAAGTAGTAGTGCCCCGACACCTCGCCGCCGAAGATCCCGCCCTCGGTGCGCATCCGCGACTTGAAGAAAGCGTGGCCGACGCGGTTGACCAGCGCCGTGCCGCCGGCTGCCTGCACTGTGTCGGGGACGGCTCGGCTGGCCCGGATGTCGTAGAGGATCGTCTGGGGTGGGTGGGGCGGATATTTGCGCAGCAGCGCCTCAGCGAGCAGCGCGGTCATGAAGTCGCCGTCGACGAAGGCGCCGGTGTCGTCGATGAAGAAGCAGCGGTCGGCGTCGCCGTCCCACGCGATCCCGAGGTCGGCGCCGTGCTCGCGGACGGCCGCGACGATGGACTCGCGGTTCTCGGGCAGCAGCGGGTTGGGCTCGTGGTCGGGGAAGTTGCCGTCCGGGGTCCAGTAGGCGGTGATCGGATCGAGCCCGAGGCGGTCGAGCAGCGGGCCGACCATCGGTCCGGCCATCCCGTTGCCCCCGTCGACGACCAGCCTCAGCGGCTTGACTCGGCTCGGATCGATGAACTTCAGCGCGGCGTCCTGGAAGTCGGCGGCGATCTCCACCGCCTCGACGCGGCCGCCGCCCGGCGCCTCGCCGAGGCCGGTGACGCCGCCCTCGCCGGTCAGCAGCTCCCGGATCTCGCGGATCCCGGTGTCCCCCGACAGCGCCAGCGCGCCGCGGCCGACCAGCTTCGCCCCGGTGTAGGCCTTGGGGTTGTGCGACGCCGTGCACATCACGCCGCCGTCGAGCTCGCGCGAGCCGACGAGGTAGTAGAGCATCTCGGTTCCGACCATCCCGGCGTCGATCACCGTCGCGCCCTCCGCGACCATCCCGGCGCGGTAGGCGGCGGCCATGGCGGGTGCGGCCAGCCGCATGTCGCGCCCCAGGCCGAGCCGGAGCTGCGCCGTCGCCTTGCCCTCGCCGGTGGCGATCACCCGCGTGAACGCGCGTCCGATCGCCTCCGCGGTGCGCTCGTCAAACGCCTCGCCGTACAGCCCGCGGATGTCGTAGGCCTTGAAGATCCCCGGATCGATCGATTCGCCCATCGGCCGGGCATGCTACTCATGCGCAGTGCGCGTCCTGGCTGTCGGCAGCATGTACCCGCCCCATCACCTGGGCGGCTACGAGCTCGTGTGGCGCTCGGCGATGCGTTCGCTGCGGGCGGCCGGCCACGAGGCGCGGGTGCTGTGCAGCGACCTGCGCCTCCCGGCCGCCGTCACCGAGCCCGAGGAGCCCGACACCTACCGCGATCTGCGCTGGTACTGGCGCGAGCACGCCTGGCCCCGGCGCGGCTGGCGGGCACGGGTCGAGCTCGAGCGTGCCAACCATCGAGTGCTCGCGCGCCACCTGCGCGAGCTCGCGCCAGACGTGGTCAGCTGGTGGTCGATGGGGGGGATGTCCCTGGGGCTGATGGAGCGGGTCCGTCGCGCCGGGGTCCCGGCCGTCGGCTTCGTCGCCGACGACTGGTTGCTCTACGCGCCGCTGGTCGACCAGTGGCTGGCGCCGTTCCGCCGGCTGCCGGGGCCGGCCGCCGCCCCGATGAGCGCGCTGGCCGAGCGCCTCACCGGGCTGCCCGCGCGCGTCGAGCTCGACCGCTGCGCCCGCTACGTGCTGATCTCGGAGACCGTCAGGCGGGCCGCCCGGGAGTCGGGGCTGGCCCTGGAGCGCAGCACGATTGCCCACCTCGGCGTCGACGAGGCGTTCCTGCGTCCCCGCCCCGAGCGCCCGTGGCGCTGGCGCCTGCTGTACGTCGGCCGGATCGACCCACGCAAGGGGATCGAGGACGCCGTGCGGGCGCTCGCCGAGCTGCCCCGGGAGGCGACGCTGAGGATCGCCGGCGACGGCGACCCCGCCGAGCGCGACCGGCTGCGCGCGCTGATCGACGCGGGCGGCCTGTCGGGTCGCGTCGAGCTGGCCGGCATGCAGAGCCACGTCGAGCTGCCCGAGCTCTACGCGGAGGCCGACGCGGTGCTGTTCCCGGTCCGCTGGTCGGAGCCGTGGGGGATCGTCCCGCTCGAGGCGATGGCCCTCGGTCGCCCCGTCGTGGCCACGGGGCTCGGCGGCTCGGGCGAGTACCTGCGCCACGATCACAACTGCGTGATCGTCCCGCCCGCCGAGCCGCGGGCGCTGGCCCGCGCGGTGACCCGGCTGTACGACGAGCCAGCGCTGCGGGCGCGCCTGCGGTCCGGGGGGGAGGCGACCGCACGGGCGCACACCGAGGGCGCCTTCAACCGGGCGGTGCTCGAAGCCCTCCGGGCGGCGGCGAGCTCGGCTGAGCGCTACTAGACTCGAGTTGATGTCAGGTCACTCCAAGTGGGCTTCGATCAAGCACAAGAAGGCGGTCGTCGACCAGCGCCGCGGCCAGCACTTCACCAAGCTGGCGCGGGCGGTCACCGTCGCCGCGCGTGAGGGCGGTGGCGATCCGAACGGCAACGCGGCGCTCGCGCTGGCGATCCAGAAGGCGCGCGATGCCTCGATGCCGAAGGACAACATCGAGCGCGCGATCCTCAAGGGCACCGGCGAGGGCGTCGACGCCGAGCAGTGGGAGAGCGTCCTCTATGAGGGCTACGGTCCCGGCGGGGTGGCGCTGCTGATCGAGGCGGTGACCGACAATCGCAACCGCACCGGCGCGGACGTGCGCCACCTGCTCGCCAAGCACGGCGGCAACCTCGGCGAGCCCGGCTCGGTCTCCTATCTGTTCGACAAGCGCGGGGTGATCGTCGTCGACGCCGCGCGTTACGACGAGGACGACCTGATCGGGGCGATCGACGCCGGCGCCGAGGACATCGCGCTCGACGACGACGTCTACGAGATCGTCACCGAGCCCGGCGAGCTCTCCCACGTGCGCGGGGCGGTGGCCGAGTCGGGGGTGGAGATCGAGAGCGCCGACGTGACCCAGCGGCCGAAGTCGCGGATCCCGCTCCAGGAGGGCGACGCGGCCCGGCTGATGAAGCTGATCGACGCGCTTGAGGACAACGACGACGTCGGCGCCGTGCACGCCAACTACGACGTCTCCGCCGAAGTCATGGAACGCATTGCGGGGTGAGCCGGGGCCGTCCCGTGCAGCTCCGGGCGCGGATCGCCGGCCGAGCCGCCACATGCCGTTGACACACCGCTCATGCCGGCTCGCTACCCTGCGCCACTTGCCCATGAAGAAGCGAATCTCAATCGTCCCCGTGCTCGCGCTGCTCGCCGCCGGCCTCAGCGCATGCGGAAGCTCGAGCGCCGCCAAGGTGGTGCTGGCGCCCTCCGCCGGCGCGACGATCGCCGACAGCAGCGGCGCCACGCCGACCCCGACGACGCCGACCACCCCGACCCCCACCACCCCGGCGGTGACGACGCCGCCGTCCGGTCCGCTGTCCAAGCAGCCGGCCGTCAAGGTGCCCTCGGGGCCGCCGCCCAAGGCGCTGAAGACCGTCGACCTGATCAAGGGCACCGGCGCACCCGCCGGCAAGACCAGCCAGGTCACGGTCAACTACGTCGGGGTCCTCTACAAGGGCGGCAAGGAGTTCGACGCCTCGTGGAAGCGCCACCAGACGTTCCCGTTCCAGCTCGGCCGGCACTCGGTGATCCCGGGCTGGGACCAGGGCATCCCCGGAATGCGCGTCGGCGGCCGCCGCGAGCTGATCATCCCCCCGAGCCTGGCCTACGGCAAGCTCGGCAGCCCGCCGTCGATCCCGCCTAACGCGACGCTCGTCTTCGTGGTCGATCTGCTTTCGGCTGCCTAGCCGGCTCCCCGTCGTCCGCGCTCGGCCCGGGCGGCGCGAGGTGGCGGGCGCGGTGCAGCGGCACCGAGCCGTGGATGCCCTTGAGGCGGAAGCCGCCCGCGAACGACCACTCGAACGCCGCCTCGGCGGCCTCGCGCACCTCCTGGGTGCAGAGCACGCTGTCCGGTCGCGCCGCGCCGGTCACCCGGCTGGCCAGGTTGACGGCAGGGCCGAAGTAGTCGCCGGCGCGCTGCACGGCTCCCCCCAGCGCGACGCCGACGCGGAGGCTCGGCAGCTCCGCTCCCGCGGCGCCGTCGAGCAGCGCCAGCGCGCCCGCCACCAGCGCCGCCGGCTGGGGGCTGACGAACATCGCCGCGTCGCCGATCGTCTTGACCAGACGCACCGGCCCTCGCGCCGCCTCGGCGGCCAGCTCGGCGAGCCGGCCCGCGACGCCGCCCAGCTCGGAGACCTCGATCTCGCCGCCCAGCCGGGTGAAGCCGACCAGGTCGGCGAACGCCACGCCGATCTCCGCGGCTCCGTCGATCCCGCCGGACTCGAGCTCGGCCCGGCCGATCATCCCGCGCGCGACGCTCTCGCGCAGGTGGGCGGTCAGCGCGGCACTCAGCACCGGCGAGAGCTCCGGGATCAGCTCCCGGGCGCGCTCGGCGAAGCGCTCGGCGACGGTCGCCTCGGTGTCGCCGGGCTCCAGGAAAGAGCCGGCGAAGGCCGCCGTGGTCGTCGCCGCCAGGCGAGACATCGACTCACCGAGCACGCGGGTGATATCGACCAGCGCCTCCTCGCTCAGCCCCGCTTCGAGGAACTTGCGCGTCGAGCGCGCCGCGGCGATGTCGTCCTCGCCGAACACGCGGTCCTCCGCGCCGGCCTCGGGGAGGCCCTGGAGGCGGCGGATCCGGAGCATCAGCGCCGCCGGCGTGCCGCTCGTGCGCTCGACCTCGGCGGCGGTGTAGCGGCCGCCCAGCAGCCGCGAGACGGGCAGCAGCGCGAGCCGGTTCTCGGCCGCCGCGCTCCGCAGCTCGGCGGCGCTGAAGCCCTGCTTGGAGAGGTTCTCGAGCAGCTGCTGGCGCGCGCGGCGAGCGTCGCCCTCGAGGCCTTCCAGCAGGGCGACCTGGTCGCCGGCGGGGATTCGTGAGCGCGGATCCCCGTGGGCCTCGGCCGGTTCCGACATCCCGACATCCTCTCGGAAATCGGACGCGTTCGCTAGCATCGCGGCACTTCCGGGTCACCCGAACGTATCGGTGCCCGTCCAGCCGATCCATCCGCCCCGTCGACCCGACCCCAGCCTAATTGCTCTCGATCCTGATGCCGGTCTACAACGAGCGCGAGCGCGTCGAGCGCGCGATCGCCGAGGTGCTGGCGACCGATCTGCCGACCGACTTCGAGCTCGTGGTCGTCGACGACGGCTCCACCGACGGGACCAGCGAGATCCTCGTCGGCGGCAGCTGGGACAGCCGCGTGCGGCAGTTCAAGCACGATCACAACCAGGGCAAGGGCGCGGCGATCCAGACCGCGCTGCACGAGGCCCGGGGCGACTACGCGGCGATCTTCGACGCCGACCTCGAGTACGACGCCGCCGACCTGGCGCTGCTGATGCCGCCGCTGCTCGACGGCCGCGCCAATGCCTGCTTCGGCGTCCGCGCGTTCGACGGGTACACCAGCCACTCGTTCATGTTCGTGCTCGGCAACAAGGGCGTGACACTCGCCTGCAACGTGCTGTTCAACGTGTACCTGCACGACATCATGACCTGCCACAAGATGATCCGCACCGAGCTCTTCCGCAGCCTCGCGCTGTGCTCGGCCGGCTTCGCGATCGAGCCCGAAATCACGGCGCGGCTGGTGCAGAGGGGCGAGCGCATCTTCGAGGTGCCGGTGCACTACCGCGCCCGCTCCAACGAGGAGGGCAAGAAGCTGACCGCGCTCGACGGCTTCCGGGTGATCGGCACCCTGCTGCGCTGCCGGCTGTCCGGCTGAGCGGCCGGCAAGCGCGATGGAGAGCAGCGCCGTGAGCGAGTCGCCGGCTCCCGCGGCGCCCGGCGGGGCGAACGGGGCGCCCGCCGGTCGCGGACGCCGTCGGCTCGGCGGCGCCCGGCACTCGCCGTTCCTGACCTCGCTGCTCGGATGCGTGGTCGTCGCGGCACTGTCCGCCGCGGTGCTCCCGACCGTGCCGAGCTACGACCCGTGGTCGTGGGTCGTATGGGGGCGCGAGGTCTCCGACCCGCACCTCAGCTTCATCGTCAACGGGGGGCCGTCCTGGAAGCCGCTGCCGGTGATGTTCACCACCGTCTTCGGCCTGTTCGGCGGCGCCGCGCCGACGCTGTGGGTGATCGCCGCCCGGGCCGGCGGGCTGATGGCGTTCGTCGCCGCCTATCGGCTGGCGGCGCTGCTGGTGACCCGCAGTGGCCACGGCCGCGCCGCGCCGGCGGCCGGCGTGCTCGCCGCCGCCGGCCTGGTGATGACCCAGGACTGGGCCTACTACTGGTTTCGCGGGGCCTCCGAGGTGGTGCTCGTGGCCGCCGCCCTGTGGGCCGTCGACCGGCTGATCGCCGGCCGCCGCCGGGAGGCGTTCGCGCTCGGCGTCGTGCTCGGCCTGATGCGGCCCGAGGCGTGGCCGTTGATGATCGCCTTCGGGGCCTGGCTGGCGCTCCGCGAGCCGGCGCTGCGGGTCCGGCTGGCCATCCTCGCCGGCCTCCTGTTGATGCCCTTCGCGTGGTTCGCGCCGCCGGGGGTCAGCACCGGCCAGCCGTTCCTGGCCGCCACCCACGCCTCGGACTACAACGGCCACCTCGGCGCCCATCCGTTGATCGAGGTGCTGCGCCATGGGATCGACGACCAGAGCGTGGCGATCCTCGTGCTGGCCCTGATCGCGGTGGCGATCACCCTCGGGCGCGAGCGCGAGCGCTTGATCCTGTGGGCGGTCGCCGGCGCCGGCGCCTGGTGGGTCGTGGTCGTCGCGATGACGGTCGACGGCTACCCGGGGCTCGAGCGCTTCTTTCTCCCCGCCGCGGCGATCGCCTGCGTGCTCGCGGGGGTCGCCGTGGTCCGGATCGGCGCGCTGGCCGGGGACGCCGTATCGCTGCGGCCTGGCACCCTCGGCGTGGCTCGTCCCGTCGCGCTGGCCGCCGCGCTGGCCGTCACGGCGTTGGCGGTGGTGGCCCTGCACGGGCGGATCGGCTACGCCCGCGCCCAGGAGCCGCTGGCCCGGCAAGCGGTCACGCGGCTCGATCAGCTGAGCGCCGCCGTCGCCGCGCTCGGCGGCCACCGCGGCGTGTACCCGTGCAAGACGAGCTTCGCGGCCATCAACCACTCGGTCCAGACGGCGCTGGCCTGGAAGCTCCACGTGACGCTCGAGCGCGTCGGCACCGCGATGCGCTACCCCGGCGTGCTGTTCGTCGGCCCGCACGACACGATCGACGGCGCCCGGGCCCCGATCGCCGACTCGCTGAACCGGATCGAGCTGATCGAGCAGGTTGGTCCGTGGAAGATGTACCGCGTGTACCGCCACGGCCATTCGACGGCCTGCGTCGGTGGTTAGTCAGACCCTCAGACGGCGAGCCGGCCGGCCTGCCGCCGGCCGTACAGATGGCCGATCAGCGACTCGGTGTATCCGCGCGCGGAGGGCGCCGATCTCGCTCAGCAGCTCGTCCTGGTTGGTCTTGCCGAACACGTAACGCGAGCTATCCGGGAGGCGTCCGGGGTCAAGCGCAGAATGTTCGTCCATGGTCGTCCTCGGCATCGATCCCGGCACCGCCAGCACCGGCTTCGGAGTCGTCTCCGGACAGGGATCACGCCTGCGCGCGCTTGAGCACGGCGTGATCACCACGCGGGCCGGCACGGCGCTCGAGCTGCGCCTTTGCGAGATCCACGCCCGCGTGGTCGAGCTGATCGAAGCCCACCGGCCCGACGCGATCGCGATCGAGCAGCTGTACTTCGGCGCCAACGTGCAGACCGCGTTCGCGGTCGGCCAGGCGCGGGGGGTGGTGCTGCTGGCCGCGGGGCAGCGGCGGATCCCGTCGCGGTCCTACACCCCGCAGCAGGTCAAGGGCGCGGTGTGCGGCAGTGGCCGCGCCGCCAAGGACCAGGTCGCGCGGATGGTCGGGCGGCTGCTCGGCCTGCCGGCGGCGCCGACGCCCGATCACGCCGCCGATGCGCTGGCCGTCGCCGTCTGCGACCTCAATCGCGCGCCGCTGTCGGACGCGCTGGCCGCGGTCCCCGCCGCCGGGCCCCCCGGCGCGCGGAGCGGGGTGGGGGCCCGAGCATGATCGCCCTGATCTCCGGGGTCGTCGCCGTCCGCCGCGCCGACCACGTCGTCGTCGACTGCGGTGGCGTCGGCTACCGGCTGACCGTCTCCACGGTGACGCTCGGTCAGGTCCCGGCGATCGGTCACGAGGTCCGCCTCCACGCCCACCTGATCGTCCGCGACGACGCGCTCGCGCTGTACGGGTTCGCCACCGAGGAGGAGCGCGAGCTGTTCCTGATGCTGCTCGGGGTCCAGTCGGTGGGGCCGAAGGTGGCAATCGCCGTCCTCTCGGGGGGACGGCCGCGCGAGCTACTCGGCGCGCTCGCCGCCGGGAACTCGGCGCGCTTCCAGGCGGTGCCCGGGATCGGCAAGCGCACGGCCGAGCGGATCATCGTCGAGCTGCGCGAGAAGGTCGGCGCGTCGCTGGTCGTGGCGGAGGTCGGCGGCGAGCACTCGGCGATCAGCGTCGCCCGCGCCGAGGACCCGCTGGCGATCGCCCGCGAGGGCCTGCTCGGCCTCGGCTACAGCGTCCCCGAGGCCGAGGAGCTGCTGGACGGCGCCGTCGGCGAGCGGCCCGAGGAGCTGATCGCGCACGCGCTGAGGAGCGCTCGCCGGTGAGCGAGGGGGTGATCCGCGTGCAGACCGCCGAGGCGCTGGCCGAGGACGAGCTCGAGCGCTCGCTGCGCCCGCGCCGGCTCGGCGACTTCGTCGGCCAGGAGGCCCTCAAGGACCAGCTGGCGGTCTCGATCGCCGCCGCGGCCAGCCGCGACGAGGCGCTCGACCACGTGCTGCTGGCCGGACCGCCCGGTCTGGGCAAGACCTCGCTGGCCCAGATCATCGCCGCCGAGCTCGAGGTGCCGTTCGTGCAGACGGCGGGACCGGCGCTCGAGCGCAAGGGCGACATCGCCGCGTTCCTGACCGCGCTCGAGCCCCGCTCGGTGTTCTTCGTCGACGAGATCCACCGCCTGCCCCGGGCGCTCGAGGAGACCTTCTACCCGGCGATGGAGGACGGCGAGCTGCCGATCACCGTCGGCCAGGGCGCGGGCGCGCGCATCGTGACGATCGCCCTGCCGCCGTTCACGCTCGTCGGGGCCACCACCCGAACCGGCCTGCTGACCACGCCACTGCGCGACCGCTTCGGGATCCAGCACCGGCTCGAGCACTACGACGTCGAGGACCTGGCCACGATCGTCCGGCGCTCCGCGCGGCTGCTCGGGGTGGCGATCGAGCCCGCCGGCGCGGTGGCCATCGCCACCCGCAGCCGCGGCACCCCGCGAGTCGCCAACCGCCTGCTCAAGCGGGTGCGTGACTACGCGGAGGTTCGCCACGACGGCATCGTCAGCGCCGACGTCGCCGACTCCGCACTCGACCTGCTCGAGGTCGACCACGCGGGCCTCGACCGCCTCGACCGCGCGATCCTCCGGGCGATCTGCGACCGCTTCGGCGGCGGCCCGGTGGGGCTCTCGACGCTGGCGGTGTCGGTCGGCGAGGAGCAGGACACGATCGAGGACGTCTACGAGCCCTACCTGCTCCAGCGCGGGCTGATCGAGCGCACCCCACGCGGCCGCGCGGCCACCCGCCGCGCCTATCTCCACCTCGGGCTCGAGCCGCCCGGCCAGGGCCGGCTGCTGTAGCGGAGCCCCCGGAGCGGCGCCGGAGCCCGGCGGAGCAGCGCTCTCTATGCTCCCGCTGCGATGGCGTCCGAGCACTATTTCATCTGCCCGCACTGCGGCAACCGCTCGATGGCCACCGACCGCAACGCCGGCTTCCGGCGCGAGGCCCGGGGGTGCGGGAAGTGTGGCTTCGCCTACCTGTTCGAGCTGCTCGACGACTACTACCCGGCGCCCGGCGCCGCGTTCTTCGCCTGCGATCGCGAGGGGCGCATCGTGGACTGCGGTCGCGGCTCCTTCGAGCTCACCGGGCTCAAGACCGAGCAGGCCATCGGGAGACCGGCGCGCGAGGTGCTCGGCCTGCGCTTCGAGGACGGGACCGACTACGTCGCCACCGCGCTCGAGTGGGAGGTGCGGGTCAAGGCCAAGCCGGTCGAGGTCAACGCCGAGCGGGACCTGCCGGCCCGGGCGGTGGCCGACATCTTCCCCGCCTACGACGACGAGGAGGGAGGGATCCTCGTCGTGCTGACGCCCTCGGCCGGACACTGAGGGTCCTCTCACAGGCCCTTGCCCGCCGCGCCGAGCGCCCGCCGCGCTGCTGCCCGTCCGCGTCCCGAGCACGCCAGAGCTAGCATCACCTCCAGCGATGACCGACCGCCAGCGCAACGGCCTGATCCTGCTGCTCGTCGCCGGGCTGCTGATCGTCTCCGGGATCATCCTGGCGAGCAAGCAGACGTTCCTGGGCCTCGACCTCAAGGGCGGCGTCGAGCTCGTGTACGAGGCCCAGCCGACGCCGCAGACCCCTCACGTCACCGCCGACGCGCTGACCCGGGCGGTCGACATCATGCGACAGCGCGTCGACCAGCTCGGCGTCTCCGAGCCGTCGATCCAGACCACGGGCGGCAACGAGATCACGGTCGGGCTGCCGAACGTCAAGGACACCGGGCGGGCCGAGCAGCAGGTCGGTACCACGGCGCGGCTGTACTTCTACGACTGGGAGGCCAACGCGCTGACGCCGACCGGCCAGACCGTCGCGAGCCTGCTCCAGGCCCGCGACACCTCGGCCAGCCTGATCAGCCAGGGGACGCCCTCTACCGCCCCCGGCTCGCCCAGCTCCGGGAGCACGGGGCTCTACCAGGCGGTCAAGCTCGCCGCGTCGGTGAAGCACCCGCCGGTCGGCTCCTTCAACGCCCGCAAGGGGCCCCTCTACTACCTGTTCGGCGCCGCGGGGAGCGCCGCCTGCCAGGCGGCGGCGAAGGCCGGCGGGTACGCGCCGGTGACCGGCCAGCACTGCCTGCTGTCCGGTCCCGACACCTCGATCCAGGACCTCCAGAACGGCCTCCCGGCCGGCGTCAGCTACTCGCAGGGCCAGCTGCTGACGGTGCCGCAGGGCGTGGTCGTGCTCGAGGCCGTCCCGGCCCACTTCTCCCACCAGCTCAAGATCAGCGACCCCAGCGCCCAGTTCTACGCGCTGCTCGACCGCGTGGGCCTGCTCGGCTCGGACATCACCAACCCGCAGCAGTCGACCGACAACAGCGGAGCTCCGAACGTGTCGTTCGGCTTCAGCTCGCGGGGCAACACCGAGTTCCAGAACGTCACGGGAGCGATCGCCCACCGCGGGAACCTCGACTCCGGCCTGGGACAGAAGCTCCTCCAGCACTTCGCCGTGTCGCTCGACACGCAGCTGGTGACGGTTCCGACGATCGACTTCCAGACCTATCCCGACGGGATCGTCGGCGGCGGGGGCGCCCAGATCACCGGCAACTTCACGATCCAGTCCGCTCAGGACCTCGCCAACCAGCTGCGGCTGGGGGCGCTGCCGATCTCGCTGAAGCTGATCTCCCAGCAGCAGATCTCCGCCACGCTGGGCAAGCAGGCGCTGAACCAGGGGCTGATCGCGGGCCTCGCCGGACTGCTCGTCGTCGTCGTGTTCCTGCTCGCCTTCTATCGCGTGCTGGGATTGATCGCCACCGCCGGGCTGGCCATCTACGCGGTCTACTTCTACGCGCTGATCAAGCTGATCCCGATCACCCTGACGCTGGCCGGGATCGCCGGCCTGATCCTCACCATCGGTGTCGCCGCCGACGCCAACATCGTCATCTTCGAGCGCGTCAAGGAGGAGATCCGGGCCGGCCGGTCGGTCCGCCAGGGGATCGTCACCGGCTATCGCAAGGGGCTGACGGCGATCATCGACGCCAACGTGGTCACGATCATGACCGCGTTCATCCTGTTCGTGCTCTCCACCGCCGACGTCAAGGGCTTCGCCTTCACGCTCGGCATCGGCACGATCGTGTCGCTGTTCACCGCCGTCCTGGCCACCCAGGCGATCCTGATGACGATGGGGTCATCGCGCGCGATCGCGCGCCCCTCGGCGCTTGGCGCGGGGGGCAAGAAGCACGTGTGGCGATTCGACTTCATGGGCGCCTCCAAGTACTTCTTCTCGCTGTCGGGGTGCATCCTGCTGATCGGGGCGCTGGCCATCGGCGGCCGCGGGCTGCACCTCGGGATCGACTTCACCTCGGGCACCCGGATCTCCGTCGGGCTGACCCAGAGCGCGACCGCCTCCCAGGTCCAGCGGGTGGTGAGCGCCAGCGGCGCCGCCAACGCGACCGTGCAGAAGGTGCTGGGCGACAAGACGCTCGGCGGCACGGGGTTCCAGATCTCCGCCAAGCAGATCGCCCCCGACAAGGTGCAGAAGCTCAAGAGCGCACTCCAGACCCGGTTCGGGATCCGCGGCAACGGCAACGACTTCAACGGCCAGTCGGTCGGGCCGACGTTCGGCAAGACGGTGGCCAACAGCGCCGTGGTGGCGATCATCGCCTCGCTGCTGGTGATCACGATCTACATCGCGCTGCGGTTCGAGTGGAAGTTCGCCGTCCCGGTGCTGATCGCGCTGATGCACGACCTGCTGATCACCAGCGGCGTCTATGCACTGACGGGGAGAGAGGTGACGACCGCGACCGTCGCGGCACTGCTGACGATTCTCGGCTACTCGCTCTACGACACGATCATCGTCTTCGATCGCGTGCGCGAGAACGTCCCGCGGATGCCCCGCGCCGCCTTCTCGCAGATCGTCAACCGCTCGATGAGCGAGGTGCTGACCCGTTCGCTGGCCACCACCTCGTGCACGCTCTTGCCGATCATCGCGCTGCTGCTGTTCGGCGGCTCGACGCTCAAGGACTTCGCCTTCGCGCTGCTGATCGGGGTCGCCTCCGGCGCCTACTCGTCGATCTTCATCGCCTCGCCGGTGCTGACGCACTGGAAGGAGCGCGAGCACGCCTACCGGGCCCGCCGGCACCGGATCGCGGAGGATTTCGGCGCCGTTCCCGCTTACGCGGGCACCGCCGCCGACGTCGAGCCCGAGCACCGGCCGGGCCGGCGCACCGGGCGCCTGACCACGCCCGAGGCCGAGACGGTCTCGGCGGCCGAGTTTGCGCAGATGAAGCGCGACCTCGAGATCGAGAGCGCTCCGGGTCGCGGCCGGACCTCGACGCTGACCCAGCGACTCGCCCACCACGAGGAGGACGAGGAGACGGCTGCGGCTCCGCCGGCGAAGCCCTCGCGCCCGGGGCGGGCGGCGCAGCCCCCGCGGGTCGAGGGTCGGCCGACGCCACAGCCGCCACGCGCCGGCGGCCGGGCGGCGCCCGCCCCAGGCCCAGCCCCCGCACCTGCTCCGGCGGAGACGGCGGCCGACGGTGACGGCGCGGGCGACGAGCACTACTCGGCCCCCGACGTCGCCGAGAACGAAGGCATGGTCCAGCCGCCGCCGGGCAAGCCCAAGCCGCCCGCCCGCTCGAAGTCCCGCAACCGCAAGCACGGGAGGCGCTAGCCCCGTGGGAATGCTGGCTTGGGTGATGATGGGCCTGGCCCTGTGGCACTTCACGATCTGGCTGCCCGACCGCTACTGGGGCGGGATCGTCGGCGCCTTCGTCGGGGCGCTCGTCGGGGCGGTGCTGGTCGGCTTCCTGATCGCCGGGGCGCACATCCCCGGCCGCCACGACACCCACCTGTCGACCGCGCTCGAGGGAATCCCCGGGGCGCTGATCGGGATGGCGATCGTGTACTTCGAGGGCGCTAGGCGCGAGCGCTCCGCTGCCGGCTGACGGCGGCCGAGCGGCGCGCCCGCGGAGCCGGCGGGAGACGCCCAAGCGATCCGTCTGACCCGGGGCCTAGGCTGGCCGGTGCGTGTCCGACCTTCTGGCGCTGGCAATCGAAACGGCGGTCCCGGCCGCTCGTCTGAGCCCGGCGCCTGAGCGCCGGGAGCCGTCGGGCGCGCCGGCCCCGCGGCTTGAGATCCCCGCCTACGACCTGGCCGCGGCGCTGGCGCTCGAGCGTGAGCTGGGGGTCGGCCATGTGCTGGCGCAGGTGCTGGTCCGCCGCGGTTTCACCGACCCCGGCGCGGCGCGGGCGTTCCTGGACCCGTGCGACGCTCACTCGCCGCTCGAGTTTGACGGGATCGAGGCGGTGCTCCAGACGATCACCAGCCACATCTCAGCGGGCTCGCGGATCGTCGTGCACGGCGACTACGACGTCGACGGGGTGTGCGCCACGGCGATCATGGTCCGGGCGCTGCGCGCGCTGGGCGCCGATGTCGGCTGGTTTTTGCCCAGCCGCGAGCGCGACGGCTACGGTCTGGCCGCGGCGACTGTCGAGCGACTCGCGCGCCGCGGCACCGGCCTGCTGCTCACCGTCGACTGCGGGATCACCGCGGTCGACGAGGTCGCCGCGGCGCGGCAGGCGGGACTCGACGTCGTCGTCACCGACCACCACGCGCCGCGCGCGGACGGGGTGCTCCCGAGCTGCGGGATCGTCCACCCGGCCGTGTGCGGGTATCCGTGCGGCGAGCTGTGCGGCTCGGGCGTCGCGCTGAAGCTGGCTGAGGCGCTCGGCGCCGCGACCGCCGCCGCCGATCTCGAGCTGGCCGCGCTGGCCACCGTCGCCGACCTCGTCCCGCTGCGGGGGGAGAACCGGCGGATCGTGCGGGCCGGGCTCGCCGAGCTGGCCGGCACCGGCAAGCCCGGCCTGCGCGCGCTGATGCGCGTCTCGCGCGTCGACCCGAGCGCGCTCGACACGCAGGCGATCGGCTTCCGCCTCGCCCCGCGGATCAACGCCGCAGGGCGGATGCGCAGCCCCGACGCCGGGCTCGAGCTGCTGCTCACCGACGACCCCGAGCGGGCCGGGGAGATCGCCGCCGAGCTCGACTCGGTCAACGCCGAGCGCCGTGCCGTCGAGCAGCGCATCGGCTGGGAGGCCGACGCACTCGTGGCCGAACAGGGCGAGCGGCCGATCTACGTGCTCGCCGCCGAGGGCTGGCATCCCGGCGTGATCGGGATCGTCGCCTCGCGGGTCGTCGAGCGCCACCACCGACCGGCGATCCTGATCGCGATCGACGCGGATGACGGCGCGGCCGCCGCCCAGGGCTCCGGGCGGAGCATCCCCGGCTTCGACCTGTTGGTCGCCCTGCGGGCCGGCGAGCGCGAGCTGACCCGCTACGGCGGCCACCGCGCCGCGGCGGGTCTGACGATCGACCCGGGACGGGTCGAGGCGTTCCGAGCGCTGGTCGAAGCGCACGCCGCGCGGGTGCTGACGCCCGAGCTGCTGACGCCCGTCGAGCGGATCGACGCGATCGCCTCGGGGGCCGAGCTCGGGCTGCGCACCGCCGAGGAGCTGGGCGCGCTCGAGCCGTGCGGGATCGGCAACCCGCGGAGCCGGCTGCTGGTCCCGGGGGCCCGCTTCGACGACGTGCGGACGATGGGGGAGGGCAAGCACGCCCGCTTCTCTGTGCGCTCCAGCGGCGCTCGCGCCCAGGCGGTGGCGTTCAACTGGCGTGATCGCCTCCCGGATGGCCCCGAGAATGCGCGCCAGCGCATTCTCCCCAGCGGCGAAGCCGCCCTCGACGCCAGCTTCCGGCTCGAGCGCAACGTCTGGAACGGCTCCGTCGAGCCACGGCTGGTGCTGGGCCGCGCCCGCGGCTGCGTTCCGCGGCCGATCGAGGTGCTCGGCGAGCCGGAGGGGTTCGTGGCCGCGGCGCTGGCCGAGTTCGACGCCGACCTCGCCGACTCGTCGAACCCCAACGTGAGCCACGAGATAAGCCACGAGAATTCGTGCCAGCGCATGCTCGCCATGGCGGCCGAAGGCCGCCGCACGCTCGACCGCCGCGGGGAGAGCCCGCTGGCCGTGCTCGCCGACGCGTGCGCGGCCGGGCCCACCCTGGCCGTGTGCGCCGATGTTCCGCGGCGCCTGCCGGGACTCGCCCCCCGGACCGGCGGGTTTGCGATTCTCGCCGGTCACGCGCTGGCGGCGGAGCCCGAGCTGGCCGCCGGCTTCGCCCAGATCGTCGTCCTCGATCCGCCCTCCAGCCGGCTGATGGCGGACTGTGCGCGCCTCGGCGAGGGGTTCGTCCATCTGGCCTGGGGTGAGCCTGAGCTACGCTTTGTCGAACAGATGCACGAGTTGGAGTACCGACTCCGGACTTCGCTTGTCTCTCTCTACCGGGCCCTGAGGCTCCGGCGGAGGGTCGTCGGCGGGGAGCTCGAGCACCTGCTCCGCGGCGACGGCCCCCATGGACGCTCCGCCCGATTGGCCGGACGTCTGGTCCGGGTGCTCACGGAGCTGGAGCTCGTCAGCCTCGACCGGGCATCGCCGGCCATGGAATTCTGTGGTCCCCCCGCCGCGGAGCGGACCGAGCTCGATCGTTCCGCCGCGTACCGGGCCTACGAACGGATCTACGAGGACGGAAGACGATTTCTGAGCAGCGCAACCCCACGAGCAGTGGCCTGAACGGCGGCCGGCAGGCGCGCGCGCGCGTCGGCGCCGCGGACGCGGGCGGGCGCTCGGGCGAGGCGGCGGGATCGCTCGGCACGATCGACACCTCGCGCACCCCGGTCGGTAGCTCGCGGTCCCCGGTTCCCGGGCCCGGGGTGTCGCGGGCCGCGCTCCCGGCGGGACTCACCGACACCGAGCGCGGGCTGCTCTCCGACCTGTTCGCGATCGTCGAGGAGCACGCCGGTCAAGCCGCTGTGCCCGTCGACCGCGGGCGCGTGGCCGACGCGTTCGTCTACGCCTGCGAGCACCACGCCGACCAGCGCCGCCGCTCGGGCGAGGATTTCATCATCCACCCGGTCTCGGTGGCCAAGATCTGCGCCGGGATGCGCCTCGACACCGAGACGCTGTGCGCGGCGCTGCTGCACGACACCGTCGAGGACACCAGCGCCTCGCTCGAGGAGGTCTCGGCCGCGTTCGGCGACGAGATCGCCGGCCTGGTCGACGGCGTGACCAAGCTGACCGAGCTGACCTTTCAGTCGCGTGACGAGGCCCAGGCCGAGAACTACCGCAAGATG
The DNA here is from genome assembly GCA_038254735.1 of Solirubrobacterales bacterium. Lineage (GTDB taxonomy): Bacteria > Actinomycetota > Thermoleophilia > Solirubrobacterales > Solirubrobacteraceae > Palsa-465. The sequence goes on from JBBSFX010000006.1 coordinate 29,580, forward strand.
ATGGTGGCGATGGCGTCGGACATCAGGGTGATCCTGATCAAGCTCGCCGACCGCCTGCACAACATGCGCACGATCTCGGCGATGCCGAAGCAGAAGCAGATCGAGAAGTCCCGTGAGACGCTCGACATCTTCGCTCCGATCGCCCATCGCCTCGGCATCCACGCGATCAAGTGGGAGCTCGAGGATCTCGCCTTCCAGACGCTGCATCCGCGCAAGTACAACGAGATCAAGGGGCTGGTGGCCCAGCAGCGCGCCGAGCGCGAGCGTTACGTCAACCAGGCGGGTGAATACCTGGCCAAGGAGCTCGACGAGCTGGGGATCGAGGCCGAGATCTCCGGCCGCGCAAAGCACTTCTATTCGATCTACTCGAAGATGACCAAGAAGAGCCGCGAGTTCAACGAGATCTACGACCTCACGGCGATGCGGGTGATCGTCGACGGGGTCAAGGACTGCTACGGCGCGGTCGGGGTCATCCACTCACTATGGAAACCGCTGCCGGGGCGCTTCAAGGACTTCATCGCGATGCCGAAGTTCAACATGTACTCGTCGCTGCACACGACGGTGATCGGACCCGAGGGCCGGCCGCTGGAGATCCAGATCCGCACCCGCGAGATGCACGAGCTGGCCGAGTTCGGGATCGCCGCGCACTGGATGTACAAGGAGACGCCGGGCCGGACCGCCTCACGAGGGCCCCAGGGCAAGATGAAATGGCTGCGCTCGCTGGTCGACTGGCAGCAGGAGATGTCTGACCCGCGCGAGTTCATTGAGACCCTGAAGGTCGATCTGTTCGAGGACGAGGTGTTCGTGTTCACGCCGAAGGGGGAGGTCAAGTCGCTGGCCTCCGGCGCGACTCCGCTCGACTTCGCGTACGAGATCCACACCGACGTCGGCCACCGTTGCGTCGGCGCCAAGGTCAACTCCAAGATCGTCCCGCTGTCCTACCAGCTGCGCTCGGGCGACATCGTCGAGGTGCTGACCTCCAAGCGCGAGCGCGGTCCCTCGCGGGACTGGCTGGCGCTGGTCAAGACGACCCGCGCCCGCAACAAGATCAAGGCGTGGTTCAAGGCCGAGTCCCGCAAGGACTCCGAGCATTCCGGCCGCGAGCTGCTCCAGGAGCATCTGAAGAAGCAGGGACTGCCGGCACAGAAGATGGTCGCCTCGCCGCTCCTGGCCGACGTGATCCGCGAGATGGGCTTCCGCAAGGCGGAGGACTTCTACATCGCCCTCGGCGGCGCCAAGATCTCGCCCAAGGTCGTCGTCAACAAGGTGATGCAGCGCCTCAAGCAGGGTGACGCGGCGGACTCCGAGCCGACGGCGGCCGACGACCTGCTGCAGACCCGGCGCCGCCGCTCGCGCCCGACCGCGTCCTCGGCCCGCTACGGGATCGCCGTCGACGGCATCGACGAGGTGATGCTGCGGATGGCCAAGTGCTGCCGCCCGGTACCCGGCGATGCGATCGTCGGCTACATCTCGCTCGGGCGCGGGATCACCATCCACCGCGAGGACTGCCCCAACGTCGCCGTGCTGCGCAAGGATCCGGACCGCTTCACCGCGGTCGCCTGGGATGGCGACGCCGAGACCTCCTTCCGGGTCGAGATCGAGGTCCACGGCTGGGACCGCCACCGCCTGCTCGAGGACATGTCGCGCACCTTCGCCGAGGTGGGAATCAATATCCTCGAGGCCCGCTGCACCGTCAACCATCCGATGATCCGCAACCAGTTCGTCGTCGAGGTGGGGGACACCCGCACGCTCGACCAGGCGATCAACCGTCTGCGCAACATCGACGCCGTGTTCGATGCCTACCGGGTCACTCCCGGCGCCGGCGGCTGAGCGGGAAGCCGAGCGCTTTGCTGCCTCGGAGGGCCGGCGGTACGCCCGTCTGCCGGGACGCCGTGGAAGGCAACAATCGCGTACGGTCGAACACGACAGGACCGATGAACCTGACCATCGTCAAGCCATTCCGCATCGGCCGGCCTGCCGCGACGCCTGAGCCAAGCCCGCCGAGGGCCGGAGCGCCCAGGTGATCGGCGAGCTTCCCGGCCGCGAGCCGCTCGCCGCCTCCGCGCAGGGCGGCACGATCCGGCTCTCGGCGCCGCCGTCGCGCATCCGCCTGTGGCTGTCGGAGCATCAGGGCCGCCTCGGCCTGGCCGGGCTGCTCGCGACCGGCCTGGTGGTCTCGCTGTCAGCGGGGAACACCGACATCCTGCTGCCGCAGTCGGTCCGCGGCGGACTGTCGGTCACCGGCCTCGGTGGCGTCCTAGGATCGCACGGGATAGACCTCCACGCCGGCGGGGTGGCCCTCGTGCTGGCGCTGATGTTCGTCTCCTACGCGCTCGCCGTCCGCGCCGTCGGGCAGCTGTCGGCGCGCGCCGTCGTGATCGGGATCGCCGCGCTGCACGCGCTGGTGCTGCTGGCCCCGCCGCTGCTGTCGACCGATGTGTTCAGCTACATCGCCTACGGCCGGATCGGCGCCCACTCGAACCCCTATCTGCACGGGCCGAGCGCGATCCGGCTCGATCTCCCCCTCTACTCCTACATCGGCGCCCAGTGGGTGAACACTCCGAGCGACTACGGCCCGCTGTTCACCGGCATCAGCTACCTGCTGGTGCCGCTCAGCATCGCCGGCAACGTGATCGCCTACAAGGCGATCGCCGCCGGCTCGAGCCTCGTCGTCGTGTGGGTGGTGTGGAACGCGGCGCGGCTGCGCGGGATCGATCAGGTCAAGGCGGTCACGCTGGTCGGGCTGAACCCCGTGATCGTCGTGTTCGGCGTCGGCGGCGGCCACAACGACATGCTGATGCTGGCGATCCTCATGGCCAGCGTGTACGTGCTCCTGCTCCGCCGGGAGCGCACCGGCGGAGCCCTGATCGTGGCCGCCGCCGCGGTCAAGCTGACCGGCGGGCTGCTGCTGCCGTTCGCGGTCGCCGAGGGCTCACGCCGCGGTCCCGACGGCCGCGGCTCGCGCAAGGTGCTGATCGGCGTCGGGCTCGCCGGGCTCGGCGCCGCGGGGCTCAGCTTCGGGCTGTTCGGCCTGGCTCCGCTGCACCTGCTGACGACGATCCAGACCGTCCAGAGCCAGGGCGGCCTCCACAGCATCCCCGGGCTGCTGCTGCGGATGCTCGGCCTCGCGGCCCTGGGGCCCGCCGTCGGGCTGGTGCTCGACGTGGTGTTCGTGGCGTGCCTGACCTGGCTCGTCGTCCGGGTCTGGCTCGGCGAGCTCGATTGGATCACCGGCGCCGGCTGGGCGACCGTGGCGCTGCTGGTCACGGCGGGCCTGCTGCTGCCGTGGTACGTCGGCTGGCTCGTGCCGCTGGCCGCGCTCAGCACCGACCGCCGCCTGCTCCTCGCCACCCTGGTGCTGACCGGCGTCGGACTGACCACGCTGTAGCGGGCTCCGATGGACTCGCCGGACGATCGCCGGCACCCCCGCGCCGCCGCTCGCCCCGCGCCGGAGCCGGAGCCGGCCCGCATGCGCGCCGTCTACGCCGAGCGCGCGGTGCGGGCGCATGCGGCGATGTGCGCGGAGTTCCGGCGGCCCCGCGGCGGCTACCGCCACGACGGGCGCCTCGGGCGCCTCGGGCGCTTGGGGCGCTTGGGGCGCTTGGGGCGCTTGGGGCGCTTGGGGCGCTTGGGGCGCTTCGGCGTGGCGGCCCACCTGTGGCCGTTCACGCGCGCGTTCGTGGCCACGCTCGACCTCGCCGGGATCGACCCGGCGCTGAGGGCAGGCTTCGACGCCGAGGCCGAGATCGCCGCGCACCTGGCCGCGCTAGAGCGCTACTGGGATTCACGGGGGCCGCTGCCCGCGTACGCCTCCGACCGCCCGGGCACGCCGCTCGGCGCCGATCGCTATTACGACGACAACGCCTGGGTCGGCCTGGCGCTGGTGCAGCTCGAGCGGCTGCGCGCCGGCGCCGGCCGGCGCGAGCGCGCCGCGCAGCTGTACCGGTTCGCTCTCGGCGGCTGGGACCGCAGCGGTCACGGCCCGTGTCCGGGCGGCGTGTTCTGGGTCGAGCAGGGGCGGGGCGCGGGCAAGCGCAACCATGACCGCAACACGGTCTCGACGGCGCCGAACGCCGCCCTGGGCCTGCACCTGGCCGAGCTCGGCGGCTCGGAGACCGTCCTCGGCGTCCCCGGCGGCCCCGGCGGCCCCGGCGGCCCCGGCGGCCCCGGCGGCCCCGGCGGCCCCGGCGGCCCCGGCGGCCCCGGCGGCCCCGGCGGCCCGGGGGGCTGCCTGGACCGGGGGCCGGAGCAGCTGTACGCGTGGGTGCGGTCGAGCCTTGCCGCGCGCGGCGAGCGCGCGGAATCGTCCGGCCTGCTGTTCCACGACAAGGTCCGCGGCGACGGCACGATCGACCGCGCCCTGTGGAGCTACAACCAGGGGAGCATGATCGGCCTCGGCGCGCTGCTCGCGCGGCGCGGCGGCGAGCGGGCGGCCGGGTTCCTGGCCGAGGCCGACGCCACCGCGCAGCGCACGCTCGCCCACTACGCCGGGGGCGGTCTGATGCGCCAGCCGGCCGCCTTCAACGCGATCCTGTTCCGAAATCTGCTCCAGCTCCACGCCGCCACCGCCGACGAGCGGCTTCGCACGGAGATCATCGCCGCGATGCGCGGCTACGCCGACGCGCTGTGGGACACCGCACGTGATCGCCGGGACCGGTTCGTCCTCGGCGAGGACGGCGTCACGCTGCTCGGCCAGAGCGGAGTCGCGCAGGTCCTGGCGCTGCTGGCGTGGCGCCCGGAGGAGTGGGCGAAGCTCGCCTGAGCCGGTACGCCAGACGCGCTGGGGCCGGCGAAGCTCGCCTGAGCCGGTGCGCCAGACGCGGCGGAACCGCCCGGCCAGTCCGGCGCTTCCCGCCAGGCCGGCGCCCACCGCTCTCACCGCTCGGCCCCGCCGCGCTCGGGCCGGGACGGCTCGCCGGGTCGGCGCAGGTCCGACGCGCCGCGCGGCGGCGACCGCGTCGGGGTGACGCGGACGATGTGGGTCAGCGGCTCGGGGGTCTTGCCGATCCGGACCGCCTCGCCGGTGCGGAGCGTCTTGATCGTGTTCGGCTCGACGATGTAGCGGTCGACGATCCGGCGGCTGCCCGGGCCGGAGCCGCCCCCGATCATCGCCTCGCCGATCAGGCCCCCGCCCGTCCGATAGGTGCGATCCCAAGCCTTATAGGTGCCGCCGAGCTCGGCCACCGTCTGTGCCGAGGCGGGGACGTCCTGTCGGTGGGCGAGCTTCAGGTCCGTGTTGCCGAGCACCTGATCGCGCAGGCCGCGGGCGGCGCGGTCGAGGTCGGCCAGCTCCTGCGTGGAGAGCAGCACGCTGACGCCGGCCTCGCGGCCGCGAGCCAGCAGCTGCAGCACGTTGTCGGCGCCGAGGGCGGAGAACTCGTCGATCGCTACCGTCGCGGTGACGCGCGAGGCGCCCTCCAGGCGGCGGCCGGTGGCGGCGATCAGATCCTGCACGGCGAGCGTGCCGAGCTGTCCGGCGAGCTTTCCGTAGCGTCCCGAGTTGAGGCTGAACAGCACGACCTCGCGGCCCTCGAGCGCCGCGTGCAGGTCGATCGCGGCCGCGGCCGCGCCGTCGTCCCCGAGGAACGCTCCCGTATGCGACTCGCTGATCACCGCGAGCCGGGTACCGAGCCCTCGGATCGCGCTGAGCTGATCCCGGGTCAGCCCGGCGAGGTAGCCCTCGACGACGGCAGCCCGGTCGGGCTCGAGCTCGCGTAGCCGGCGGCGCAGATGAGCCGGCTCCATCGCCGCGACGACCTCCGGGAGCGTCGGGGATCGGCCCGGTCGCGCCTGCGCGAGGACGCCGAGCGCCATCTGGACGTAGCGCTCGGCGGCACGCTGGTAGTGCGGCTCGGTGAAGCGCTCGGTGGCGATCAGCTTGTCCTTCAGCTCGGTTGCGTTGCCGTGGGCGAGCGGGTTCCACTGCTCCGGGCCGTCGTCGCTCCAGACCCGGAACGGTCGTCCCGCCGCGGCCGCCGCCGCCGCGAGCTCGCGCGCGAACGCCGGCGAGCCCTTCATGTCGAGCGCCACCACCGGGGCCCCTCGCGCGATCTGCGCGGTGAGGATCTTCAGCAGCGTCGTAGTCTTGCCCGATCCGCTGGCCCCGAGGATCAGGCCGTGGGCTCCGAGCTCCCGTTCGCTCAGCGTCACCGGCGCCCCGTTGCTGCCCACCCCGAGCGAGACCACCGTCGGGTCCTCGGGGACGGCGGCCACCTCGCGCCCCCCGCCGCGCGCGGCCCCCCGCGACCGCGCCCGGGCGATCGTCCCGGCTCCCAGGACCGCTGCGATCAGGCCGAAGTTGAACGGCGGGGGGAGCAGGAGCACGGCCGCCAGCGTCGTCAGCAGCGCGAGGTTCAGACGCGCTCGCCATGCCCGGGGGTCGGCCGCGAGCGGCGGCTCCGCGGATGTCTCACGCGCCGGGCTCACCGCTCGGCTCCCGGCCCGCGGGCGGCGGCCCGGGCGGCGCCGCGGCCGGATCGCGGGGGGCCCGCCCGCTCGGTCCACTCGACCCGCTGGACGTGGATGAACCGCGAAGCGCCGAGCTTCGCCGCCGCGGCGCGGATCTGGCGCGCGCGGCGGTCGTCGTCGACCAGGTAGACGACGGCGTCGAACCGGCGATCGGCGGCGTAGCGCCCGATGATCCGCTCCAGGCGCGCCGGCGACTTGCTCGACAGCTCGAGCTCGATCGCGACGCGGTTGCCCGCGGCGGTGCGCAGCAACATGTCGGGGTAGTGGGTCAGTTCGCCGCCGCTTGGTCCCTCGCCGATTACGCGCACGCCGAACCGATCGGAGCCGTCCTGCGCCCGCTTGTCGTGCGAGCGCATGTGGCGCTCGGAGTGGATCTCCCGCAGCGAGCCGAAGCGCCCTGAGCGCGCGGCCAGCCACAGCCACGCGACCCCGACGTCGTGCCGATACTCCATCTGGTCCAGGCGCGGAGCCGGCAACGCGCTGCCCGCTCGGCGCAGGCCGTCTCGGGTGATCTGGTAGTGCTTGGGCTGGTCGGCGTAGAGCCTTCCGTCCGACACGCAGCCGGCATGGCACAGGCGGCGCAGCCGGTGGCGGGCGGCGGGCAGCGACACCTCGAGCAGCCGGGCCACGTGGTTGGCCCGGACGATCCGGTGCTCGGCGAGAAACTCGAGCAGCGTCCGGTCGGGCTCGGTCAGGCGCAGCGGCTCGGCTCTGGTGCCCACAACCTTCCAGAGCCGTGGGCGAGGCACGATTCACCCCCCGAGGAATCGGCCGGCAACCCGGGCGTGGCGCGACGCCGGCCGGGCTCAGGCGACGACGCGCAGCGCGCGGGCTCTCAGGCCGAACTCGGCCTCGGTAGCCTCGCCGATGAAGTCGCCGTCGACCTGGAGCGGCAGCCGGCGATCGTCGACCGAGGTCACGGTCAGGCCGTCGACGCCGCTGAACGGATGGATCTGGCGGTGGCGACCGAGCCGGGGCTTGCCCGACAGCGAGCGCCACGCGACGGTCGGCACGTCGATCGGGCTGGCGCGCTTGAGGACCACTCCGGCGAGGTCGCCGCTGTCTAGCGCCACGTCCTCGCCCATGTGCACGGGCCGGTTGCCGAAGTACGTGTAGGGCATCGCGTTCTGGACGATCGCCGTCACCCCCCGGACCCGCTCGCGGCCGACCACCGCCTCGAACCGCGGCGGCCGGATCAGGTAGCGGCGGTTGAACGTGTTGGTGGCGACCCACGTGTAGTACCACTCGCCGAGCCGCGTCTTCAGCCGCGGATGGGCGTCGACCTGCCTCACCACGCTGGCGTCGAGGCCGACCCCAGCCGAGAAGGTGAAGTAGCGGTCGTTGACCCGGCCGACGTCGACGGGGCGCGGGTGCCAGTCGTCGGCCAGCCCGAGCAGGTGCTCGGTGGCGTCGACGACGTCAGTGGGGATCCCGAGGATCCGGCACAGCACGTTGGTACGTCCACCGGGCAGGCAGCTCAGCGGCGTGCTCGAGCCGACGAGCCCGTTGGCCGCCTCGTTGACGGTGCCGTCGCCGCCGAACGCGACGACCCCGTCGTAGCCTTCGCGCGCGGCCTCGCGGCACAGCTCGGTCGCGTGATCCTTGCGCTCGGTGTCGATCGCGTCGACCTCGTAGCTGCCGCGTAGCGCGTACACCACGAGGTTCTTGAGCCGGTCGGAAACCGTCGTCGCGTACGGGTTGACGATGATCAGCAGCCGTTTGCTCGGCCGCGCCTGGCCGGTTCCGAGTCTGGCCTCCAGCCGGCGAGCGGGATCCTCGCGCTGCTGCGCCGGGTCGGTCGAAGTGGCGGCCATCGCGTGTCGGTGAACACCGTATACGGCGCGGTGTTACCGCGAACGATAGCCGGCGGCGGGGATCAGGTCGGCTGGAACCGGGCCGAAGCTTGCGTATACTGACCCTCACATAGCAGTACGCATCCAGAGGGGTGGAGGGAAATGGCCCTACGAGACCCCGGCAACCTCCCGCAAGGGAACGGTGCCAATTCCATCAGGCTCCAACGACAAGCCTGGGAGATGTGGGTAGGGCGGCTTCGACCTCCGACCACCACAAACCCCGGCGGAGGTTTTCTCATATGCCGCCACAGTCACTCAGATGCAAGGAATGCCGGACCGAGTACCCGCTCGACGCGCGGTACGTGTGCTCGCGGTGCTTCGGCCCGCTCGAGGTCGCCTATGAGTCTCGAGACGGCGTCGATCCCGACGAGCTCCGGCGCCGGATCCAGGCCGGGCCGCACTCGCTCTGGCGCTACGCCGACTTCCTCCCGGTCGCGCCTCCGCGCGCGGCCCTGCCGGCTGGCTGGACGCCGCTGCTGAAGGCCGACCGGCTGGCCGAGGCGCTCGGGCTCGGCGAGCTGTGGATCAAGAACGACGCCGCCAACCCGACGCACTCGTTCAAGGATCGCGTCGTCTCCGTGGCGCTGGCGCGTGCCCGCGAGCTCGGCTACCAGACGATCGCCTGCGCCTCGACCGGCAACCTGGCCAATGCGGTCGCCGCGCACGCCGCGGCTGTCGGCCTCGAGAGCTACGTGTTCATCCCGTCAGACCTGGAGGAGCAGAAGATCCTGGCCACCGGCGTGTACGGGACGAACCTGGTCGCGGTGCGCGGCAACTACGACGACGTCAACCGGCTCTGCACGGAGCTGTCGGGCGAGCACGAGTGGGCGTTCGTCAACATCAACATGCGTCCCTACTACGCCGAGGGCTCCAAGACGCTGGCGTTCGAGACGGCCGAGCAGCTCGGCTGGGAGCTGCCCGACCGGGTCATCTGCCCGATCGCCTCGGGTTCGCTGTTCACGAAGGTCGCCCGCGGTTTCGAGGAGTGGCTCGAGGTGGGTCTGATCAGCGGCGTGCTGCCGACCTTCAACGGCGCCCAGGCCCGGGGCTGCTCGCCGGTGGCCAGCGCGTTCGAGGCCGGCCACGATGTCTGCCGGCCGGTCAAGCCGAACACCATCGCCAAGTCGCTGGCGATCGGCAATCCGGCCGACGGTCCCTACGCGCTCGAGCTCGCCCGCCGCACCGGCGGCGGCGTCGACGCGGTCACCGACGACGAGATCCGGGACGGCATCAAGCTGCTGGCCCGGACCACGGGCATCTTCACCGAGACGGCCGGCGGCGTCACCGTGGCGGTGCTGGCCAAGCTCGCCGAGCGCGGGGAGATCTCGGCCGACGAGCGCGTGGTCGCCTACATCACCGGCGAGGGACTAAAGACGCTCGACTGCGCCCGGGGCACGTTCGAGACCTGGGAGATCGACGCCAGCGTCGAGGCCTTCGAAGCCGCCCGGGAGCGCGAGAGCGTTCCCGCCTGAGAAGATCCGGCGATGGCGGTACGCGTCAAGATCCCGGCTCAGCTGCGCGAGGCGACGGGCGGCGAGTCGGTCGCCGAAGTCGACGGCTCGACCGTCGGCGAGGTGCTCGACGCGCTCTACGCGCGCTTCGGCGAGCTCCGCAGCCGCATCGCCGAGGACGGCGGGCTGCGGCGGTTCGTCAACGTCTACGTGGCCGGCGAGGACATCCGCTTCCTCGACGGCCTCGACACCCCGGTCGAGGAGGGTGACGAGGTGACGATCCTGCCCGCCGTCGCGGGCGGCTGATCGAAGGGCCGGCGCTCCGGCCGGGAAAATGTCGACCACGCCGGCTCTCAACGGCCGGGTGGACGTGGTTGACCCCGTTATGCGGGGACTATCGCACCCACCTTGGTTCAGCAGGCGGGGGTGGTCGTGTTTTCCCCGGCCCGAGCGGCGGCGTCTGACAGGGACCGGCAGCCAGCGGGGGTCCGTCAAGCGCCGGGGGGGTCGGTTGCCCGGCGCGGGGCCCGGGGTGCTCACGCCGGCGTGGCGTCGGCGGCGGCGGCGAACCGCCCGATCGGGCAGCTGACGCCGGTCCCGCCCAGCCCGCAGTAGCCGCCGGGGTTCTTCTCGAGGTACTGCTGGTGGTAGTCCTCGGCGTAGAAGAACGGGCCCGCCTCGGCGACCTCGGTGGTGATCTCGCCGTACCCCGACGCCTTCAGCTGGGCGGCATAGGCATCGCGCGAGGCCTCGGCGGTCGCGCGTTCCTCCTCGGTGCTCCAGAGGATCGCCGAGCGGTACTGGGTGCCGGCGTCGTTGCCCTGGCGCATCCCCTGCGTCGGATCGTGATTCTCCCAGAACAGGCGCAGGATCTCGGCGTACGAGGTCTTGGCCGGGTCGAACACGACGAGCACCGCCTCGGTGTGACCGGTCCGCCCGCTGCACACCTCCTCGTAGCTGGGGTTGGGGGTGATCCCGCCCGCGTAGCCGACCGCGGTCGTGTAGACCCCGGGGGCCCCCCAGAAGACGCGCTCGGCGCCCCAGAAGCAGCCCATCCCCACGATCGCCGTCTGCATCCCCTCCGGGAACGGCGGCTCCAGCGGCGTGCCGCGCACGGCGTGGGCGCCGGCGATGCGCATCCCGGCGTCGCGCCCGGGCAGCGCCGACTGCTTGTCAACCATGGTCGTCTTGTGTCTGAAGAGCATGGTTCAAGCTTACGCCGCCGGTCTTACGGGCCGGGGAACTGCGCGGTCGGCCGGGCGCACAGAGCATCCCGGCACGGCTCGCGCCGCGCGGGCCCGCCACCGACGTAGCGGCCAACGGTGCGCGGCGCGGCCAACGCACCGGGATGCACGCCCGGCAAGATTTCGGCGCGGCTAACGCACCGAGATACACGCCCGGCAAGATTCGAACTTGCGACCTCTGCCTCCGGAGGGCAGCGCTCTATCCACTGAGCTACGGGCGCGGGGCACTAAGGCTAACGGGCACGGCAACGTGGTGACGCCGGGGCCGCGCCGCGCTCACCCTCTGGACCAGCATTCGCGATCGCGAATGCGATGCGCGCGCTCTCGCGCTGACGAACGTATGTTCGTCTCGCCCCCCGCCAGACTGTCGATGTGAGCACGATCATCCACGGACACGCATCCGAAGCAGCGGTCCTCGACGTGTTGACGCCGGCCGGACTGCGCTGTCCGTCGTTCACGGGGATGCTGCGACTCGGCCCCACTCGCAACAACCGGCGCAGCGGCGTGAGGTTTGCCGATCACTACGAGCTTCCGAGGTGGTTGCAGTCGTTGACGGAAAGCGGAATCCACCGACGCGCTCGGTGATGACGGCGATCGCGATCATCTCCGACACGCACATGCCCCGCGGCCACCGGGCGCTCCCGGCGGCGTGCGTCGAGTGGCTGCGCGCCGCCGACCTGATCCTCCACGCCGGCGACCTGATCGCTCCCCGGGTCCTGGCGGAGCTGCGGGGGTACGGAGACGTGCGGGCGGTGGCTGGCAACGTCGACCTGCCGGAGGTCCGGGCGGTGCTGCCCGAGCGGCTCGTCGTCGAAGTCGCCGGCGCGCGGATCGGGCTGGTCCACGACGCCGGCCCGGCCGCGGGGCGGCTCCGGCGGATGCGGGCGGCGTTCCCGACCGAGCACGCGGTGGTGTTCGGCCACTCGCACCTGCCGCTGCACGAGCGCGCTCCGGACGGGTTCCAGATCTTCAACCCCGGGAGCCCGACCGAGCGCCGGCGCGCACCTACGCACACGATGGGCGTGGCGCGGGTCGCGGGCGCCCGGGTGACGTTCCGGTTGATCGAGCTCGGCGACCGCGCGGATCGGTGAGGATGGGATGAAGGGGGGTCCATAGACCCGCAGATCTCCCATCGTCATCGATCAACCCAACGCCGGGACGCCGGCTGACCGGGTCACGACATCGATCGACGCGAGGCCGGGACGCGGCTGATCGGGGACATGACCATCCGGGCGACGTCGCCGGGCGCGGCTGACACACTGGCGGCGATGGACCTGTCCGTGTTCTTCGCCGGGACCGCCGGCTCGATCCCGACCGCGCGGCGCGGGCTGCCGGCCCTCCTGGTGCGCCGGGGGGCCGATCGGATCCTCGTCGACTGCGGCGAGGGAACGCAGCGCCAGCTGGTCGCCTCGGTGGGGCTGACGGAGCTGAGCGAGGTGTTCCTCACCCACTTCCACGCCGACCACTGGCTCGGGCTGCCGGGGTTGCTGAAGACGTTCGACCTGCGGGCGCGCGAGCGGCCGCTGACCGTGCACGGGCCGCCGGGGCTGCGGCAGCTCCTGGCGCCGGTGCTCCGCGCCGCCGGGCGCACCCGGTACGAGCTGCGGCTGGTCGAGCTCGAGCCCGGCGAGGAGCTGCAGCGCGACGGCTACCGGATCGCCGCCGTGCCCGCCACCCACCGCGGCCTCGCGTACGGTTACGTGGTCTACGAGGCCGAGCGCCCGGGCGAGTTCGATCCGGGGCGGGCCGCCGAGCTGGGGCTGGTGGCGGGCCCCGAGTTCGGCCGCGTGCAGCGCGGAGAGACGATCCGCGGCGTCGCCCCCGAGCAGGTGATGGGCCCGGTCCGGACCGGGCGCAAGCTCGTGATCTCGGGCGACACGCGCCCGTGCGAGGCGATCCGGATCGCGGCGCACCAGGCCGACCTGCTCGTCCACGAGGCGACGTTCGCCGCCGAGGAGACCGAGCGGGCGCGGGAGACCGGCCACTCGACGGCCGGCCAGGCGGCGACCCTGGCCCGCGAGGCCGAGGTGCAGATGCTGGCGCTGATGCACTTCTCGACCCGCTACCCGGTCGGCCGCCTGCGCGACGAGGCTCGCGCCGTGTTCGCCGACACGGTGCTGCCGCGCGACTACGACGCGGTCGAGATCCCGTTCCCCGAGCGCGGCACCCCCGAGCTGGTGCGGTGGGACCCGAGCCGGGCGGCGCCGCCCGAGCCGCTGGCGCCGCAGCCGCTGATAGGCTGAACGAAGCCCGCCCTTTAACCCGGTCCCGTGAGGCCAGGAAGGTGCCGATGACCCAGGACACGGTCGTCCTCGACCGCGATGACATGCGCCGCACGCTCGTGCGGATCGCCCACGAGATCGTGGAGAAGAACCCCGGCGGCAATGTCGCGCTCGTCGGCATCCACCGGCGCGGGGCGATCCTCGGCGAGCGGATCCACGCGATCACCGGTGAGCTGCTCGACGGCCCGGTGCCAATCGGCTACGCCGACATCTCCTTCTACCGGGACGACCTGGCGATCCGTGGCGAGGGCGCGGGCGGCTACCGGTCGCCGATCGTCCAGTCGACCCAGCTCGACTTCGCCGTCGACGGCCGCACGATCGTGATCGTCGACGACGTGCTCTATACCGGGCGCACGGTGCGGGCGGCGATCGACGAGATCTTCGACTACGGCCGTCCCGCGCGGGTGCAGCTGGCGGTGCTGGTCGACCGCGGTCACCGCGAGCTGCCGATCCGACCCGACTACGTCGGCAAGAACCTGCCCACCTCGCAGAACCAGCGGGTCAACGTCCGCGTCGACGAGGTCGACGGCCACGACGAGGTCGCGATCGGCCCCGCCCGCATGCTCGGACGGGAGGCGGCATGAGCCTGAACCCGGCCAGGCATCTGATCTCGATCGAGGATCTCGACCGCGCCGGGATCGAGCGGATCCTCGACCGTGCCGAGTCGTTCGCCGAGGTCTCCGGACGCGCGATCAAGAAGGTCCCGGCGCTCCGCGGCCGGACGGTGGTCAACCTGTTCTACGAGTCGAGCACCCGCACCAGCTCGAGCTTCGAGCTCGCGGCCAAGCGCCTGTCCGCCGACGTGGTCAGCGTCCGCTCGGCCGGCTCGAGCGTCGACAAGGGCGAGTCGCTCAAGGACACGGTGCAGACGCTGTCGGCGTACGACCCCGCGGCGATCGTGATCCGCTCGCCCCAGGCCGGCGCCGCGCAGCTCGTGGCCGGCTGGACGCCGGCGTCGGTGATCAACGCCGGAGACGGCAAGCACGAGCACCCGACCCAGGCGCTGCTCGACGTGTTCACGCTGCGCCGCCGGCTCGGCTCGCTCGACGGCGCCGAGATCTGGATCGTCGGCGACGTCATGCACTCGCGGGTGGCGCGCTCGAACATCCTCGCGCTGCACCGGATGGGCGCCCGCGTCACCGTGTGCGGGCCGCCGACGCTGATCCCGCGCGAGATCGAGGCGCTCGGCTGCCGCGCGGCGACGACGCTCGAGCGCCTGCACGAGGCCGATGTCGTCTACGTGCTGCGGATGCAGCTCGAGCGGATGCGCGAGGCGTTCGTTCCCTCGCTGCGCGAGTACGCCGCCCGCTACCAGGTCAGCGCGGCGCGGCTGCGACCCGGCCAGCTGCTGATGCACCCCGGCCCGGTCAACCGCGGCGTCGAGCTCTCGGCCGACGCGATCGACTCCCCACAGGCGCTGATCGGCGAGCAGGTCAAGGCCGGGGTGTCGGTGCGGATGGCGGTCCTGTTCGAGCTCCTGGTCGGCGCGCCGGCGCTGAGCGCGGCGGCAGCGTGATGACCGAGGACGAGAGACTGTTCCAGCGTCAGACCGTGCCGGCGCAGCTGCTGCTCCGCGGCGCCCATGTCCTCGATCCGCGCGAGGAGCTCGACGCCCGGCTCGACGTCCTGATTCGCGACGGCGCGATCGCCGAGCTCGGCGACGCCGGAACGCTCACCGCCCCGCCCGGCACCGACACGCTCGACGCCGCCGGCCGGCACGCGTTCCCGGCCTTCGTCGACCCGCACGTGCACCTGCGCAGCCCCGGGCAGGAGTACAAGGAGAGCGTGGCCACCGGCACCGCGGCGGCCGCCGCCGGGGGCTTCGGCGCGGTGGTGGCGATGCCCAACACCGACCCGGTCGTCGACGATCCCGCGGTGCTGCGCTCACTGACCCACACGGCGAGCCTCGAGGCGGCGGTGCCGACCGGCTTCCTGGCCTCGATCACCCGCGGGCTGAGGGGGACGGAGCTGACCGAGATGGCCGCGCTGCGCGACGCCGGCGCGCTCGGCTTCACCGACGACGGCAAGCCCGTGGTATCGGCTGGGATGCTCCGCAAGGCGCTCCAGTACCAGCGCCTCACCGGCGGCGTGATCGCCCTGCACGAGGAGGACCCGGCGCTGTCGGGAGACGGCGTGATGCATGAGGGTGCGGTCTCGGCGCGGCTCGGGCTGGCCGGGATCCCGTCGCTGTCGGAGTCGACGATGCTTGCCCGCGATGGTGCCCTGGCCCTGTACGAGGACGCCCGGGTGCACTTCCAGCACCTCAGCGCGGTCGAGTCGGTCCGCGCGCTCGAGCAGGCCAGGGCGGCCGGCGCGCGGGTCAGCGGCGAGGCCACCCCGCACCACCTGACGCTCACCGACGACCTCGTCCGCACGCTCGACAGCCGCTTCAAGATGAACCCGCCGTTGCGCGCCGAGGACGATCGCCGGGCGCTGGTCGAGGCGCTCCGCACGGGGCTGATCGAGTGCGTGGCCACCGACCACGCGCCGCACGCCCACCACGAGAAGGAGGTGCCCTTCGAGCCGGCGCCGATGGGCACGACCGGGCTCGAGACGGCGTTCGCCGCGCTCTACACCGAGCTGGTGCTCCCGGGCGAGCTCGAGCTCGACACGGTGATCGAGCGGCTGACCCACGGTGGCACGCTGTACGGCCTGACCGCGCCGCGGATCGCCGTCGGAGCGCCGGCCAACCTGACGCTGGTCGACCTCGGCGCCGAGTACACCGTCGGGGCCCACGGCTACGTCAGCCGCTCGGCCAACTGCTGCTTCCACGGGCGCAGCCTGCACGGCCGCGTCGAGCTGACGATCGCCGCGGGGCAGATCGCCTTCCGCGCCGCCGGCGCCGAGCGCAGGCTGAGTCGCCGATGAGCAGCCGCGACGCCACCGCCTACGTGCTGCTCGAGGACGGGACCCGCTTCGACGGCCTGGCCTGCGGCGCCGACGAGGCGGCGGTCGGCGAGATCGTCTTCACGACCTCGATGGCCGGTTACCAGGAGGCGGTCACCGACCCGAGCTACGCCGGCCAGCTGATCACCTTCACCTACCCCCAGATCGGCAACTACGGGGTCTCCGAGGAGGCGATGGAGTCCGACCGGATCCACGCCCGTGCGGCGATCATGCGCGCCGGCGTCGACCGCGGGGATGCGGCCGGCCGGGGATCGATCGAGGGCGGCTGGCTGGCGTGGCTGCGCGACTGCGGGGTGCCGGCGATCACCGACCTCGACACACGCGCGCTGGTGCGCCACATCCGCGATGCCGGGGCGATGCGCGGCGGCGTGTTCCCGGTCCGGCTCGCGGAGGCGCGGGCCCGGGAGCTGATCGAGGCCGAGCCGGCGATGGGGGGCCGCGACCTCGCGCGGGAGGTGACGCGGACGGCCCGGCTCACGCTCGGCCCCACCGCTCGGCACGGGAACGACGGCCCGCGGATCGCGATGATCGACACCGGCGTCAAGCGCTCGATCGTCGGCAACCTGCGCTCGCGGGGGGCGACCGTCGAGCTGCACCCGTGCACCGCCGGCGCGGCCGAGCTGCTGGCCGGCGACCCCGACGCGATCTTCCTCGCCAACGGCCCCGGCGACCCCGCCGCGCTCGACTACGTGGTCGACACGATCAGACAGCTGGTCGGCCGGCTGCCCGTGTACGGGATCTGCCTCGGCCATCAGCTCCTGTGCCGCGCCGTCGGCCTCGACACCTACAAGCTGCCGTTCGGCCACCACGGGTCCAACCACCCGGTCAAGGACCTCTCGACGGGGATCACCGAGATCACCTCGCAGAACCACGGGTTCGCCGTCCTCGGCCCGGGCGGCGCCAGGACGATCGACGTCGACGAGCCGGTGCGCTGGGAGACCGACTTCGGCGCCGCCGAGCTGACCCACATCAACCTCTACGACCGCACCGTCGAGGGGCTGACGCTGCGCGAGGTCCCCGGCGCCACCGTCCAGTACCACCCCGAGGCGAGCCCCGGCCCACACGACTCGCTGTACCTGTTCGACCGCTTCGTCGACGCCGTGCGATCGGCTGGCGCCGATCGCATTGGCGGATCGCCCAGAGGGCGATCCTCCGGCAACGGAGAGGACAACTGATGCCCAAACGGACCGACATTCACAAGATCCTCCTGATCGGCTCGGGCCCGATCGTGATCGGCCAGGCGGCCGAGTTCGACTACTCGGGGACGCAGGCCTGTCGAGTGCTGATGGAGGAGGGCTACGAAGTCGTGCTCGTCAACTCGAACCCGGCGACGATCATGACCGACCCCGAGGTCGCCACCACGACCTACATCGAGCCCCTGCTCCCCGCCACCGTGGCCCAGGTGATCGAGCGCGAGCAGCCCGACGCGCTGCTGCCGACGCTCGGCGGCCAGACGGCGCTGAACGTGGCCAAGGCGCTGCACGAGGACGGCACGCTGCACCGTCACGGGGTCGAGCTGATCGGCGCCGACTACGAGGCGATCGACCGCGCCGAGGACCGCGACCGCTTCCGGGAGACGATGGCCCGGGCGGGGCTGCGCACGCCGCGCAGCATCATCGCCACCAGCCTCCTCGATGTCGACCGCGGCGCCCGCGAGATCGGGCTGCCGATGATCATCCGGCCCGCGTTCACGCTCGGCGGGACCGGAGGCGGGGTCGTCCACCGCGAGGCCGACCTCGAGCCGATGGTCGCCCGCGGGCTCGAGGCCTCGCCGATCGGCCAGGTGCTGCTCGAGGAGTCGGTGCTCGGCTGGGGCGAGTTCGAGCTCGAGGTGATGCGCGACCGCACCGACAACGTGGTGATCGTGTGCTCGATCGAGAACCTCGACCCGATGGGCGTGCACACCGGCGACTCGGTCTGCGTCGCCCCGCAGCAGACCCTCACCGACAAGCAGTACCAGGCGCTCCGCGACCAGGCGATCAAGGTGATTCGCGCGGTCGGCGTGGAGACCGGCGGCTCCAACGTGCAGTTCGCCGTCAACCCGCGCAGCGACGAGATCGTGGTGATCGAGATGAACCCGCGGGTCAGCCGCTCGAGCGCGCTGGCCTCCAAGGCGACCGGCTTCCCGATCGCCAAGATCGCCGCGCGCCTGGCCGTCGGCTACACGCTGCAGGAGATCCCCAACGACATCACGCGCGCGACGCCGGCCAGCTTCGAGCCGGCGATCGACTACTGCGTGGTGAAGTGGCCGCGGTTCGCGTTCGAGAAGTTCCCCGGCGCCGAGCCGGGGCTGACCACGCACATGAAGTCCGTCGGCGAGGCGATGGCGATCGGGCGCACGTTCAAGCAGGCGTTCGCCAAGGCGCTGCGCTCCCGCGAGCTCGACTCTCTCCCCGTCTCGCCGGACGACGACGACGCCCTGCTCGACCTGATCGCCCGGCCGGGGGCGGAGCGCTTTGACCATCTGCTGGAGGCGTTGCGCCGCGGGCACTCGGTCGCCACCGTCCACCAGCGCACGAGCATCCACCCGTGGTTCCTGCACGAGCTGGCCGAGCTGGTGGAATCGGCTGGCGCCGATTCCATTGCGAGTTCGCCTGGCGGCGAACGTCGCGGCGAATTCGCGGGCGGTCTCACGTTCAAGTCCGTCGACACCTGCGCGGCGGAGTTCGCCGCCACCACCCCGTACTACTACTCGTCCTGGGAGCGCGCTCCCGCGGTCTCCGAGGTCGTCCGTGGCGATCGTCCGAGCGTGGTGATCCTCGGCTCGGGGCCCAACCGGATCGGACAAGGGATCGAGTTCGACTACTGCTGCGTGCACGCGGCCCAGACCGTGCGCGAGCAGGGCCGCGACGCCGTCATGGTCAACTGCAACCCGGAGACCGTCTCGACCGACTACGACACCTCCGACCGCCTGTACTTCGAGCCGCTGACCCTCGAGCACGTGCTCGCCGTGTGCGAGCAGGAGGCGGCCGGAGCGCCGCTCGAGGGGGTGATCGTGCAGTTCGGCGGCCAGACCCCGCTGAGGCTCGCCGCCGGGCTGAGCGCCGCGGGGATCCCGATCCTCGGCACCGGGATCGACGCCATCGACCTGGCCGAGGACCGGGGGCGCTTCGGCGCGCTGCTCGACCGCCTCGGCTACCAGGCGCCGCCGTACGCCACCGCGGGCTCGGCTGAGGAGGCGCTGGGCAAGGCCCCCGGCGTCGGCTTCCCGCTGCTCGTGCGCCCCAGCTACGTGCTCGGCGGCCGGGCGATGGAGATCGTCTACAGCCTCGACGGCCTGCGCGACTACCTGCAGCGCACCGGGCACATCGCCGCCTCGCGACGTTCGCCGCCAGGCGAACTCGCAATGCCGGCCGAAGGCCGGCACATCTTCCTCGACCGCTTCCTCGAGGCGTCGATCGAGGTCGACGTCGACGCGCTGTGCGACGCCGACGGCGGAGTGTGGATCGCCGGGATCATGCAGCACGTCGAGGAAGCGGGGATCCACTCGGGCGACTCGGCCTGCGTGCTGCCGCCCCACTCGCTGGGTGAGGAGATGCTCGAGCAGATCCGCGTGCAGACCACCGGCATCGCCAAGGCGCTGGGGGTGGTCGGCCTGCTCAACGTGCAGTTCGCGATCCACAGCACCGCCGGGCTGCACGTGATCGAGGCCAACCCGCGCGCGTCGCGCACCGTCCCGTTCGTCTCCAAGGCGATCGGGCTGCCGCTGGCCAAGCTGGCCTGCCGGATCATGCTCGGCGAGCGCGTCGGCGAGCTCGATCTGCCCGGTCCCGACGGCACGCGCGCGCAGGGCGCAGGGCACGTGTGCGTCAAGGAGGTGGTGCTCCCGTTCGACCGCTTCGCGGGCGCCGACTCGCTGCTGGGCCCGGAGATGCGCTCGACGGGCGAGGTGATGGGGATCGCCCGCGACTTCCCCACCGCGTTCGCCAAGGCTCAGGCCGCCGCCGGGCTGCGCCTGCCCACCTCCGGCACGGTGTTCCTGACCGTCGCCGACGGCGACAAGACGGCCGCCGGGGGAATCGCCACGACGCTCCACGATCTCGGGTTCGAGATCATCGCCACGCGCGGGACCGCGCAGGCGCTGAGCCGGATGGGGATTCCGGCGCGGGCGATCAACAAGCTCGGCGAGGGCTCGCCGCACGTCGTCGACTGCATCGAGCGCGGCGAGGTCGACCTCGTCATCAACACGCCGGTGGGCACCGGCGCCCGCGCCGACGGCTACGAGATCCGCGCCGCTGCCATCGCCCGGCGGATCCCCTGCATCACCACGCTGGCCGGCGGTGTCGCAGCGGCGCGGGCGATCGCGGTCGCCGCTCGCGGGGCCCGGCCCGAGGTGATCTCGCTGCAGGAGCTCTACACCGACCGGGCCGAGGTCTCCTGATCCCGTGGCCGGGGCGGTGAGCGGCGGGCGCGTGCCGGCCCCGTTCGGCCGGCGCGCCGCCAAGGTGATCGCCGGTTCTCGCCACGGCGCCTACATCGTCCTGCACGTCGACGACGTCGACGGGCCCCGGCCGCTGGCCGGGCAGTTCTACATGCTCGCCGCCGCCGAGCGCTGGGGCGGGGGGGAGTCCGGGCGGCCGTACCTGCCGCGGGCGTTCAGCGTGCTGCGCGCTCCCGCCGGGAGCAGCCGCCTCGAGTTCATGCTCGCCGACGTCGGCCCGGGGACGGCCCGCCTGGGCGAGCTCGGCCTCGACGAGCGGCTGCTGCTCGTCGGGCCGCTCGGCAACGGGTTCACCGCGCCGCGCCCGGGACGCCGCCCGCTGCTCGTCGGCGGCGGCATCGGCATCGCCCCGCTGGCGATCCTCCAGGACCAGGTGGAATCGGCTGGCGCCGATTCCATTGGGGGAGATCGCCGGGTGATCGCTCGAGCAGTGCCGAGATCCGAGAGCGCGGGAGCGATCACCTTGGGGGCGATCCCCCCGGTCGAGGACCAGGTGGAATCGGCTGGCGTGATTCTCCCGCTCAAGGTCCTGCTCGGCTTTCGCGACGCTCGGCACGCTGCCGGAGCCGAGCTGCTGCGCGACGCGCAGGTGGCCACCGACGACGGCAGCGCCGGGCACCACGGCCTCGTCACCGAGCTGCTGCTCGCCGAGCTCGACGGCCCCGCCGCCGGCGAGGTGGAGGTCTACGCGTGCGGGCCGCCGCCGATGCTCGAGGCCGTGCGGGCGATCTGCGCCGAGCGCGATGTCCCCGGGCAGCTGGCGCTCGAGTCGGGGATGGCGTGCGGCTTCGGCGCCTGCTTCGGGTGCGTCGTGCCGACCCGCGACGGGTACGTGCGCCTGTGCCTCGAGGGCCCGGTGCTCGCCGCGGCGAGCCTCGAGACCGCGCTGAGCCCCGGAGCGGGACATTGAGGTTCTGCGGGATCGAGCTCGCCCACCCGGTCATCAACGCCTCGGGGACGTTCGACGCGATCGCCGCCGAGCGGGTGTTCGGCGCCCAGCTGCACGAGCGCTTCCCGTTCGCGGCGTTCGTCTCCAAGACGGTCACGCTGGCCCCCCGCCGGGGCAACCCGCCGCCGCGGCTGTGGGAACTGCCCGGCGGGATGCTCAACTCGATCGGGCTGCCCAACCAGGGCCTGTCCGGCTACCTCGAGCACGACCTGCCGGCCCTGGCCCGGCTCCCCGTCCCGCTGATCGTCAACGTGATGGGGTCGGCCGCCGACGAGGTGGCGGAACTCGTTCGGGCGTTCGCCTCGCGCGAGGAGGTCGCGGCGCTCGAGCTGAACGTCTCCTGCCCGAACGTCAGGACCGGGCTGCTGATCGGCGCCGACCCGGGCGAGGTGGCGGCGTTGATGGAGCGGATCCGGCCGCTCAGCGACAAGCCGGTGATCGTCAAGCTGACCCCCAACGCCGCGGACGTGCCGGCCGTCGCCCGGGCGGCGCAGGACGGCGGCGCGGACGCCGTCTCGCTGATCAACACGATCCGCGGGATGGCGCTCGATCCCCGCTCGGGCGAGCCGTGGCTCGGCGGCGTCACCGGCGGCGTGTCGGGGCCGGCGGTGCGGGCCGTCGCGCTGGCCCAGGTCCATGCCGTCGCTGCGGCGGTCGAGATCCCGATCGTCGGGATGGGGGGCGTCCAGAGCGGACGCGACGCGCGTGATCTGATGCGCGCCGGCGCAACTCTGGTGGCGGTCGGGACCGAGAGCTTCCGGGATCCCGCCGCGGCGGCGCGGATCGCCTCCGAGCTGGCCGCTCTGGGCGCCTGAGCGGGGGTCGCCGGCGCGACCGGGCGTAACCCTCCGAAGCCGCCGGATTGCTGCTGGCAGCACATAAACAGCCTGCAAAGCAAGCGGATTGCCGGAACCAGGCTCGACAATGCTCGACCTCAGCCTGAGGTCGAGTCGAATTGGACACTTTGGCTTTGATCGCCTCCCCGCAAGATGTATAGTCGCCCGCGCATGCCGTCGGTCAGTGACTCGCCTACAAAGGCCATCGCCGCCCCCGAGCGCTCGCTGGTGCAACGGATGGAAGCGCTCCAGCGTGCGAACGATATCCGCAGTCGACGAGCTCAACTCAAGCGAGACCTGAAGGCAGGTCGGCAGCCGATCCACGAGCTGCTGCTCGAGCCGCCCGCGTACCTCGAGACCGCGAAGGTCTTCGACCTGCTGCTTGCGGTCCCGAAGTACGGCCGGGTGAAGGTCAACAAGATCCTCACCACCTGCCGGATCTCCCCGAGCAAGACGATCGGCGGCCTGTCGGAGCGTCAGCGCGCCGAGCTCGTCGCCCTCATGCGCCGCCGCTAGAGGCGGCGCCTCCCGCCGCTCCCGCCTCCGCCGGCCGTGGCCAAGGTGTTCGTCATCACCGGTCCGTCCGGGGTCGGGAAGGGGACCCTGATCCGCGGGCTGCTGGACCGGGTCCCGGCGCTCGAGCTGTCGGTCTCGGCCACCACGCGCGACCCGCGCCCCGGTGAGGCGGACGGCGTCGCCTATCACTTCCTCAGCCCCGGCGAGTTCGACGCGCGGGTCGCCGCCGGGAACTTCGTCGAGCACGCCGGCTATTCCGGGAACCGCTACGGGACGCTGCGCTCCGAGCTCGAGCGCCGCACCGCGGCGGGGGTCCCGGTGGTGCTGGAGATCGAGGTCGAGGGCGCCCGGCAGGTCCGCGCGGCGCTGCCGGAGGCCGTGCAGGTGTTCATCGCCCCGCCGTCGGTCGAGGCGCTCCGCGCCCGGCTGGTCGGCCGCGGCACCGACGACCCCGGCCAGGTCGCCGCGCGCCTGGCGCTGGCCGAGCACGAGCTCGAGGCCCAGCCCGAGTTCGGCCACGTCGTCGTCAACGACCGCCTGGAGGACGCCACCGAGGCGCTGGCGGCGATCGTCGAGCGCGCGCTCGCCGGCCACGCACCTCCCTCGTCAGACTGCTAGCCCAGCTACGGGGTCGATGTCGAGCGTCGTCCGTGCCGTGATGCGTGAGCTAGCGCGGGCGCATCAGATGCTGCCGCGGCTCGGCGACCCAGCCGCTAACCTGGATGCTGCTGACCCCAACCCCCGTGAAGGACTCCTCTTGATCAACCCCCGCATCGACAAGCTGCTGGACCACGTCGACTCCGACTACGCCAGCGTGCTGGTGGCGGCCAAGCGCGCCCGGCAGATCAACAGCTACTACCACAATCTCGGCGAGGGGACGTTCGACGAGTTCCCGCCGCCGATGGTCGAGACCCGCTCCAAGAACTACCTGACGATCGCGCTGGAAGAGGTCGCTCAGGGCAAGCTGAAGTACCACTACCGGTAGGCAGGCCGGCGCCGTGGGCCGTCTCCTGCTCGGCGTGAGCGGCGGGATCGCGGCCTACAAGGCGCTGGAGACGGCGCGCCTGGCGATCC
Organism: Solirubrobacterales bacterium; assembly: GCA_038254735.1. Taxonomy (GTDB): domain Bacteria; phylum Actinomycetota; class Thermoleophilia; order Solirubrobacterales; family Solirubrobacteraceae; genus Palsa-465. The sequence continues at coordinate 53,601 of JBBSFX010000006.1, forward strand.
GGTCGGGGCACGCCGTGCGGGTGATCCAGACCCCGACCAGCGAGAGGTTCGTCGGCCGGGCGTCGTTCGAGGGGATCACCGGCGCGCCGGTGCTGGTCGGCGAGTTCGAGCCCGACCCGGCCCGTGGCCGCTACCCCGGCGAGCCGCTGCCCGAGCGCGCGCCGATCAGCCACCTGGCGCTGGTCCAGCGTGCCGGCGTGTACCTGATCGCGCCGGCCAGCGCCAACACGATCGCCAAGCTCGCCCACGGCCTGGCCGACAACCTGCTCACCACCGGCGCGCTCGCCGCCGCCTGCCCAGTGGCGATCGCGCCGGCGATGAACCACCACATGTGGGAGCACCCGGCGACGCAGCGCAACCTCGAGCTGCTGCGGGCCCGCGGCGTCATCGTGATCGCGCCGGAGGAGGGGGAGCTGGCCTCGCACGGCGAGCACGGCGTCGGTCGCCTGGCCGAGCCGCCGGTGCTGCTCGAGGCCGCCGAGCGGCTGCTGACGGCGCCGACGCTGGCCGGCCGCCGGGTGCTGGTCACCGCGGGGGGGACCCGCGAGCCGATTGACAGCGTCCGCTACATCGGCAACCGCTCGAGCGGGCGGATGGGGATCGAGCTCGCGGCGGCGGCCCAGCGGCGCGGCGCCGGCGTGACGCTCGTGGCCGCCAACGTAGGGCTGCCGGTGCCGTTCGGGATCGAGGTGATCGCCGTGAGCACCGCCGCCGAGCTGAAGCGGGCCTGCGACGAGCGGTTCGCCGGCGCCGACGTGCTGCTGATGGCGGCCGCGGTGGCCGACTTCCGGCCCGCCGCGCCGGCCGCCCACAAGCTCAAGAAGACCACTGCGGGCGCGCCGCGCGCGCTCGCGCTCGAGCCGACCGAGGACGTCCTCAGCGGCCTCTGCACCCACCGGCGCAAGGACCAGCTGGTGGTCGGCTTCGCCGCCGAGCACGGCGATGGCGCCGTCGCCTACGGGCGCGAGAAGCTGGTCGGCAAGGGGCTCGACGCGATCGTCGTCAACGATATCTCCCGTTCCGGGATCGGCTTCGACGCCGGCGAGAACGAGGTGACGATCCTCACCGCCGACGGCGGCGAGGGGACCGTCGCGCGGACGAGCAAGCGCCGCGTCGCCGAAGCCGTGCTCGACACACTCGCCACACTCACCCCCGGTCCGAGGAGGGAGGCCGATGGAGCCCGTGGAGCAGATCCCCGAAGCGCCGCAGGAGTCTGAGCTCCACGCCGAGCTGGCGCGGCGGCTGGCCGACAACGTCGGCCGCGCCGTCGAGGTCCGCCCGGAGATCCTCCGCCACGTGCTGGTGGCGGTGCTGGCCGAGGGGCATGTGCTGATCGAGGACTACCCGGGCGTCGGCAAGACGGCGCTGGCCCGGGCGCTGGCGCGCTCGATCGACTGCCAGTTCGCCCGCATCCAGGGCACCTCGGATTTGCTCCCGGCCGACGTCGTCGGCTCCAACGTCTACGACCAGCGGATGGCCCGCTTCGAGTTCCGGCCCGGACCGGTGTTCGCCAACGTCGTGCTCGTCGACGAGATCAACCGCGCCTCGCCGAAGACCCAGTCGGGGCTGCTCGAGTGCATGCAGGAGCGCCGTGTGACCGTCGACGTGGTCACCCACGAGCTGGCGCGGCCGTTCCTCGTCCTGGCCACGCAGAACCCGATCGAGTACGAGGGGACCTACCCGCTGCCCGAGGCTCAGGTCGACCGCTTCATGGTCCGCACTTCGCTCGGCTACCCGGACCACCACGCCGAGGCGGCGATGCTGGCCGAGCACGAGGGGGGCGACCGCGTGCTGACGCTCCAGCCGGTGGCCACGGCGGCCGAGCTGCTGGCCGCCCAGGACGCGGCCAAGCGCGTCCACGTCTCGGCGCCGCTGCGCGACTACATCGTGCGGCTGCTGTGGTTCACCCGCCAGGACCGCCGCGTTGAGCTGGGAGCGAGTCCGCGAGCCGGGCTGATGCTGCTGCGTGCGGCCAAGGCTCACGCGCTGATGTCCGGGCGCGACCACGCGCTCCCCGACGACGTCCAGGCGCTCGCCGAGCCGGTGCTCGGCCACCGGCTGGCGATGGCCCCCGACGCGGCGCGCACCGACGCCCGCGACGTGATCGCCGACGCCCTCGCCGCGGTCCGGGCGCTCTGAGCGCGATGCGGCGCGCCCGGGCGGTGGCCGCGGCGGGAGCGCTGCTGCTGCTGGCCGCGTTCGCGTTCGACGCCGCCCCGCTGTTCGTCGCCGGGGCCGGGTTCGGACTGCTCGGGGCGCTGACCCCGGCGTGGATCTGGCTGGCCGCGCGGGGCGCCGGGGTGGCGCGGCGCCTGGCCGTCGATCAGGCGGTCGAGGACGAGCCCGTCGAGGCGATCATCACCGTGCGCCGCGGGCCGCTCGGGCTGCCCGGGGCGGAGGTCCACGACGCGATCGCGCGCCACCCGATCGCCGTCGGCGCGCCGCTCGCGCTGCTCACCGGCGAGCGCGCGGCCGAGATCCGAGTGGTGGCGCGCTTCGAGCGCCGCGGGCGGCGCCGCCTCGAGCCGCCGAGGCTGCTCGTCCGCGACGCCCTCGGCCTGGCCACCGTGAGCCGACGCGGCCACGGGCCGGTGTCCGAGCTGCTGGTGCTCCCGCGCACCGAGCCGGTGCAGTGGGGGGGACGAAACGGCGGGCGAGTGCGGCTCGGGGGCGCGGGGTCCACCGCCGAGGAGCCGCTCGCCGCCGTCGACCTCGACGGCCTGCGGCCCTACCGCGCCGGCACCCCGGCCTCGCGGATCCACTGGCCGGCGCTGGCCCGCGGGCAGGGGCTGATCGAGCGGCGGCTGCGCGCCGACGGCGAGGCTCGCCCGCTGGTCGTGCTCGACGCCCGGCACGGGTCACAGGCCGAGCTCGACGCGGTCGTCCGCGCCACGGCCTCGCTGACCCTCGAGCTGGCCCGGCGGGGCGGCTGCCGACTGCTGCTCGGGGGCGAGCGGCGCCCGGTGACGATCGAGCCCGACCTGCGGCAGTGGCCGGCCGCGCACGTACGCCTGGCGCTCGTGGTCGCCACCACCGCGCCGCCGGTGCTGAGCGCGGCCGGGCGGGCCTCGGCCGTGTTCTACGTCGCCGCGTGCGACCCGCGCCGGCCGCCCGCGGCGCTCGCTGCGCTGCGCGGCGGGGCGCGGACGCTGGTCGTGCCCGAGTCGCTCGGCGCCGCGAAGCCTGTTGCGAGCTTCGCCGTCGCCGGCTGCCGGGGGTTCGAGCTGGGCGGCGCCGGCCGGCGCCGGCCGGTGGCGGGCGGTGGGTCGCGGCCCGACCCGCGGGCCGCGGGAGCGCCGGGGCGGTGAGCGCCGCGGCCACGACCGTGCTCGAGCCACCGCGCGGCGCCCGCCCGCGCGCGCCGCACCCCCGCGCGCGCCTGCGCCGGACGGCGTGGACGCTGGCCCCATTCGCGCTGCTGGGCCTGTACGGGACGCTGCGCTGGGGGACGATGCTCAGCCCCGATCCGGTTCCGCGGCTGCTCGGGATGCTCGCCGTGGCGCTCGCCGTGGGCGGGCTCGGGCTGTGGCCGGCGGCGCGGATCCCGGCGCTGGCGGCAGTAATCGCGCCGCTCGGCGTGCTGGCGCTGATCCCGCTCGCGGGCCTCCCGCTCGACTGGGTGATCGACCTGCGGATCTCCGTGATCGTGCGGGCGATCGGCCACGGGCTGGCCGAGCTGCCTGCGGTGCTCGTTCCCTACAGCGGGCTCAACGAGCCCGTCCGCGCGGTGATCGCGATGGGGGCCGGCGTGCTGTTGCTCGACGCCGGGCTGATATTCGCTTTCGCCCCACGGGCGCTCGGCGAGCTGCGCCTGGCGCTGGCGACGCTGCCGCTGGTCGTGCTGGCGGTCGTGCCGGCGGCGCTGGAACGGCCGTCGGTGCCCTACGTCCACGGGGCGCTCCTGTTCGTGCTGCTGGCCGCGGTGGTGTGGGGCGAGCGGCTCCGCGGATTCAGCGGCCTCGCCGCGGTCGGGCTCGTCACCGTGGCGATGCTCGGGGCGATGCTGGCGGCGCCGCGCCTGGACCCGCACAAGCCGTGGCTCGACTTCCGCACGCTGGCCGGGAGGCTCGGCCCGGGCCGCGGCGAGAGCTTCGACTGGAGCCAGAGCTACGGCCCGCTTCGCTGGCCGCGGACCGGCCACGAGGTGCTCGAGGTCCAGGCCGCCCACCCCGCCTACTGGAAGGCCGAGAACCTCGAGACCTTCGACGGCTACGGCTGGAGCGCCGGCGCAGTCCAGTACGGGTTCCTCGGCGCCGACGTCGGCGCGCTGCGACGCTTCACCCAGCAGCTGCACGTGACCGACACCGGGATGAGCTCCGCGAACGTGATCGCGGCGGGCGTCGCCGCGGCGCCGACGCACCTGGGGAGCGTCCCGGTACCGGGGGCGAGCACCGGCACGTGGGTCGCCTCGACGCCGCTGCACCCGGGCGACAGCTACCTGGTCGACGCCTACACGCCGGCGCCGAGCCCGCGCGAGCTGCGCCGGGCCGGCAGCGTCTATCCGGCCGCCCTGCCCCCCGGCTACCGCTCGATCTCGCTGCCCGCGGCCGCGCCGCCGCCGTCGCCCTCGCGGTTGATCGAGTTCGCGCCGTTCCGCGCCGGGCCGCCGTACGCCGCCGTCGGTGCCACCGGCGAGCACGGCACCGCGCGGCTGCTCGAGCGCTCGTCCTACGCGCCCGCGTATCGGCTCGCGCGGCGGCTGGCCGGGCGGGCGGCGACGCCCTACGACTACGCGCTCGCGATCAAGGCCCACCTGACCCACGGCTACCTCTACGACGAGAGCCCGCCGCCCAGCCGCTACCCGATCGCGAGCTTCCTGTTCGGAAGCCACCGCGGCTACTGCCAGCAGTTCGCCGGGGCGATGGCGCTGCTGCTGCGCATGGGGGGTGTCCCCGCGCGCGTCTCGGCGGGCTTCACCACCGGCACCTACGACAGCTCGACCCGCGCCTACTCGGTCGCCGACGTCAACGCCCACGCCTGGGTCGAGGCGTGGTTCCCGCACTACGGCTGGGTCACCTTCGACCCGACGCCGAGCGTCGACCCGGCGCTCGGGGGCCACATCCGGCTGCCCGCGGCGGGGGCGGGCGCCGGCGCGAGCGGGCACGCGCCGAGGCCGGTGCGCCGGCCCGAGCCCGCGCGCGTCCCGGCGAGCGCCGCCGGCGGGGTCGGCGCGCACCGCGGCTCGGGGCTGGGGCCGCCCGCCACCGTCGCGATCGCCGCGGCGCTGGCCATCGCCGTGGCCGTCCTGGCCGCGCTGGCGCTCCGCGGAGCGCGGGCCGCCGCGCGCGATCCGCTGGCCGAGCTCGAGCGCGCGTTCGCGCGCAGCGGACGGCCGCTGGCCCCGCCGACGACGCTGGCCGTGCTCGAGCACCGCTACCGCGACGATCCCCGAGCGGCGGGCTACATCCGCGCCGTGCGGTTGTGGCGCTACGGCGGCGGCCCGGCGGGCGCCGGGCTCGCGCCGCCACCGCGGGGGCGCCGCGCGCTGCGGGCCCAGTTGGCCACCGGGCGGGGGACGCTCGGGCGCCTGCGGGCGCTGTGGGCGCTGCCGCCCGCGCCCCACCGGAGCGGCCGCGGCCGGCGGGGGGGCCGAGCGTAAGCCCTTAAGGCGTGCTCTCTTAGAATCGGACGGAAATGGATGACGTCTACGAACTCTTCCGGCGTGGCTCGGAACTGCTCGAGGCGGGACACAACCATCAGGCGACGGTCCCGCTCCGGCGGGCGCGTGACCTCGAGCCGGATAAGACCTCGATCCGCGAGGCGCTCGGGCGCGCGCTGTTCCACACCCAGCGCTACGAGGAGGCGGCGGCCGAGTTCGCGGCGGTCGTCCGCCAGGCGCCGACCAACGACTACGCGCTGTTCTGCCTCGGTCGCAGCCTACAGATGCTCGGCCGCCACGCCGAGGCCCGGCAGCCGCTGGCGTTGGCCGCGTGCATGCAGCCCGCGCGGCGCGACTACCGGCGCTACCGGGACCAGGCTCGCGCCCGCGCTGCCCCGGGCTGACGCCGCGCACCCCTGCGAGGTCGCCCTCGCAGTGCTACGCTGCGCCGACAGCTTTCGCGCCGGGCGTTCCCGGCGGCAGTACCGGAAGTGGGCGCTCGCCCGCTTTTTTTTATGACTTGTCCGGCGTAGGACGGAGGAGATCGTGAGTTCGATGCAGACCGAGATCGAGGAGAAGCTCGCCGCGAGCGACCCCGACGTCGAGGTGCTGCTCGCCGAGGTGATACCGACCCCCGCCCAGCCCACGCTGCGGCTGTTCATCGACCATCCCGACGGCGTGACCCTCGATCTCTGCGAGCGCGTGTCGAACCAGCTCGCCGACTACCGCGAGCAGTACGGCCTCGAGGTGTCCTCGCCGGGCCAGGACCGGCCACTGACCAAGCCCCAGCACTACTCGCGCTACCTCGGGCGCCGCGCACGTGTGCGGCTACGGGACGCCCGCGGGGGCCACAAGCACGTGACCGGCGAGCTCGTCGGCGCGTCAGAGCGGGAAGTCACGATCGCCGCGCCCGACGGCCTGGTCACGATCGCCTACGAGGAGATCGCCCGCTCCAACCTCGTACCCGGAGACTGAGCATGTCACGTGAAATCGTTGAGGCCGTTCGGGGCCTCGCCGCGGAGAAGAACATCTCGCACGAGAAGCTGATGGAGGCGCTCGAGGACGCGCTCCTGTCCGCCTACAAGAAGACCCCCGGCTCGGCGCCCTACGCCAAGGTCGAGATGGACCGCGAGAACGGCGACTTCAAGGTGTGGGAGCTGAAGATCCCGCCGGAGCTCGAGGAGCAGCTGCTGGTCGAGGCGTCGACCGACGCCCAGCCCACCGTCGACCCCGAGACCGGCGAGATGCGCGAGCCGCCCGAGCCCGAGATCGACCTCGAGAAGCTCAAGGAGTACGAGGACCAGATCGAGACCGCGGACGTCACCCCACACGACTTCGGGCGGATCGCCGCCCAGACCGCCAAGCAGGTGATCCTGCAGCGGATTCGCGAGGCCGAGCGCGACATGATGTTCGAGGAGTACCGGGATCGCGTCGGCGAGCTGATCACCGGCATCGTCCAGCAGTCCGACAGCCGCTACACGCTGGTGCAGCTGCGCGAGCGGGTCGAGGCGCTACTGCCCAAGTCCGAGCAGGTCGACGGCGAGCGCTACGACCACTCGCAGCGGATCAAGGCCGTGATCAAGGACGTCTCGAACTCGACCAAGGGCCCGTCGATCATCGTCTCGCGCCGCGACCCCGAGCTGATCAAGTCGTTGTTCGAGCTCGAGGTCCCGGAGATCGCCGACGGCCTGGTCGAGATCACCGGCGTCGCCCGCGAGCCCGGCTACCGCTCCAAGATCGCCGTCGTCTCGCACGTCGCCGGCGTCGACCCGGTCGGCGCCTGCGTCGGCCCGCGCGGATCGCGCGTGCGGATGGTCGTCTCCGAGCTGCGCGGCGAGAAGATCGACATCATCCCCTACAACGACGAGCCCGCCCGGTTCGTGGCCAAGGCGCTGTCGCCGGCCCGCGTCCGCGAGGTGCTGGTCGACGACGACAACAAACAGGCGACGGTGATCGTCCCCGACGACCAGCTGTCGCTGGCGATCGGCCGCGAGGGCCAGAACGCGCGCCTCGCCGCCCGCCTCACCGGCTGGCGGATCGACATCCGCTCGGAGACCGAGTTCGCCGCCGAGGAGGCCGAGCACGGCTACGACGAGGAGGAGCTGGGTGGCCGCTGCGCGGCGATCCTGTCCAACGGCCGCCGCTGCCCCAACGCCTCGCTGCCCGCAACGCGCTACTGCGGGATCGAGGCCCACCAGGCGCTGGCCAACTCCGACTCCGACCATGTCGGCGCCGCGGACGGCGCCGGCACGTAGGCTTCTACACTCTCAGGATGCCTAAGCGCCCCGACGACAGCGGCACCGGCCGCCAGAACCCCAGCCGCCCGCGCGACGGCGCCGACCAGCCGGCCGGCGGCAACGGCGCCGCCGCCAACGGCGCGCCCCGGAACGCGGATGGCGCCACCAGCGCTCCCAGCGACGCGGGCGCCGGGAGCGCTGCCGGCAGCGCGCCGGCCAGCAAGCCGCCGGCCCGCCCGCCGGTCAGCCGTGACCCGCGCTCCGCGGCCAACCAGCGCACCGGCACGCCGCGCTCGGCGGCCAACAACCCGCCGCCGACCCGGATCCAGCCGCCCCCGCCCCCGCCCCCTGTCGAGCCGTCGAGCGCCGCCTCCGGTGGCGACGGCGCCGCAGCCGACGGAGCCGGAGCGCCCCGCGGCGGCGACGGCCAGCACAAGCGTCCCACCCGCGACTCACTGCAGGGCGAGCGCGCCCCCGGCAGCGCCGGCGGCCGCCGGCGCGTCGTGATCGACTCGCAGGCCTCGCGCCGCGCGGGGGGTCCGGGTGGCCCCGGGGGCGGCCCGGTCAACCAGCCCCCGCGGCGCCAGCGCCGTGGACGGCGCCGGCGCGGCGTCTACGACGAAGAGGCCGAATCGCGTCCGTCGCGGACGGCGGTCACCGAGCCCGACACGGTCCGCATCAACTCGGGGTCGACGGTCAAGGACGTCGCCGAGTACCTCAACGTGCCGGTGCCCGAGATCATGAAGCAGCTGATGGCGCTCGGCGAGCTCAAGACGCTGACCCAGACGCTGTCCGACGAGGCGATCGGCGAGCTGGCCGAGAAGCTGGGCAAAGAGGTCGAGATCGTCCACTCCGAGGACGAGCCCGTGCTCGAGCCTGCGTTCGACGATGCCGATGAGGACCTCATCGAGCGCCCGCCCGTGGTCACGATCATGGGCCACGTCGACCACGGCAAGACCTCACTGCTCGACGCCGTGCGCGAGACCGAGGTGGCGGCCGGCGAGGCCGGCGGGATCACCCAGCACATCGGCGCCTACCAGGTTCACCACGGCGACAAGCTCGTCACCTTCCTCGACACCCCCGGCCACGAGGCGTTCACGGCGATGCGCGCGCGCGGCGCCAAGGTCACCGACATCGCGGTGATCGTGGTCGCCGCCGACGACGGCGTCAAGCCGCAGACCCAGGAGGCGGTCGACCACGCCAAGGAGGCGGGCGTGCCGATGGTGGTGGCGGTCAACAAGATCGACAAGGAGGGCGCCGACCCGAACCGCGTCCGCGGCGAGATGGCCGCCCCTCCGATCGGGCTGCAGCCGGTGGAGTGGGGCGGGGACACGGACTTCGTCGACGTCTCGGCCAAGACCCGGGAGGGCCTCGACGACCTGCTCGACACGATCGTCACCCTGGCCGAGCTCCAGGAGCTGAAGGCCAACCCCGACGCCGCTGCGTCGGGCTCGGTGATCGAGTCGAAGCTCGACCCCGGGCGCGGTCCCGTCGTGACGGTGCTGATCGGCCGCGGCACGCTCGAGGTCGGCGACGCGCTGGTGGCCGGCGCCCACTGGGGCCGGGTCCGCGCGATGCACGACTTCCTCGGCAACAAGGTCGATCGGGCGACGCCCGGCGAGCCGGTCGAGGTGCTCGGGTTCGACAGCGTCCCCGAGGCCGGCGAGCGCGTCCGCGTGGTCGAGCACGAGCGCCGCGCCCGGCAGCTCGCCAACGAGCGCGCCACGCGGCTCAAGACCGAGTCGCTGGCCCGTCTGTCGGGCAAGCGGATCTCGCTCGAGGACATCTTCAAGAGCGGCCTGCAGGAGCTCAACCTGGTGATCAAGTCGGACGTCGCCGGGTCGAGCGAGGCGCTCGAGGACGAGATCGCCAAGCTGCCCCAGGACGAGGTCTCGGTCAACGTGATCCGCCGCGCCGTCGGCGCTGTCACCGAGTCCGATGTGATGCTGGCCTCCGCCTCCGACGCCGTGATCCTGGCCTTCAACGTGCGCCCGGTCGGCGACGCGCGAGCGGTGGCCGAGCGCGAGGGCGTCGAGATCCGCCACTACGCGGTGATCTACCGGGCGATCGAGGAGCTGCGCTCGGCGATGCAGGGCATGCTCGTACCCGAGGAGGTCGAGGACACCGTCGGCAGCGCCGAGGTGCGCCAGATCTTCCGTGCCTCGCGCGTCGGCACGATCGCCGGCTCTCACGTCACCGAGGGCAAGATCACCCGCGGCGGCAGGGTCCGGCTGGTCCGGGACGGCACCGTCGTGTGGGACGGCGAGATCCAGAGCCTGCGCAGGGTCAACGACGACGTGCGTGAGGTCGCGGCCGGCTTCGACTGCGGGATCGTGCTCAAGGACTTCGCCGACATCAAGGATGGCGACGTGCTCGAGGCCTACGCCACGCGCCAGGTCGAGCGCGAGCTCGCCTAGCCGGGGCGGGTGGGGAAGGTTTCGGAGGCCGGCTTCGTCGCCGTGCTGGTGATCGACCTCTACTTCCCGGACGCGGGGAGCCTCAAGGGCAAGCGCAGGCACCTCGTCTCGATCAAGGCGCAGCTGCGCGGCCGTCTCGGCGCGACGGTCGCCGAGACCGCCCACCACGACCTGTGGCAGCGGGCCACGCTGACCGCGGCGCTGACCGGCCGCTCGGCCTCGGTGCTCTCGGCGGCGGCCGACGACGTCGAGCGGTTCCTCGAGGCTCGCTGTCCCGATGGCGTGAGCGTCGAGCGGCTGCTGGCCAGCGTGGAGGATCTGCGCGGCGGCGCCCCGGGCCCGGGCTGGGAGGGATAGGATGCCCACGGGACGGATGAGGCGAGTTGACGAGGCGGTCCGCGCCGTCCTCAGCGAGGCGATCGCCACTGACCTGAAGGACCCGCGAGTTGGATTCGTGACAGTCACCGGCGTCAAGACCAGCCACGACCTGCGCCACGCCTGCGTGTACGTGAGCGTGTTCGGCGACGACGCGGCCCGGGAGGCGAGCCTCGAGGGTCTGCGCTCGGCGCACGGCTACCTGCAGGGCCGCGTGGCTCGTGAGCTGTCGCTCAAGCACACCCCGGCGCTGAGCTTCGCCTACGACGGATCGATCGACCGCGGCATGCGGATCACCGAGCTGCTCGGCTCCGACGAGGTCCGACCCACCGGCCATGGCCCCACCGGACGCGATGACTGAGAACGGCCACGGCTCCGAGCGCGACGCGGTCCTCCGCGAGCTGCGCGAGGCCGGCAAGCTGATCTGCGTGACCCACGAGAACCCCGACGGCGATGCGCTCGGCTCGCTGGTTGCGATGCAGGAGATCCTCACCGTGCTCGGCAAGTCGACGCTGATGTTCGTCGACGCGGCCGAGCTCCCGCTGCCCTCCGAGTACCGCTTCCTGCCGCTCAACCGGCTCGTCAACCAGCCCCCGGAGGACCTCGAGGAGCGGACGGTGGTGTTTCTCGACTGCGGCAACCTCGAGCGCAACCCGGCCAAGGCGCTGGGCCGCCCCGGGGTCCACATCCTCAACATCGACCACCACCACGACAACACCCGCTTCGGGACCGTCAACCTGATCGACCCGCAGGCCTCGTGCACGGCCGAGATCGTGTGGGACCTGATGCACGGGCTCGAGGTCGCGCCGAGCCCGGTGATCGCCGATGCGCTGTACGTCGGGCTGATCACCGACACGGGCAAGTTCATGTACGAGAACACCGGCCCCCGCGCCCACGAGATGGCCGCCGAGCTGATCGAGGCCGGCGTTGTCGTCAACGAGATCTACCGCCACGTCTACGAGGACGTCCCCTACGGCAAGCTGGCCCTGCTCGCGCGCGGCCTGGCCAACGTCCGCCGCTACGACGACGGCCGCCTCACGGTGACCGCGCTGAGCGTCGAGGACTTCGAGCGCTCGGAGGCCGAGGAGAGCTACTCCGAGGGCGTCATCGACCATCTCCGCGCGCTCCGCGGCACCGCCGTGGCGGCACTCGTGCGTGACCGCATCGGCGAGGACGACGAGGACGGCGCCGTCCAGCAGCGCAAGGTCTCGCTGCGGGCCAGCGACGACCGCGTCGACGTCTCGCGGATCGCCCGCGCCCAGGGCGGCGGCGGTCACAAGCAGGCGGCGGGCTTCTCGTCCACGCTGGAGCCCGACGCGCTCGTCGCGTTCCTGCGCGAGCAGGTCGCCGAGCAGCTTGGCTGAGCCCGATCGCCGCGATCCTGCGCCGGAGGATCCGAGCGCCGCCCGTCCGGGCGAGGTCCGATGCCGAGGGGGCGGCGGGCTCGGAGGGGTGATCGTGTACGACAAGCCGGCCGGCGTGACCTCGCACGACGTCGTCGCCCGCGTCCGGCGCACGTTTCCCCGCGGGGTCAAAGTCGGACATGCCGGCACCCTGGACCCATTCGCCACCGGTCTGCTGCTGGTGCTGGTCGGCCGGGCCACCCGCGTGCAGCGGTTCCTGATGGAGCTGCCCAAGGCCTACCTGGCGACGGCCCGGTTCGGCGCCGTCTCGAGCACCGGCGACCCGGAGGGCGAGATCGTCGCGACCGGCGTCGTTCCGCAGGGCCCGCTGGAGCTGCCCACCGGGCGCCTGCGCCAGCGCCCGCCGGCGTACTCGGCGATCAAGATCGGGGGCCGGCGCGCCTACGCGCTGGCCCGGGCGGGGGTCGAGGTCGAGCTCCCTGAGCGCGAGGTCGAGGTCTACCGCTTCGAGCAGCTCGCGGCCGCGGCCGAGCGGCGCGAGTTCGCCATCGAGTGCTCGTCGGGGACCTACGTGCGCAGCCTGATCGCCGAGCTCGGCGACGCCTACTGCGAGGCGCTGCGGCGCACCCGGATCGGCGACTTCGACGTGGCCGACGCCGATCCCGAGCGGGTCGTCCCGGTGAACACGGCGCTGGCGTTCCTGCCCGAGCAGCGCCTCGAGGGCGAGGCCGCCCGCTGGGCCGCGCACGGCCGCGCGGTGCCCGGCAGCACGGCTCGGATCGTGCGGCTGACCGACGCGGAGGGGCTGATCGCGCTGGCTGAGCCGACCGAGGACGGCCGGCTGAAGCCGATCGTCGGCTTCAGGAGTGGCTGAGGGCCCGATCATTCCTGCTCGTGCCCTGAGTACCCTTCGCGCCGATGCGGGTGACGAACCTGTTTGAGGCCGCGCCGCGGTCACGGCGGATCGCGGTCGGCGAGTTCGACGGCGTGCATCTCGGCCACCGTGAAGTGATCCGGGGCAGCGACACGGTGCTCACCTTCGAGCCTCACCCGCTGCAGGTCGTCCGGCCCGAGGCGGCGCCGAGGCTCCTGAACTGCCTCGAGGTGAAGGCCGAGCTGATCGCCGGGCTCGGCGTGCAGGAGCTGGTCGTGATCCCGTTCGACGCCGAGTTCGCGCACCAGTCGGCGGTCGACTTCATCGACCACGTCCTCGTCGGGCGGCTCGGCGCCACCCACGTCTCGGTGGGGGACAACTTCCGCTTCGGCCACCGCGCCTCCGGCGACGTGGCCCAGCTCGCCTCCGAGGACCGCTTCAGCACGCGGGTGGTGCCGCTGGTCGAGCTCGACGGCGAGATCGTCTCCTCGAGCCACATCCGGGCGCTGGTCGGAGCCGGAGAGGTGGAGGCGGCCGCGCGCTTCCTCGGCGATTCGTTCAAGCTCCGCGGCGAGGTCGTCCACGGCGAGAAGGTCGGCCGCGAGCTCGGCTTTCCGACCGCCAACATCGTCCCCGACGAGGCGCTCGTGTGCCCCGGCCACGGCGTCTACGCGGCCCGCGCCGATGGCAGCGCTGCCGCGGTCAGCGTCGGCGTCAAGCCGACATTCGGCACCGGCCGCGCGGTGCTCGTCGAGGCCTTCCTGATCGATCGCGACGAGGATCTCTACGGGCGCACGCTGACGATCGACTTCCTCGCCCGGCTGCGCGGCGAGAGGCGCTTCGACACCGTTGAGGCGCTGATCGAGCAGATGCACGACGACATCCTGCGCACGCGGGAGATCGCGGGCTGACCCGGGCAATCTCGTGCCCCCTCGCAGCACCGTGGGCCTCGCGCGATTCCCGCCGGCGGCCGCCGCCGAGCGACCGGCCTGCTACTGTCACCGGCCCGTGTCATCGTGGCGAGCCGGCTACGCCAGCCACGCCCAGCCACTCGCCGGATTCCTCCCCATTATGTCGCACACCCTTACCCAAGAACGTAAGCTGGAGCTGATCGAGAAGTTCGGCGACGGGCCCGCCGACACCGGCAAGGCCGAGGTCCAGATCGCGCTCCTGACCGAGCGCATCAACGGTCTCACCGAGCACCTGCGGGGCCATCGCAAGGACCACCACTCGCGACGGGGCCTGCTGATGCTGGTCGGCCGCCGGCGCCGCTTCCTCAACTACCTCCAGCGCTCCGACCTCGAGCGCTACCGCGCCCTGATTCGCGAGCTCGGGCTCCGGCGGTGACCGTGGAGTTGGCTGGCGCCAACTCCGATGGGAGATGTGCTGGCGCAAATCTCCCGGACCTGGCGCAATGAGCGTGATTGCGGCCGGCGAGCCGGCCCCGCAGTTCACGCTCAAGCAGGAGGACGGCGAGCCGTTCGCCCGTGCGGACCTCGAGGATCGCACGACGGTGCTGGTGTTCTACCCGTTCGCCTTCAGTCCCGTGTGCACCGACCAGCTCAACCTCTACGAGGAGGTGCTGGACGAGTTCGCGGCTCGCGGCGCGACCCTGTACGGCGTCTCGTGCGACTCGAGCTGGTCGCAGACCGCGTTCCGGGAGCAGCTCGGCGTCTCGATCGCGCAGCTGTCGGACTTCGAGCCCAAGGGGGCTGCCTGCCGCGCCTTCGGCGTGCTCCACGAGGGAGGGTTCCCGCAGCGCGCGTTGTTCGTGATCGGCCCGGACGCGCGCGTCAGGTGGAGCTATCAGGCCCCCTCACCGGGCGACCTCCCCGGCGCCAACCTGATCTTCGACGCGCTGGCCGACTGAGGGCCCGCGACGGAGGCGCTCGGGGTGAGCGATCTCGGCTCGGCCCCGGTCCCCCCCCCGGGCCCGACGGACCACGTGCGGGGCCCCGGCGACGCAACCCTGGTGATCGAGTACGCGGACTTCGAGTGCCCATACTGCGCCGCGCTGAGCGCGCGCCTGGCCGCACTGCGGCTGCGGCGCGTGTTCCGCCACTTTCCGGTCAAGTCGAGCCACCCGCGGGCCTGGGCCGCGGCCTGCGCCGCCGAGGCCGCCGCGCTCCAGGGGTGCTTCTGGGAGATGCACGACTCGCTGTTCGCCGACCCGGCCCGGCTCGAGGATCCGCACCTGTGGGAGCGCGCCGCCGTGCTCGGGCTCGATCTCGAGCGCTTCGACGCCGAGCGCCGCAGCGAGGCCGTGCGGGCACGGGTCAAGGCCGACTTCCGCTCCGGGATCCGCGCCGGGGTGGTGACGACGCCGTGCGTGTTCGCGGGCGGCGCGAGCTATGCGGGCCGTGCCGCGATCGCCGCGCTCGACGCCCTCGACGGCGAGGGCTGATCCGCGCCGGCCGGCGGGACCGTCTACCATCAACAGGGTTAGGATACAAAGACGAAACGAAGAGCTCCGCCGACCGAAGGGCGGAGAGAGAAGGGAAACTGAATATGTCTGACGCCGTTACGCGCGTCTCCGTCGAGATCGCCGGTAAGGAGATCTCCTTCGAGACCGGCAAGCTGGCCAAGCAGGCCTCCGGCGCAGTGGTCGTCCAGTCGGGCGACACGATGGTCCTCTGTACCGCCACCGCAGGCAACCTGCGCGATGTCGATTTCCTCCCGCTGACGGTGGACGTCGAGGAGCGGATGTACGCCGCCGGGAAGATCCCCGGCTCATTCTTCAAGCGCGAGGGTCGCGCCGGGGAGAAGGCGACGCTGACCGCGCGCCTGATCGACCGCCCGATCCGGCCGCTGTTCCCCAAGGGCTGGCGCCATGAGACCCAGCTCGTGGCGCTGCCGATGTCGGTCGACCACGAGCACCCCTACGACATGCTGGCCATGAACGGCGCCTCGGCTGCGCTGATGGTCTCGCAGATCCCGTTCCCCGCACCCGTCGGCGCGGTCCGGATCGGGAAGATCGACGGCAACTTCGTCGTCAACCCCGACGAGGAGGACCTGCTCGAGAACGCCGACCTCGACCTGATCGTGGCCGGCACCGAGGAGGCGATCCTGATGGTCGAGGCGGGCGCCAACGAGATCCCCGAGGCCGAGATCCTCGACGCGCTCGACATCGCCCACGACGCGATCAAGAAGCTGTGCGCCGCCCAGCACGAGCTGCGCGAGAAGGCCGGCAAGGAGAAGGTCGAGGTCGAGGTCCCGGGCGTCGACCCCGAGCTCTACGAGCAGGTCAAGGCCTCGCACGGCGACGCGCTCTCGCAGTCCACGCAGGTCGAGGACAAGCTCGCCCGCCAGGACGCCTGCAAGGCCGTCGAGGAGCAGGTGATCACGCACTACGCGGGAGATCCCGAGTCCGACGAGCACGCCGGGCGCCGCCAGGCCGCCCAGCGGGCCTTCGACAAGCTCGAGAAGACGCTGATCCGCGAGCGGATCGCCGTCGAGAAGAAGCGCCCCGACGGCCGCACCTCGGAGGAGATCCGACCGATCTCGATCGAGGTCTCGGTCGGGCCCCGGACCCACGGCTCGGCGCTGTTCACCCGCGGCCAGACGCAGGCCTTCAGCGTCGCCGCGCTCGGGACCACGCGTGAGGAGATGCGGCTCGACACGCTCGGGCTGGAGACGACCAAGCGCTACTTCCACCACTACAACTTCCCGCCGTTCTCGGTCGGGGAGGCGGGCTTCATGCGCGGCCCCAAGCGCCGCGACATCGGCCACGGCGCGCTCGCCGAGCGGGCGCTCGTGCCGATGATCCCGAGTCAGGAGGACTTCCCGTACACGATCCGCGTCGTCTCGGACATCTTCGAGTCCAACGGCTCGAGCTCGATGGCCTCGGTATGCGGCTCGACCCTCTCGCTGATGGATGCCGGAGTGCCGATCAAGGCGCCGGTGGCCGGTATCGCGATGGGCCTGATCAAGGAGGGTGATGACTACGTCATCCTCACCGACATCGCGGGCGTCGAGGACCACCTCGGCGACATGGACTTCAAGGTCGCCGGGACCAAGGACGGGATCACCGCCCTGCAGATGGACATCAAGATCACGGGCGTGACGTTCGAGATCATGCGCGACGCCCTCGCCCAGGCGAAGGTGGCCCGTGAGTTCATCCTCAAGGAGATGGACAAGGTCATCGAGGCCCCGCGCGACGAGCTCTCGAAGTACGCGCCGGGCATCTCCTCGGTCAAGATCGACCCGGAGAAGATCGGTCTGCTGATCGGCAAGGGCGGCGAGACGATCCGCGCGCTCCAGGAGGAGTTCGAGTCCCAGATCGACGTCAACGACGAGGGTCAGGTTCTCGTCTATGCCTCGAACCGCGAGCTGGGCGACGCGCTCGTCGACCGGATCCGCTCGATGACCAAGGAGGTCGAGGTCGGTGACGCGTTCTCCGGCAAGGTCGTCAAGACGACCACGTTCGGCGCCTTCGTCGAGCTGGCCAAGGGCACGGACGGGCTGCTGCACATCTCCAACGTGGCGCCCGGACGGCGGATCGACACCGTCGAAGACGTGCTCAACAAGGGCGACGAGATCGCCGTACGCGTGGTCGAGGTCGACCGTGAGCGCGGTCGGATCGGCCTGCGTCTGGCCGACGACCCGGATGTCGCCGGCAAGACCGTCGAGGAGCTGGCCGGCGTCGGCAGCGGCGACGGCGGCCCGCGCGGCGGTGGCGGCCGTGACCGCGACCGGGGCGGTGACCGCGGCGGTCGCGGGCGCGACCGCGATCGGGACCGGGGCGGGCGCAACGGCGGCCGTGACGGCGGCCGG
This sequence comes from Solirubrobacterales bacterium, assembly GCA_038254735.1. Classification (GTDB taxonomy): domain Bacteria; phylum Actinomycetota; class Thermoleophilia; order Solirubrobacterales; family Solirubrobacteraceae; genus Palsa-465. The sequence continues at coordinate 71,240 of JBBSFX010000006.1, forward strand.
GATGGCGGCGACCGCGGGCGCGTGCGCGACCGCGACCGCGACCCGGACCGTCCCCGGTCCTGAGCTGACGCATTGGCGGACACCCACCGCCTGAGCACGCTGGAATCCGGCATTCGGATCGCGACGGAGGCGATGCCCTCCGTCCGATCCGTCTCGCTCGGGTTCTGGATCGGGACGGGCTCGCGCGGCGAGGCCGACTCCGAGGCCGGGCTCTCGCACCTGCTCGAGCACCTGCTGTTCAAGGGCTCCTCCCGGTACGCCTCGCTGGAGATCGACCAGATCTTCGACGGCATGGGGGCGGAGCTGAACGCCGGCACGGGCAAGGAGACGACCACGGTCTACGCCCGCGTGATCGACGAGCACGTCGAGCGCGCGTTCGACGTGATGGCCGACATGGTGTTCCGCCCCACGCTCGACGACATCGACTCCGAGCGGGCGGTGATCCTCGAGGAGATCGCCATGTACGAGGACGATCCTCAGGAGAAGGTGTTCGACGTGCTCGGCGAGGCCGTGTTCGGAGACCACCCCCTGGGCCGGGCGATCATCGGCCGTGCGCCGGTGATCGCCGACACGCCGGCGCGCGAGATCGCCGGCTTCCACGCCGGCCGCTACACCCCTGCCAACATCGTGATCGCAGCCGCCGGCGCGGTCGACCACGACGCGCTGGTCGAGCTCGCGCGGACCCGCGTCCCCGCCGACGCCGAGACCCGCGGGCCGGAGCTCCCGGCGGTGGCGCCCGCCCCGGGCGCCGGCGCCGCGGCGCCGCGACGGCGCTTCGAGGCCAAGGACACCGAGCAGTACCACGTCTGCCTGGGCGGCCACGGGCCCTCTCGCCACGACGACCGGCGCTTCGCGCTGCGGGTGCTCGACACGATCTTCGGCGGGACCAGCTCCTCGCGCCTGTTCCAGGAGATCCGCGAGCGCCGCGGCCTCGCCTACTCGGTGTACTCGTTCTCGAGCGCCTACCACGACGGCGGCCAGGTCGGGCTGTACCTGGGGACCCGCGCCGAGAACCTGGCCGAGGCGATGTCGGTGATCGCCGCCGAGCTGGAGCGGCTCCGGGAGGCGCCCGCCACCGAGGACGAGCTGCACCGGGCCAAGGAGAACCTCAAGGGCCGTGTGCTGCTGTCGCTCGAGTCGACCGGGGCGCGGATGAGCCGGCTCGGCTCGGAGCTGCTGGGCGGCCTGCCGCTGCTCTCGCTCGACGAGGTGGTGGCGCGGATCGAAGCCGTCACGGTCGCCGACCTGCAACAGCTCGCCGACGAGCTGTGGGCGCCCGAGCGACTCTCGTGCGCCGGGATCGGCCCCGACGAGGCGCGCCTCGAGGCCGCGCTCGAGCCGCTGGTCCCGGCCGCCGCCGCGGGATGATCCGCGTGGCTGGGCGGTTCGGGTGTGAGATTCCGTGGCTCGGAGGCGGGGCTTGATTCGCGTCGCCGTGGCCGGTGCCGCCGGCCGGATGGGGGAGACGGTGTGCCGCGCCGTCGAGGGCGCCGGCGACCTGGAGCTGGTGGCGCGCGCCGACCCGGCGCTCGGGACCTCGGTCTCCGACGCGCTGGAGGAGCGCCCCGAGGTGATCGTCGACTTCACGCTCCCCGCGACGGTGGTCGAGAACGCGCGGCTGGCGGTCAGCGCCGGCGTGCACGTGGTGATCGGGGCGACCGGCTTCGACCACGCCGTGCTCGCCGGGCTGCGCGGCGCCAACGTGTTCGTCGCCCCCAACTTCGCCGTCGGCGCGGTGCTGATGATGCAGTTCGCCGCCCGGGCGGCCCGCCACATGGCCGCAGCCGAGATCATCGAGCTCCACCACGACGGCAAGCTCGACAAGCCGAGCGGCACCGCCGCCCGGACGGCGGCGCTGATGCACGCGGCGGCTCCCGATCGCCCGGAGCCGCCGGTCCACTCGGTCCGCCTCCCGGGCCTGGTCGCCCACCAGGAGGTGATCCTCGGCGACGTCGGTCAGACGCTGACGATCCGCCACGACTCGATCGACCGCGAGTCATTCATGCCCGGGGTGCTGCTGGCGATCCGCAGGGTCGGCACGCTGCCGGAGTCGCCGCTGATCGGGCTCGAGCACCTGCTCTGGTAGGCGGCGCCGCGCCGCTGCGCCTCCACCGCGCCGCGGCGCCTCCGCGCGCGCCGTGCCGCCGCGCCGCGGCGGCACGGCGCGCGGCCGCGCCCCGCGCCTGAGCCGCGCCTGGCGGCGGCCTGCACGAGCCCCACGTACCAGGCGGCGATCTCGTCGCGATCGGCCCCGGGATGGGCCAGCCACCAGTTGGCCAGCGACTCGCCGGCGCCGACGATCGCGTGGGCGATCGCGTCCGCGGGCAGTCGCGCCCCGCCGGCCCCGCCCGCCTCGAGCATCCGCCGCACCACGCCGACCACCTGCGCGCGCAGTTGCGCGACCTCCTCGGCCACGGGCGCGCTGGCCGTGGTCTCGCGGAACAGCACCACCCAGCCGTCGCGATGCTCCTCGACGAAGCTCAGGAACTCGCCCCTGCTTGGAGGCGAAGTACGCGTACAGCATCGGCTTGGATACTCCCGCCTCGGCGGCGATCTCGTCCATCGAGGCGTCGTGGTAGCCCTGGCCGGCGAACACCGGCCCGGCGACGTCGAGGATCAGCCGCTCGCACTCGGTCCGCGGCATCCCACGCGTGCCGGCGCGCCGCTCCCCGGTAGCGTCGGCCCGGCGGGAGCTGGCGGGGCGCGCTGACATCGGCGGTTAGGACACTATCTGCTCGGATATTACTCTTGAGTAGATGCCGGAGAGAGGAGCACCGCCGAACGTGCACCCGCTGCAGCGACGGCTGCTGAAGGCGCTGGGCGCCCTCAGCTCGCCGCTGCTGATCGACGACTACCTCGAGCTGATCAACCCGCTGTGGTCGACGCGCGAGCTGCGCGGGAGGATCGAGGCGATCGAGCCGGAGACCGGCAGCGCCGCCACGGTCACGATCAAGCCCGGCTACCGCTGGTCCGGCCATCGCCCGGGCCAGTACCTGCGGATCGGGCTCGACATCGCCGGCATCCGGCACTGGCGCGCCTACTCGCTGACCTCTGACCCGTGGCGCGAGGACGGCCTGATCAGCATCACGGTCAAGAACGTCGAGGCGGGCAAGGTCTCGCCGTACCTGGTGCGACGCGGACGCCCTGGGACGATCATCTCGCTGGGGGGCGTCGAGGGCGACTTCCGGCTCCCCGAGCGGCTGCCCGACAAGCTCCTGTTCATCAGCGCGGGCAGCGGGATCACGCCGATCATCAGCATGCTGCGCCACCTCGACCACGGCGACGAGCTGACCGACGTGGTGCTGCTGCACTCCGCACCCCGCGCCGACGACGTGATCTTCGGCGCCGAGCTGCGCGCCCTGCACCGCCGCCGGGAGGGCTTCACCCTGCACGAGCAGCTGACCGGGGACGCCGGCCGGATGGGCCCCGCCGACCTCGATCGCCTGTGCCCCGACTGGCGTCAGCGCGAGGCGTTCGTGTCCGGCCCCGCCGACCTACTCGACGCGCTGACCGGGCACTGGGAGCGCCTCGGCGACCTTGAGCGCCTGCACATGGAGCGCTTCCAGCCGAAGCTCGCGCTGGGCGACGCCGAGCAGGGGGAGGGCGGCACGATCCGCTTCCTCTCGAGCGACACCGAAACGCGTGCGGACGGCGACACGCCGATCCTCGTGGCCGGCGAGAACGCCGGACTCGAGCTCCCGTACGGGTGCCGCGAGGGCATCTGCCATACCTGCGTCGGCGAGCTGCGCGCGGGACGCGTGCGCGACCTGCGCAACGGCCAGGTCCACGGAGAGGAGGGGGAGATGGTGCGGATCTGCATCCACGCCCCCGAGGGCCCGGTCGAGATCGAGCTGTGAACCGCCACCGGAGGAGCACGAGGCATGGCCACCACCAGCGATGCAGGCATCCTGACCGACGGCCGCGGGCCGGGCGAGCGGGGCGAGAGCCCGCTCGACTGGCTCACGGCGGAGCAGATCGAGGCGATCGGGCGCGAGTTCGACGAGCTCCACGAGCAGGTCAGGGCCGACCTCGGCGAGCGCGACTCGCGCTACATCCGCTCGATGATCGCGCTGCAGCGCCAGCTCGCCCTCGGCGGCCGGGCCCAGCTGATCCTGTCGCGCTGGCGGATCCCGTGGCTCAGCGGCGCCTTGACGCTCGGCCTGGCCAAGATCCTCGAGAACATGGAGATCGGCCACAACGTCCTGCACGGCCAGTGGGACTGGATGAACGACCCGGTGATCAACTCGCGGGTGTGGGACTGGGACACCGCCTCGACCGCGGAGGCGTGGCGGCACTCGCACAACTACATCCACCACACCTACACCAACATCCTCGGCAAGGACAAGGACCTGGGCTACGAGATCATGCGGATCGATCCGCACCAGAAGTGGCACCCGGTGTACCTGCTGCAGCCGTTCTACAACGTCCTGCTGGCGTGGCTGTTCGAGTGGGGGGTGGCGCTCCACGACCTCGACCTCGAGGCGATCCGCTCGGGCGAGAAGTCCCCGGCCCAACTGCTCGAGGACCTCAAGGCGATCGCGGGCAAGGCGCGGGCCCAGATCGTCAAGGACTACATCGCCTGGCCGGCGATCAGCGGGATCGTGATGACGCTGGCCGAGAGCGGGACGATCGGCGCCCGGGGCGCCGTCGAGCTTCGCCGCGAGGCTGCCGCTCGCGGTGTCGGCGCCCGCGCGCGGCGGACCGGGCGCCGGCTCGCCCGGCGCACCGACGACAGCTCGCTGCTCTCCCAGCTGGTCGCGCGGCGCTCCTTCCGGGAGCCGTTCAAGCGCACGCTGACCGCCAACGTCCTCGCCAACCTCATCCGCAACGTGTGGTCCTACTCGATCATCTTCTGCGGCCACTTCCCCGACCAGACCTACACGTTCACCGAGGAGCAGGCGGCCGAGGAGACCCGCGGCGGGTGGTACGTGCGCCAGCTGACCGGCGCGGCCAACATCGATGGCGGGCCCGTGTTCCACGTGATCAGCGGCAACCTCGGCTACCAGGTCGAGCACCACCTGTTCCCCGACATGCCGAGCACCCGCTACGGCGAGATCTCCCCCAAGGTCCGCGAGATCTGCGAGCGCTACGGGCTGCCGTACAACAGCGGGCGGTTCCTGACCCAGCTGGGGATGGTGCAGCGGACGATCCTGCGGCTCGCGCTGCCGGGCGGCAGGGCTCGGCCCAAGCCCGGGCCCTACCACGGACCGCTGCGCCGCGGCACCGGGGAGCCCGGGGTGGCCGTGGCCGCGCATCGGGCGCGTCGGACGCCGGATAGCCCGCTGGGCCCCCCGCCGCCGCCATCGCTGCGATAATCGAGCCATGGCTGCGAAGCTCGGCGCGATCCTGACCGCGATGATCACCCCGTTCACGGCCGACGGCGCGCTGGACGAGGACGGCGTGGTGCGGCTCACCCACCACCTGCTCGAGCACGGTTCCGATGGCGTCGTGGTGTGCGGGACGACCGGCGAGGCGGCCACGCTTGACGACGAGGAGCACCTGCGGGTGATCGAGCTGGCCGTGGCGGCGGTCCGGCGCTCCCACCCCGGGGCCACGGTGATCGCGGGGGTCGGCTCCAACGACACCCGCCATGCGGTCAGCCTGACCGAGCGGGCGACGGCGCTGCGACCCGACGCGCTGCTGTCGGTCAATCCGTATTACAACCGGCCCAGCCGGCGCGGGATCGTCCGCCACTACGAGGAGGTCGATCGCGCCACCGACCTGCCGATCCTGCTCTACAACATCCCCCAGCGGACCGGCGCCGACCTCCCCAACGACCTGCTCGCCGAGCTCGCCCAGCTCGAGCACGTGGCCGGCGTCAAGCAGGCCAACCCGGACAATCTAGCCCCGGTCGACGGCCTGCTGATCTACGCCGGCAACGACGACCTGCTGGCGCCGGTGCTCGATCTCGGCGAGCCGGGCGGGATCCTCACCTCGAGCCACTTCTTCGGCGAGGAGCTGCGGCGGATGGTCGACGAGCCCGAGCACCGGCACGAGATCGACGCCGGCCTCGCCGACGTCTACCGCGAGCTCGGCGTCGCGCCGCTGGCCTGCTCGATCAAGGCCGGTCTGAATCTGCTCGGCCTCGACGTCGGCGCCCCGCGGCTGCCCTACGTCGAGCTCGACGAGTCCGAGCTCGCGGTCGTTCGCGGGCTGCTCGAACGCCACGGCATGCTCCAGACAGCGAGAAGTTGAGCCGGCTCCGCGTCCTCCCGCTCGGCGGGCTGGGGGAGATCGGGAAGAACATGACCGTGGTCGAGTACGACGAGCGCATCGTCGTCGTCGACACCGGCCTGCGCTTCCCCACCGCCGAGATGCTCGGCATCGACCTCGTGCTGCCGGACTTCACCTATCTGCGCGAGCGAGCCGAGGAGATCGAGGCGATCGTCATCACCCACGGCCACGAGGACCATCTCGGCGCGCTGCCGTGGGTGATCCGGGAGCTGGCCGCCGCCGGCGTCTCGCCGCCGGTGTACGGCGGCCCGCTGACGATGGCGATGGCGCGCTCGAAGCTCGACGAGCACCGCCTGCGTGACGTCGATCTCAGCGATCTGGATCCTGGCGACGCGCTGTCGCTGGGGCCGTTCGAGGTCGAGCTCGTGCACATGACCCACTCGATTCCCGACGCCTGCGCCGTCGCCCTGACCACCGAGCTCGGGGCGGTGCTGGTCACCGGTGACTACAAGTTCGACCAGACCCCGGTGGACGGCGAGCCGGCTGACGTCTCGCGGCTGGCCGAGCTCGGCCGCGACGGCCTTCTGCTCCTGTGCGGCGACTCCACCAACGCCGACCGGCCCGGCTTCTCGCCGTCCGAGCGCGTCGTCGGCCCACACCTCGAGGAGGTGTTCGCGCGGGCCGAGGGCCGGATCGTGGTGACCAGCTTCGCCTCCAACATCCACCGCGTCCAGCAGGCCATCGACGCCGCCGCGGCGCTCGGCCGCAAGGTCGCGCTGGTCGGCCGCTCGATGCGCAAGAACGTCAACATCGGTCGCTCGCTCGGCCACATCGACGTGCCCGAGGGGATGCTGATCCAGCCCCAGGAGGTCGAGGACTGGCCCGATCACAAGGTCGTGGTGATCTCCACCGGATCCCAGGGCGAGCCGCTCTCGGCGCTGCGCCGGATGGCCCACAACGACCACCGCCAGATCAAGCTCCACGAAGGCGACACGGTGGTGTTCTCGGCCACCCCGATCCCCGGCAACGAGCGCGCGGTCAACGAGACGATCGACCGCCTGTACCACATCGGCTGCGACGTGATCACCAGTCGCGACGCCCCGATCCACGCCTCTGGGCACGGCTACGCCGAGGAGCTGAAGCTGATGCTCAACCTCGTCAAGCCCCGCTACGTGCTGCCGATCCACGGTGACCACAAGCGCATCCACCTGCACGCCCAGTTGGCCGAGGCGGTGGGGATCGATCCCGCCCGCGTGTTCAAGGGCGAGAACGGCCTCCCGCTCGACATCGACGCCCGCGGGGCGGCGTTCGGCGACCACGAGCAGTCGGGAATGATCTTCGTCGACGGCGTCGACATCGGCGACCCCGCCGACGTCGCCCTGCGCGACCGGCGGATGCTCTCGGCCGACGGCATCTTCATCGTCGTGGCGACGATCTCCGAGCAGGAGGGCGCGACGGTGGCGCCCACCGAGGTGATCTTCCGCGGCGTGCCGTTCCTCGAGCAGGCCGACGCCCTGGTGCTCGAGATCCGCAAGGAGGTCGAGCGCTCGCTCGGCGCGATGGCCAAGGACGGCGTGCGCGAGATCGACCTGCTCCAGCAGGAGCTGCACGACGACCTCGCCGCGTTCGTCTACGACCGGCTGCGACGGCGGCCGATGGTGCTGCCGGTCGTCGTCGAGGTCTGAGTGGAGTCGGCTGGCGCCGACTCCATGGCGAGTTCGGCCGGCGCCGAACGCGCGGGCATCGTGATCTCGAACCGGGTGCCGGGATACTCCGCGCCCGGGTACGGCTGCGCCAGCGCCACGGTGCCGCCGTGGGACTCCGTCACCGCGCGTACGATGGCCAGCCCCAGGCCCGAGCCGCGGGCGCCGTCGCCGCCGCCGCGGACGAAACGCTCGAACACGCGCTGGGCGAGCTCGTCGGGGATCCCCGGGCCGTTGTCCTCGACGCTCAGCACCGCTCGGCCGTCGCGGGTGCGCGTGGCGGCTCTGACCTCGGTGCCGGGGGGGGTGTGGTGGATGGCATTCTCGAGCAGGTTCAGCATCAGCCGGTGCAGGTCGTCGCGCGCCCCGGCGACGACCGCGCTGCGGGCGTCGATGATCACGTCGTGGGCGGTGGCGACCGGCCCGAGCTCGGCCGCCACCTCGAGCAGGACCTCGCTGAGGTCGGTGGGGCGCACCCGCTGCTCGTGCTTGGTGTCGGCGCGGGCGAGCAGCAGCAGGTCGCCGACCAGGCGGCGCATCCGCCGCGTCGAGCGCAGCGCACCCTTGGCCGACTCGGCCTGCTCGCCGTAGAGCTCGTCGGCCAGCAGCTCGAGATTGGCCAACACGCTGGTCAGCGGGGTGCGGAGCTCGTGCGACGCGTCGGCGACGAACTCGCGCTGGCGCTCGAGCATCGCCTCGGTCTCACCGCGGGCGGCGTCGAGCGCCCCGAGCATTCCCTCGAGCGTCCGTGCCAGCTCGGCGACCTCGTCCTCGGCCTCGGGGTGGGGGATGCGTAGGCTCGGGTCGCGGGTGCGCTCGATCTCACGCGCGGCGTCGCTCAGCTCCGAGATCGGGCGCATCGCGCGGGCGGCGTTGGCCAGACCGGCGGCCAGCGCCAGGATCGTGCCGCCGAGCACGCCGAGGATCAGGAAGATCCGTACCTTGGCCAGCGTGTGCTCGACGTCCGAGTACGGCCGCGCGTAGAGCAGGTATGCCTGGCCGACGCTCTGGATCCGGATCGTCCGCACGGCCACCCGGTAGCCGTGCTCTTCGAAGGTGCCGGAGCGGACCGGGGTGGGGAACGTGGGGATCCCGTGGGCGATCGTCGAGCCCTTGGGGAGCACCTCGTCCTGGGTGCAGAAGACGAACCCGCTGACCCGGTCGATGACCCGGATCTGGGCGCTGCCCGAGCTGGCGAAGTCGCTCAGCGTGACGCGCCGGTCGCAGTCGAGCCGGCCGTCGGCGGGGTAGACGTGCAGCGTCCCCAGCCGGTGGACCAGCGTCTGCGCGTCGGAGTTGACCTGGTCGGTGAACTGGCCTCGGACCTGGCGCGTGGTCAGCACGCCGACGATCGCCGCGAACCCGGCCAGGATCACCAGCGTCAGTGCCGCAGAGCCGCCGGCGAGCCGCCAGCGGATCGGGACCGACCTATACGCGGAGAACGTACCCCGCGCCGCGGATCGTATGTAGGAGCCGGGGCTCGCCGTTCGCTTCAAGCTTCCTCCGGAGGTTCGACACGAACACCTCGATGGTATTGGTCATCGAGAACGGGTCGTAACCCCACACCTCATCGAGCAGCCGCTGCCGCGAGACGACGATCCGCTCGTTGCGCATCAGGTACTCGAGCAGCTCGAACTCGCGCTGGGTCAGCTCGACGTAGCGGCTGCCCCGCGTCACCTCGTGCGTGTCCGGGTTCAGCCTCAGGTCCCCGACCGCCAGCGCCGCCTGGCCGCGCGGGGGGCGGCGCCGCAGCAGCGCGCGCAGGCGGGCCAGCAGCTCCTGGCGCTCGAACGGCTTGACCAGGTAGTCGTCAGCCCCCGAGTCGAGCCCCTCGACCCGGGACTCGACGGCATCGCGCGCGGTCAGGACGAGGATCGGCACGTCGTCGGTCTCCCGCAGCGTCCGCGCCACCTCGACGCCGTCGAGCTTCGGGAGCCCCAGGTCGAGGATCACCAGGTCGGGGAGGAAACCGTGGGCGACGTCGAGCGCGCTGACGCCGTCGCCGGCGATCCGCACGTCGTAGCCCTCCATCCGCAGCGAGCGCTGCAGCACCTGGGCGATCGCGTCGTCGTCCTCGACGACGAGCACACGGGGAGGCCGCTCGAAATCGGTCATCGGCGAGGATGGTAGGGCGCGAATCTAAGCGTTTGCGTTGCATTCTCGTGGTCCCTCCCGGCCCGGGCGCCGCCGGATCGCGGAGCGGGAATCGCCGCGATCGGGCAGGATCGGCGGCGCGCACGTCGAAGCCATCTCCTCGGACATGGCTGCCGCCCGGACCTCGAAGAAGCCCGCACGCAAATCCACGCGCAAGCCGCCGCCCACCCGGGCGACGCGCTCGCGGCTGGCCGCGCGGCCCACGCTGTCGCTGCACCTCGAGCCTCACCAGCTCGACATCATCGGCCTCGCGCTGGTGGCGATCGGGATCTTCCTGGCCGGTGTCGAGTATCTGCACTGGGCCGGCGGCGCGCTCGGCAACGGCACCGTCACGGGAACCCGGTTCGTGCTCGGCGAGGTCGGCTACGGGGTCCCGGTGGCCGTCTGCGCGGGCGGCGGTCTGGTGCTGGCACGCGAGCTGCGTCCGCCTGAGCGGCCGCTGCGCACCGGTACGATCTGCCTGGTCGCGGCGCTGACCCTGGCGCTGTCCGCGGGAACGCTGGGCCTCGGACCGGGCCGCGTGCCGAGCGCGGCGATCTTCCACGCCCACGCGATGGAGGACCGCGGCGGGATCATCGGCGCCCTCGAGTACTGGGTGGCCGGCAACCTGCTCTCGACGGTCGGCGCCGACATCCTCGCCGTGTTCCTGCTGGTCGCCGGGTCGATCCTCCTCACCGGCGCGACGCTGGCCTCGGCGATCCGGGTCACCGGCACGCGGGTGATGCAGTCCGGCCGGCAGATCCGCCGCCCCGGGCCGGGCCCGGGACGCCCGCGCGCCCCGGAGACCGCCGCCGGCCGTGACGCCGCCCCCACGGCCGCCACCGTGGCCGGGCGCGCCCTTGACGACGAGGACCCGTTCGCGATCCCCGAGCCCGAGACGGCCGAGCTGATCGTCCGCGCCACCCACGTGGAGGCCCCGCCGATCGTCGGGCCGAGCGGCGAGGCGGTGACCGAGCGGGCCGGGGGCGCCGACGAGGCGCCCGAGAACCTGCTCCCGGAGGACGATGTCGAGGTCGAGGGTGAGGGCTTCCCGCCGGTGCCCGAGCCGGCCGACGCGACGCGCGGCGCGGACCCTGACGGGCCGGGACGTCCCGTCGACGCGTCCGAGCTGACCCCGCAGGGCCGCTACCGCGCCTCGGTGATCGACGACCCCGACTTCGTCTGGCGCGTCCCCGGCTCGCGCTTCCTCACCCGCTCGACCGGCGAGGCGGCCAAGCCCGACACCGCCGGGCAGGAGGAGGTCGCCCGCACGCTGGTCGAGACGCTCGGGCACTTCGCGATCGACGCCAAGGTGATCGGCCGGGTCACCGGCCCCCACATCACCCGCTACGAGCTGCGCCTGGCCCCCGGGACCAAGGTCTCCAAGGTGGCCAACCTCAAGGACGACCTCGCCTACGCGCTGGCCGCCACCGACGTCCGGATCCTCGCCCCGATCCCCGGCAAGACGGCGGTGGGGATCGAGGTCCCGAACCTGAAGCGGCGGATCGTCCACCTCGGCGACGTCTTCCAGGAGCCTCCGGAGGACTGGTCGCCGCTGACCGTGTGGCTCGGCAAGGACATCGGCGGCCGGGCGATCGGCGCCGACCTGGCGAAGATGCCCCACCTGCTGGTCGCCGGCACCACCGGCGCCGGCAAGTCGGCGTGCGTCAACTCGATGCTGTCCTCGATCCTGCTGCGAGCCACCCCGCACGAGGCGCGGCTCGTGCTCGTCGACCCCAAGCAGGTCGAGCTCAACCACTACGAGTCGATCCCGCACCTGCTCACCCCGGTGATCACGAGCCCGCGGATGGCCGCCAACGCGCTCCAGAACCTGGTCAAGGAGATGGAGCAGCGCTACGGGATCATGTCGCTGGCGCGGACCCGCAGCCTGCCCGAGCTGAACCGCTACCGGGAGAAGCACGGCGAGCCGCCGCTGCCCTACATTCTCTGCGTGATCGACGAGCTCGCGGACCTGATGATGGTCGCGCCGGCCGACGTCGAGGATTCGATCATCCGCCTGGCCCAGAAGGCCCGCGCCGTGGGCATCCACCTGGTGCTGGCCACCCAGTCCCCGCGCGTCGACGTGATCACCGGGATGATCAAGGCCAACGTCCCGTCGCGGATCGCCTTCGCCGTGTCCTCGCAGACCGACTCGCGGGTGATCCTCGACCAGAACGGCGCCGAGTCACTGCTCGGCCAGGGCGACATGCTGTTCTCGCCCGTCGGCTCGAGCCGCGTGCAGCGGATCCAGGGCGCCTACGTCGACGAGGACCAGATCCTCGAGCTGACCGAGGCGTGGCGGCGCCAGGGCGAGCCCGAGTTCCGCGCCGAGCTGCTCGAAGAGGTGGTCGCCGAGGACGCCGGCGGCGCGGGCGGAGGGGCCGATCCCGAGTTCAGCCCCGACGAGGACCCGCTGCTCGAGGAGGCGATCTCGCTCGTGGCTACGATGGGCACCGCCTCGACCTCGATGCTCCAGCGCCGGCTGCGCCTCGGGTATACGCGCGCGGGGCGGGTGATCGACATGCTCGAGCGACGCGGCATCATCTCCGGCTACGAGGGCTCGAAGCCGCGCCAGGTGCTGATCACCGAGGCCGACGTGCCGCGGATCCTCGTGCACCTGGCCGAGGGGGCCTCGCCGTCGCCCTCGCCGTCGCCCTCGTCCTCGCCGGCCGCCGCCCCGGCGCCGGTGGCCCCGCCGGCCTCCGGGCCGCCGGAGTTGGGCGAGCTCTGAGCGGCTCTGGCCTACCCTTCGCGGCATGACCGTCATCGCCGGGTTGCTGGTGCGCCTGCGCCCGCCGGCGCCGGCGGATATCACCGTGCTCGCCGCGATCCGCCGGACGCCCGAGGTGCACGCATACTGGCGCGGCGGAGCGGACCTGGTCGCCGAGGTCGAGCGCGATCTCGCCGAGCCCGGCGCCGAGCCGTACGTGATCGAGCTCGACGGACGCGTCGCGGGCTACATCCAGTGGTCGGCCGAGCAGGAGCCGGATTACCGGCACGCCTCGATCGACATCTACCTCGACCCCGCGCTGCGCGGCCGCGGCCTTGGCGCCGACGCGGTGCGGGCGCTGGCCCGACACCTGATCTCCGCCCACGGCCACCATCGCCTGGAGATCGACCCGGCCGCCGACAACGCGGCGGCGATCCGCTGCTATGAGAAAGTCGGCTTCCGGCCGGTGGGGATCCTCCGTCGCAGCGAGCGCGGCCACGACGGCAGCTGGCACGACGCGCTGCTGATGGACCTGCTCGCCGACGAGCTCATCTGACCCGCGCTCAGCGGAACACGATGTGGCCCTCGACGTGGGCGATCGCGGGACCGTCGGCGACGTGGCTCACCCGGCAGGTGCGCCCGCAGTCGACCGCGATCGTCCGCGCCCCGCCCTCGGTCACCGCGAGCAGCGCTCCCGGCCGCCCGCCGGCGGCGGCCAGCGCCGACCGGCTCAGCGTCAGGATCTGATCGTCCCCGGGGTGGTGGTTGCGGGGGGTGCGCCGGTCGGCCACGAGCGCATTGGCGAACCTGGCCGGGACGAAGCCCTCGCTCTCGACTCCGGTGTCGGGTCCGTGAGGCAGTCCTGAGCGGGCGAGCAGCCGCACCCGGCCTCGCTGGTCGATCGCGTACAGCCGGCCCGAGCGCTCGTCGGGGGCGATCAGCTCGCCGCTGAAGCGCCCGAAGCCCGCCGGAGCCACCACCAGCCCGCCCTCCACGCGCGGGGCCGAGCGCGTGATGAGCTCCGTTCGGCCGCGGCAGTCGACGGCGAACACGCTGGTGAGGGCGTTGGCCGTGGCGGTGACGAGCAGCCGGTGTCCGAAGCGCCCGGTGGCGTCAAAGGCGAGCCCGTTCTCGAGACCGCTCCGCGGCAGCCGGGCGAGACGGCTGACCCGGCCGGCGGCGGTGACCTCGGTCACACCGTCGCCGTGCTCAAGCCGGAGGGCGTAGATCGCTCCGGCGGCGAAGCGGCAGCCGGCGCCCGGCACCGCCCGGCCCGAGGAGCGCACGATGTACGGCTCGAGCCCCGGCGGCGCGGCGTAGCCGGGGGCGAAGCCGGCCGGCGCGCCCCCCGAGGCGCCTTCGAGCAGACGCCCGGCTGCGGCGACGACGACGGCGCCGCGGGCGTCGGGGGCGCTCAGGTCGACGACGCCGCGGACGTGACGGTGGAACCGCCACTGCCCGCGCACGGCGCTCGCGGAGCGCGCGGTGACCGGATCGCGCCCCGCGCCACAGGCCCCGAGGAGGAGCGCGGGCAGCGCCGCCGCTGCAAGCGTTCGTGCACGACGTCGGGTGAGGCGCTGGCGGCGGGACGCGCGGTGGACCACAGCAGGGAATAGTGACCTACCGGCGATAGCCTTCGAAGTTCGATGGCGGACATCGGCTCGACCCTGCGGGAAGCGCGCATGCGCGCCCGCATCGACATCAGCGAGGTGGAGACGCGGACCAAGATCCGCGCCAAGTACCTGCGCGCGATCGAGAACGAGGAGTGGGACCTGCTTCCCGGGCCGGTCTACGTCAAGAGCTTCCTCAAGACCTACGGCGACTTCCTCGGCCTCGACAGCCGCATGCTGATCGACGACTTCAAGCGCCGCTACGAGCGCCCGTCGGACGGCGAGCTGCGGCCGATCGCCGCGCTCAGCCGGGAGCGCGAGCGGGCGGCCCGCGGCCCGCTGCTGCCGCCGTGGGCGATCATCGCGGGGGCGCTGATCGTGGTCGTGGCGGCGCTGTTCGTGGTCGGCAGCCTCACCGGCTCGAGCAAGCCCGGCACGCCGGTGACCGGCCGGCCCCCGCCGGCCGCCCGTGCACGTCGGACCTACCCCCACCGGGCGCCGGGCCGCCGGCGCCCGCCGGCGGCGGCGGTGAGCACCGTCAAGCTCGAGTTGGTCCCGATCTCGACCGTCTACGTGTGCCTGACCGACGGCCGCGGCCACAAGCTGATCCCCGGGGTCACCTATAGCGCCGGCCAGACGATCCCGCCTGAGCGCTCCTCGAAGCTGCTCCTGACGCTCGGCAACAACGGCGTGCAGATGAAGGTCAACGGGCGCCCGGTCGCGGTGCGGGCCTCGGCGTCGGCGATCGGGCTCGAGCTGACCGCCGCCGGCTCGCACCCGCTGCCCGCCGCCCGGCAGCCGACCTGCGCATGAGCGCGGCGCCCGACACCACCCGCGGGCGCGCGCCGGTCCGGGCCGGGATCCTCGTCACCGGCACCGAGGTGCTCATGGGGATCATCTCGGATCGCAACGGACCGTGGCTGTCCGAGCGCCTGCGCGAGATCGGGGTCGAGGCGGCGATGATCCAGATCGTCGGCGACCGCCCCGAGGACCTGCTCGCGGCGCTGCGCTTCATGGCCGAGGACGGCATGGCGGTGATCGTCACCAGCGGCGGCCTCGGCCCGACCGCCGACGACCTCACGGCGGAGATCGTGGGGCGCTTCGCCGGGCGCGAGATGGTCCTCGACCCTGCGCTCGAGCAGCGGATCGCCGAGATCCTCGCGCCGATGGTCAGGCGCTGGCCGGGTCTCGACCTCGAGGCGATCCGCGAGTCGAATCGCAAGCAGGCGGTGATCCCCGCGGGGGCGACGGTGCTCGAGCCCGTCGGCACGGCGCCGGGGCTGGTCGTCCCGGCGTCCGACCACGGCCACCCGCCCGGGCCGGCGGTGGTGGTGCTGCCCGGGCCCCCGCGCGAGCTGCAGCCGATGTGGGCGGCGGCGCTCGCCACCGACGCGTTCCGCGCGGCGATCGCCGGGGCCACCGAGTACCGCTCGCGGATCGTGCGCCTGTTCGGGATCCCCGAGTCGGAGATCGCGCTGACCCTGCGCGCCGCCGAGACGGCCGGGCTCGCGCTCGACGGGCTCGAGATCACGACCTGCCTGCGCCGCAGCGAGATCGAGGTCGCCACCCGCTACGAGCCGCCGTTCCAGGCCGCCTACGACGCGTTGATCGCCTTCGTCGCGGACCGACACGGTAACGAGCTGTTCTCGCTCGACGGCTCGACGGTCGACGACCAGGTCGTGGCGCTGCTCGATGGGCGGCTCGTGGCCGTCGCCGAGTCGTGCACGGGCGGGTTGATGGCGGCCCGGCTGACCCAGCGCTCCGGCTCCTCGGCGTACTTCGCCGGCGGGATCGTCGCCTACTCCAACGCGGCCAAGGCGTCGCTCCTCGGCGTCGCCGAGGCGCTGATCGTCCGCTGGGGTGCGGTCTCGACCCAGGTCGCCGAGGCACTCGCACTCGGCGCGATCGAACGCTTCGGCGCCGAGCTCGGGATCGGGATCACCGGCGTCGCCGGGCCCGACGGCGGCACCGAGGAGAAGCCGGTCGGGACAGTGTGCTTCTCGGTCGCGGCGCTCGGCGGCGAGCGCATCACCCGCACCGCGCGGCTGCCCGGCAACCGCGGCGACATCCGTGACCGCTCGACCACGGTCGCCCTGCACCTGCTGCGGCGCCTCCTGCGCGGCGAGACCGGCGAGCTGCCGCTGCCCGGGCGGGCGTCCGGGACTGCCGCGTAGCGACTTGCCGCGGGGGCTTGCGTGACCGCGGAGCACGCGCGCCGGCTCAACGCCGCGGTTGCTCGGGCCGATGCCGTTTGACGCCTCGACCGTGACCGGGTTCCGCTCGCGTCTCCCCCCCGGAGGCTCGGTGTACCAGCCGCTGTGCTCGGCGTTCCTCGACGGCCCGTCATAATCCCCGTATGCCTCCGCGCTCGCTGCCCACCGCGCCGATCGCCGCCGCCGGCCTGATCGCCGGCTACGCGGTCGCCGTCGGGAGCGGCTCGCGCCCGCTCGGCGGCGTCGTGCTGGCCGGCTTCGGCCTCACCTGCGCCGCGATCTGGCTCCGGCGCGACGGCCGCGGCGTGGCCCTGAAGCTGACCGGGATCGGGCTCGCCGCGTTCGCCCTCTCGCACGGCCTCGGCGCGCTGATCGGCGCGTGGCCGGCCGTGCTCGTCTGCGCCGCCGGGGTCGCCGTGGCCTGCGAGCGGCTGTCGGACTCGCGCCGGCGCACCGTCCTGGCGTAGCCTCCCGACGTCGCACCGGGACTCAGCGCACGGGTATAGTCATCATCCGATGCCAATAACCGTGCCTGGAGGCGGAAGTGAGAACGACGCTCGCCTTGGATGATGACCTCGTCCGCGAAGCGCAGCGCCTGACCGGAACCAGTGAGAAGACCGCACTGGTTCGCCAGGCCCTGCGGGCGCTGATCGAACGAGAAAGCGCTCGGCGCTTGTCCCAACTGGCAGGAAGCGAGCCTGGTGCGAAGGCGATCCCGCGACGGCGGACGACGCCTGGGTGATCCTCGTCGACACGTCGGTCTGGATCGACCACCTTCGCGTCGGCGATCCGAGGCTCTCCGCGCTGCTTCAGGATGGCCGAGTACTGGGCCACCCGCTGGTGATCGGCGAACTCGCGCTCGGCCAACTTGCTCGTCGCAGCGAGATCCTCGGGCTCCTTCGCAACCTCCCGCAGGCAACCGCCGCGAGCGATGCCGAGGTCTTGCACCTGGTCGAGAGCCGACGACTCTTCGGGCTGGGAATCGGGTACCTCGACGCGCACCTGCTGGCCGCGACCAGGCTGACATCAGGTGCAGGCTTGTGGACGCGCGATAAGCGACTCGCGGGCGCCGCCGACCAGCTCGGGCTCAGCGGCAGCGGACCGCTCAAGCCCTGAGGCGAGGCGCCCTGATCTCGCTCTGGCGCAGAATCGGCACACGATCGACGCTGAGGTGTTGCCTTTGCGTCTTGTTCGGTAACGCGCCTCGATCTAGCTTGGGTTTCCGTCCGCCACCCGTCCTACCGTGCAGCTTCTAAAGGCATGAGACAAGGAGCCCCAGCGATATGAGCGACCAGATGAGAGCCGGTGGGAAGTCCGCCACCCAGGACAACAAGTCCGACTCCAGGCGGCAGGCTGCGCTCCAGGGTGCCTTGACCCAGATCGAGCGCCAGTTCGGCAAGGGCGCGGTGATGCGGATGGGCGACCCCGGAGCCCGGGTTGCCGTCGACGCGATCCCCACCGGCGCGCTGTCGCTGGATCTCGCGCTCGGCATCGGCGGCGTGCCGCGGGGCCGAGTCATCGAGATCTTCGGGCCCGAGTCCTCGGGCAAGACGACGCTCGTGTACCACATCCTCGCCGAGGCCCAGAAGCTCGGCGGCGTGTGCGCGTTCGTCGACGCCGAGCACGCGATGGACCCGCTCTACGCGCGGCAGATCGGCGTCGACATCGACGAGCTGCTGGTCTCCCAGCCCGACTACGGCGAGCAGGCGCTTGAGATCGTCGACATGCTGATCCGCTCCGGCGCCGTCGACGTGATCGCCGTCGACTCGGTGGCCGCGCTGACCCCGCGGGCCGAGCTCGAGGGGCAGATGGGCGACCAGACGGTGGGCCTACAGGCGCGGATGATGTCCCAGGCGATGCGCAAGATCGCCGGCACGCTCAACCGCACGCAGACGCTGTGCGTGTTCACCAACCAGATCCGCGAGAAGGTCGGCGTGATGTTCGGCTCCCCGGAGACGCAGCCGGGCGGACGGGCGCTCAAGTTCTACTCCTCCCAGCGGCTCGACATCCGCCGGATCGAGACGCTCAAGGACGGCGCCGAGGCGGTCGGCAACCGGGTGCGGGTCAAGGTGGTCAAGAACAAGGTGGCGGCCCCGTTCAAGCAGGCCGAGTTCGACATCGAGTTCGGCCGCGGGATCTCCACCTCGGGGTGCCTGCTCGACTACGGGATCGAGCACAACATCGTGACCAAGTCGGGCTCGTTCTTCTCCTACGGCGACGAACGGCTCGGCCAGGGCCGCGGCAACGCCAAGGCATTCCTCGACGAGCATCAGGACACGGCTAAGGAGATCGAGGCCAAGGTCTACGCGGCGCTCGGGATCGGGCGCGACCTGGTCAAGCCGATCGAGCCGCGCGAAGAGCCGATCGCATCGGTGGAGCCGGTGAATCGGATGGAGCCGGTGGCACCGGTGGGTCAGGCGGCATAGGAGCGCCGCCGCACGGGAGGACCGGCAGGTCGGCCGATGATGATCGAGCCGCAGACGCTCCCTGAGGCGGGCCCGTGACCGGACGCGCAGTACCCCCAAGGGCGGGTAGATGACCGAGGCCCGAGCGCTGGCGCTCGCCTACGCCCACCTGAGCCGGCGCGAGCGCACCGAGGCAGAGGTGCGCGCGCACCTCCACCGGCGCGAGCTCGACCCGGTGGAGATCGACGCGGCGGTGGCCGAACTGCGCGAGCTCGGCTACCTCGACGACGCCCGCTACGCCCGGCTGTTCGCCGAGGACAAGCGCGTGCTGGCCGAGTGGGGCGGCGAGCGGATCCAACGGGCGCTGCGCGCACGGGGGGTGGACCGCGCGGTGATCGAGCGCGTCCTCGCCGCCGGCGAGCGCGAGGAGGCCGGCGAGAGCGAGCTCGACCGTGCGCTGGCATTGCTGCGCCGCCGCTTCCCCGACCCGCCCGCCGACCGTCGCGAGCGCGACCGGGCGCTCGGGGTGATGATCCGCAAGGGCTTCGACGGCGAGCTCGCGCTCGACGCGCTGGCCGCCTACGCGCGCGAATAGCCCGCGGCCGCGGGCCGGCGCGAGGCGGGCGGCCGCGTGCGCCTGCTCGCCGCACATTGCACGGCATCGCGCCCGGTACTACGATGGGGGCCTGCGAACGAACGGCCATCGTGGCCGCAAGAAACACCAGCAAATTTGAGCCATCGGACTTCGGATTCAGCGTTGACGGCAACCATCGACGGCCTTACGGCCCTTCCGACGAGAAACCCAGACACCCCCCGCTAGCCCGCGCCGCAAGCAACGGCAGCAACGCGTTCCTCCGTCCGTTCGTGCAACTTCTGCGCGGGCCGCTCGGTCGCTCCCGAAAACCACAGAGAAGCAGTGAGCGCCCCGACCGAATCTCGGGACGTACGAGAGAGGAACGACCATGGAAATCGTCGCCGCAGCAGCGTTGATCGCGGTGGGGTTCGTGGGTGCGGCCGCGGTATACGCAAGGACCGGTGGCCGGGGCGCGAATGGCGCCGGTGAGCCCGCGCTCGCCTCGGCAGCTCCCGCGGCCCCGGCAGCTTCCACCGGCCCCTCCGCCGCCGCGGTGCGTGGTGGGGAGCTCCCCGAGCAGGCCGCCGCGCTGAGCCGCCGGGAGAGCGCCGTCGTCGTGCGCGAGAGCGCGATCGTCGAGCGCGAGGCCGAGCTCGATGGCATCCGGGAGGCGCTCAAGCGCCGGCGCCTGGAGGTCACGGACGAGCTCGAGCGCCTGGCCGGGATCTCCGTCACCAAGGCCAAGCAGATGCTGCTCAAGGAGATCGAGGACCAGGCCCGGCATGACGCCGCGCGGCGGATCCGCCAGATCGAGGAGGAGACCAAGCGCGACGCCGATCGACGCGTCCGCAACATCCTCTCGGTGTGCATGCAGCGGATGGCCGCCGGCCATGCGACCGAGACCACGGTGTCGGTCGTCCAGCTCTCCGCCGACGACATGAAGGGGCGGATCATCGGCCGGGAGGGGCGCAACATCCGCGCGCTCGAGAACCTCACCGGCGTCGACTTCATCATCGACGACACGCCCGGCGCGGTGGTGCTGTCAAGCTTCGACGGCGTCCGTCGCGAGGTCGCCCGGCTGACCCTCGAGAAGCTGCTCCAGGACGGCCGGATCCACCCGGCGCGGATCGAGGAGATGTACTACCAGGCGAAGTCCGAGCTCGAGGATCACATCGTCGAGCTCGGCGAGCGGGGGGTGTTCGAGGCCGGCGTGCAGGGCCTCGACCCCGAGCTGGTGAAGCTGCTCGGCAAGCTCCGCTTCCGCACCAGCTACGGCCAGAACGTGCTCGCGCACTCGATCGAGGTAACGCACCTGGCCGCGATGATGGCCCACGAGCTCGGGGCCAGCCCGAAGACGGCCCGTCGCGCTGCGCTGCTGCACGACATCGGCAAGGCGGTGACCCACGAGATCGAGGGTCCCCACGCGCTGGTCGGCGGCAACCTCGCGCGCAAGTACGGCGAGCCCGAGGCGGTCGCCCACGCGATGGAGGCCCATCACAACGAGGTCGAGCCGCAGACGATCGAGGCGGTGATCGTGCAGGCCGCCGACGCGCTCTCCGGGGCGCGCCCGGGGGCCCGTGGCGAGTCGCTCGAGCAGTACGTCAAGCGCCTGCGCGACCTCGAGCAGATCGCCACCCGCCACAAGGGCGTCGACAAGGTCTACGCGATGCAGGCCGGACGCGAGATCCGGGTCATGGTGGCGCCCGGGGCGATCGACGACGACGCGGCGACGATGCTGTCCTACGAGATCGCGCGCGAGATCGAGAAGGAGCTCGAGTACCCCGGTCAGATCAAGGTGACGGTGATCCGGGAATCCCGTGCGGTTGAATACGCGCGGTGAGCGCGACCGGCCTCGCCGAGCCCTTCCGACGATGACCGAGCCGACGCCATGACCGAGACGATCCTGGTCATCGAGGACGAGCCCGGAATCGTCGACCTGCTCGAGCGTGGGCTGCGCTCGCACGGGTTCGACGTGGTCGCCGCCTCCGACGGGGTCAGCGGCACCGAGCAGGCGCTGGCCGGCGGGGTCGATCTGGTCGTGCTCGACATCATGCTCCCCGCCCGCGACGGCCTGGAGGTGCTGAAGGCCGTCCACGAGTCGAAGCCGACGCTACCGGTGATCGCGTTGACCGCGCGCAGCGCCGTCGAGGACCGGGTGGCGGGGCTCGACGCCGGCGCCGTCGACTACCTCGTCAAGCCGTTCTCGCTGTCGGAGCTCGCGGCGCGGATCCGCGCCCAGCTGCGCGTCGCCTCCCAGAGTCGGGCGACGACGCTTGCCGCGGGCGGGATCGAGCTCGATCTGCTGACCCGCGAGGTGCGCCGCGACGGCGACACCGTGCGGCTCTCGACGACCGAGTTCGAGCTGCTCGCCCACCTCGTGCGCCACCGCGGCCGGGTGCTGGCGCGCGAGCAGATCCTGCGGGCGGTGTGGGGCTACGACTACGACCCGGGCACGAACGTCGTCGACGTGTACATCGGCTACCTGCGCCGGAAGCTGCGGACCCGCGCCGAGAAGGCGCCGATCGTGACCGTGCGCTCGGTCGGCTACCGCTTCGATGCCGAGGCCTAGCCGGACCGGCCGCCGTCGTCGGCGTCGCTGAGACCGGGCGGGCGCCGGCGGCGGACGATGAGTACGCGGCGAACGAGCCGGGCGATCCGCTGGCTTCCCCGCACGCTGCGCTGGCGACTGGCGATGGCCGTGGCCGGGGTGATGCTTGTGTCGACGGCGATCGTGTTCGTGGTCGTCTACGTCAACACGGGGACCCAGGTCCAGCGCCAGATCGAGTCCGACGTGACCGGCGACACGGTGCAGCTCGCCCGGGCGCTCGGGGTGCTGCACGATCCGACGCCCGCGACGGTCGTGGCGACCGCCTCCGGCTACGTCAGCGCCCAGTCCTACGACGCGAGCTCGACGCTGTTCTTCGTGCTTGTCCCCGGCGATCCGATCATCTCCAACCAGCCCCAGATCTTCGGCCGCCGGCGCCGCCGGGGGGAGACGGCGGCGCGGCGGATCCTCGAGACCCGCCAGCTGGCCGAGCTCCAGCGGCCGCGGCTCGGCTACGCGACGCGGCAGATCCCCGACGTCGGCCCCGTGCGCACGCTCGAGCGCACCGTCCAGGCCGGCAGCGTCCACGTCGTCGTCGGCGCCGGCGAGCCGCTCGCCGCCGTGACCCGCGCCAAGGACGGGGTGGCGCGCGCGTTCGTGCTCGCGGGCGCCCTGTCCCTGGTGCTCGCGCTGATCGTGTCGTACTTCGCCGGCGCCCGGGTGACCGCGCCGCTGCGGCGGATGGCGGCGGTCGCCGCGCGCGTCGACGCCGGTGACCTGCAGCCGCGGATGGACCTCTCGCCGAAGACCGGGGAGGAGGTGCGGGTGCTGGCGGATGCCTTCAACCGGATGCTCGATCGGCTCTCGGAGGCGTTCACCGGCCAGCGCGAGTTCGTCGCCGACGCCTCGCACGAGCTCCGCACGCCGCTGACCGTGATCCGTGGCCAGCTCGAGCTGCTGGCCTCCAATCAGGACCCGGGACGCGAGGAGATCGCGCGGGTCGAGGGCCTCGTGCTCGCCGAGGTGACCCGGGTCAGCCGGCTCGTCGACGACCTGCTGCTGCTCGCCCAGGCCGAGCACCGCGACTTCCTGCGCGAGGAGGCGATCGAGCTCGACGGGTTCGTCGCCGACCTGTGGGACGGGCTCAGCCTGACCGCGGATCGGCGCTTCGAGCTCGGGCCGGTGCCCCCCGGGACGCTGCGGGCGGACCCCGACCGCCTGGCCCAGGTCCTGCGCAACCTCGGCCGCAACGCGGTCGAGCACAGCGCCGAGGGTCGCGGCCTGGTGCGGCTCGAGGTCGAGTCGCCCGGCGCGGGATGGGTGCGCTTCAGCGTGATCGACAACGGCCCCGGGATTCCCGAGGCCCAGCGCGCGGCGGTATTCGAGCGCTTTCACCGGATCGACTCCGATCCCGCGCACCCCCGCTCGCGGGCCAGTGGCGGCGCCGGCCTCGGCCTGGCCATCGTCCGCGCGATCGTCGAGGCACACGGCGGCCGGGTCCGCGCGCGCGGCCGCGACGGGGCCGCCGGAGCGCGGGTCGAGCTCGAGCTCCCCGGCTACTCTTGACCGCCTGAGATGAATAGCTATCACGTGACCACCTTCGGTTGTCAGATGAACCAGCACGACTCCGAGCGGATCAAGGGCATGCTCGATACGCTCGGCTACCGCGAGGTCGAGAATCGCGGCGACGCCGACCTGATCCTGTTCAACACCTGCTCGATCCGCGAGAAGGCCGACGAGCGCTTCCTCGCCCATCTCGGCGAGGCCCGGGCGCTCAAGCGGCGGCGGCCCGAGACGGTCGTCGGCGTCGGAGGCTGCTGGGCGCAGTCGGTCAAGGATGAGGTGTTCGCGCGGTTCCCGTTCGTCGACGTCGCCTTTGGTCCCGGCCAGGTGCACAAGCTGGCCGAGTTCCTGACCAGCGACTCGCTGACCGCGCAGGGGTTCTTCGAGTTCGAAGGCTTCACCGGCCGCCTCCCCGCCAAGCGCGCCCGCGGGTTCCAGGGCTGGCTGCAGATCAGCGTCGGCTGCAACTGCGTGTGCTCGTACTGCATCGTCCCCTCGACGCGCGGCCGCGAGGTCAGCCGGCCCCCCGGCGAGCTGATCGCCGAGGTGCAGCGGCTCGCCTGCGACGGAGTGTCCGAGGTCACGCTGCTGGGCCAGAACGTCAACTCCTACGGCCGCGACCTGGCCGCCGGCGAGCGGATCAGCTTCGCCGAGCTGCTGGCGGGGGTCGACGCCGTCGCGGGAATCCGCCGGATCCGCTACACCAGCCCCCACCCGAAGGACATGCGGGAGGACGTGATCCGCGCCCACGCCTCGCTGCAGTCGCTGTGCGAGCACATCCACCTGCCGCTGCAGTCCGGCTCGAGCGCAGTCCTGAAGCGGATGCGCCGCACCTACACGCGCGAGCGCTACCTCGACCGCGTGGCGCTGATCCGCGAGCACGTGCCCGACTGCGCGATCAGCACCGACATCATCGTCGGCTTCCCCGGCGAGACCGAGGCCGACTTCGCCCAGACGCTCGAGGTCGCCGAGGCGGTCGGCTACGACAGCGCGTTCACCTTCATCTACTCGCCGCGGCGCGGCACCGAGGCCGCGTCGCTGCCCGACCAGCTCCCGCACGAGCTCAAGGTCGAGCGGCTCGAGCGGCTCGTCGAGGTGATCCAGCGCCGCGCCGCCGAGCGGGCCCGGCGGTTCGTCGGCCGCCGGCTCGAGGTGCTCGTCGAAGGGCCCTCGCGCACCGACCCGAGCCGCCTGCGCGGCCGCTCGCGCCACAACAAGGTGGTCAACTTCGCCGGCCGCGGGGCGGCGGGGGACCTGGTCGAGGTCGAGATCGACGCGTCGACCAGCCAGACCCTGTCCGGGCACGAGTCGATCGTCAGCCGCACCGGGCGCTGAGCCGTCCGCGCGGGCGCGCAGCGGGGAAGCGTTGCCGGAGCGTTTATTCTGAGCCACGCGGAATAGGGGTGAAACCCTGACCCCCGGGCGGTGGTAGGTATGTACCGAGACCGTGACGCGGCGCCGTCGCTCGAGCGACGCCCGCTGCCGTCGAGTGACGCAGCGCCGTCGCGAGATTGGCGTCGCGCCCGTCGTCAAGGAGGAAAAGATCCGTTTTGCCAAACCCGTTTAAGAACCGCAAGGACCTAGGTTTCGAGCGCATGTTCGAGACCCGCAGCGACGCCTGGGAGGCCGTCGGGCTGGCGCTCGAATCGACCCACAACAGCGTCCGCCGCGCGCAGAAGCAGGCCGCCGCGCTGATCCCGCTGCTCATCGGCGTGCTGGTCGTCTACGCCCACCGCCATCAGATCCTGGGCGAGAAGCTCGAG
The DNA here is from genome assembly GCA_038254735.1 of Solirubrobacterales bacterium. Taxonomy (GTDB): domain Bacteria; phylum Actinomycetota; class Thermoleophilia; order Solirubrobacterales; family Solirubrobacteraceae; genus Palsa-465. Next base: position 96,633 of record JBBSFX010000006.1, read on the forward strand.
GTTCACCTCAGTCGCTTCGGAGCCACCTGGCGGTGGACGACGAGCGTCTGGGACACGCCACTGCAGATCGCCACGATCCTCGTGCTGGTCGTGCTCGGGTGGGCGCTGGCGCGCAACATCGGCAAGGCGTCGGGACCGGCGTTCATGCGCCGGATGGACCCCGGGACGGCCGGCACCGTCGGGTTCCTGATCCGGCTCGCCACCGTGTTCATCACGGCGCTGCTGGCGATGAACGTGGCCGGGGTGTCGGCCAGCAGCCTCGCCGTCGGCGGCGCCTTCACCGCGGTGATCTTCGGTCTCGCCGCCCAGCAGACGCTGGGCAACCTGATCGCGGGGCTCGTGCTCCTGAGCGCGCGGCCGTTCCGGGTCGGCGAGCGCGTCCGACTCCAGGCCGGCGCGGTCGGCGGCTCGGTCGAGGGGATCGTCAGCTCGCTCGGGCTGCTGTACACGACGCTGGCCCGGGGCGATGACCGGATCCTGATCCCCAACAACGTGGTCCTCGGCGCCGCCGTGCTGCCGCTGCGCGAGCCCGACTCGGTCAACGTCAGGGTGCGGATCGGCTCCACCGTGCGGCCCAGCCAGCTGCAGGGGATCCTCGACCAGCAGATCCGCACGCCGACCCGCGGCGGCAATGCCGTCGTGCTGCTCGAGGAGATCGACGGCGACGACGTCGTCGTGCGCATCCAGGCCACGCCCGAGCGCGCCGACGACGGGGCGCAGCTGGCCGATGAGATCATCGCCGTGCTGACCAGCGTCACCGGCGAGCACCGGACGCTCAGCGCCGCGGACTAGTCTCCGACCCGCCGGGCCACCCGAGGGGCCGGCGGTGCTCGGCCACCGCGGCCCTCAGGGCAGCGCGCGCTTGTCGGCCTGACCGGCCGCGAGCTCGATCGCGAGCCGCTCGCCGCCGAGCAGCCGGCCGAGCGTCGAGGCGGCCTGCGGCAGCAGCGAGGCGAAGGTCGTCGAGATGCGCAGCAGCGTCGGCGCCACCGTCACCTCGGCGCGGTTGCGCTCGATCGCCTGCAGCACCCCGGCGGCGACGTCCTGCGGCGTGCGGGTGCCCAGGTAGCGCGGCAGCTCGACGCCGCTGTCGGCGAACATCCCGGCGTCGCGGACGAAGCCGGGATACACGACCGACACGCCGACGCCGTCGCCGCGGAGGTCGTCGCGGACGGCCAGCGCGAACCCGCGCAGGCCGAACTTGGCCGCGCAGTACATCCCGGTGCGCGGCGTCGCCGCCTTGCCGTTGAGCGAGGAGATGAACACGATGTGCCCGCCCCGCCGCGCCGCCATCGCCGGCGCGAGTGACCGGGCGAGCGCGATCGGGGCCCGCAGGTTGACCTCGAGCATCCGATCGATCTGCGACTCGGAGAGCTCCAGCAGGTGGCCGGTGCCGGGCATCGCCGCGTTGGCGATGAGCACGTCGACCTCGCCCGCCTCCGCGGCCAGCCTACGCACCGCGTCGCGGTCGGCCAGGTCGCAGGCCAGCGCCCGGGCGCCCAGCTCGGAGGCCAGCGGGCCGAGCACGTCGGCTCGTCGGCCGGTGACCAGCAGCTCGGCGCCCCGTGCGGCGAACGCCCGCGCGATCGCGTGGCCGATCCCGCCGGTCGCCCCGGTGACGAGCACCCGTCCGTCGATCAGGCTCATGGCGGGGCAGTCTAGTGGCCCATCCTGCAAATCCGTTGGGTTCTGACGGCTGCAAATCGGCGCCTGGCGGCGTCCTCGGACACTCGATGGGCCAGAGGCCCACCTTCGGTCCTGCGTCCTTGCCAGCCTTGATTTTCGCTCGTCAGATCCCTCAACGGACTTACAGAATGAACCACTGGGCCCCGATCGCCGGAGCCGCCGGGTCGTGGAGCGCCTACGCCCCCGGGAACACGGCGACGGTCGCGGTGAAGCCGTGCAGGAAGCTGCGCCCGCCGACCGGGCCGATCTCGCCGGCGGCGAAGAAGCCGGCCGTGGGGACGCCCCCGAGCTCGCGCTGCACGGCGGCCGCGTCGTGGTCCTCGACACCGAACATCTGCCGCCCGCGCCCGTTGCACGAGAACACCAGCGCCCCCGCCGGGGAGCGACCCGCCAGGGCGTGGCGCCGCAGCGCCAGCGCCCGCCGGAGGTCGGCGTCGGCGGACTGGGCGTCGCGCGCGTGGAGCCGGATGATCTGGCCCGGGTGGACCGGCGCGCCGACGGCGACGGCGCCGGTGTCGCGGTCGGCACCGAGCACGCCGCGCACGAGGAAGTCGCCCTGCTCGAACTCGGGCCGGCCGGTGTCGATGACGATCCCGACGAGTAAGCCGGCGGCGACCAGCGTCCGCTCGCGCGGGTCGAGCTCGCCGATCACCGACTCGATCGTCTCGAGCGCGGGGCGCCCGGCCAGCTCGGTGATCACGTTGCCGTGCGCACCGGTGATCGTCAGCTCGCGGCCGAGCGGCGCCGCGCCCTGCGACACGCACGGGAACAGCTCGACGCCGTCGAGGCTGACCCCGACCGCGCCCGTCTCGCACAGCGTGTCACCGAGGAACAGCGCCCCGGATCCCTGCGGCGTGCGGGCGCTGGCGACCCCGCCGAGCACCGGCACCGCCGGGCAGCGCTCGCTCAACTCGGCCAGCACCCGTTCGGCCGGGAACGAGAACGGGTCCGAGAGCAGGATCGTCGCGGTGGACTGCGGGTCCTCGGGCAGTCCGGCGACCCCGACCCCGCCCTCCGGGTCCTCGACGGTGGCGTGGAACGGATGTGCACGGCCGGAGCCGCCGAACGACGCGGCCCACACCGCCACCGCGGTCCCGGACTCGAGCTCGCGGCCCCCGCCGAGCACGCCGGCGGCGCCGCAGCCGATCAGCCCATCGGGCCGGAGCACGTCGTGAACGCCCTCGAGCATCGCCTCCGGAGCGTCGAGATGACCGCCCGAGGCGAACACCATCACGAGGTCCGCGGGGGCGCCGCCGAGCGCCGCGCCGGCCTCGCAGGCCGCCTCCGCGCCCGCCGCGAAGGGATCCGGCAGCGTCGACACCGACGCGCCGATCACGGAGCTCATCGCGGCGGCTCGCCTTCCATCGCTTCACCATACTCCGCCCCGGTGGCACCGAAGCTGATCGCCCTGTTCGGCCCGACCGCGGTCGGCAAGACGGCCGTGGCGGTGGCCCTCGCCGACCGGCTGCGGGCGCTCGGCGCGCGCCCGGTGGCGGTGTCGGCCGACGCGCTGCAGGTGTACGCCGGGCTCGAGCGCCTCACCGGGGTGGCGGACGCCGCCGAGCAGGCCCGGCTCGAGCACCGGCTGATCTCGTTCCTGCCCGTGCACGAGTCCTACAGCGTCGGCGCCTACGCCGAGCGCGCCCACGCCGAGGTCGACGGCCTGCTGGCCTGCGGAGCCCTCCCGATCGTGCTCGGCGGCACCGGCCTGTACCTGCGCGCCGCGCTGACCGAGTTGAGCCTGCGGCCCGCGGGCGACCCCGCGATCCGCCGGCGCCTCGCCGCGCGGGTCGAGGCGCTGGGGCCCCAACCGCTCCACGCCGAGCTGGCCGAGCGGGCGCCGTGGGCGGCGGCCGGGATCGAGCCCGGCGACCGCCATCGCGTGATGCGCGCGCTCGAGTTGCTCGAGGCCGGCGCGCTGACCCCGCCCGCCGAGCGCTCGGAGCTGTGGACCGCGGATACGCGGCACCCGACGGTGCTGATCGGGCTCGAGCGCGAGCGGGCCGAGCTGTACGCGCGGATCGACGCCCGCGTCGAGGCGATCGTGGCCGCCGGCGCCGCGCAGGAGGTCCGCGCCGCCGACGCCGCCGGCGCCTCGCCGACCGCGCGCCGGGCGCTCGGCTTCGATGAGCTGCTGAGCGGTGACGTCGCGGCGATGAAGCGCCGCACCCGCCGCTACGCGCGGCGGCAGCTGACCTGGATGCGTAAGCTCGCCGCCGTCCACCGCTTCGACCTGACCGGCCGCTCCGCCGAGGACTCCGCCGCCGAGATCGTGGCACTGTGGCTCACGGCAGCGGAAACAGCGGGTACATGATCACGACCGCGATCGCCGCCAGCGCCACCCACCCGGCCAACAGCCGCGGGTGCCCGCGGGCGCGGACGAGCAGCGCGGCGAGCGCCAGGTACAGGCCGGGCATCACCACGACCATGTAGTAGAGGTAGCTCGTCCGCCGCCAGATTAGGCTGAGGACGAGGAACGGCCCGAGCGTCCCCAGCACCCAGGCCAGGCCGACCATGGCCGACTCGCCGAGCTCCCAGTCGCCGGCGGCCGGAGCTCCGAGCCGGCGCCCCGGCCGGCCCCGGAGCCCGCCGGCCGGCGGCCCGGGCGCCCACCCGGCCCACGCTGCCAGGACCAGCGCGGGCAGCGCCAGCAGGATCATCGGCGGGCTGATGACGCCGAGGAAGTGGACGGCGGGATGGACGTGCTCGAGCCCCCGGGAGGGCACCGACGGGTTGACGTTCAGGTACACGATCGGCTTGTAGTCGAACAGCCACTCCCACGGGTAGGAGGCGATCCCGGTGGGGCCGCGGGGACTCGACTGCTGCGAGGCGAAGCTGAGGATGTGCCCGAGATGGCCGAGCACGCCGCCGCCGACGAGGCGCTTGGCGGTGTCGTCGTACGGCGGCGCGACGCAGTCCATCACCGCCAGCAGCGCCACGAACGCGCCCGCGGCGGCGACCGCACAACCGGCCAGCCGCCACCCCGCGGCCCGCCCGTCGGCCCGGCCACCGGTCCGCCGGTCGGCCGGCCGGCCGGCCCGCTCGTCGGCGCGTCTGCCGACCCGCTCGCGCCACCAGCGAGCGCCCTCGAGCACCGCCAGCACCACCAGCGCGTAGGCGGCCACCTCCTTGGCCGCGGCGCCGACGCCGAGCAGCGCCCCGGCGGCCAGCGGCCGGCGGCGCAAGTACAGCACGACGGCCCAGATCATCGCCGTCACGACATAGATGTCGAGCGTGCCGATGCGACCGTGGACGAGCAGCAGGTTGTCGGCGGCGAGCAGCGCCGCCGCCACCGCCGCCGGGCGCCGCTCCGCGCCCGCCGCGCGGGCCAGGGCGTACATCCCCAGCAGCGCCAGCGAGCCCATCACCAGGCTGCCGATCCGCCACGCGAACGGACCATCGCCGAACAGCTCGATCGTCCCGGCGATCGCCAGCTTGACCAGCTGCGGATGCTCGGAGTTCGGGTCATCGCCGGCCGGCGTGCCGACATAGTGCTGCCCGGCGGGCCGCGCGACTCCGGCGATCGCGCGGGCGGCGTTGACGTAGTAGACCTCGTCGAACACGAGCACGTGCGCGCGGGCGCCGCGGCACGGCGCCCTGCACGGAGCGCCGATGAACGCCACCCGCGCGGCGAGCGACACGAGCGACAGCAGCGCCAGCAGCGCGAGCGGAGAGCGGAGGCGACGGGTCACCAGGCGACGGTACCCGTGGGCGCTGCGGGCCGCGACGCGGCGTCGCCCCGCGGCCGTACCTAGACTCCCGCGGCGTGAACTTCGAGAAGTGGCAGGCCCTCGGCAACGACTACGTGATCGTCGAGGCCGACGAGCTCCCGTTCGAGCTGACGCCGACGCGGATCCGCATGATCTGCGCCGGGCACCTCGGCGTGTTCGCCGACGGGATCCTCGTCCTCTGCCCCCCCGACGAGCCCGGCTTCGTGGCCCGGCTGCGGATCTTCAACCCCGACGGCTCGGAGGCCGAGCTGTCGGGCAACGGTGCCCGCGAGGCGATCCTGTACCTGCGCGCCCACGGCTGGAGCGACTCCGACAGCTTCAGCATCCAGACCGCGGCCGGCGAGATCCGCCCCACGATCACCTCGGCCACCACCTGCACGGTCGACATGGGCCGCGCCCGCCTGCAGTCCTCCGACTACCCCGCCGGCGACCGCGACGGCGCCGGGGCGCTGACCGCCGGCGGGCGGCGCTGGGCGTTTCAGCACGCGCAGGTCGGCAACCCGCAGTGCGCGATCCGGATCTCCGACGTGGCCGAGCTCGACGCGCTGGCGCTCGCGGCCTACGGCCCCGAGATCGAGCGCCACGAGCTGTTCCCGCATCGCACCAACGTCTCCTGGTTCGCCGAGCTGGAGGCCGGCCCGCCCGCCCGGATCCGCGTCCGCATCTACGAGCGCGGGGTGGGCGAGACGGCGGCCAGCGGCACCGGCGCGACCGGTGCCGCAATCGCCTACGTGCTCGGCGGAGGGGACTCGCCGGTGACCGTCGTGCTCGACGGCGGCGAGCTGACCGTTGAGGTCGAGGAGGATCTGCACATCAACCTGACCGGCTGGGCCGTGCCCGTGTTCCGCGGCACGCTCAGCGACCGATTCATCGAGGAGCTGCATGCGAGCCAGTAGGCGTCTGGAGAAGATCCCCCCGTACCTGTTCGCCGAGCTCGAGCGGAAGATCGCCGCCAAGCGGGCGCAGGGCATCGACGTGATCAGCCTCGGCATCGGCGACCCCGACATGCCGACCTACGCTCCGATCGTCGCCGCCGCCCAGGCGGCGGTGGCCGACCCGGGCACGCACCGGTACCCCTCGAACCGCGGCCGGGCCGAGTTCCGCGAGGCGGTGGCGGCATTCTACGCCCGCCGCTTCGGCGTCGCGCTCGACCCCGAGACCGAGGTGATGCCGGCGCTCGGCGCCAAGGAGTGCATCTTCAACCTGAACCTGGCGTTCCTCGACCCCGGCGATGTGGCACTGGCCTCCGACCCCGGTTACCCGGTGTACACCGGCGGTCCGCTGATGGCGGGCGCCGAGCCGGTGCTGCTGCCGTTGGCGCCCGAGCGCGACTTCGCCTTCGACCTCGCCGCCGTCGAGCCGGAGACCGCGGCCCGGGCCCGCCTGATGTTCTTCAACTACCCCAACAACCCGACCGGGGCGATCGTGCCCGAGGGGCTGTTCGAGCGGGTCGTGGAGTTCGCCGCCGCCCACGAGATCCTCGCCGTCCACGACAACGCCTACAGCGAGACGACCTACGACGGCTACGTGGCGCCGTCCTTCCTGGCCACGCCGGGTGCCAAGGACGTCGGCGTCGAGGTGTTCTCGCTGTCCAAGGGCTACAACATGACCGGCTGGCGCTGCGCGGCGATCGTCGGCAACGCCGAGGCGATCGCCGCCTACTGGCGGCTGAAGTCGAACGTCGACTCGGGGCTGTTCGAGGCGATCCAGCTCGCCGGCGCCGCCGCGCTAAGCCCCGACGTCGACGCCGAGGTGGCGAAGATGAACGAGCTCTACGCCCGCCGGCGCGACCTCGTCTGCGATGCCCTCGCCCAGGCCGGCGTCAACGTCCGCAAGCCCCGGGGGACGATCTACGTGTGGGCTCCGATCCCGCCCGGCTTCGACGACTCCGCCGCCTACTGCGAGCACGTGCTCGAGCACGCCGGCGTGGTGATCTCGCCCGGCGGCGCCTACGGGGCCAGCGGCGAGGGCTTCTTCCGAATCTCCCTGACCACTCCTCACGAGCGGCTGCTCGAGGCCGTGCAGCGGCTCCGCGCGCTGTAGCGCGCCCGCGGCCCGGTTGGCCGTCGGCGGCTGACACGAGCGGCTGACACCGGGGGCCCGTCCGGCGACGTTGCCGGCGCGTCTACCATGAGGGGATGAGCACCGGCCCGAGCACTGCCGTCAACGGGCGCCCCGCGCCCGGCCGCGCCCGCCAGCGCGCGTTCATGATCGCCGCGCTCCCGGACGGCCGGCCCGACGACCTCGGCGAGCTGCGCGAGCTGCTGCGGACCTCGCGGGTCGCGGCGGTCGGCGAGATGATCCAGCGCCGCGAGCAGCCCCATCCGAACTCGTACCTCGGGCCCGGCAAGATCGAGGAGCTGAAGGCGGCGATCGCCGGCTCGGACGCCAACCTGGTGGCCTGCGACGACGAGCTGCTGCCCCGCCAGGAGCGCAACCTCGAGCAGAAGCTGGGCATGCCGGTGATCGACCGCACGGCGATCATCCTCGACATCTTCGCCGCCCACGCGCACACCGCCGAGGGCAAGCTGCAGGTCGAGCTGGCCCAGCTCCAATACAACCTCGCCCGGATGCGGGGCCTGTGGACGCACCTCGAGCGGCTCGGGGCCGGCCGGATGGACGGCGGCATCGGCACCCGGGGACCCGGCGAGACCCAGATCGAGACCGACCGCCGCCTGGCCCGCGACCGGATCTCCGCGCTCCAGCGAAAGCTCTCGCAGGTGCGCTCGACGCGGTCGGTGATGCGCGCCGAGCGCGAGCGCGCCCACCTGCCGAACGTCGCTATGGCCGGCTACACCAACGCCGGCAAGTCGACGCTCCTGAATGCCCTCACCGGCTCGGAGGTCGGGGTCCGCGACCGGCTCTTCCACACGCTCGACCCGACCACCCGGGTGCTCCGGGCCGGCGGGCGCGACTACCTGCTGACCGACACCGTGGGCTTCATCCGCAAGCTGCCCCACCAGCTCGTCGACGCATTCGGGGCGACGCTCGAGGAGACCCGCCTGGCCGACCTCGTCCTGCACGTCGTCGATGCCTCCGCTGCCGAGGACGAGCTGCTCGAGATGACCCGCGCCGTGGAGGACGTGCTGGCCGAGATCGGCGCCGAGGAGGCGCCGCGGCTGCTCGTGCTCGGCAAGGCCGACCTGATCGACGCCGACCGCCGCGCCGAGCTGGCCAACCGCCACCCCGACGCGGCGCTGGTCTCCGCCGTGACGGGCGAGGGGCTGGCCGGGCTGATCGAGCGGATCGAGGTCGAGTTCGCGCGCACCCTGCGCGAAGTCGAGCTGCTGATCCCGTTCGGCGACGGCGCCCGCCTGGCCGAGCTGCACGAGCTGGCCGGGGACCTCGTCCGCGAGGACACGCCCGACGGGGTCCGGGTGATGGCGCGGCTGCGCCCGGCCGTCGCGGCGCGCTACCGCGACTACGCGCCGACGCCCGCCGCTTGACCGACGCCGGCGTGCTGCGCCTGGCGCGACTGCACCCGGGGGCGCGGCTCCCGACCCGCGCCTATCCCGGCGACGCCGGGCTTGACCTCTACGCGCTCGCCGGCGGCACGATCGCACCGGGCGAGCGCGCGGCGCTCGGTACCGGGATCGCCGTCGAGATCCCGGCCGGCCAGGCCGGCCTGGTGCTGCCCCGCTCGGGGCTCGCGCTGCATCACGGGATCGCGCTCGTCAACGCGCCCGGCCTGATCGATGCCGGCTACCGCGGCGAGCTCGAGGTGCTGCTGCTCAACACCGACCCGAGCGCGCAGTTCGCCTACGCCGCCGGGGACCGGATCGCCCAGCTGCTGCTGGTGCGGATCGAGGTCCCGGAGCCGCTTGAAGTCGGCGAGCTCGCCGACAGCGAGCGCGGCCGCGGCGGCTTCGGCTCGAGCGGCTGAGCGGTTACGAGGAGGCCGAGCGGGGGACGAGGCCGTGCTTCTCCAGGAACGCCCTGGCCACGGTCTTGGGGTCCTGGTTGTAAAGATCGACGGCGGCGTTCAGCCGGCGCATCACCGCCGTGCTCAGCAGCCGGCTGACCCGGTTGATCGTGCGGGCGAAGGCCGGGCCCTCGGCGGCCAGCACCTTGAGCGGGACGATCGGGGCGGCGTTGCCCCAGCCGAGCACGTCGCGCGGGTCGGCGAGCATCCGGAACGAGCGGCCGGCGAGCTGCCCGTCGGTGGTGGTCATGTAGGCGGCCTGGACGGTGCCGTGGGTCAGCGCCTGGTACTGCTCGCCGATGTCGAGCGTGGTCACCTTGCCGGGGGTGAACCCGTAGGCCTGCTCGAGCGCGGGCAGCGCGGAGCCGCCGGCCTGGAACTGGGTCGGAGCGCCGAGCGTCATCCCGGCGGCCACCTTGCGCAGGTCGCCGAATGCCGACAGGCCATTGCGCCGCGCGTAGGCGCGGGTGACGGCGATCGTGTCGGTGTCGCTGAACGGAGTCGGGCGCAGCAGCGCCAGCCCGTGGGCGAGCGCCCAGCGCTGCGCGGCCCGGTAGGCGCCCTGGGCGCTCCTGAACGTGCGGGTGTCGCCGGCCACCGAGGCGTTCCAGACGTCGACGTACTCGGGATACATGGCCAGCCGGCCGCTGGTCAGCGCCTGGTAGGTCACCCGCGTGGGGCCGATGTTCGGGTTCAGCACCACCTGGTAGCCCTGGGCGCTGAGCGCCTGGTCGTAGAGCTGCCCGAGCAGGAACTGCTCGGTGAAGTTCTTGTCGCCGATCGTCACCGCGGGCCGCCCGGTGCCCGGGAGCGTGGTGTTGAACGTGGTAGCGCCGCCGGATCCGCAGGCCGACAGCCCGCTCGCCACCGCGGCGCAGCACAGCAACACGGCGAGCCCGGCGGTGAAGCGGCCGACGGCCATCGCCTACACCCCCGCCGCGCGGCGGGCGTCGTCGTGGGCGGCGCGCTCGAGCCGGTCGTCGAGCCCGGCCAGCGACTCACCCGGCCCGAGCGCCCGAGCGATCAGCCAGTCGGCGAACCACGCGTTCTTGGGCAGCAGCGGCCCGTGCAGGTAGGTGCCGATGACGCCGCCGGCGCGGGCCCCCTCGAACCCGTCGGCGCCGTTGTTGCCGTGGCCGCGCAGCACCCGGCCGAGTGGCTCGGCCCCCGTTCCGAGGTGGGTGCGCCCGCCGTGGTTCTCAAAGCCCGCCAGCACCCGGCGACAGGGGGATGGGTCCGCGTCGAGCTCGACCTCGATCGCCACGTTGCCGATCAGCCGCGGCCCGTCCTCGCGCACCGTGCGCAGGTCGAGGAGCCCGGCGCCCGGGAGCGTCTCGTCGCCGAGCTGGTAGGAGTGCCCGAGCAGCTGGTACCCGCCGCAGACGGCGAGGATCACCCCGCCGCGGGCGGCGATCTCGTGCAGCGCCCCGCGCTTTCGCTCGGCGAGATCGAGCGCGCACAGGCGCTGGTCGCGGTCCTGGCCGCCGCCGATGTAGTACAGGTCGGCCCCGTCGGGGTCGAGCTCCTCGCCGAGGTGGCTGGCGCTGAGCGCGAAGCCGATCCCCCGCCAGCGGCAGCGCCACTCCAGCAGCAGCAGGTTGCCGCGGTCGGCGTAGATGTTCATCAGGTCGGGGTACAGGGCGCACACCCGCAGCGTCGGCTCAGGCACCGAGCACCACCACTTCAGAGCCGACGTAGTCGCGGGTGGCGGCGATCACGTGTCGCCCGGCGGGGCGCAGCCCGGCCTGCGCGCCCTCGCGCTCGAGCTCGCCTGCGCCGACGCGGTCGAGCCGGATTCGGTCGAGCTCGGTGTTGCTCCGGCCCCGGGCGTCGACGATCTCCCGGCGGCGCTCGAGCACGAAGCCCCCGTCCTGCGCCCGCACCGCGGTAGGCAGGCTCGAGTACACGCAGCCGTCGCGCTCGCACAGGTCGGGCAGCGGCCCCGGGAGGCCGTCGCGGACCTCGAAGGTCTCGAGCTCCTCGGCGATCGCGATCGCCACCACCCCGGCCGGCCGGAGCGCGGCACGCGCACAGCGCAGGCAGGCGATCCGCGCCTCGCATCCGCCGAGCAGCTGGATCGTCTGCATCGGCACGATCACGAGCGGATAGCGCTGATCGAGCACGAAGTCCCGGGCGTCGGCGCACACAGTGCCGACCGGGAACCCGGCGGCGCGGGTGCTCAGCTCGGCCAGCAGCACCGGGTCGGAGTCGAGCGCGGTGACCGCGTGCCCGGCCCGCGCTAGGTCGAGCGCGACACGCCCGGTGCCGGCGCCGACGTCGAGTACCGGCGCGCCGTGCCGGGCGGCCAGGCGCTGCCACAGCGTCAGGTCCTCGTAGTAGCTGCCGCACTCGAGGTCGTGCCAGATCACGGTGGGGCCGCTCATGCCGGACTCGCTGGCCGCGGCTCCCAGAACCGCCGCACGTGGCCGCGCCGGGCCAGCTCGGCGCGCAGCTCGAGCATCGCCGTGTAGGTGGGGAGCGCGAACAGGCGGCGCTCGGCGGCCCCGGCGAGCGCGTCGTCGAGCGCGGCGGAGAGGCCGGGGACGACCCGCAGGCGCTCGGTGGGGACGCCGGCGTACTTCAGCCGCAGCGCCAGCTCGGCCGCCCGGGTCCCCGAGCAGACGGCGCTGCGCACGCGGCCGGCCAGCACCTCGAAGTCGGCGTCCCACACCCACGAGACGTCCTTGCCGTCGGCGGTGCGGTCGTTGAGCACGGCGAGCAGGTCGAGCTCGCCGGGCTCGAGCGTCAGCGTGCGGATCACCTCGTTGGCGCCGGCCGGGTTCTTGACCAGCAGCAGGGACAGCTCGGTGGGGCCGACCGCCACGGTCTCGGCGCGGCCGAAGGCGGCGGTCACGGCGCCCAGTCCCGCCGCCACGTCCTCGCTCCCGATCCCCAGCTCGAGGCACAGCGCCGCCGCTCCGAGCGCGTTGTAGACGTTGTAGAGGCCGGGCAGCGGCAGCTCGACGGCGACCGTCCCCGCGAGGGTGCGCAGCGTGAAGCGCGAGCCGCGGGTGCCGTCGAGCTCGATCGCCTCGGCGCACACCGCCGGCTCGGGCCGGCACCGGCCGCACGAGGGGCAGCTGTAGTGACCGAGGTGTCCGAGGAAGATTGTGGTGTAGCGGTAGGCGGTGCCGCAGCGACGGCAGTGCTTGGAGTCCGACGCGTGCTGCATCTCGGGAATCGCGATCGCCGGGTCCTCGATCCCGAAGTAGGTCACCGTCGCCGACTCGCGTCCGAGCTCGGCGATCAGCGGGTCGTCGGCGTTGAGTACCAGCCGGGCCCCGCGGCCGGGTCCGGCGACGGCCGCCGCCCAGCGGTCGGCGATCGTTTCGAGCTCGCCGTAGCGGTCGAGCTGGTCGCGGAACAGGTTGCCGAGCAACATCGCCCGCGGCGCGAGCTCGGGGACGACGCGATCGAGCCAGAACTCGTCGAGCTCGAACAGGCCGAGCCGCCCGTCGATCCCCCCGCCCCGCCGCGCCGCGCCGAGCAGCGCCGAGGCGACCCCGCCGGCCATATTCGCCCCGGCTCGGTTGTGGACCAGCGGCACCCCCGCCCGCTCGAGCACCGCGGCGGCCATCGCCGCCGTGGTGGTCTTGCCGTTGGTGGCCGAGACGAGCACGCTGCCGAGCGGCAGGCGCGCCGACAGCCGGCCGATGGCGTGGGGCTCGAGCGCGATCAGCACGCGCCCGGGGAGGCTTGTGCCGCCGCCGCGGCCGGCTCGGCGGGCAAGCGCCCCGAGAGCCCGCGCAGCGAGGATCTTCGCCCCGAGCGGGGCCATCACGCGGGCACCATCACGCGCAGGGCGAGGATCTCCGCCCCGAGCCGGGCCATCACGCGGGCACCATCACGCGCAGGGCGAGGATCTCCGCCCCGAGCCGGGCCATCACGCGGGCACCATCACGCGCAGGGCGAGGATCTCCGCCCCGAGCGGGGCCATCACGCGGGGACCATCACGCGCACGGCGCCGGGCAGCACCGACAAGGTCGCCGGGAGCTCGCACAGCGGGTCGCCGTCGGCGTAGACGGTGAACGGCCGGTCGGCGCTGAGGCGGAGCTCGCGGACGCGGATGATGGATACGTTGGGCTGGCCGACGTGGGTGCCGCGGAACACCGTCGGCAGCAGCGCCAGGAAGCGCCGCCGGGGGATGTGGGCGATCGTCACCACGTCGAGCCGGCCGTCGTCGAGCGCGGCGTCCGGCGCCAGCCGCATCCCGCCGCCGTAGGCGCCGCCGTTGGCCGCGGCCACCGTGTAGCCGGTGAACGACCGTGGCGGGCCGCCGTCGGCGACCAGCGTGAAGCGGGCCGGGCGCCAGCCGAGCAGTGCCCGTAGCGCGCCGTAGGCGTACACCGCGCGCCCGCGCACGAGCTTCGTCTCGTTGGCGATGCAGTTGGCCACCGAGTCGAAGCCGCAGCTGGCGATGCCGATGAACGTCGCCTCGCCGCAGGCGCCGAGGTCGAGCCGGGTGACCCGGCCGTGGGCGAGCACCGCGCACGCCGCGACAGGCTCGAGCGGGATCCCCAGGCTGCGAGCGAAGTCGTTGCCACGCCCGCCGGGGAGCACCCCGAGGACGCCCTCGCCGTGGGCCAGCGCGCCCGCGACCGCGCCGACCAGGCCGTCGCCGCCGAAGGCGACCGCGAGCTCACCCGCGGCGGCCGCGGCGCGCGCCAGCTCGCGGGCGTGCTCGAGGCTCGTCGTCGGATCGACGTGGTGCTCGATCCCGTGCCCGCGCAACGCCGCCACGACGCCGTCGAGGGCGCGGCCGGTGCGTCCGCCGCCGGCCGAGGGGTTGACGATCAGCGCCACCATCAGCCACCGGTCAACAGCGCGCACAGGTCCTCGGCGATCGCCACCGGCGCCGGGTCCTCGGCCGCCTCGGCCGCCGCGCGGGTGGCCACTCCGGTGAGCACGATCGCCGCGTCGAGCCCGGCCCCGGCCGCTCCCGCGAGGTCGGAGTCGAGGCGGTCGCCGACGACCAGCGTCCGGCCGGGGCCGAGCCGGTCCAGCGCGGCGGCGAAGATCCGCGGGTCGGGCTTGCCGACGCTGTCGGCGGTCCGCTCGGTGGCGTACTCGAGCGCGGCCAGCACGGCGCCGGTGCCGGGCGCGAAACCGGCGCCGTCGGGGAACGTCCGGTCGCGCCCCGCGCCGACCATCTCGGCGCCGGCCAGCAGCGCCTGGGTGGCCGTCCGCAGCTCACTCCAGCCGAGCGCGTCGTGGGCCGCCACGACGACCAGCTCGGCCCGGGCGGCGCGGTCGGTGTGGTTGACGATCCGCTGGCCCGAGTCGGCGACGTGGCGGAAGATCGCCGGGGAGCCGATCACGAACGCGCCGCCCGGCCGGACCCGGTCGGCGAGCACGAACTGGATCGCCGCGCCGACCGTGAGGACCTCCTCCAGCGACGCCCGCATCCCCAGCGCCCACAGCTTGCGGACGTACTCCTCGGGGGCCCGACGCGCGTCGTTGGTGAGGAAGATCAGCGATTTTCCCGCTGTCCGCAGGGCCGCGAGCGCCGCCGGCGCCTCCCGGGTGGGGGCCTCGCCGACCCACACGCAGCCGTCGAGGTCGAGGATCACGTTGTCGTAGCGGTGGAGCAGCGGGGTCAGCGGCACGGGAGGGATTATCGCGGCGGGGATCTGCTTCCCTTCGGTCGGTGAAGCGCTACGCGACGATCCTGACCCTCGCCGCGGGGCTGGCGGGCTGTGGCTCGGCCGGCCACGGGGCGAGGGTCGCCACCCGCACGGCCGCCCCGGCGGCCTCCGCC
>JBBSFX010000007.1:0-98496 GCA_038254735.1 Solirubrobacterales bacterium
AGCCCGCCGGAACCGCTCCAACACCGAAAACCCACACCGACCACACGATCCGACCCGATCACAACCGATCGAGCCCCGCTCGCGCCCGATCAGCCCGTCAAACACACACCCGACCCAGCCGAACGGTGGTTCCAGGCTTAGACGTCCCGATCCTCGGCGGGGCATCAGCCGCCCGCCACGTCTCGGCGCAGGAAGACCAGGAAGGCGGCGAACAGCGCCGGGATGCCGTACATCGCGCAGACCCAGACCGCGCGGACGATCGGCGACCAGTCGATCGGGGTGCGCAGCAGTCCCTGCCAAGCGTTGAACTGGGTGCTGAGCAGGTACGGCTGCAGGCCGCCGAGTCCGGGGAGGATCCCGATCAGCTGGAACAGCAGCGAGACCATCAACGTGCCCACCACCGCCGCCGCGCTGTTGCGGGTGATCGTCGAGAGGAGCAGGCCGATGGCGACGATCGCGGCGATCGGGATCAGGTACACGAGCAGGCTCACGTACACCAGCTCGAGGCCCTTGGGGGCCGAGACGACCGTCCCCGACAGGCTCTGGAGCGGGTTGAAGCCGGACTCGATGCTCC
Organism: Solirubrobacterales bacterium; assembly: GCA_038254735.1. Classification (GTDB taxonomy): domain Bacteria; phylum Actinomycetota; class Thermoleophilia; order Solirubrobacterales; family Solirubrobacteraceae; genus Palsa-465. The sequence continues at coordinate 575 of JBBSFX010000007.1, forward strand.
CCGCCACCACGGCCACGGTGCCGTTGAGGAAGATCGCCACGATCGCGTAGGTGGCGGCGGCCAGCGCCTTGCCGGCGAAGATCTGGCTGCGGTCGAGCGAGCGGGTGAAGATCGTCTTCAGCGTCCCGTTGTGGTCCTCGGAGGCGAAGATGTCGCCGGCCACCAGCGCGGTGATCAGCGGGAACATCCACACGGCGCCGAACAGCAGGATGACCAGCGGCACGGCCAGCCCGCTCTTGCTCAGATAGTCGGCGAAGGCGAAGTCGCCACCCCCGCCCCGGTGGTGGCGGAAGTGGATCGCCACCACGAACAGGATCGGCACGACGACCGCCGCGCCGAGACCGAGGTAGGTCCGCTTCTGGAAGCGGAGCTTGAACAGCTCCCAGCGGTAGACGGTGGCGATCCCGGGGCTCACGAGGTCACCTCGGGCTTCCCCTGTGCCACCCGAGATGCTTCGCCGCGATGTTCGCCGCGATGTTCGCCGCCAGGCGAAACTCCCAATGCCGGCGAAGCCGGCACGCCCTCGGTGTGCCCCTGTGCCGCCCGGGATGTTTCGCCGCCAGGCGAAACTCCCAATGCCGGCGAAGCCGGCACGCCCTCGGTGAGCGAGAAGAACAGGTCCTCGAGCGTCTGCGTCTGCGGGGTCAGCATCCGGATCAGCGCCCCGGCCTCGACCAGCGCCTGGGAGAGCTCGGCGGCGGCCGCCTCCTCGGCGCGGAACACGATCGCCCCGGCGGTGCGCTCGACGTCCTCGATCCGGGGCTGCGCCCGGCACACGACCAGCGCCCGCTCGTCGTCGGTCGTCGCGAGCCGGTAGCCGGCGCCGGTCCCGCGCTTGAGTGCGGCGATCTCGCCCTCGTAAACGACCTTGCCGGTGCGCACGATCGCCACCCGGTTGCAGACCTCCTCTACCTCGGTCATCAGGTGGCTGGACAGCAGCACCGTCATTCCCTGCTCGGCCAGCCGGCGGATCAGCCGGCGCATGTCGCGCATCCCGGCCGGGTCGAGACCGGTGGCGGGCTCGTCGAGCAGCAGCAGCCGGGGGTCGCGCAGCAGCGCCGCGGCGATTCCCAGGCGCTGGCGCATGCCGTGCGAATAGCCGCCAACGCGATCCTTAGCGCGGCCGCTCAGCTCGACGGCGTCGAGCGCCGAGTCGATCCGCCCGCGCGCCCCGTCGCCGTCGTAGGCGGCCAGCAGCTCGAGATTGCGCCGGCCGGTCAGGTACGGGTAGAAGGCCGGCGCCTCGACGAACCCGGCGACACCGCGCAGTGCGCCGACGGTCTGCTGCGGGTCGGCGCCGAACAGCCGCACGCTGCCGGCGGTGGGGCGGATCAGCCCCAACATCATCCGCAGCGAGGTCGTCTTGCCGGCCCCGTTGGGCCCGAGGTAGCCGTACACGTCGCCGGGGTTGACGGTGAGATCGACGCCCGCGACCGCGGTCAGTTCGCCGTAGCGCTTGACCAGGCCGCGGACCTCGATCGGGGGTGCCTCGGTCACGCTGCCTTGGCGACGTCGGCGGCGGCGGCCTCGGCGGCGCCCGGCGGCACCGAGCCGATCACCGTGTAGCTGACGCTGCCGTGGCTGAACATCACGACGGTGCCGAGCGCGGTGTCGAGCTCGTGCGCGGTGTTGCCCGCGATCGAGACGGTGGGCAGGCTGAGGCTGCTCTCGCCGGAGCCCCTCGCCGGTCGCCCGATCTGGACGGGTCTCACGCCGGAGCCCTTGCCGAGCGAGCGCTCGATCACGGCGATCCCGCCGATGCCCTGTCCGTAGGTCACGAGCGCGGCGGGCTTGCCGCCCCAGTCGAGCTTGGCCACGGTCCGCCGGGGCAGGCCCGCGATCGTGTCCGGCGCGGCCAGCTTGAACGGCAGCGTCGCTGCGACGACGGCCAGGCCGGTGACCGTCCGGTGATGCTTGTCGTGGGCGCCAAGCGCGCGTGCCGCGGCGGGCGGGGAGATCTTCACGACCTTCTCGCCGGCCGTGGGCATGACCGCGAAGTTCGAGGCGGCGATCGCCCCGTAGGATACGTTCGAGGCCTTCAGCTCAAGCACCGGGCTGGCGTCGCCCGAGGCGTACACGGCAAGGTCGAGCGGCACGCCCCGGGCCGCGTCCCAGGCCACCTGGGCGGCGCCGAGCAGGCCGCCGTCGTGCTTGGGCGAGATCCGCACCGAGTACGTCGGCTGGCCACCGACGTCGCCGGGGAGCGCGGCCGGCGTGCCGCCGGCGGCGCCGTTGAGGGTGACGTGCGCGAGCAGCTTGGTCAGCTCCGACTCGATCTGGCCGAGCGAGGGGACCGAATCCTGCGGCGCGGCTCTGCCGGCCGCGCCGCCCTGCGCGGAGCCGGGCAGCGTGCCCTCGTAGAGGGTGCCCGCGCGCGGGTCGGAGATCCAGAAGCGGTTGCCGTCGAGGACGATCTGCGCGTCGCCGTTGTCGGACTGCAGCTCGAGCCGCAGCTTGTGCTGGCCGGGCGAGAACCACACGCGGCCCGAGGCGCCCGACAGCAGCGGGTCGGAGCCCTGCAGGTTGGAGGCCGCGATCAGGTGGTTGGTGAACTGGATGTCGGCGCTCAGCCCGGTGATCTTGGGACCCGACAGGCCGCGGTGGATCGCCGTGGCCAGCGAGGCGGGCTGGGGGATGGATCCGTTGTCCGACGCCGCCACGGCGATCGCCGTGCCGGCGCCGATCGCCGCCATGAGGCCGACCAGGGTGGCCAGCAGGCGACGGGTTGACACTGTGCGCACGAACTTCATCTTCACTCCACCTTTTTCCTCGGGTGGACACAACTTAGAGGTCAAGCTTGAAAACACTTTGACAGAGCGCAGAGCCGGGCGGCCCGGGATCCGGCTACTGTCGCGGCGCGATGGCCACCAGCATCATCTACCGCAGCGCGCTCGGCTACGAGCTGCTGATGCGGGCGCTGTACGGCCGCCACTACGCCGAGCGGATGCGGCGCGTGGCCGAGCACGTGCCGGTGGGTGCCTCCGTGCTCGAGCTGTGCTGCGGCCCCGGCACGCTGTACCGGCGCCATCTGCGCGGCCGCGTCGGCGCCTACACCGGGCTCGACGTCAATCCCGGCTTCGTCGCCCGGCTCCGCGCCGCCGGCGTCGACGCGCGCCGGCTCGACCTGTCCGTCCCGCGGCCGCTGCCCGAGGCGGACGTGGTGCTGATCCAGGCCAGCCTCTACCACTTCCTCCCCGACGCTGCCGCGCTGCTCGAGCGGATGCTCGAGGCGGCGCGGGAGCGGGTGATCGTCGCCGAGCCGATCCGCAACCTTTCCAGCAGCCGCCTGCCGGTGCTCGGGGCGCTCGGCCGCCGCGCCGCCGACCCCGGCGTCGGCGGGCACGCCGCGCGCTTCGACGCCGCCTCGCTCGATGCGCTGATGGGCGGCCACGCCGACCGGCTGATCACCGAGTTCGTGATCCCGGGCGGCCGTGAGAAGGTGTTCGTGCTGGAGGCACGGAATCAGGCTCGGGCTCCGTCGCCAGGTCGGCCGCCCGGCGATCGATCAGATACAGCGGCCGGTCCTTGACCTGCTCGAAGATCCGCCCCACGTACAGGCCGACGACGCCGACGCTGACGATGATCACTCCGGCCAGCACCAGCAGCAGCACGGCCAGGCTGGTGTAGCCGGGCACGGTGCTGTGGTTGGCGGCGAAGTAGTCGACGACCTCGAAGCCGGCCAGCACCAGCCCGGCCACGGCGACCAGGAACCCGCACAGCACGACCAGGCGCAGCAGCAGGGTCGAGCGGAAGAACATGCCGTCCAGCGCGGCCCGGACGAGGCGCCCCACGGTGTAGCCGCTGCGCCCGGCGTAGCGCGGATGGTGCTCGATCTCGATCGCGGTGGAGTCGAAGCCGAGCCAATCGAGCGCGATCATGTACTCGCGGTCGCGGTCGCGCAGCCGCAGGAAGGCATCGACGACCTGGCGGGAGAGCAGGCTGAGGTTGCTGTAGTCGGGGCGCACGTCGGTCTCCAGCGTGATCCGGCGGTAGGCGCGGCTGGTCGTGCGACGAAAGCGCGAGTGCTTCCAGCCCCGGCGGACCGTCCGCACGACGTCGAAGCCCTCCCCGGCCGCCGCCCACAGCCGCGGGATGTCCTCGGGCGCCTCCTGGAGGTCGCAGTCCATCACCACCACCCAGTTCCCGCGAGTCTGGGCCAGCCCGGCGGTGATCGCGGCATCCTGGCCGAAGTTGCGGCTCAGCCGGTAGGCGCGCACGTGCGGATCGGCGCGCGCCAAGCGCTCCAGCACCTCCCAGCCGCCGTCCTCGCTGCGGTCGTCGACCAGCACCAGCTCGTAGCGGTCGGTGATCTGGGTGACGCTCGCCGTCAGGCGGTCGTGGAGCGCGGTGAGGCACTCGGCGCACCCGTACACGGGAACGACGACGCTCAGCGTGATCCCGTCGCCTCGAGGTGCGCCTGCGAGCTCTCCGGTCATGGGGTCACCAAGGATTCTGACGCGCGACGGGGCTCAGTGCGCAGCGGCGACGGTCAGGTGCAGGCGGCGGTAGTTGAACCCGTACGCGCCCGAGCAGTCGAGGCCTGGGGCGCAGCCGTCGAAGTTGGCCGACCACTTCATCCACAGGCTGTGGCCGTCGCGGCTGATCCAGGCCAGCGGGATCCCCGGGGCGTACCCGTCCGAGGGGCCGAAGTTGGGCTCCTGGGCGACGAACGAGAACGGGCCCCAGGGATGCGGGGCGTCGAGGATCACCAGCTGTGCCCCGTCCTGCCAGATCCCCGGCACAGTCTCCTTGTAGGAGTAGGTGAAGGTCAGCAGGTAGCGGTGCAGCGGTGAGTCGTAGGCCATCTGCGGGTAGGTGATGTGCTGCGACCAGGTGGCGATCGGCGCCGCCGCGGACGACGAGCTCGACCACGTCGGCGTCCGCTCGGCGGGCGCGCCGGTGAATCCCGACGTCCACTGCCAGGCCGCCGGATCGGTCATCGTCGCCGGGCCGGGGCGCGCGCGGCCGAGGATCAGGTGGTCGGCGTTGAACTCGCGCTCGCTGGCGATCGCGTAGACGTAGCCGTCGGCGTAGAACCCGCCCTTGCCGCGGATCACCCAGCTGAGGTTGCCCAGCGGAGCGGGGAACGAGCGCGCGCCGCTGGTCCAGCTCTCGCCGTGATCGGTCGAGTAGGCGATCGCCTGCAGGCCCGTGAACGGCGCGTTCATGCCCGAGTTCCACCGCCGCTGCTCGGTGGCGTAGAACACCCCCTTCGCCTCGACCAGGCCGCTCGAGTAATACGGGCCGAGCGGCCCGGTCCACAGGCTCGGCCGCCGGCGGATCTGGGCGGAGGTGGCGGGCGGGGGCTGGGTCGGGTCCCCGACGTGGGCGATGCGGATGTGCGGCGGGCTGCCGATCACCTCGGCCAGCGAGTTGCGCCAGAACGCGGTGCTCGACCCGAGCCCGGCGCCGCCGTCGTCGACCATCGCGTACTGGTTGCCGTCGTCGGCCCAGATCGTGGGCAGGATGTCGCCGCGCTGCCGGCTCGGCGGACCGTACATCGGGCTCGTCCACTGCGCGCCGACGATCCGGGCGCTCGGCGGGAACGGCGTCGTGTCGTGGGTTGAGAGGCTGGCCTCGGCGGCCGCCGGGAAGCCGGCCATGAGCACGGCGAGGCACGCCGGCCACCGCCCGCGCCTGCGCCTCCGCCTCCGTATCGCCGCAGTTGAGATCACCAGAGTGATCTCAGCGTAGCCCGGGGTCGGTAAACGTGGCGTCAGCTCACCCGCTGCTGGGTGAAGATCAGCAGCGAGCGCGGCGTGCGACGGAAGAACTCCGGCGCCAGCGTCCGCAGGGCGCCGACGCTGAGCGCAAGCGGCCGCCGCAGGGCGAACCGGGCGATCAGCCAGGTGTGCACGCGGCGGCGGACGATCAGGCGAGTGCCGGGCGGCGCCACCGAGCGCGGCAGCGCGGAGCCGGAGCGCACACCGCCGCTCGGCGCCCCCGCCGGGGCCAGCAGCTTGAACGGCTTGCGGGCGCCGACCACGACGATCTCGCCGACCTTCACGGCCCGCGTCTGCGACCCGTTGAAGCGCGCCCGCGGGAGGTAGATCTCGAGCGGGTCGCCGGTCGTCCCGCCGGCCACGAGGATCGCCCGCGCGATGTCCGGGCGACCCAGCGACGCGGCCAGCTCGCGCCACTGCGGGCGCTGCAGGTACGGGTGCGTCTGTACGTAGATCCCGGCGAGCGAGAACAGCGCCAGCAGCCCGGCCGCCAGCGCGCCGCCGGCCCGGCGAGTCCACCGCGTCGATGCCGTGCACGCGCAGGCGATCACCGTCACCACGGGGACGAAGGCGACGATCACGTTGCGCGGGATGAAGTAGTCCTGGCCGACCGCCGCCAGCAGCAGCGGCAGCGCGAGCGCGACGCCGGCGATCCCGAGGGCGACCCGCGCACCGTCGCGCGCGGGTCGCTCGCGTCCGAGCCACAGCAGCGCCGCGACCAGCGCCGCCACGACGGCGCCCGCGATCAGGTTCTCCGCCACCGTCGTGCGGCGGAACAGCTGGCTCATCCCCCACTCGGACACCGTCTGCGAGACGCGCCGGGGCAGCGGGGTCTTGGCGATCCAGCCGACTCCGTGTGAGCTGTCGAGGAGCGCGAACGGCAGCATCGCCAGCTGCACGGCGGCGACCGCGGCGGCGGCGGGCACGGTCGAGCGGTGGCCGCGGCCGTGGCGCCACAGCAGCCACAGCACCTCGGGGGCGACCGCGAAGCCGGCGAAGAAGTGCGTCATCACCGCCAGCGAGGAGAAGCCGGCCCACAGCCACAGACGGGTCGCGGACGGCCGGCGCAAGGCACGCAGGAACCACACGAACGCGGCGGCGCTGAGCGCGGCCAGCAGCATGTACGCGCGAGCCTCCTGCGAATACCAGATCATGAACGGGTTGACCGTCACCAGGGCCGCGGCGAGCACCCCGGCGCGCCGCGAGCCGAGCTCGCGGGCGGCCAGGTAGGCGAGCGGCACGAGCGCCACCCCGGCCAGCGCCGACAACGCCCGCAGCGCCGGCTCGCCGGTTCCGAACAGCTTCGCCCAGCCCCACACCACCACGAAGTACAGCGGGGGCGTGGTCTCGACATGGGTGATGTAGTGCCACAGCCCGGGGAAGCCCGAGCGCGCCTCCATCACGGTCAGCGCCTCGTCGGTCCAAAAGCTCTGGTTGGACAGCACGAGGAAGCGGATCGCGGCGGCCAGCGCGACGAGCCCGGCCACCGCCCACAGATCGAGCCCGGCGCGGCGCTCGCGGGTCCACGCGCGTCCGGCGGGCAGCCCCGCGGGGGCCTCGGCGCGGACCGGGCTCAGCACCCGAGCACCTCCCGCAGCGCCTGCACGACGTCGTCCTGGTCGGCCTCGCCGACGCCCGGGTCGAGCGGCAGGCTGAGGGTCCGCTCGGAGATCGCCGTGGCGACCGGGAACGCCTCGGAGCGCAGGCCGTAGGTGTCGCGGTAGTAGGGGTGCAGGTGCACGCCGCGGTAGTGGACGCCGCTGCCGATCCGCCGCTCGGCGAGGCCGTCGAGCACCTCGTCGCGGGTCGCCCTCGCGTCCTCGCCAACGAGCACCTGGTAGAGGTGGCGGGCGTGGCGGGTGCCGGGCTCCGGCGGCGGCGGGGTCTCGAGCGGAAGCGGCGCTAGCAGCTCGTCGTAGCGCTCCCACAGCCGCGCGCGGTGCTCGATCCAGTCGTCCAGCTGCGGCAGCTGGTGCAGGCCGAGCGCGGCCTGCACGTCGGTCATGTTGTACTTGAAGCCCGGCTTGACGACCTCGTAGTGGCGAAAGCCCTGGTCCGAGAAGCGCTGCCAGGCGCCCAGGCTGAGGCCGTGCAGGGCCAGGCGCTCGACCTCGGCGGCCTGCTCGCCGTCGGGCGTGAGCAGCGCGCCGCCCTCGATCGTGGTGATGTTCTTGGTCACGTAGAACGAGAACGCCGTCAGGTGGCCGAACGCCCCGATCCGCGTGCCCCGCCACTCGGCGCCGATCGCGTGGGCGGCGTCCTCGATCACCAGCAGTCCATGGCGATCCCGCAGCGCGGCCAGACGGTCCATGTCGAGCGGGCGCCCGGCCAGGTGCACGGGCATGATCGCGCGGGTCCGCGTCGTCACCGCGGCGGCGGCGGCGGCGAAGTCGATCTGCCCGGTCCACGGCTCGGAGTCCACGAGCACCGGGGTCGCCCCCGCGTGCTCGATCGCGGTGGCCGAGGCGACGAACGTCATCGCCGGGACCAGCACCTCGTCCCCGGGCCCGACCCCCAGCACCTGGAGGCCGAGGATCAGTGCCGCCGTGCACGACGACACGCACCGGCAGTGCGCGACCCCGGCGTACTCGGCGATCATCGCCTCGAGCCGCTGCACCTTCGGGCCGGTGCCGATCCAACCCGAGCGCAGGGACGCGACGACCTCGGCGATCTCGGCATCGCCGATCATCGGTCTGCCGAAGATGAGAAAGTCGTCCCGCGGAGTCATCCCGTGGCCAGGCCTAGCCCGTCCGTATGCCGGATGGGCATTCTCAAAGGCTGCCGCCCGGCCTAAGCTCCTGCTAAGGCCCCGGTTAGGCTTGTGCGACGATTGCCGGCGTGAGCCTCGAGTCCCCCGTCACCGATCCCGGGCCGCCCGAGCCGCCCGAGCCGCCCGCCGCCCCCCTCGCCGCCCCACCCGCCGCTCGCCTCCCGCCGGGGCCGCCGCTCCCGCGGGCGCTGCAGACAGCCGGCTTCCTGTTCGGGGGCGCGCGCTTCCTCGAGGCGTGCCGGCGGCGCTACGGCGGTGCCGTGTACATGCGCACGCTGTTCGACAACGGCTTCGTGATGCTGTTCGACCCGGCGCTGGTCAAGCAGCTGTTCACGTTCCCACCCAGCCCGCACATCCAGCTGAACGCCGGCGAGGCCAACGCGCTGCTCGGTCCGATCCTCGGCCGGCGCTCGGTGCTGGTGCTCGACGGCGCCGAGCACCTGCGCCACCGCAAGCTGATGCTGCCGCCGTTCCACGGGCGCCGGATGGCGCTGTACGAGGACGCCGTGCGCGCGGCCGCCGACGCCGAGATCGACGCCTGGCCGGTCGGCGAGCCGTTCGCGCTGCTGCCCGGCCTGCAGTCGCTCACCCTGCGGGTGATCGTCCGCGCCGTGTTCGGCTACGGGCCCGGGCCGGCCGAGCAGGAGCTGCGCCGGCGGCTGCGGGCGATGGTCACGCCGGTGGCTCAGCCGCGCGGCCTGCTGTCGCTGTTCCTGCTGCCGCGCCTCGGGCTCGACCGCGGCCGCCGCGAGTTCGAGCGCAGCCGCGAGCGCGTCGACGAGCTGCTGTACGCGGAGATCGACTCCCGCCGCGCGGGCGACGGGTTGTCTGAGCGCGACGACGTGTTCTCGGCGCTGCTGCTGGCCGAGGACGAGACCGGCCAGCGGCTGAGCGCGGCCGAGGTCCGCGACGAGCTGGTGACGCTGCTGATGGCCGGCCACGAGACGACCGCCACGGGGCTGGCCTGGACCCTCGACCTGCTGCTCCACCACCCGGACGTGCTGGCCCGGGCGCGGGCGGGCGACGACGCTTACCTGGACGCCGTGGTCAAGGAGTCGCTGCGGTTGCGACCGGTGATCCCGGGCGTTGGCCGGGTCGTGCGCGGCGAGCCGTTCCGGCTCGGCGAGTGGGTGATCCCGCCAGGGATCGAGCTGAACCCGTCGATCCGGGTGATGCACCACCGCGACGAGCTCTACGGCGACGCGAAGACGTTCCGTCCCGAGCGCTTCCTCGAGCGCGATGCACCCGATACGTATACATGGCTGCCGTTCGGCGGCGGCACCCGCCGCTGCCTGGGGGCGAGCTTCGCCATGATGGAGATGCGGGTGGCGCTGCGGCGGATCCTCGAGCGCTGCGAGCTGTTCACGGTCGCCAACCAACCCGACCCGGCGCAGTTCCGGGCGATCACGCTGGCCCCGAAGCACGGCGTGCGCGCGATCCAGGAGCGCCGGCCGCGCGCGGCGGCCGGCTGACCGGCGCGGACTGACCCAGAGCCCGCGGTCGCGGATCGAGCCCGGCCGGGAGGATCAGCGGCGCGGGCCGCGGGTCATGCGCCGCGGCAGCGGCACCGGCGAGAGCTTCTCGGCCGCCACGCCCGCAAACGCCCGCGGCTCGGCCTTGGCGACCAGCGTCTCGAGCTCGTCGCGCTCGCGCAGGGTGAGGTTGCTCGGGCGCCCGCGCCCGGTGCGCAGCAACGCGACCAGCCGGCGCCGCTCCGGCGGGGTCAGCTTCTCGACGTGGTCGCGGGCCAGGAGGACGATCTCCCCCAGGGCCAGCAGCCGCAGGATCGGCAGGCGCTTGAGGTACGGGAGTCGCCGGGCCACGCGGGCGGCGAGCTGGGTGGCGAGCGAAGATGGCATCCTGCGTCCGAGTCTACCCGGGCGCCCACGATATAGAGGGTCTGACACCCAGTCTGTAGAGGCATCGACCATGCGTGAAGCCGGTCATCTGCGAGCCCCTGCGCACCCCCGTCGGGCGCTTCGGCGGCGGCGCGGACGATGGGGATTGGCCCGGTGCCCGCGACAGCCAAGGCGCTCGCCCGCGCCGGCCTCGCCCTGGGCGACATGAACCTGATCGAGCTCGCGGGTCCGCCTCACCGATGAAGCCACCCCGGCGCGAACGGGGATAGGATCGTGGCCTTGCCGCCCGGACGCCTCGTCAGCGACGCCGTGTCGAGCGCCGATGAGCGCCATCTGCGCGAGGTGCTCGAGACGCTGGCGCCGATCGAACGGCGAGCCGGCTCGGCGGGCGAGCTCGAGGCTGCGGAGTGGCTGGCTGACCGGCTGCGCCGCGCAGGATGCTCGGTGCAGATCGAGGAGGAGGCCTACCTCGAGGGCTACGCCGAGGTGATCGGCTCGCTGGCCGCGGCGGGCGCGCTATCCGGGGTGACCGCGCTGGGACGGCGCACGCGGCGGCTCGGCGCCGCCGGCGCTGCGCTGGTCGCAGCGGCGATCGCCGACGACGTCTCCAACGGTCCGCGGCTCTACCGCCGCGCCCGCTCGGCCCCTTCGACGACCTGGAACGTGGTCGCGCGGACCGGCGACCCGGAGGCCGAGCGGACGCTCGTCGTCCTCGCCCACCACGACGCCGCGCCGACGGGGGCGATCTTCGACGACACGGTCCAGCGCTGGCTCGGCGAGCGCTTTCCCGGCGTGCTCGAGCGGATCGACACCTCGCTGCCGCTGTGGTGGGCGATGTTGAGCGCGCCGACGCTGGTCGCGCTCGGCGCCGCCCGGGACCGGCGCGGCCTGACCCAGCTCGGGATTGCCGCCTCGCTGCTGGCCACGGCGATCTTCGCCGACGTCGCCCGTAGCCCGATCTGCCCCGGTGCCAACGACAACCTGTCCGCCGTGGCCGTGCAGGTGGCGCTGGCCGAGCGGCTGGGCGCGGAGCCCGTGCACGGCCTCCGCGTGCTGCTTGTGTCGTGCGGGGCCGAGGAGGTGATCCAGGGCGGCATCCACGGCTTCGCCGCGCGCCACTTCCCCGGCCTGCCGCGCGAGTGCACATGGTTCCTCAACCTCGACACCGTCGGCTCGCCGCGGCTGGTGCTACTCGAGGGCGAGGGGCCGGTGCTGATGGAGGACTACCACGACCGCAGCTTCCGCGACCTGGTCGCGCTCGTCGCCGACCGCGCCGGGGCTGCCGTGCGGCGGGGGATGCGGACCCGCAACTCGACCGACGCGGTGATTCCCAGCCGCGCGGGCTATCCGACCGCGACGCTGACCTCGATCGACCGATACAAGTCGCTGTCGAACTACCACAAGATGTCCGACGTCCCCGAGAACGTCGACCTGCGGACGGTCCGACACGCGCTGACGGTAACCGAGGCGGTGGCGCGGGAACTGGCCGCCAACCCGTGGATCGGCCCGTAGCGATGCGCGCCGGGGCGCTCGCGTAGGTCGGGCACCGGGGCTGGCCGCAATCGTGGCGGTCCTGCTCGCGGCAGCGGCGACCCCACGGCCGCCCGCGTCGCGCGCGGGCCGGCGGCGGGCTGCGGTTCGGCCGGCACCTGCTCATCGCCGAGCCGCCGGGCCGGAGCGCCCGCGGGGCGCGGACGCCTACCGGATCTGGGGTCAGGGGTGGGGTGCGTGGGTCGCGTGGGGGGGGCCGGCGGGCGCCGTGCCGTTCAGGTATCCGCCGGCGTCGCCTTCGAAGGCATGCAGGCAGTGGGTCGAGCAGAAGTAGTAGGTCTCCTCGCCGACCTGCTTGGTGGCGGCCTTGGCGCGGTCGACGGTCATCCCGCACACCGGGTCGGTCGTGCCGCGTCGCATCGTGAGCCCGATGAGCGCGGCGAAGATGGCCACCCCGAGGAGGTTGAGAAACAGCTTGTAGTTGACGGCCAGGGGGCTGAAGATGTCCGCCCGCGTCGGCCGCGGGCCGGTGGGGAACAGCCCTAGGACGCTGAAGATGGTGTCGACGACCAGGGCGGCGATCACCATCGTGGTGAACATCAGTCCGGTGATCCGCGCCGCGAATTTGGTGCCGTAGTACTTGCGGTAGATCGCCAGGATCGGCAGCACGATCAGGTCGGCGAACAGGAACGCCAGCACCCCGCCGAAGCTGATCCCGCCGGACCACAACACGGCGGCCAGGGGGACGTTGCCGACCGAGCAGACGAAGCTGAGCACGGCGATGATCGGGCCGAGGATGACATTTTCGAGCGTCGGTAGCGGCGCGGGGGCGTGGCGGATGAACAGGTGCTCGAAGAACCCGTTGCCGAGCTGGGCGACGAACCCGGCGAGCAGGAACCCGGTCGTGATCTCCTTCCACAGCATCTGCCAGTCGCCGCGGAAGTTGTGCGCAACGTCCGACCACGCCCGCGCGGAGGTCAGCCGCTGGCGCCAGGAGAGCTGCTCGCCGGCCATGTGGTGCTGATGGCCGGTGTCGGCCTTCCGCGCGTGCTCGCGCGCCTCGCTCTCCAGCTGGCGGCTGACGAACAGTCGCAGCAGCACGGTCATCAGGACGATCATCACGATCCCGCCGACGTACTCCGCAAGGGTGAACTGCCAGCCGATCAGCACCCACAGCACCAGCCCGAGCTCCCACACCAGGTTGGTCGACGCGAACTGGAACGCCAGCGCCGAGGCGGCACTCGCGCCCTTCTGGAACAGCGATTTGGCGATCGCGATCGCGGCGTAGGAGCACGACGATGACGCGGCGCCCAGGCCGGTGGCCAGCGCGATCGGCCTGGGCCCCGAGCCTGAGAGCGCGGATTCGATCCGCTCGCGCGGCACCCATGCCTGCACGATCGCGGAGATCGCGAACCCGAGCACCAGCGCCCACCACACCTCCCACGCCATCAGAAAGCTGTCGCGCAGGCCGTGCCAGATCACATCGAGAACACCCATGCCGATCAGTCTAGCAGATACCCCTAGGGGGTAGCAGTAGAGCACCCGCTGGTCATCCAGCGCACAGCCCCATGTTCGAAATACCCCTGCCGGGTAACCCTTGACTGTGCCTCCCAACGTGGTTGACGGTCGTCGCGTGGATCTCGCTGGCGCTCGCGTTCGCGACCGCCGGCCTGATCGTGTTTGACATCTTCGGCCGCGGTTAGCGCCCGAAGATGGCGGTGATGGACGCGGTGTGGCCGGTCACCGCGCTGTACTTCGGTCCGCTCGCGTGGTGGGGGTATCGCCGCTGGGGGCGGCTCGACAGCCCCACATACCAGCAGCAGACCGGCCGAGCCCGACTATGGCGAGGCCGGTCTCGGTCGCGGTCGGGGTCAGCCACTGCGGTGCCGGCTGCACGCTGGGGGACATCGTCGGCGCCTGGATCGTGTTCGCCGCCGCCTTCAAGCTCCTCGGGCTCGCGCTCCCGGCCGAGTACATCGCCGACTTCACGCTCGCGTTCGCGCTCGGGATCGCGTTTCAGTACTTCGCGATCGCGTCGATGCGCGGCCTCTGCCCGGGCCCGGCGCCGGCGCCCCCGCGGTTCGGCACCGCGCCCGCGATCCCACCCGCCCCCAACCTGCCGCGCGCCCCGCAGCCGACCCCATCGGCCTCCGGCGGGCTCCCGCGCCCGTCGCCGCAATCGTGCTGCGCGACGGGAGCTCGCTGCCGGCGCCCGACGACGCGCCGCTGCCGGCCCAGCCGAGCCCGCCGAGGGCTAGTCTCGGGACCACGCCGAACCCGATCGAGGAGACGCACCATGAGCACCCCATACGCATTCGTGGCCCGCATCGAGGCCAAGCCGGACAAGGCCGAGGAAGTGGCGGCGTTGCTCAAGAGCGCGCTCCCGCTGGCCGAGGCCGAGCCCGGCACCGTCGACTGGTACGCCGCCCGGACCTCGCCGACGACGTTCTGGATCTTCGACACGTTCGGGAGCGAGGACGCCCGCCAGGCCCATATCAACGGCGAGATCGCCGCGGCGCTGAGCGCCAAGGCCGACGAGCTGCTCGCCGCCCCGCCGGAGATCCTCCCCGCCGACGTGCTCGCCTCGAAGTAGACCGCGCCGGACGCATAGGTCAGGCTCGCCGGCGAGTTCTTCCGGCGCACGCGCCAGGCGGTGTTCCGGGGCTGAAGATCGCCGAGCTGTTCGAGATCTCCGACGGCCGCTGCACGCCGAGATCCTCGCCAACCTCACCAACCTCGACGGGGACGACCACGGGCGGCCGCGCAACCTCGTCAACCCGGCGCTGTCGCCGCGCGCGGTCGACCGACTGCGCCCGGCGATGCGCGCCCGGCACGCCAACCGACGCCGTCGGGGATCTACGGGCTGGAGACGCTGACGCTGAGGCTGGCGCCGGCGTAGGCCGCCGGGGTGAGCACGTCAGCGGGACGCCAGAGCGCGTCGTGGCCGAGCGGGATCCGGCTGACCGCGCCCGCGCCGGCGAGCTCCAGCAGCGCGCGCTCGGCGGCGGCGCGATCGGGCGCGCCGTTGTTTGGCGTCAGTAGCGCCGCCACCTCCTGCGTGGTCAGCCCGAGCGGGAAGTGCTCGAGCAGCGGCTCGGGCGTCTCCGGCGGGTCCCGGCGGCGCAGCGTCGGCTCGAGGTTGGCGATCACCACGTCGTAGGCCTCGACCGGCTGGAAGCCGCCGGCCTCGAGCCGGCGGCCCCCGGCGTCCTCGAACCACAACGACGGGGCCGTGTAGCGCACCGCACCGTCGCTGTTGCCGGCCTTGCCCTGCAGCTCGGTGGCCGAGCCGACGGCGGTCCGGGTCAGCGCCTTGTCCTGCGCGTAGGCCTCGAGCACCTCGGGGGCGTCGAGCCGCTCGACGATCAGCTCGGCGTCGACGCCATCGACCGCGCCGAGTACCTCGCGCATCTGCTCGTCGTCGTCGAACAGCAGCGGCGAGTTGAAGTTGGCCAGCTGAAGCGCCCGCAGCACCAGCCACTCGCTTCCCGGCCACTGCAGGCGCGCGGCGACGATCGCCCGGCAGGCCCGCGAGGAGGCGCTCAGCCGCGGCTTGACGATCGACGCGAACGGCATCCCGTAGCGGTCGCGGAAGCTGATGTGCCCGAGCGCCATGCGCTCCGGCGTGTAGCCGTGGCCGACGTAGCGCGAGGTGTCCTCGCTCAGCCCGACGACGACGAGGCGCCAGTCGAGCTGGTCGCCGTAGCGCCACTCGATCACCCGCAACGCGGGGCTCTCGGAGTACCCCCAGGGGCACGCCGGATCGTTGAAGATGGTTACCGAGATTTGACCGTTGATGCCTCAATGATATGCACGAGCCGAGCTCCGTCTCCCGCGGCGGTCCCTCGCGGGTCCGCAGCGCCGGATGCGAGAACCCGTTTGCGCGCCCACACGTAGCCGGTGTAATGAGCGGTCGGGCTGATCGCCTCCGAGCCCCTGGCCTCCGTCATCGGCGGCATCGTAATGCCGCGACGAGCCGGTCGAGCAGCTCGGCCTGGGCCGGGTTGATCCGCCGGCGGGCCTCCGCGAGCCCGAACCAGGCGGCGCGGTCGACCTCGGGGAACGTGCGGCGGCGGCCCGAGCGGGGCGGCCACTCGAGCTCGAACTCGTTGCTCGTGATCCCCTCCGGGTCGAGATCGCCGGGGATCGCCCACGCCGACACCCGCTTACCCGACTTCTGGCGCACATCGCCGAGTGCCAGCGGCTCACCGTCGGGAACCGGAGCTCCCAGCTCCTCGGTGAACTCGCGCCGCGCGGCGGCCAGGGGCTCCTCGGAGGGCGCGTACTCGCCCTTGGGGATCGACCAGGCGCCCACGTCGCGGCGCGCCCACAGCGGGCCCCCCGGGTGCACCAGCAGCACCTCCAGCGCGTCGCCGTCGACGCGGTAGAGCAGGATCCCGGCGCTAGGTGTCGTGGCCACTGAGTGATCGTAATTACCGAGCACGACAGAAAACGCCCACAGCTGTGAACACATAGTTACGGTGACTTTCATCCAGGTGGCGCAACCCTTGAGAAAGGTGTGCGCCCGAGCGTCCACGCGCCGTCGCCAGAGGTGATGTGTCAGTGCCCGCAGGGAATCGTAGGTCGAGAAGAGGTGCCCCAACTGGTCAACCGGCTCGATCCACGACGGGCTGCGGGCCGGTGAGCCGATGACGATCCTGGCCAGCCAGAACACCGGCTTCTTCCTCGGCATGCTGCTGAGCTTCGTCGCCGTCGCCGCGGTGGTGGCGCTGGTCGCGGTGATCCTCGCGCTGGCCTCGCGGATCGCCGCCCAGGCCCAGGTGGCCGGCGAGGCGGTCGTGCAGGTGCGCGAGACGACCGACGTGCTCCACGAGATCGAGACGACAAACTCGCACGCGCTGGCGATCCTGGACGGCGCGCGCACGGCACGAAAGGCGTTGACCGGATGACGGTGCTCGCTTCCACCGATACAAAGACGCTGTGGGAGGTCTCGCTCGGGATCGGCGTGGTGGTGATCCTCGTCGTGATCGGGCTGATGATGCTGCTGCTCAGCTTCATCAAGGACATCGAGGCCGGGGCCGAGGGGCTGGTCGCGGTCGGCGGCGAGCTCGGTCGCAACACAGGAGCGATCCCCCAGCTGGCCACGACCGCCTCGGTGCTCGAGGAGATCCGCACCGAGGCGCTCATCCACGCGGACTATCTCGCCACTCAGGTGCCGGCGTGAGCACCTCGCTGCTGATCCTGTTCAGCGTGGTGGAGGCAGCGCTGCTGATCGCCGTACTCGCGCTGGCGCTGATCAGGATCCGGGCACGCCTGCTCGGCGTGGCCGGGCTCCTCACCCGGCTCGCCGAGCTCGTCGGCTCGGTTGAGGGCAACCTGCGGCTGATCGCCCCGACGGTCCCGCGGGTCAACGCACCGCTGCGCGACATCGTCGGCGCGCTGCCCTCGATCGCCGCGATGGCCGAGACCGTCGCGGACGGCTGACGATGCTGCTCTGGTGGCTGGGCAACCTCGTGCTGCTGGTCGTCGTCGTTCCGGTCGTCGTCAAGCTGCTGCTCGACGTCGTCGTCGCGGCCGGAAAGAGCAAGCGGGTCGCCGCTGACCTGGCGTCCGCGGGGCCGGTGCTCGTCCGCCACCTCGACGCGGTGCCCGAGCTGATCGAGACCCAGCAGCTCGTTCACGAGACCACGGCAGGGCTAGCCCGCTACGGCGCCGCCCTGGATCGGATCCTCTGATGCCCCTCGCCGGAGTCGTCACCATCGTCCTGGTCGTCGTCGCGATCGTCGTGATCGCGCTGTTCCTGATCCGAATCGCCACCGTGCTGCGCCAGATCAGCCGGAGCCTGTCCGCTGTGATCGGCGCCGTCGGCTCGATCCCCGAGAAGACCGGGCCGATCGAGCCCGTGCTCGGCGGGATCAACCGCGACCTGGCCACCGCCCGCGGCGTCCTCGAGGGGCTGCTGGCCAAGAAGCTAGGTTCGTCGCCCCCCCCCAGCTCCCAGACCGTCCACCACCGCTCTTATGAGAACCGGCCTCACTCGGCGCCCGAGCCGGAACTGGCCCCGGAGCCCGAGCCCGACCCGTCCCGGATCGTCTACCAACGCTCGTTCGAGCCCGCGGCCGCGCCCCAGCTCGACGCGGTGGCCCAGGCCGAGCCTGAGCTCGAGCTGGCGCCCCCGTCCCACCTCGAGCCGGTGCCGGGGCCGCCGCCGTCCGACGAGCGCCCGCACCTAAGCACCGACCGGATCGTGTACCGCCACGAGTCGCCGGGGGCCGTGACCGCACCGCCACCCGCGCCCCCGAGCCAAACCACGCCGGCGAGCGAGCTGGCGCCGAACGTGATCCGCTACCGCCGCCGCGGTCAGTGACCGCGAACGCCTCGTT
The DNA here is from genome assembly GCA_038254735.1 of Solirubrobacterales bacterium. Classification (GTDB taxonomy): domain Bacteria; phylum Actinomycetota; class Thermoleophilia; order Solirubrobacterales; family Solirubrobacteraceae; genus Palsa-465. The sequence continues at coordinate 18,762 of JBBSFX010000007.1, forward strand.
GGAGTGACCGCGAACGCCTCGTTGGAGTGACCGCGAACGCCTCGTTGGAGTGACCGCGAACGCCTCGTTGGAGTGACCGCGAACGCCTCGTTGGTCGTGAGGCGAACCCTGTCACCGGCCGCTCGGGCGTTCCTTGCGTTCACGCGCGCGCATCGCCCGCGCGCCCGGCCTGATCCCCGGCCGAGCACCGGCGCCAGCGCCAGCTTGGCGATCCGCTCACGCAGGGCGGGGAGCGGATCGCCAGAGAACGCCCGATCGCACTGCGCCCCGCGCGGACCGAGCAGCGCGATCGCAATCAGCGCCCCGAGCAGGGTGAACGCCGCGCCGATCGTGAACGCCAGGGCGTAGCCGCCGGTCAGCGCCGCCGCCGTCCCCGCCGCGAGCTCGCCGCGGGCCCACGACAGCCGCTCCGGGGTGAGCGCGCCGCCGAGCAGCGCGCCCGACGAGGCGCCGCGAGATCTCGAGCCACGGCGAGGGCCGCGAGATGATCGAGCACCCGGAGGCCGGGCGGCTGGTGTCCGAGCACGCCGTGTTCAACCCGCGCCAGGCCGCGAGCCGCGACTGATCCTGTACTCGCCGCTACCCGAGAACGACACGCCGGCCAAGCTGGCTACATTGGTGCGGTCGTACTCCGCCGCGGGCGCCGCGGCGCGGGACGGCGCGGAGCCGGCCGCCGGCTGATTGTCAGCCGTCTTTCAGGGAGCCAGGGGACAATCGCCGCGGCCGCTGGAAACAGCATGGAGGATCGGAAAGCTCGATGAAGACGCTCGCCAGATGGTGCTTCACGCACAAGTGGATCGTGATCGCGGCCTGGGTCCTCGCCGCCGTCGGCCTGAACGCGATCGAGTCCGGGGTCGGGTCGGCCTACTCGGACAACTTCAAGCTTCCCCACACCGAGAGCTTTGACGCGATCCGGCTGCTCCAGCACAACGTCCCGCGATCCTCCGGGGACACCGAGCAGATCGTGATCGCGGTCAAGCGCGGCCACGTCACCGATTCCGGCCCACGCGCGCGGGTCGACGCGCTGCTGCGCCAGGTCTCGACCGACCCGCAGGTCGGCACCATCGACGGCCCATACGCCCCCGGCAGCCGGCGGCAGATCTCGAGCTCCGGTCAGGTCGCCTACGCGAACGTGACCTTCACCAAGCAGGCGAACAAGATCACCGACGCCCAGGCCAAGGCGTTCGTCAACCGGGTCACCGGAGCTTCCGGTCGCGGCGTCGAGTTCGAGCTCGGCGGGCAGATCGCCCAGGCGGGCAACCGCAACAACTCCAACAGCAGCCTGATGATCGGCTTCATCGCCGCGCTCGGCGTGCTGCTGATCGTGTTCGGCTCGGTCCTCGCCGCGCTGATGCCGCTGATCACCGCGGGAGCGGCGCTGGGGACCGGGATCGCCGTGATCGGGCTGCTCACGCACGTCATCGCGATGGCCAACTTCTCCAATCAGCTGGCGCTGCTGATCGGGCTCGGCGTCGGCGTCGACTACGCCCTGTTCATCGTCACCCGCTACCGGCAGGGGCTGCTGCGCGGCCTCAGCCGCGAGGACGCGGCGGTCGAGTCGATCGACACCTCGGGGCGGGCGGTGCTGTTCGCCGGGCTGATCGTCTGCATCGCGATGCTCGGCATGTTCGCGCTCGGGATCAGCTTTCTCTACGGCGTCGCGGTCGCCGCGGCCGTGGCCGTCTCGTTCACCGTGCTCGCGGCGCTGACGCTCGGTCCCGCGCTGCTCAGCCTGTTCGGCCTGCGCGCCCTGCGCCGGCGCGATCGCCGCGCGGTCAAGGGCGAGCAGTGGCGGACCAGCGACGAGTCGCCGGCGTGGGCCCGGTGGACGGCCTGGCTGCAGCGGCGTCCCGCCGCATTCGCCGTGGTGGCCGCCGCCGTGATGGTGATCATCGCGATCCCGTTCTTCTCGATGCGCCTCGGCTCCGCCGACCAGGGCTCCGATCCGGCCAACACCACCACCCGGAGGGCCTACGACCTGCTCGCCAAGGGGTTCGGCCCCGGCTACAACGGACCGCTGCAGCTGGTGGCGAAGATCTCCGGCCCGGCCCAGGCGGCCGCCTTCGTGCGCGTCGTCCACGCGGCCGGCGCCACGCCAGACGTGATCGGCGTCTCGATCCCGCGCATCCTTCCCGGCGTCAACGGCCGGGCGCCGGTCGGGATCGCGGAGGCGGTCCCCAGAGGCTCCCCGCAGGACGTATCGACCACCGACCTGCTGCACCGGCTCCGCGGCTCGGTGATCCCGCAGGCCGTCGGCAACAGCGGACTGCGCGTGCTCGTCGGCGGCAACACGGCGATCTACGAGGACTTCTCCAAGGTGCTGACGGCGAAGCTGCCGCTGTTCATCGCGATCGTCGTCGGGCTCAGCTTCCTACTGCTGATGGCGGTGTTCCGCAGCCTGCTGATCCCGCTCACCGCCGCCGTGATGAACATGCTCTCGGCCGGCGCGGCGTTCGGCGTGGTCACCGCGGTGTTCCAGAACGGCACCGGCGCCTCGCTGCTCGGCATCGACAAGACGGGACCGATCGAGTCGTTCCTGCCGGTGATCGTGTTCCCGATCGTGTTCGGGCTCTCGATGGACTATGAGGTGTTCCTGATCAGCCGCATCTACGAGGAGTGGCACCGCACCCGCGACAACCGCCACGCGGTGGCCCACGGGCTCGCCGCCACCGGGCGCACGATCACCGCCGCGGCGGCGATCATGGTGCTGGTGTTCGGCGCCTTCATCCTCGGCGGCCAGCGGGTGATCGAGCTGTTCGGGGTCGGCCTGGCCAGCGCCGTGCTGCTCGACGCGCTGCTCGTCCGCGCGGTGCTCGTGCCGGCGCTGATGCTGAGCTTCGGGGCGCGAAACTGGCAGCTGCCCCGGGTGCTCGACCGCGTGCTGCCGCGCTTCAGGGTCGAGGGCACCACGAACCCGACCGCCGCCCCGGGCCGCGTGTAGCCGCCGAGCTCCCCGACGTGCGCGCTCGCTAGCGCACGGGATCGGGGCCGGCGGTCTCGACTAGGTCCCGCGCGACCAGCGAGGCGTACAGCCCGCCGCGCTCGAGCAGCTCCTCGTGCGTGCCCCGCTCGGCGATCCGCCCGCCGTCGAGCACGACGATCTGATCGGAGTCCCGCACGGTCGAGAGCCGGTGGGCGATGGTCAGCGTGGTACGGCCCTCGGCGAGCCGCTCAAGTTCGCGCTGGACGGCCGCCTCGGTCTGGGTGTCGAGCGAGCTGGTGGCCTCGTCGAGCACCAGCACCGGCGGGTTGCGCAGGACCGTCCGGGCGATCGCCATGCGCTGCTTCTCCCCGCCCGAGAAGCGGTAGCCGCGCTCCCCGACGATCGTGTCGTAGCCGTCGGGCAACGCGGAGATCAGCTCGTGGATCCGCGCCGTACGCGCCGCCTGCTCGATCTCCTCGTCGCTCGCCTCCGGCTTGGCGAAGCGCAGGTTCTCCCGCACGCTGGCGTGGAACAGGTAGGTCTCCTGGGAGACCACCCCGACGGTCGCCGCCAGCGACGCCAGGCTGACCTCGCGGACGTCGATCCCGTCGATCGTCACCTTCCCCTGCTGGGGCTCGTAGAGCCGCGCGACGAGGTACCCGAGCGTGGTCTTGCCCGCACCGGTCTCCCCCACCACGGCGGTGCGCGTCCCCGCCGGCACGACCAGGTCGACTCCGCGCAGCGTCCACTCGTCCTCGCGGCCGGCCACGGGGTCGACGTAGCGGAACGACACGTCCTGAAAGGCGACCTCCCCCAGCAGCTCGGCCGGGCGCAGCTGGATCGGGTCCGCGGACTCGACGATCTCGATCGGCAGGTCAAGGTACTCGAAGATCCGGTCGAACAGGGCCAGCGACGCCTCGACGTCGGCGTTGACGCCGAGCAGCGACTGGATCGGGAACAGCAGCCGCGTCTGCAGAGTGGTGAAGGCGACGACGGTCCCGAGCGTGATCGAGGAGCCGACGAAGCTCTGCCCGGCCAGCCAGTAGACGATTGCCGGCTGGATCGCGAACGTCATCTGGATCGTTGACATCACCCACCGCCCGGCCATCCGCGAGCGGACCTCGAGCTCCGCGATGTCCCGCGACTCGCCGGTGAAGCGCTCGGCCAGATCGCCGCCGCGACCCATCGTCTTGCCGAGCATGATCCCCGACACCGACAGCGACTCGGCGACCAGCGCGCTGAGGTCGGCCAACCGGCGCTGCTGCTCGGTCCTGATCGAGCGCCGCAGCCTCCCGACCCGCCGGGTCAGCCACACGAACAGCGGCACGAAGATCAGCGACAGCACCGCCAGCGCCCAGTTGAGCACGCACATCGCGACCATCGTCGCGATCACGGTGGTCGCGTTCTGGGCGATCGTCGTCGCGGTCGTGGTGACGATGCTGTCGAGGCCGCCGATGTCGTTGGCGATCCGCGACTGCACCTCGCCGGTCCGGGTACGGGTGAAGAATGCCAGCGACATCCGTTGGAGCTTGCGGTATACGGCGGCCCGGAGGTCGTGCATCACCCGCTGGCCGATCGTGTTCGACAGGTAGGTCTGCCAGACGTTGGCCGCCGCGGTGGCCACAGCGATCGCGATCATCCCCAGCACCAGCTCCGCCAGGAGCGTCCGCCGGTGGTGGAAGATCCCCTGGTCGAGCACCGAGCGGAGCAGGAACGGCGAGATCATGCTGACCCCCGAGGCGACGACGATCAGCGCCAGCACCGCGGTCATCCGCGCCCGGTAGGGCCGGAACAGGGCGAGGATCCGGCCGCGCTCGCGCTCGCGGCTGGGATCCAACAGCGGCGGGCGCGGGCCGTTGCCGCGGCTCGTGCCGCCATTCAGCGCACGGTGCATCGAGCCGGGGGTGGCGCCGTGCACCGATCCGAAGCCCGCTTCGCCGAATGCGCTCATTCCCGCAGATGATGGCGGGTCGGGCGAGTCCGTCGGCGGGGGCCCTCAGCGTTAGGTTCCTCAGCCATACTCAGCGATATGTCGGGTCAGGAAATCGGGCTGGCGCTATCGGTGCTCCTGGCCTGCGCGGTCGAGGCCGTTGAGGCGGTGACCGTCGTGCTCGCGGTCGGGATCACCCGCAGCTGGTCCTCGGCCTTCCAGGGCGTCGGCGCGGCGCTCGTGGCGCTGGCGGCGGTCGTCGCCGCGCTCGGGCCGGCGCTGACGGCGCTGCCGCTGAATGTGCTGCGGCTCGCGGTCGGGGGGCTGCTGCTGGTGTTCGGGCTGCAGTGGCTGCGTAAGGCCGTGCTCCGGGCCGCGGGGCTCAAGGAGCTCCACGACGAGGCGGCGGCGTTCGTACGCGAGCGCGAGCAGGCCCTGGCCGCCGGCGAGGTGGTGGCCGGCGGGCGGGATCCCTACGCGTTCGCGGTGGCGTTCAAGGGCGTGCTGCTCGAGGGGCTCGAGGTCGCCTTCATCGTCGTCACCTTCGGCTCCAATCAGAGGAACGTCCCGCTCGCCGCCGCCGCCGCGGTGGTCGCGGTGGCGCTGGTGGTCGGGCTCGCGGTGGCCGTCCGCGCCCCGCTCGCCCGGGTCCCCGAGAACGCGATGAAGTTCTCCGTCGGCGTGATGCTGACATCGTTCGGGATGTTCTGGGGCGCCGAGGGCGCGGGTGCCTCGTGGCCGGGCTCCGACGCGTCGCTGCTGGTGCTGATCCCGGGGACGCTGCTGGTCGCGCTGGCGATGGTCCGGTGGCTGGCCCGCGGGGTGCGACGCCGGTCTCCGGCGCTGGGGGAGGCGGCGTGAGGCGCCTGCGCGCGATCGCCGCGGGGATCTGGGACTTCGTCGTCGGCGATGACTGGCTGACCGCGCTCGGCGTCGTGCTGGCGCTCGCCGCGACGGGACTGATCGCCGATGGCAACGCCGCCGCCTGGGTGGTGATGCCGGTCGCCGTGATCGGCCTGCTCGCCTCCTCGCTGCGCCGTGCCTCACGCTGAGCCGGCGCCCCGCGGGCCGCGCCAGGCAGGCCGCGCCACGCAGGCCGCGCTGCGGCCGGCGGTCGCTCAAGCTCGGCCCGGATTGGCCGATCTCGGGTGTATATGCCACCATCGCGATCCATGGCGGCGAACCTGACTCCCGCGGGGCGGTGAGAGTGGCCGAGAAGCGACAGCGCAAGAGCCTCGAGGCCGTCCCGCTGGCGCCGCGGCTCCCGGCCCTGTACGAGGCCCGGCAGCTCCCGCCCGCCTCGGCGCTCGGAGCCAGCAGCGCCTTCCCTCCGATCGCCGAATACGGCTTCCTGTCCGACTGCGAGACCGTCGCGTTGGTCGCCCCGAGCGGCAACGTCGAGTGGATGTGCCTGCCCCGCGTCGACTCGCCGAGCGTGTTCGCGGCGATGCTCGACCGCGGCGCCGGCTCGTTCCGGATCGGCCCCGCCGGCATGACCGTGCCGGCGGCGCGGCGCTACCTCCCCGGGACGATGGTCCTGGAGACCAGCTGGGGCACGGGCTCGGGCTGGATCATCGTCCGCGATGTGCTGCTGATCGGCGGCTGGCACCACGAGCACGAGCGCTCGAATACCCACCGGCGCGCCCCCACCGACTACGACGCCGACCACGTGCTGCTGCGCACCGTGCGCTGTGTCAACGGCGAGGTCCAGGTCGTGCTCGACTGCGAGCCGGTGTTCAACTACGGCGCCGATCCCGTGCGCTGGGAGTACACCGGCACCGGTTATCACGAGGGCGTCGCCACCAATCCGGACGATGAGCTCGAGCTGCGGCTGCGGACCGACATGCGCCTCGGCTTCGAGGGGCCGCGGGCCACCGCGCGCCACCGGATGAAGGAAGGCGAGGAGATCTTCTGCGCGCTGTACTGGTCGGAGCACCTGCCGCCGCAGGACATCGAGGAGGCCAATCGCCGGCTCGTGTGGACCGCCCACCACTGGCAGCACTGGCTCGACCGCGGCACCTTCCCCGACCACCCGTGGCGGACCTTCCTGCAGCGCAGCGCGCTGACGCTCAAGGGCCTCACCTACGCGCCGACCGGCGCGCTGCTGGCGGCCGCCACGACGTCGCTGCCGGAGACGCCGCACGGCGAGCGCAACTGGGACTACCGCTACAGCTGGATCCGCGACTCGACGTTCATGCTGTGGGCGCTGTACACGCTCGGCTTCGACTGGGAGGCCAACGACTTCTTCTACTTCATCGCCGACGTCGCCGGTGGCGAGGAGGACCTCCAGGTGATGTACGGCCTCGGCGGCGAGCGCGACCTCCATGAGTCGGCGCTCGACCACCTGTCGGGCTACGAGGGCGCCCGGCCGGTGCGGATCGGCAATGCCGCCCACCGCCAGGAGCAGCACGACGTGTGGGGGGCGCTGCTCGACTCCGTGTACCTGCACACGCGCTCGCGCGATTCGCTCGACGAGCGGGTGTGGCCGATCCTCAAGCGTCAGGTCGAGAAGGCGGCCAAGCACTGGCGCGAGCCCGATCGCGGGATCTGGGAGGTCCGCGGCGAGCCCCAGCACTTCACCTCCTCGAAGATGTTCTGCTGGGTGGCCTGCGACCGCGGCGCCCGGCTGGCCGAGATCCGCGAGGACTGGGAGCACGCCAGGCGCTGGCGGGAGGTCGCCGACGAGATCCACGCCGACATCTGCGAGCACGGCCTCGACGAGCGCGGCGTGTTCGTCCAGCAGTACGGTGCCACGGCGCTCGACGCGGCGCTGCTGCTGATGCCGCTGCTGCGCTTCCTACCCCCCGACGACGAGCGCGTGCGCGCCACCGTGACGGCGATCGCCGAGGAGCTGACCGAGGAGGGCCTGGTCCTGCGCTACCGCACCGAGGAGACCGACGACGGCCTGCCGGGCCGCGAGGGCACGTTCCTGATCTGCTCGTTCTGGCTCGTCGCGGCATGGTGCGAGATCGGCGAGATCGACCGCGCCCGCAACCTTTGCGAGCGGCTGCTCGGGTTCGCCTCGTCGCTCGGCCTGTACGCCGAGGAGATCGACCCCCGCACCGGCCGCCACCTGGGCAACTTCCCGCAGGCGTTCACCCACCTGGCGCTGATCAACGCGGTGATGCATGTGATCCGTACCGAGGAGGCGGTCGCCCCGCGCTCGCCGTCCAACGGCTCCTGGCGGTGACATCGCCTGGCGGCGATTCCATTGGCGGAATCGCCCGCCGCTGACGGCGCCACGAGCCGCCCGATGCGATTCCTCCGGCCGGACGGAGCCAGCTATGCGACGGGCACAGAGTCGAGGCGCGCGCCGGGGCGCGGCGGGCCGTAACGTCGACGGCGACGCGCTCGAGGCGGCGGCGCGGACGATCACCGCCTGATCCGGCCGCACTCTGAGCAGGTTAGTAGCCGTAGTGAGTACCCACCCGCTCAGAGTCGGCCGTCCAGCGCAGGCGGATCCCGCCCAGGTTGAGATCGGGGAGTCGGCGTCAGCCGCGCCAGAAGATCCTCGGCAGCGTCAGCGGGCGCTCGCGCAGCGCTCGCCCCACCTTGTGGACGAGCTCGCCGGCGAGGCCGTCCACGGGCACGGTGCGCCGTAGCTCGGCGATCCACGCGCGCTCCAGCCCGCACCGGATCAGGCCGCCGCTGACGTCGACGAGGTCAGCCAGCCGCAGCGCCTCGACCTCGGCGCCGAAGCCGCCCTGGGAGCGGAGCTCGTGGTGGCGGTCGATCGCGTGAGCACACAGCTCGATCCGCGCCGGCGACCACCCGTGCGCGGTCAGCAGCGCCCGGGCCAGCGCGGCGCCGTCGGCCACGTAGGCATCCCTGCTGGCCACACCCGGGTAGAGGCCGGCGTCGTGGAGGATCGCCGCCACCGTCAGTACCTCGCCGTCGAGGATCCAGCCGCGGCGGCGGCCCAGCTCGTGGGCGATGTGGCGGCAGCGCAGGGAGTGGCGCTCCATCGGGCCGCCGACCGCCTCGGTGACGGTGCGCAGGCGCGACAGCGCGTCCCGCTCGGCGGCGGTGATGGCCAGCTCGTCGAACACGCTCGCCGGCGGGGGCATCGGCGCCGAACCCTACCTCAGCGCGTCGACGCCGGAGGCCGCGGACTCGGTCAGCCGGCTTCGCGGGCGAGGGCCGGCTCGAGGCCGAGCCGGCGCACGCCTCGCCGCGCGCCGCCGAGCGTCCGCATCGCGGTGTTCATGCCGCTGGCCACCCCGGTCGCGGTGTCCCAAACCGGCCCATGATCGGCGCCGAGGGCAGCCGGCACAGGCCGGAGACGACGTCGAAGCGCCGTAGCCGAAGCCGGTCGACTCCGGCAGTGGACTAGGGTTCGCGCCGACCGCCGCCCGTCCTCGTCCCGAGAGGAGAGTGATCCGCCGTGAAGATCCGCGCCGCCGTGCTCGAGCAGTTCGGCCAGCCCCTGAACGTCACCGAGGTCGAGCTGACCGAGCCCCGGGCGGGCGAGGCGCTGGTTCGTCTCGAGGCGTGCGGGGTGTGCCACACCGACCTGTACACCGCTTCGGGCGCCGACCCGTCCGGGTACGCGCCGACGGTGCTCGGCCACGAGGGCGCGGGGATCGTCGAGCGCGTCGGCGAGGGCGTCTCGAGCGTCGCCCCCGGCGACCGCGTGGTCACGCTGTTCTCGCCGCAGTGCCGCGAGTGCGAGCACTGCCGCAGCCCGCGTACGAACCTGTGCCTGGCGATCCGCGAGCAGCAGAACCAGGGCTACCTCCCTGACGGCAGCACCCGGCTGCGGCGCGACGGCGAGCCGATCCGCCACTTCATGGGCACGAGCACGTTCGCCGAGTACACGGTGATGCCGGAGATCGCGCTGGCCAAGGTCTCGCCCGACGCGACGCCCGATCGCGCCGCGCTGTTCGCGTGCGGTCTGTCCACCGGCCTCGGCGCCGCGATCAACACCGCCGAGGTGGAGGCCGGGTCGACATGCGTGGTGTTCGGCGCCGGGATGGTCGGGCTCGGCGCGGTGGCCGGCTGCCGGCTGCGGGGCGCCGAGCGGATCATCTGCGTCGACAGGTCCGAAGGGCGGCTCGAGCTCGCGCGCGGGCAGGGCGCGACCGACGCGTGGATCGGCGGCCCGGACACGGTCGAGAGGGTGCTCGAGGCGACGCGGGGGTTCGGCGCCGACTACACGTTCGAGGCCACCGGGCTGGTGGCGGTGATGCGCCAGGCCGTCGAGGCGGCGCGGATGGGCTGGGGCCTGTGCACGATCGCGGGGGTGGCGGGCCGAGGCGAGACGCTCGACGTGGTGCCGCGGTTCCTGATCACCGGCCGGCGGATCTGCGGCTCCTCGTTCGGCGGCGTCAAGGGCCGCGACCAGGTCCCCGAGCTGGTCCAGCTGTACCTCGACGGCAAGCTCGAAGTCGACCCGTTCATCTCGCACCGGATGCGGCTCGATCAGGTCAACGACGCGTTCGCGCTGATGGGTCGCCAGGACGGGATCCGCAGCGTGATCGAGTTCGGGTAGTCGCCTGGCGGCGACTACCTGGGAGAATCCGCGGGGGCGAATTCTCCGGGCCCGCCCGGAGGCGACCGAGGCGGGGGGCCGCCCTGCGCGGCCGACCACCCGCAGCGGCCCTACACGACTGGAGCGCCTTCGGACCCGGGGCGAAGCCGGTGCCGGAGGGACCGGCCCGAGCCGACGGGGCGCCGCGCATGCCCGGCAGTGGTGCGGGCCCGGGGGCGCCGGGGGTGCGGGGCGCGACCCTGCCGCGCCCGGCCGGCGTTCGAGTGGAGCGCCGGCGCGCTGGCCTGCTCGCGGTGGTGGCTAGTGGCCCATCCTGCAAGTCCGTTGCGGTCTGACGGCTGCAAATCGTCGGCTGGCGGCGTCCTCGGTCACACGATGTGCCAGAGGCACACCTTCGGTCCTGCGTCCTTGCCAGCCTCGATTTTCGCTCGCCAGCCCTATCAACGGACTTCCAAGATGAACCCACTAGGGTGACCAGCAGAGGTTTGAATCGCAACGTGGTTCACCTCCTCGTGTCGTGCGACCGAGCACGAGCATGAGCGTCGAGACCCTGACTTCCGTAGGACGTAGATGAAGATCGCCTCACAACCCGCGGGCCCAGCACGTTCTCACTCGGTGGCGCGTCGCAGGTCATGGCAGCTCCAGTTCATCGCCCTGGCGGCGATCTGGGGCTCGAGCTTCCTGTTCATCAAGCTGATCGGCGAGCGCTGGCCGCCGCTGTGGGTGGCCTTCGGCCGGGTGGCGCTGGGGGCGCTGACGCTCGTGGCGATCGCCATCGCCCGACGCGAGCGGCTCGCCTTCGCGCCGGTGCTGTGGCTGCACCTGACCGTCACGGCGCTGCTGTTCAACGCGATCCCGTTCACCCTGTTCGCGTACGGCGAACGGCACGTGTCCTCGATCGTCGCCGGCCTGTGGAACTCGACCACGCCGCTGTGGACGCTGCTCGGCGTCGCGCTGGTGCTGCCCGAGGAGCGGCCGGACGCGCGCCGGCTGCTGGGGCTGCTCGTCGGCTTCCTCGGCGCGGTGCTGATCCTGATGCCGTGGCGAAGCCTGTCCGGTGGCCTGCTGGCCGGCGAGCTGGCGTGTGGCGGGGCGGCGCTGTGCTACGGCGTCGGCTTCATCTACATGCGCCGGTTCGTGTCCGGGCGCAGCCAGGGCGCGGTGGCGCTGTCAGCCGGCCAGCTCGTGTGCGCGACGGCGCTCGTCGCCGTCGTGCTGCCGCTGTCGCCGGCCCCAAGCTGGGCGCTCGGCGCGGGTCGGGTCGCGGGGATCCTGTCGCTCGGCGTGCTCGGCAGCGGGGTGGCCTACCTGCTGAACTTCGCCGTGGTGCGGCGCGCGGGCCCGACGATCGCCTCGACGGTGACCTACCTGATCCCGCTGTTCGCGACGGTGCTGGGGATCGTCGTGCTCGGCGAGCCGTTGAGCTGGAACGAGCCGCTCGGCGGGGTCGTGCTGCTGGCCGGGATCGCCATCGCCCAGCGAGCGGGCCGCACGCGCGGCCCGGTCACCGGGGAGGACGACCAGGCCGCTGTTCCAGCGTGGTCTGTTCAGGAGAAGTGCCTCGAGGCCGGGGCGCCGTCGAGAACCTGAGCCGGCGGCTACCCGGGCGGCGCCCCCGAAGCGGCTGCGGTAGGCGTTCGCCTCGCGACGGCCGCCGGATTGGGCGCGCCGGGCTGGGCGCGGCGGCGTCCGGCTGACCGGGCGCTAGAAGACCGGCTGCTCGCGGTAGTCGCCCCACACCGACTGGAGCGCGTGCACGATCTCGCCCTCGGTGCAGCCGGTGCGCGCCGCCTTCAGCAGCTCGGGCATCAGGTTGCGGTCCTCGACCGCTCCCGCCTGCCTGACCGTCTCGAGTGCGGCGCTGACCTCGTCGGCGCGACGATCGCGCTTGGCCGCCGCCACGCGGTCGATCTGCTTGCGCTCGAGCGAGGGGTCGATGCGCAGGATGTTCGTCTCACCGTCGTCCCCCTCGGTGAAGCGGTTGACGCCCACCACGGTCCGCCGGCCGGAGTCGATCTCGCCCTGCAGCTCGAATGACGCGTCGGCGATCTCCCGCTGCGGGAAGCCGCGTTTGACGGCCTCGACCATGCCGCCGAGCTCGTCGATCTTGTGGAAGTACTCGTAGCAGAGCTCCTCCATCCGATCGGTCAGCGCCTCGACGAAGTACGAGCCGCCGAGCGGATCGATGGTGTTGGTCACGCCGGTCTCCTCGGCGATGATCTGCTGCGTGCGCAGGGCGATCCGCACCGCGTCCTCGGTCGGCAGCGCGAGCGCCTCGTCGTAGGAGTTGGTGTGCAGCGACTGGGTGCCGCCGAGCACCCCGGCAAGCGCCTCGATCGCCGTGCGGACGATGTTGTTGAGCGGCTGCTGGGCGGTCAGCGAGACCCCGGCGGTCTGCGTGTGGAAGCGCATCCGCCACGACTCTGGCTGCTTGGCCCCGAACGTCTCGCGCAGCTCGCGGGCCCAGATCCGCCGCGCCGCCCGGTACTTGGCGATCTCCTCGAAGAAGTCGATTTGGGCGTTGAAGAAGAAGCTCAGCCGCGGCGCGAAGGCGTCGACATCGAGGCCGCGGGCGACGGCGTGCTCGACGTAGGTGAGGCCGTCCTTGAGCGTGAAGGCAAGCTCCTGGGCCGCCGTCGAGCCGGCCTCGCGGATGTGATAGCCGCTGATCGAGATCGGGTGCCACCGGGGCATCTCGGCCGTGCACCACTCGACCATGTCGGTGACCAGGCGCATCGCCGGGTCGACGGGGAAGCACCACTCCTTCTGGGCGATGTACTCCTTGAGGATGTCGGTCTGAATCGTCCCGGACAGCCGCTCGGGCCCGATCCCCTGGCGCTCGGCAGCGACGACGAAGAATGCCAGCATGATCGCCGCGGGGGCATTGATCGTCATCGACACGCTGACCTCGTCGAGCGGGATCCCGCCGAATAGCGTCTCCATGTCGTCGACGGTGTCGATCGCCACACCCTCGCGGCCGACCTCACCCAGCGAGCGCGGCGAGTCGGAGTCGTGGCCCATCAGCGACGGCATGTCGAACGCCGTCGAGAGGCCGGTCTGGCCGTGCTCGAGCAGGTAATGGAAGCGCTCGTTGGTCTCCTCGGCGGTGCCGAAGCCGGCGAACTGGCGCATCGTCCACAGCCGCCCGCGGTACATCGACGGGTATACCCCGCGCGTGAATGGGTACAGCCCGGGGAGTCCGATCGACGCCTCGGCGGGCAGGTCGCCGGCCGTGTACAGCGGCTCGATCGGCTCGCCGGACAGGGTGGTGAAGGCAACGGCGCGCTCGGGGCCGAGGCCGTACGCCTCTCGCCACTCGGCGGCTGATGCGGGGACGCGTCCGCTGGTGTTCTCGGCAACGGCCATGTCCACGTATTCTAGGTGCTCGGATAGTAGGAGGTCAAACTACTCTCCCGGAAAGTCACCGGCGGCCGCCCGGGCGGCCCGCAGCAGCTCGGTCAGCGTCTGCAGCTGCGAGCGCTCGAGCGGCGCGGTGCCGAACTCGATCTCGTGCAGCACCGCGGTCGCCGCCGCCGCCGCGCGCCGCCCCGACGCGGTGATCTGAGCCAGCGTCGTGCGGCGGTCGGTCGGGTGCGGGGCCCGGCGCGCCAGTCCCTGCTGCTCGAGCCCGTCAACGAGGTTGGTCACCGACGTCGGGTGGACTTGGAGGCGGTCGCCCATCTTCCCCAGCGGCAGCGACCCCCGGCGGCTGAAGTACAGGAGCATCAGCGCCTCGTAGCGCGCGAAGGTCAGCCCGAACGGCCGCACCGCCTCGTTCAGGCGCGCCAGCCACACCTGCTGCACGCGCATCACCGAGGTCACCGCCTGCATCGGGACGACCGCCTCGGGCCCCCAGCGCGCGCGCCACTGGCGACCGGCCTCGTCGATCGGGTCGAAGCGGAGTTGGGCGGACATCGGCTCGGACTCTGTCACGCCGAGCGATCATCGTCCGGGAGATTGCCGTCCGCACGTCGCGACGATCGAGCCCGAGCAGTCTCCCCTCTGTGATCGACGCCGGGCGATCACCCGATTACACGCTCTCTCCCGGACGCTCGAAGATGATCTCCGGGATCACGCAGGCCGGCGAGAGCCGGAGCACGAAGCGGACCGCCTCGGCGATGTCCTGCGGCCGGATCATCTCCTCCGCGGGGACCGACTGCTTGACGAACTCGGTCATGTCGGTGTCGACGAAGCCCGGGCACACCGCCACCGACTTGATCCCGTCGCCGGCCAGCTCCCGGTTCATCGCGGTCGTGTAGGCGACCACCGCCGCCTTGGTCGCCGAGTACACCGACAGCCACGGCTGCGGGGATTTTCCGGCGATCGAGGCGAGGTTGACGACCAGCGCCGAGCGATGCTCGGCCCCGGCCGCGCGCAGCAGCTCCAGGCACTCGCGGTAGAACAGGATGATCGCCCGCACGTTGACGTCGAGCTGCATGTCGACGAACTTCGTCTGGTGCTCGCCCGCCCCCGCGCCGACCCCCAGCCCGGCGCTGTTGACCAGCACGTCGAGCCGCTCGTAGCGCTCGCGATGGAGCTCGACGACGCCGCGGATCCCGGCCTCGTCGTTCAGGTTGGCAGCCTGGTGGGCGACCTCGATCCCCTGCTCGCGGAGCGCCCCCGCGGTCGCCTCGAGGGTGTCGGGCTTGCGCGCGGTGATGGTCAGCGCGTAGCCGTCCTCGCCGAGCGCCTGCGCGATGGCGAGGCCGATGCCCCTCGAGGCTCCGGTGACGATGGCGGCTCGATCTGGCATAACGCTCCTCTTCGTACCGTGGACCCGGGGGACCGCGCAATCTACCTCAGCGCCGGCGGCCCGCGGGCTCAAGGCCGGGGTTGGGCCAGCCGCCGTCGACCGTCTTCACGTCGACCCCCGCCATCCGCGCACCCTTCGACGGCGCGCTGCGGGTCGAGGAGTTCCGGGTCCGGTCACCGTGGCCCTGCTCGCAGCGACCGCCCATGGGATCCGTCGGCTTCGCCTCGGTCAATAGCTAAGCTAGCCACGGCTCACCGGCCTGTGTGCAAGAGAGTCAGGCGTCGAGCGCGAGACCGGCCTCAGGTGCCTACGCGGAGCGCGACCTCGCGCTCGAACAGCCGGGTCAGCTGCAGTCGCTCCGCCGCCTCCAGCGCCTGCGCCTCGAGGGCCGCGGCTCGGGTCCTGTCGCCCGAGCGGTTACGCGCGGACAGCAGCGCGGCGTACTCGAGTTGAGTGTGCGCGAGCCAGACGTT
This sequence comes from Solirubrobacterales bacterium, assembly GCA_038254735.1. Lineage (GTDB taxonomy): Bacteria > Actinomycetota > Thermoleophilia > Solirubrobacterales > Solirubrobacteraceae > Palsa-465. The sequence goes on from JBBSFX010000007.1 coordinate 34,332, forward strand.
GGCTCGGAACCTCGAGTTCTGTTCCAGCGCGTACTCGTAGTCGGCGGCGGCGGTGTCGAGCTGGCTCATGGTCGCGGCCAGCGCCCCGAGGGTGCGAGCGGTAGATCCCCACGAGGTCGCCACGGTACCCAGCATCATGTTCCGGTCGCGGAAGGGCGCGAGCAGCTCGTAGAGCTCACGGGCGCGCTCGGCGTCGCCGAGGTTGACGCAGGTCTGAGCGAGGATCGCCATGGCCGGCAGCCAGAACATGTCCCGGGTGACCTGTTCGAACTGATTTGAGGCCAGACGGTCGAACTCCGCTCTGGCCTCCGTGGCGCGGCCGGACTCCGAGAACATCAGCGCCAACGCGCAGCGCCAGGCGGGAATCGCCGGATACTGTTCGACGAAGGCCAGCAGACCCGGCTCCAGCTCGCGGTAGCGCCCCTGCTCCCTACGCACCGTCGCCAGCTGGACTCCGAGCAGCTGAAGCGCGTTCTCGTTGTGCCCGCGCTGTCCGATTTCGAGCGCCTCGAGGGCCAGTCGCTCGCCCTCTTCGAGCTGCCCCTGCTCGAGCCGGCGCATGGCCCGGAAGACCGCCACCAGCCACTGGGGGTAAAGCCGCCGGTGCTCCTGCGCCCGCTGCGACCAGGTCGTTACCTCGTGCTCGGCCTCGACCACCGCACCCAGCTCCATGAGATCCGAGACTCGCCAATGCAGCCCGTCGAACTCGAGGTCGTGGTCCCCGGCGGCTCGCGCCAGCCGGATTATCTGGTTGGCCATGTCCAGCCGCTGGCTGAGATTGTCGGGAGTCCAGAGGGCCCAATGGGCGTTGGAGAGCACGTAGGCGAGCACGCGTGGATCGCCCGTCTGCTCCGCGGTGGTCGTTGCCTCGTGAATCAGCTCCCGGCGACGCTCCAGCGGCGCGGCGAATGACAGCGCCTCGGCCAGGCGGCCGGTGAGCCGCGCGCGTGAGGCGGGGTCGCTGATCCGGACCTCGGCGAGGGCCTCCTCGAGCAGCGCGATCAGCGTGTCATCGCGGGCCCCGGCGCCAAACCCCATTCGCCCGCCATAGCCGAGCGCGGCCCTCGCAAACCGGTCGCTGGACTTCACTTCCCGGGCAACGTCGACGGCCGCGCGAAAAGCCTCGCGAGAGCGCTCGAACTCGCCGGATGACCATTCGGCGTCTCCAAGCTCGAGCAGCACCTCGCCCCGCGTGTCGACGTCGTCCGCCTCGGCCCGGTCAAGCACACGCAGCGTGCGCCGCAGATGCCCGGCGGCCGCCTCATAGGCGAACTGGCCCATCGCCTGCCGGCCGGCTCTCGTCCCATATTCGACCGCCTTCGCGGGATCGCCGGCCGCGGCCGCTTCGGCGAAGTGATGCGCGAGCTCGCTCAGGTGTCGCGACAGATCGTCGCGGTAGAGCATCTCGAGGGCCTCGCCAACCGTGCGATGAAGGCGAGCTCTCCGCGTCTGGCTGATGTCGCTGTACAAGGTCTCCCGGATCAGCGTGTGGGAGAAGATGTACCGCCGGGGCGGGCCGCGGAGCGGGCGGATGATCCGGGCCGACAGCGCCTCGTTTAGCGCTCGGCCCACCTGCTCCGGCTCCAGCCCGGCCACTGGAGGTAGAGCGCCGGCGGGAAACTCCCGGCCGATCACGGCGGCGGCGGTGAGGACTCGCAGGCATTCGGCGGAACGTCGCGTCAGACGCTGCCCGACGACATCTCGCACGCCCTCGGGAATCCCCAGCTCCGTGATTGCCCCCACATCGCTGGTCCAGCGGCCTTCCCGCTGGGCGAGGCGGCGCGTCTCGATCAGGTGGCGGACGAGCTCGTGGATGAAGAACGGGTTGCCGTCGCTCTGGCGGTGCATGGCGCTGGCCAGCTCGGCGCCCGAAGCGTCGAGTGGCCCGTGCGCGCCCGCGCCCAGCAGTGCCTGCACATCCGCCCCCGAGAGCCCGTCGAGCACCAGCCGCTCGCACGAGCGAACCCCCTCGAGCTCGGTCAGCATCTCGGTCAGCGGATGCTGATCGTCGACCTCGTCCTCGCGATAGCTGCCGAGGACCAGCAGCCTTGTGTCGGTGAGCCGGCGAGCCACCTCGGTCAAGACGAGAAGGGACGACTTGTCGGCCCGGTGCAGGTCGTCGAGCAGCACCAGCACCGGTCGCTCCTCGGCAGCGGTGCGCAGCAGCTTGGCGAAGGACTCGAACAACTGGGCGCGGGAGGTCTGCGGCTCCTCGGCAGGATTTGCGCCGTCGGCGGTCGGCAGCCCGGAGGATCGGGCGTAGGCCCTCGCGACCTGGATCCAGGGCCAGTAGGCCGGCGCTCCGCCGGTCTCGTGACAGCGTCCCCAGAGGACGTAGGAGTTCTGGGCTTTGGCGTGGGCGGCGAGCTCGTCGGCCAGCCGCGTCTTTCCGATCCCCGCCTGGCCGGCCACCAGCATCACGCGGCCGGCTCCGGCGCTGGCCTGGGCGAACGCAGTCTTGAGCCGCTCGAGCTCCTGGTGGCGTCCCACGAACGCGTGGTCGAGCAGCTCGAGGGCCTCTTCAGTCGTGCCGGAGCTGACCGGGGCCGAGCCGGGCACGTGCCGGAGCGGCGCTCGCGCGTTGGCCAGGGCCAGCAGCGCCGCCCGGACCGTGGCCGCGCTCGAGGGTCGTTTGGCCGGGTCCTTGGCCAGCAGCTTCAGCACCAGTGAGTCGAGCTCGGGCGGAAGCTCCCGGCGGATCTCGGACGGCGCGGGCGGCTCCCGCTCGAGGTGCTGGGCGATCACCGCCTCGACCCCTGGACCGCGGAACGGCGGCATGCCGCAGGCCAGCTCGTAGAGCAGCGCGCCGAGCGCGTACAGGTCGGCGCGGCCGTCGACGGACTTGCCGACCAGCTGCTCCGGAGCCGTATAGTGAACTGCTCCCAGTTCGCGTCCCTCCTCGGTGAAACGGCTCTGGACGGTGCCCGTCGTGAGTCCGAAGTCGCCGACCAGGATGCCACGCTCGGCCAGCCAGATCCGTTTCGGCTTGAGTGCGCGGTGCACGATCCCGCGTGTGTGGGCATGAGCGAGCGCGGCGCTCACCTCGGCGCCGACGGCGAGGATCGCCTCCCGCTCGAGCCGCCGCCGTGGCGCGCGGTCGAGCACCTCGGCGAGCGAGTGGGCCGGGACGTACTCGGAGACGATGTAGGGAACTTCGCCCTCGACCTCGACGTCGTAGATGGAGACGATGTTCGGGTGATCGCCGAGACGGCCGCTGCGCTCGGCCTCGCGGCGCAGGCTGGAGCGGGCCTCGGGGGCCAGTCCGTCGAGCTTGACGAGGGCGATCGCCACGTCACGGGCCAGCCGTAGGTCACGTGCGTGGTAGACCCGCTTCGAGCTACCCTCGCCGAGGAAGCGGCCGACGACGTATCGGCCTTCACCGAGCGAGGCGGGGTGGACGACGGACATCATGCCCTCGGCTGGGGTGTCGCCGTGCCGGCGCTCATCGCGCCGGCCTGCCATACGACTGAGTACACCCGGTGACTTCCCGGCAGACCCTTCACTGCGATCATGCGACCGTCGTCGAACGTGAAATCCCCCTCGCGCCCAGCCACGAGCTCTCTGAGGCCGGAGGAGACCAGTACCTCGTCACGTTCCGCGTGGGCGGCGATTCGGGCGGCCAGAACCACGTTCATGCCGAAGAAGTCGTCGCCGTCACGGATCACCTCGCCGACGTGCAGGCCGATGCGGACGTGGATCGGCTCCCGAGCGAACGCGGCCTCCCGCGCCTGCGAGAACGCGCGCTGAATCGAGGCGGCACAGGCCACGGCACGCCAGGGGCTGGAGAACGCCACCATGAAGCCGTCACCCTGGGCCTTTACCTCGAAGCCGCCGTGCTTCATCACCTCTCCGCGCACGATCGCGTTGTGGACCTGGAGAAGCGCGAGCCAGCGGCGATCGCCGAGAACCTCGATCATCTCTGTCGAGTCTTGGATGTCGGAGAACATCACCGTGAGCGAACCGTCTGCGGCGGCGGCGCGCTGCAGTCGCGGGCCGGCCGCCTGAACCGACGCGGCCACCAGCTCGAGCGAGCTGCTGGCCTCGTCCGGGTCGAGCATCTGCGTGTCGAGCTTCAGCGCCAGCAGCTGCTCGATCGCCCGTGCCATCCCGATGTCACGAGCCGTGTCGAGCGCGTCATCGATGATCCGCAGCGCGTGGTCACGGTCGCGCACGGCGCCACGCATCAGCAGCACCCGCGCATACTCACGCTGCGCCAGCACTCGCCACGGCGCGCCGCCGGTGTCGCTCACCGCCAGTGCGCGCTCGAAATGCCGGACCGCGTCGTCGAAGCGCCCCAGCGTTCCGGAGAGGATCCCCAACGCTGACTCGTTGGTCCACGTCGCGCCCGCGCCCGCGAGAAAGGTCGGGAAGCGGTCGGCGTAGGGCAGGAGGATCTCGTAGAGCACCTTGGCGCGCGGGCGGTCGCCCAGGTAACCGCAGGCGACCGACAGGCAGGCACACGCGGCGAGATAGTTTCCGTCCCGGCGCAGGCCGGCGAACCCGTCCGCGGCCACGCGCTCAAACGCCTCGCGTGCGTCAGCACGGCGATCGGCTTCGGCATAGCCGAAGGTGAGGGCCGCCGGCCACGCTGACTGCGGGTAGGTCGCGACGAACGCCTCGGCCTGGTCGAACAGCTGATTGAGCGAGCCGAGCGCCCACCGGCTGATGAAGATCTGCGCCCCGAATACCGCGGTGGTTATCTCCTGGCGGCCGGGCTGCCCGATCGCGGCGGCCTCCTGGGCCAGCCGCTCGCCGTCCTCGATCCGTCCCTGGATCAGTGCCTGGGTGCTCCGAAAGACCTTCGTCTGCCAGTCGTAGAGCGGCTGGCGCAGTGCCGCGGCGAGCCGCTCGCAGATGGTGATCTCTGCCTCGAAGCCCTGGACATCGCCGGTCTGCAGCAGCGAGCCGAGGCGGAAGTGGTGTCCCCGGAACTCCATCTCCAGGTCATCGCACCGCCGCGCCAGGCTGATGATCCGGTCTGCGGCCGTGAGCTGCTCGTCCAGACCGTCCGGTCCGAGCCGTGACCAGTGGAAGCTGTAGAGCGCAATCAGCTGGACCGCTGGGTCGCCCAGACGCTCGGCCATCTCAACCGCCTCACGCGCAAGTTGTGAGCGCTCCTCGACCCCGTCCTTGTAGTAGAGCTCCACCGCGAGGCGGGACATCACTCGCACGCGGAGCGCACTGTCACGCGCGGGAAGCGCCTCCAGCGAGGCGCGGAGCAGTTTCAGCAGCTCCTTGTCGGCGCGGTCGGCAACGCCAAATCCGCCCAGGCCCGTCCCGTACCCGAGGGCCGCGCATGCGAGCTGCTCGGGCCGGTCGTAATCCCGGGCGGAATAGGCGGCGGCCAGGTACGCCTCGCGTGCCGTCGCTATCTGACCGGCGCGCCAGCGGGCGTCGCCCAGCTCGAGCAGCAGCGGGCCGACACGCTCGCCGTCGTCGTCAGGCATGATCTTGAGCGCCTGAAGGGCGCGTTCGAATTGGGCGGCCGCCTCTTCATACGCGAGCTGGCGCGCGGCGCGTCGACCGGCCCGCTGGGCGAAGTACACCGCCCGCTCGACATCCTGCTCGCTCCCGGCCTTGAGGAAGTGATGCGCCAGCTCGGCGAGATGGCGCTCGAGCTCGCCCTGGGACAGGTAGATCACCGTCTCGGCGATCTCACCGTGTAGAACACGTCGCCGGCGAGGAGCCACTTCGGCGTAGAGCACGTCGTGGATCACGGCGGAGGCGAACCGGTAGCAGCCGAGTTCGCCGGGAGGCTCCTCGATCACGCCGGCCGTGAGGGCGTGGTCGAGCAGCTCGAGCACCTGCTCGACGGGCAGCTTGCCGACCCGGGCCAGCACCTCGTAGCGGAATTCACGGCCGACCACCGCGGCGATTGACAGCACGTGACTGCACTCCGGCGAGAGCCGAGCGAGACGGTGGCGGACGACGTCACGGACGCCGTCGGGAATGGCCAGGGTCTCGATGCTCCTGCGCTCGCTCACCCAACCGCCGTCCCGGTTCGACAACGCGCCGGTCTCGAGCAGGTGGCGGATGACCTCCTCGATGAAGTACGGGTTGCCGTCCGTCTCACGGTGCACGACCTTGACCAGCGCGATCTCGTCGGGTCGCTCGAGCGGGCGCTCGGCGATGCTCTCGAGCATCTCCCGGACCTCAGGCTCGGAGAGACCATGCAGGCGAACCCGGCCGTAGCCGGTCTCGCGACGAGCGGTGGCGATCACGTCCGAGAGCGGATGCTCGCGGTCGATCTCGTCGTCACGATAGGTCCCGAGCACGAGCATCGGCGCGTCCCTCAGCTCCCGGGCCAAGAACTGCAGGAGCAGCAGCGAGGGTTCGTCGGCGGCGTGGAGATCGTCCAGCAGTATGGCCAGCGGGCGCCGGCGAGCGGCGTTGCGCAGGAAGCTGGAGATCGAGTCAAACAGCCGAAAGCGAGCCTGTTCGGGCGCGACGACGGTCGGCTCGGGCAGCGAGGGGAGCCGCTCCCGCACCTCCGAGACGATCTGGGCGATCTCGCTCGCCCCGGATCCGAGGTCCGAGCGCAGCGTGCCGGCGTCGGCCTCGTGGACGTGGGAGCGGATCACCTCGATCCACGGCCAGAACGCCGGCGCGCCACCCCCCTCGTGACAGCGCCCTCGGAGGACCTGGAGGCCGCGCAACCCGGCATAGGCGGCGGTCTCGATGGCCAGTCGGCTCTTGCCGATGCCCGACTCGCCGGCGATCATCATCAGCCGGCCGTGGCCGCCCGCCGCCTCGTCCAGAGCCGCCTGGAGGACCTCCACTTCTCGCCGCCGGCCGACAAACGCGCTATGGACCGTCCGGGCGGCGCGGAGATCCCGCTGCTCGGGCGCTTCGCCGGCCGGCCCGGGAACGATCGCCGACAGGGTCGCGACGACCTCGACGGCGCTCTGCGGGCGGCGTTGCGGCGCCTTCTCGAGCAGCGACAGCACGAGCGCATCGAGCGCCGGGGGGACGTCGGCGCGATGCCAGGACGGCGCGACTGGCGCGGTATTCAGGTGCTGGGAGACGATCGCCACCGGGTCGTCGCCGGTGAACGGGGGCCGTGAGCACAGCACCTCGTACAGGAGCGCACCCAGAGAGTACAGATCCGAGCGCTGATCGGCCGTGCGCCCGAGGGCCTGCTCGGGGGACATGTAGGCGACGGTGCCGACCATCATGCCTTCGACCGTCAGCCTGGCGTGCTCGAGCGCGATCGCCAGTCCGAAGTCGCCGAGCTTGGCCACTCCGTCATCGGTGAGCCACACATTGCTCGGCTTGAGGTCGCGGTGAAGGATGTTGTGGGCGTGCGCGTGCTGGAGGCCCCGGGTCACGTCGAGGGCAATCTGCAGCACCCGCTCGATCGGGACGTGGCGGTCGCCCGACTCGGCGATCAATGCGTCCAGGTCGCCCCCGGCCAGGTACTGACTGACCAGGTACAGCCCGCCGTCGTCACTCTCGCCGATGTCGTAGACGGCGACCGTGTTCTGATGGCCGCTGAGCCGGGCCATCGCCTGCCCCTCCCGCCACGCTCTGGCCAGGCCGGTTTGGTCGAGGCCCTCGGGCTTGATCAGGGCGATCGCCACCTCGCGCTCGAGGCGTCGATCGAGGGCGAGGTAGACCCGCTTGCGGCGTCCTTCGCCCAGCGGACGAACGACTTCGTAGCGGCCGGCGGCCAGGGCCGTGGGGAGCGGCAGCGGCGTCAGTTGCGACTGCGGCGTCGGCGTCGGCGTCGGTTGCGACTGCGGCGCCGGCGGGCCCCCCGCCCCGTCGTGGGCCGCGGTCAGCAAAAGGCCGCCGCAGCTCTCGCAATAGCGCGCGCCTACGCGATTATCATGATCACAGGCTGCGCACCGCATACCTCACCCCGGTTCCCTTGCGTTCGACTTGACGTCCACGCGTAGGCCACGATCCGAATGCTAGTTCGCCGTGCGACGCCAGGCTTACGACATTTCTCACGGTCAGGCCCGGCGTCGAGCGCGCGGTGGATGATCCGGATCGAGTCGTCGTGGCGGGGTTGCCCCACGCCCCGAACATCATCGCGCCGAGGCACAGCGGCTGACGCGTACACCAGTTGAGCCAGGCGTTCGGAATTCCATCTCCCCAACCCTCGTGGTCCCTCAGGAGCTGAGCCCGAGCCGCTCGGCGCGCTGTACCGCCTCGGTGCGGTTGCGCACGCCGAGCTTGCGGTACACGGCGCTGGTGTGCTCCTTGATGGTGTGCTTGGAGAGGTGGAGCGTCTCGGCGATCTCGGGGTTGGTCGAGCCCGCGGCCATCAGCTCGAGCACGGCGCGCTCGCGCTCGGACAATCCCAACGCCCCCGAGGGATCCTGGCGCTCGAACACCGAGCCGCCGATCCCCACCAGCCGGACCGCCTCGGCGATTTTCGCCGCCGGCCAGTCCTTGGGGGCGAAGCCGGAGGCCCCGGCGGCCCGGGCGGCGTGGGGCGAGATCGCGCCGGCCCCGGAGAACAGCAGCACCCGCGTCCCCGGCTCTGCCCTGCGCACCTGCTCGCAGATCACCGCCCCGGACTCCTCGCCGATAAACAGGTCGACGAGCGCCACGTGGGGCCGGTAGCGACCGGCCAGCTTCATCGCCTCGGCCCCACTCGACGCGCTCAGGCAGCGCTCGACCCACGGCTGCTGGGTCAGCATCAGCCGAATCCCCCACTGCACGACGTCGTGGTCGTCAACGACCAGCACGCGCAGCCGCGCCGGGCTGCGCGACGCCTCAGCCATCGGTGGGCACCACCAGGCGCACCTGCCAGATCCCCGGCTCGCGCTCGCCGAACTCGACCACTCCGCCGCTGCCCAGCGCCTCCATCGCGGCCAGCCGCAGCCCCATCCCCGCCTGGCGGCGCCGCCCCCGGACCCCGTCGTTGGTCACCTCGACGACGAGCGTGCCGTCGGAGCGCGCGACGAGCACCGACACGGACGTCGGGCTGGCGTGCTTGTGGGCGTTGCGGACGGCCTCAGCGAGCACCGACTGGGCGAGCGGCTCGAGCCCGGGCGGAACGTCGCCCTCGGCCCCGCCGATCAGCGTCACGCCGAGGTCCGGGTGCATCCGCGTCAGCCGCTCGACCTCGGCCACGAAGGTGGTCTGGGTCGCCCGGGGCGCGCGGCCGAGCGGGCGCTGGAGCGCGGTGCGCAGATCGCTGAGCGCACCCTGGGTCTCGGCGGCGCAGCGCACCCGCGCCTCGGCGGGCAGCGGTCCCTCGCCGTCGAGCGCCATCGAGACCCCGAACAGCCGCTGGATCACCCCCTCGTGGATGTCGCGGGCGAGGTCGATCCGCGCCTCGAGCTGCTCGGCCTTCTCGGCCTGGGTGGCTACGATCCGCGCGTAGGAGACCAATGCGGCCGCCTTGCCGACCGTCCATAGCAGGTAGCGCTCGGCCGCGTCGAGCGGGGGCGCGCTCAGCAGACGGTCGGCGAGGATCACACCGATGTGGCGGCCGGCCGCCGTCATCGGCGCGCAGACCAGCCGGACCGGCTCGGGGAACAGCTCTGCGTACTCGGCCGGGAAGCTGTCACGGATGTCCCCGACCAGCTCCACCACGCGGTCCTCGGCGAGCGAGCGCGCGGTCACCGGCGCCGACTCGACGGTCACAAAGGCGCCCGCGAAGCGCTCGAGCTCGAGCCCATAGGCGCCCACGGCGCGCACCCGGCGGGTGGCGCTGTCGTAACGGAAGATGATCGCGCGGCGCATCCGCGCCAGCCGGCACACCGCCTGGCAGAGCCGGTCGTAGAAGCCGCTCGCAGGCGCCGACTCGGTCTCGGACTGGGACAGCACCTCGACGAACAGCTCGAGCGCCTCGATCCCGACCGAAGGAGCGGCACTGTCGACCGACCCCGGCTGGTTCACGTGACGGAGGCTAACGCCGCGCTCAGGCGTCGGTGCTCAGCAGCCCCAGGCGCAGCGCCTGGTGCGGGGCGAGGTACACGCGCCAGCGCTCCTCGCAGTCCGGGCAGTGGCACTCGACGCTCGGGTCGTAGCCCTCGAGCGCGGCCTCCCAGCCGACGTGATCGCTGCGCAGGCACAGCGGGCAGGCGAGCGAGGCGGTGACCAGCTCGTCCGGGTCATCGGCGCGGAAGCGAGCGGTGTCGGCGAGTAGCGCCATCCGTCGAGCATGCCCACCGGTGCCGGGGCGGGCAAGCTGTGGGTCGCCCGATCCCCCCGGCCGGGGGGTGCCGGGCTCGGTCATGCCGCCAGCGCGGCGAAGCGGGCGATCGGGCGCTTGCCCCAGCGGCTGCGGGTGGCGAAGTCGAGCAGCCGCTCGAGGTACTCACGCAGCGGCGTGACCTCGATCCCGGCCGGGGCCAGCCGGGCTCGGGTCAGCGTCTCGTCGAACACGGCGCCGGTCGCGAAGTACGGGAAGTACTCTTTCGAGCCCTCGAGCGCGCCCCGCTGCGCCTCGCTGCACGGCCGGGCGGCGAACTCGGCCGGGCTCAGCACCGTGGGCAGCGGGCGGCGGAAGTAGCCTGCCGCGAGCTGCGCGATCTCGTCGATCGTCGAGGCGCCCGCGCCAGCGGTCAGGTGGTAGGTCTCGCCGATCCCGCCGGCGTGGTCGCACAGCTCGTGGATGGCGTCGGCGACGTAGTCGATCGAGACCACGTCGACCGGCGCGCTGGGCACCGCGGGGACGGCCTCGAACAGCCCGCGCGCGAACGCGCGTAGCGGCCAGTAGAGGACGTTGAAAGCCGACGTCCAGCCACTACGCCGGTCGCCGACGACAATGCTCGGGCGCAGGATCGTGAACGGCAGCTCGGGCCGCGAGCGGACGTGCTGCTCGGACTCGAACTTCGACTGCTCGTAGGAGTTGTTGAAGCACTGGCCGCGATCGAGGTCGCGCTCGCAGAAGCTCCCCTGGTGGTTGCCGGCCACGTACGCGGTGGACACGTGGCCGTAGCGGTTCAGGCCACCCCGCTCCATCGCCAGCTCGGCGAAGTCGAGCATCCGCCGCGTGCCCTGGAAGTTGATCGCGCGCGCCTCCTCGATCGGCATCGCGAACGACACCGAGGCGGCGCTGTGGACGATCGTCGTGACCTCGCCGGCCAGCCGCTCGCGGCGCTCGGGGGCCAGGCCCAGCCCGGGCGCGGTGAGCTCGGCGGCGACCGCCTCGACGCGACGGGCGTGGCGGCTGGCGCCGCGGCCGAACAGGTTAGTCAGGACGGCGTCGAGGCGCTCGCGGGCGGCGTCGTGGTCGGGGGCCCGGATCAGCGTGACGATCCGGCGGTCGGAGCGCTCGAGATAGCGGGCCAGCAGCTCCATGCCGACGAAGCCGGTGGCGCCGGTCAACAGGACTGTGCCGTCGGTCGAGCTCACAGCGCGTCCTGTAGCGATCGGAACGCCCAGGCGATCCGCGCCCGGGTCTCGGTCGGCTCGATCAGCTCGTCGATGTGCCCGCTGGCCGCGGCCACCTCGGGACGGAGCTGCTGGCTGGCGTAGCGCGCGGCGAGGTCGTCCCGCGTTGCCTCACGGTCCTCGGCGGCGGCCAGCTCCCGGCGGTGGATGATCCCGACGGCGGGCTTGGCGCCCATCACCCCGACCTCGGCCTGGGGCCACGCGAACACGTAGTCGGCGCCGAGGTCCTTGGAGTTCATCGTGATGAAGGCGCCGCCGAACGCCTTGCGCACGATCAGGGTCACCCGCGGTACGGTGGCCTCGGCGAACGCGTGGACGAGCGTAGCCCCGAAGCGGATCACGCCCGCGCCCTCCTGGCGCGTCCCGGGCATGAAGCCCGGTGTGTCGACGAGCACCAGGAGCGGGATCCCGAACGCGTTGCACTGCCTGACGAAGCGCGCACCCTTCTGCGAGCTGGCGGCGTCGAGCACGCCGCCGAGGTAGCGGGGCTGGTTGGCGATCACGCCGACCGTCCGCCCCTCGATCCGGGTCAGCGCGGTCACCAGGTTGCGCGCCCAGCCGGCGGACACCTCGAGCAGCTCACCGCCGTCGACGATCCCGCGGATCACCTCGCGGATGTCGTAGACGCGGCGCGCCTGGGTGGGCACGCACGCCGACGGGTCCCGTGTGATCGGCGGGCGAGCCGGGATTTCGTCGGCGCCGAAGTCGCGGTGACGCGGTAGGTAGCCGACGAGCTCGCGGGCCAGCCGCGCTGCGTCCGGCTCGGTCCGGGCGACGAAGTGGCAGACGCCGTTGCGCTCGTGCACACGGTGACCGCCGAGCTGGCTCGCGGTAACGTCCTCGCCGAGGGCCTCGCGGACGATCCCGGGTCCGGTGAGGAACATGCTCGAATCCTCGGTCATGACCACGTAGTCGGTCAGCGCCGGGGCGTACGCGCCGCCGCCCGCCGACAGGCCGGTGACGATCGAGATCTGCGGCACGCGGCCCGACAGCCGGACGATCCGGCGGAAGACCCGCCCGTACCCGCTGAGCGCGGCAACACCCTCCTGCATCCGGGCGCCACCGGAGGCGACGAAGCCCACGACGGGGGCTCGCGCACGGTCGGCGAGCTCGAGGACCCGCACGATCGTGTCGGCGTGGCCGGCGCCGAGCGAGCCTCCGGCGTAGCCGGAGTCCTGCGCATAGCAGAACACCGGGCGGCCCTCGATCAGCCCCGAGCCTCCGAGCACACCGTCGCCCGCACGGGCCTTGTCGCCCATCGTCAGCGAGCGGATGTCGCTACGGATCAGCTGCAGCGAGCCGTGGTCGCACAGCGCCTCGAGCCGCTCCAGCGGGCTCAGCGTTACGTCGGTTTCGCGGGCCAGCGCAAGGCTCATGCGGTCCCCCATTCGACGACGGCGCCGCCCCAGGTGAAGCCGGCGCCAAAGGCGCTCAGCAGCACCCGGTCGCCGGTGGCCAGGCGGCCCTCCTGCTCGGCGTACCACAGCGCCAGCGGCAGCGTCGCCGCCGAGGTGTTGCCGTAGTCGCCGATGCAGTCGACGACCCGATCGGACGGCAGCCCGAGCCGCTCGCCGACCGCGGCGAGGATCCGCGAGTTGGCCTGGTGATATACGAACAGGTCGATCTCCTCGAGCGTGACCTCGGCGGCCGCGGCGGCCTGCATCGTGGCCAGGGACAGGCGGGTGACCGCCTCGCGGAAGGTCTCGTGCCCGCGCATCCGGATCAGGCGCTCCTCGCGGCCGACCTGGATGTACCGGGCGCCGTCGCCGTCGGCCCCGAGGATCACCGGGCCGATCCGGCTCGCGCCGGGGCTGCCGACGAGCACCGAGGCGCCGGCGCCGTCGGCGAACACCGCGGCGGTGGCGCGGTCGTCGGGATCGGTGATGCGGCTCATGAAGTCGGCACCGACGATCAGCACGGCGCGGGCCCGGCCCGCCTCGATCTGCGCCGATCCGACGGCCAGTGCCGAGAGAAAGCCGGTACAGGCGGCGCCGATGTCGAACGCGCCGGCGCGCTCAGCGCCGAGCGCGGGGGCGACCAGCGGCGCGGCGTTGGGGAGCAGCTCGTCGGCGGTGGTGGTGGCCACGAGCACCATGTCGAGCTCGCCGGCCTCGACGCCGGCCAGATCCAGCGCCCGCTGCGCGGCCGCGGTGGCGTGGGCATCGAGTCGTTCCCCGGGCCCGGCGATCCGGCGGGCGCGGATGCCCGTGCGGCGCTCGATCCAGCCCTCCGCGACGCCCAGCCGCTCGGAGATCGCGGCGTTCTCGACGACGTCGGCGGGCAGGCTCACGGCGACCGAGGCGATTGCTGCGCCGGTGCGCGGGCGGGCGAGAGACGCCCGCAGGCTGCTCTCTGAGGCTTCGATCCGGGTCTGGGCCAGTCGCTCGATTGTGGTCACGACGTCAACCCTGACCCTCGGCGGGGGCGGATCCAACTATGCGAGGCGGCAAACCCGACAGCCGGGGGGTCATGCGCACCGCGACGTCGATCGGTGCGGGCGGGTGCATGATCGTCGGTACGCGCTCCACCACAGCCCGATTCCCGTGCTGCTGACGCACGCCGAGGACGATCCCGTTGCCGATCCGGTCCCATCAGGCGACCAGCTTGTCGAACAGGCCGGCCAGCTCCCGGGCGGGATCGACGCACAGGCCCGTGTGGACCTCGGAGGGCTGGACCATCGTGCTCGAGGGCGCGACCAGCCAGCCGAAGCGCTCGGAGGGCTCGAACCCGGCCACCGGGCCGCCCGCGGGGTCGCCGTCCGCGACGAGCTCCAAGGCGTGCAGGTGCGCCGCGACCTCGGCGACATCGATGCCGGGGGCCAGCGCGGCCACGCGGCGCTCATCGAGCCCGCTGCGCACGGCCAGGAAGCCGCCGCGCTGGCGGCAGAACAGGACCACGCCGACGTTGCAGCGCTCACCTCGCTCGAGCCGCGGCACCAGCCGCAGGATCGCGTAGGCGAACGGCGAGTCAGCCGCGGCGGACACGCTCCGCCTCCTGCGCGAAGTCGCCGTGCGCCCGGGCGGTCAGGTAGTCGGCGTACGCCTCGGGCCCGTCGGCCGCGAACCACTCGTCCGGCACCAGCGCCAGCGCCGCCTCGATCAGCAACCGGTCGAGCCGCGGCGCCAGACGCGCGTGGGCATCGAGGATCGAGCCGGCGCGCGCCAGCAGCACGTGCTCGGCGATCAGCGGGAACGCCCGGCGCGGATCGGCGTCGCTCAAGCCCCCGTGCTGGAGGTACAGCGCGGCGCCGTGGTCGATCAGCCACAGCCGCTCGTGCCACACCAGCAGGTTGGGGTTGCGCGGCGTGCGGTCGACGTTCGTGGCCAGCGCGTCGAGCCAGACGATCTCGGCCGCGAGCTCGGGCGCCGGCTCGAAGCGCCCGCCGGGGGCGTAGGCCAGTGCGCCGGGGAGGAAGTCGACGCCGAGGTTGGCGCCGGGGCTGGCCGCGATCAGCGCCTGGATCTCCGGGTCGGGCTCGGCGGCGGCCATCCGCCGGTCGACCTCGACGGTCACCAGCTCGGGGATCAGCAGCCCCAGCGCCCGGGCCAGCTCGCCGACGATCACCTCGGCGACCAGCGCGCGCGGCCCCTGGCCGGCGCCGCGAAACTTGGTCACGTACAGGCCGTCGTCGTCGGCCTCGACGAGCCCCGGGAGCGAGCCGCCCTCCCGCAGCGGGGTCACGTAGCGGGTGGCGCACACGGCGCGCAGCGCGGTGGCGATCATGGCCGGTTTCTACCATTGCCTCATGCGCCTCTCCGTCCTCGACCAGTCTCCGATCGCCGAGGGCTCGACCGGCGTCGACGCGCTGCGCAACACGCTAGACCTCGCGCGGCTGGCCGATTCGCTCGGCTACCACCGCTACTGGGTGGCCGAGCACCACGGCGGTCCGATGCTGGCCGGCGCCAGCCCCGAGGTGCTGATCGGCCCGATCGCCGCCGCCACCGAACGCCTGCGCGTCGGCAGCGGCGGCGTGATGCTGCCGCACTACAGCCCGTTCAAGGTCGCCGAGACGTTCTCGCTGCTGGCGGCGATGTTCCCCGGCCGGATCGACCTCGGCCTCGGCCGCGCGTCGGGGACCGACCCGGTGACCACGTTCGCGCTGCAGCGCGACCGCAACCATCCCGCCCTTGAGGACTTCCCCCAGCAGCTGGCCGAGCTGCTGGCCTACCTCGACGACAGCATGCCCGACGAGCACCCGTTCGGCCGGCTCGCGGCGCTGCTGCCGGGGCGCCCGGAGCTGCCGGTGCCGTGGCTGCTCGGCTCCTCCGCGCAGTCGGCGCTGTGGGCCGCCCAGGTCGCCCTCCCCTACGTGTTCGCGGACTTCATCAACCCCTACGGGGCTGAGATCGCGAAGCTGTACCGCGAGCGCTTCGCCGCCGCCGGCCACGCCGGCGCCTCGCGCACCGTAGTGGCCGCCTGGGTGCTGTGCGCCGAGACCGAGGAGGAGGCCCAGCACCTGGCCGCGTCGAGCCGGATGACGCTGCGGCTGCTGCGCCGCGGCGAGCTGATCCGGGTGCCGGCGCCGGAGACCGCGCTCGAGTTCCTCGCCCGCGAGGACCGCGAGCGCGCCCCCGGGCGCGGGGGCCTCTCCGGGCGCCGCGCGATCGTCGGCGACCCGCGACAGGTGCGTACGGGAATCGAGCAGCTGGCCGCCGAGTACGGCGCCGAGGAGGTGATCGTGGTCACGATCACCTACGAGCACGCCGCCCGGCGGCGCTCCTACGAGCTGATCGCCGCGGCGATGGGCCTCGACCTCACGCCGGCGGCCCCGGCCGCGTTGAACCGGGCATGAACATCCATACGACGATCGAGAGCCCGGTCGGCGAGCTGCTGCTGGCCGGGCGGGACGGGGCCCTGACCGGGCTGTACATGCTCGGCTCGCCGCGGCCGTTCGCGGTGCCCGAGGCGTGGACGCGCGAGGACGGCGACCCGGCGCTCGCCGCCGCCGCGGCGGAGCTGGGCGAGTACTTCGCCGGCGCGCGGCGCGAGTTCTCGCTGCCGCTTTCCCCTGCCGGCAATCCGTTCGAGCTGCGGGTGTGGTCGGCGTTGCGTGAGATTCCCTACGGCGAGACGGTCAGCTACGGTGAGCTCGCCCGCCGGATCGGCGCGCCGACCGCGGCGCGCGCGGTCGGGCTGGCCAACGGCCGCAACCCGATCTCGGTGATCGTCCCCTGCCACCGGGTGATCGGTGCCGACGGCTCGCTGACCGGCTACGGCGGCGGGCTCGAGCGCAAGCGCGTCCTGCTCGACCTTGAGGCCGGGCGCCTGCCGCTGGTCGCCCGGTAGCGGGCCGGGAGGTGGGCCACTAGCCCAGGGCCCGGGCGGCCGCGCCCACGAACCCCTGAGCCAGCGACTCGCCGACGCCGCCGACGGGCAGCAGCCGCGGCACCGACAGGTTGGCGTCGAGGGCCAGCTCGATGCGGGCGCCGGTCCCGGCCGGGGCGACCTGCCAGGTGACGGAGAACTGCTCGGCGTCGCCGCGCCCGTGGGACCGGCGGGCGAGCGTGATCGTGTCGGGGGTCGGGGTGGCCACGGCGAGCGTCAGGCCGAAGTCACGCTGCAGCGGGCCCTGCGCGAGATGCAGCGTGGCGCGGACGAGCGAGGCCGCGCCGTCGGCGTCGCGCTCCAGCACCGACACGTTGCGGACGCCATCCGGATACCACTCGGGGTAGCGCTCCACGGCGCGCAGCAGCGCCAGGGTCTCAGCGGTGCCGGCGGTGACGGCCGAGGATGCCCTGGCGCGAAGCTCCTTCATCGCCTGGATCGTAACCCGGGCCGCAGCGATGAGTGGGCGAGCGCCGGCTCCCGCCGCTCCGGCGGCCGACGCTGCGCCAGCCCGCGCCAACACAGCCGCGTCGCACTCGCCCGCCGGGTGGGCAGCACCGCCGCGGATGCTGCCGGCCCCGTCGCTACGATCCGTCCATGATCTGGTGGCGCGGATGCACGCGGCGCTCGCCGGACTGCACGGGCTGCGCGCCGACCCGGTGGCCCCTGAGTCGCTACGCCGGGCCGCTTGGGTTCGAGGCCGTCGACGCGGTGTTGTCCGCGGCCGAGTGGTGAGCCCGCGGATAGCCGTCGTCGGGCACGTCGAGTGGGTCGACTTCCTCCCGGTGGCGGCGCTGCCGGGCCCGGGCGCGCTGGTCCACGCCGAAGGCGCGTTCGCCCAGCCGGCCGGCGGCGCCGGGGTCGCCTGCGGGGTGCTGGCCGAGCTCGGCGCCGACACCGAGCTGTTCTGCGCGCTCGGCTCGGGCCCGCACGCCGACGCGACGCGCGCGCGGCTGGGCCGGCGCGGCCTCGCCGTCCACGACGCTCCCCGCGCGGCGGCGATGCGCCGCGCGGTGACGCTGCTCGAACCCGGCGGCGACCGGCTGATCGTGACGATCGGTGAGCGGCTCGAGCCGGCCGGCGCGGACCCGCTCCCCTGGGAGCGCCTCGACGGCGCCGACGCCGTGTACTTCACCGCCGGCGACGCCGGCGCGCTCGGCCACGCCCGCCGCGCCCGGGCGCTCGTCGCGACCCCGCGCGCCGGGGCGGTGCTGGACGACGGGCCGCGGCTCGACGCGCTCGTGTACAGCGCCGGCGACGCCGCGGAGCGCGCGTCGGCGCGGCGCGCCGCCCCCCGGGCGCGCCACCTGGTGGCCACCGAGGGCGCGCGCGGCGGCCATTGGTCCGGCGCGACGAACGGGCGCTGGGAGCCCGCCGCGCCCGCGGGCGTCGTCCGCGACTCCTACGGCTGCGGCGACGCGTTCGCCGCTGTGCTCGCCTACGGGCTCGGCGTCGGAGAGCCGCTCGAGGCGGCGATCGGCCGCGCCGCCGAGTGGGGCGCGCGGATGCTGCTGCGCACCGGCGCGCCATAGAAGCTCGGCGGCGCCGGGTAGTCCGCTTCACCTACGCCGGCGCGCGGCCGGGGAGCTCGGGCGCGCGGTACGGGACGCCGCCTGACCGCGACCACCTGCGAAGATCGGGCAATGCGCCCTCACCACCGAGCCCTGGCCGCGACGGCCGCCGGCGCAGCGCTGGCGATCGCCGGCTGCGGCGGCTCGACCCCGGCGCCCCGTCACCGGACGGCCGTTCACCCCGTGCCTGCGCACCCGCTGGTGCTCCCCACCCCGGGACCGACCGGCATCGCGCCGAGCGCGTCGGCGTTGGCAGTGATCAAGGGCTGGTCGACGGCGCTGCGCCAGGGCCACCTCGACGCCGCCGCGGCCTACTTCGCCACGCCCTCGGCGTTCGTCGACGGCGGCTCGGGGAGCGCCGTCTCGGTGGTGACGATCCGCGACCTGGCCCAGGCACGGCTGGTCAACGCTTCGCTGCCGTGCGGCGCCACCTTCATCTCCGCCGACCAGCGCGGGCGCTACGTCAACGCGCTGTTCCGCCTCGGTGCCCGGACGGGCGTCGGGGGCGGCGGCTGCGGCTCTGGCTCCGGGCAGACGGCGCGGACGAACTTCCTGATCAGCGGCGGCAAGATCCTCGAGTGGATCCGCGCCCCCGACGACCCCGGTGACAACGGCGGTGGCACGCCCGCCCCGCCGCCCACGCCGTCGCCGTCGCCGACGAACCCGGCCCCGGGCGGAACCCCCGTGGTCTAAGGCGCGGCGGTGAGGGCGGTGCGGGCGGTGCAGGCGGTGCAGGCGGTGCAGGCGGTGCAGGCGGTGCAGGCGGTGCAGGCGGTGCAGGCGGTGCAGGCGGTGCAGGCGGTGCGGGCGGTGCGGGCGAGCGGGGCGGGGGGATAACCTCTACGACCCCGGGGCGGGCGAGGGGGGTGGAAGTGATCGACCCCGTATGTGGGGGTCAACGTCACGCACCCCGGGACCAGGCCCGGGGGTGGTTGACCTTTACCGCTCGCCGGGCTTGGCCGGCGAGTCACCCAGGCACCCGCGGCGCCGGCGCGGTCGCCGTCCAGCCACCCAGCCATCCAGCCGTCCAGCCGTCCAGCCGTCGGCCGTCCAGCCATCCAGCCGTCCAGCCGTCGGCCGTCCAGCCATCCAGCCGTCCAGCCATCCAGCCGTCCAGCCGTCCAGCCGTCCAGCCGTCCAGCCATCCAGCCATCCAGCCATCCAGCCATCCAGCCGCCCAGCCGCCCAGCCGCCCAGCCGCCCAGCCGCTGAGCCGTCTCCGTCCTCGATCCTCCGATGGTCGTGCGGCATGTGCGCGACCTCGATCTCCTCGCCGACCATTCCCCACAGCTCGTCGGCGAACGTCGCCGTTGTGGTGGATGGAGCATCGGAGGCTCTATCTAAGCTCTGACACCGCCCGACCACGCAGCAGGAGGAGCCCGATGCGAACCGACGTGACCTTCCACTCCGGCAGCGACGAGTGCGCCGCCTGGCTGTACCGCCCCGAGACCACGGTGCTGGCGCCCTTGATCGTGATGGCCCACGGCTTCTCGGCCACCCGCGAGCTGCGTCTCGACGCCTACGCAGAGCGCTTCTGCGCCGCGGGGATCGGCGCGCTGGTGTTCGACTACCGCCACTTCGGGGCCAGCGGCGGCGAGCCGCGCCAGCTGCTCGACATCTCCGCGCAGCACGCCGACTACCGCGCCGCGCTCGCCTACGCGCGCACGCTCGACTGGGTCGACCCGACCCGGCTGGCGCTGTTCGGCAGCTCGTTCTCCGGCGGCCACGTGCTCGCCGTCGCCGCCCGTGACCCGCAGATCGCCGCGGTGATCTCGCAGTGCCCGTTCACCGACGGCCTGGCCACGCTGCCGGCGCTCGGCATCGGACCGGTGGCGCGGCTGACCGTGGCCGGTCTGCGCGACATGGGGCGGGCCCTGCGCAAGGCCGAGCCCTACTACGTCCCGGCCGCCGGCCCCCCCGACTCGAACGCGGTGATGACCACCCCAGACTCGCTCACCGGCATGCAGGCGCTGGTCCCGGCGGAGTCGACGAGCTGGCAGAACCGGGTGGCGGCGCGGATCGCGCTGCGGGTCGGGATCTACCGCCCCGGCCTGGCCGCGGGCCGGCTCCCGTGCCCGGCGCTGTTCTGCATCTGCGACCAGGACTCGCTGGCCCCCGCCGCGCGCACCGCGACCCTCGCCGCCCGTGGCCCACGCAACGAGATCAAGCGCTACCCGGTCGGCCACTTCGAGATCTACCTCGGCGACGCCTGGGAGCAGGCCGTGACCGACCAGACCGAGTTCCTCACCCGGCACCTGCAGGTCGGCGAGTCCCGGATCCCCAGCGCCGTCGCGTAGGGCGCGAGACCGCGTCGGGCTGGCCTCCTCAGCGCCCGATCATCCGCTCGGCGCGCCGGGCGGCGCGCCACACGAGCCCCTGGTAGCGCGAGCCGAGCAGCCGCGTCATCACGTCGAGGACCTCGGCGTCGGGACCGACGAGATCCGCGCGCGACCCCGCGCAGGATCGTCAGCGCGGCCCGCTCCGGGCTGGTGCGGGCGATCCTCCGGAAGGCGGCGTCGAGCTCGTCCGGGGTCCCCTCGTCGGTGCGCGCGGCGCGGGCGATGTTGGTGCGGATCCCGCCCGGGTGCACGCAGCTGACGGCGACCGGGTGGCCGGCCACCAGCATCTCCTGGCGCAGCGCCTCAGTGAACCCGCGGACGGCGAACTTGGCCGCGTTGTATCCGGACTGGCCGGGCACGGCGAAGATCCCGAACACGCTCGAGATATTGACCAGGTGGCCACCGCCACCGCCGGACTCGATCAGGTGCGGGAGGAACGCCTTGGAGCCGTACAGGACGCCCCAGAAGTTGATTCCCATGATCCACTCGTAGTCCTCGATCGGCGTGTCGAGCACGTCCTTGGCCAGTGCCACGCCCGCGTTGTTGATCACCAGGTGCACGGCGCCGAAGCGCTCGGCGACGGCCGCGGCATGGGCTTCGACGGCCGCCCGATCGGCCACGTCGAGCGCGTGGCTCTCGGCCTCGGCGCCGCGCGCCACGCACTGCGCCGCGGTCTCGGCGACGCGCCCGGCGTCGATGTCGGACAGCGCCAGCCGCGCGCCGCGGCCCGCCAGCTCGAGCGCCAGCGCCCGCCCGATCCCCGAGCCGGCGCCGGTGATCACGCAGACCCTGCCTCGGAACTCCTTCATGCCAGAGCCTCCAGGTCGTGGTCGCCGGCGTCGAACCCGGCCGTGGCCTCCCGGAACCGTAACGTGAGTCCGGCCACTGGTCCCGGTATCGCTCGGGCCTCTACTTCCAGTACCGTAACTTACGGTGTCGTAAGCTGAGGTCCCGGCATCTGATGGAACGCGCACGTCCCACCCCCCGGTCCGTCCGGCTCCCCCGCCCCGAGCGGCGTGCGCAGCTGCTCGACGTGACCAAGGTGATCGTCGGCGAGCACGGCCTGCACGCCGTCTCGATCGACCGCGTGGCCCGCGAGGCCGGGATCTCGCGCCCAATCGTCTACGAGCACTTCTCCGACCTCGACGGCCTGCTGAACGCGCTGCTCGAGCGCGAGGGGGCGTGGGCGCTCGAGCAGCTGGTGGCGATCCTCCCCCGCGAGCCGGCGGGCGGGGAGGTGCTCGAGGCGCTGCTCGAGGCGCTGTCGGGCTACCTGCGCGCGGTCCGGTCCGATCCGATCACCTGGCGGCTCGTGCTGATGCCCCCGGAGGGCGCGCCCGAGTTCCTCCATGCCCGCATTGACAAGGCGCGCAAGGCGGTCGTCGCGCAGCTGGCCAAGCTGACCGAGAACGCATTCGGCCCGCGCGGCGGCGAGCACTCCCCCGACCCGGAGCTGACCGCCCACTCGATGTCCGGGCTGTCGGACCTATGGGCGCGGCTGCTGCTCTCCGACCCCGAGCACTTCGACCTCGAGCGGATCCTCGTGCATGCCCGCTGGGCGCTCGGCCGCTTCGCCCCATGATCGCCAGGCCGGCGATCAAGCACACGCCATCGGGTAATTCCACACATTCTCCACTCCGCCGACAGTAGCCTTCATCGATGCTCCGCAAGGGGATCCTCGCGGCGGTGACGGCGGCGACGCTGGGGCTGGGGCTGGGGCTGCCCGCCGTCTCGCCCGCGCCGGCCCGCGCACTGCCGCTGCTGCCGCTCGCGCGCGGCCAGCTCAGGGTGCTGCTCGGGCAGACCGGTCAGTGGCAGCCGCAGGCCGGCAAGCCGCTGACGCTGACGCTGATCAGCGGGCCGCCGCGGGGCGGCCATGCCAGCCGTACCACCGCGTTCGTCGCGCTGCAGCCAACAGCGCGAGCGTGCGCCGGCTCGGCCCGCGCCGACCGCGCCCCGCTGCTGGCCATCCCCGATTTCTACTCCCCCGGCCACCTGGTCGCCGCGGGCTCGCCGCTGGCCCCGGACGGCGGCGCGCGGCGCGGCGTCTACGCGGCCTCGCTCGCCGCGGGGCCGCTCACCGAGCGCGGGGCCGTGCGAGCCTGCGTGTGGCTGGCCGGCCGTGCGGGAGCCGGGGCCGGAGCCGTCACCCGGCTGATCCCGCTGCTCAACGGGCTGTTCGGCGCCGCCGTGTGGTCGCTGCCCGGAGGCAACGGCTATGGCCTCGACGCCGCCGCCGTCGGCACCGGCTTCTCCTACGCGGTCGACTCGGCGGTGTGCGGCCGCAGCAGCGCCGGACCGCGCACGAGCGTCGGGGAGGGCGACGAGCTGGCCGCGGCGTTATCGCTCGGCGACCTCGACTGCGCCGCCGATGGCTCGCGGTTCGCGTTCTTCTCCGCGCATGGCGACCCGCTCGGCACGATCGCCTACAGCGAGGCCGATGCGCGGGCCACCCCGGCCGTGTTCGGCCACCTCGGCGGCTGCGAGCTCGCCGGCGTCGACGGGCTGTCGCTGGCGACGGCCCGGCGCTACGTCGCCGCCGTCGGCTGCCGGGTCGCGCGCGTGCTGACCGCCCCGTACGACGAGGCGCTGGCGCGCGCGCACGTCGGCGAGGCGCAGGTCGACGGCGGCGAGGCGACGCTGGCCCCGCCCGGGACCGCCGTCGACCTCGTCATCAACGGGGCCTGACGGCTAGGCTAGCTCAGGCTCGCATCGTCGGCGAAGCGGGGCGGCGCCACAGCTCCGCTCGAGATCTCCCGCAGCACGGGCTGGCCGGCTATCTCCAGGCAGCGGCGGACTCCGGCGATCGGGTCGCGCAGTCCTCGTCGCTCAGTAGGTAGTTGTGGAGGATCCGCGGCTTGGCCGTCGGCACCGCCTCCCTCTCGGTGAAGATTCGGTCGCCGTTGTTGACCGGTGATTCGCGCCGCGTCAAGCCCGCCGGTCGGTCAGACTGCGCGGATCGAGCCAGGACGCGGAAAGGCGGGGCAGGTGAGCGAAACGTCGCGGTGGGTGTACGACTTTGCCGAGGGGTCGCGGGAGATGCGCGAGCTACTGGGCGGGAAGGGGGCCAACGTCGCCGAGATGACGCGGGTGCTCGGCGCCGAGCGCGTCCCCGCCGGGTTCACGATCACCACCGAGGCGTGCGTCGAGTACATGCGCCGTGACCGCCGCGACCCCGACGGGCTGCCCGACCAGGTCGACGCCGCGCTCGAGCGCCTCGAGGCGAACGCCGGCCGCCGGCTCGGCGACGCCGGCGATCCACTGCTCGTGTCGGTCCGCTCGGGCGCCCGCGAGTCGATGCCGGGGATGCTCGACACGGTGCTGAACCTGGGGCTCAACGACATCTCGGTGGCCGGCCTGTCCGAGGCGACCGGCAACGAGCGCTTCGCCTGGGACTCCTACCGCCGGTTCGTGCAGATGCTCGGCAACGTCTCGCGCGGGATCCCCGGCGAGCGCTTCGAGGACGCGATCGCGGCCGCCAAGGCGCAGCGCGGCGTCTCCGAGGACACCGAGCTCGACGTCGCCGCGCTGCGCGAGCTGACTCAGACGTTCAAGGAGATCTACCGCGAGGCCACCGGCGAGGACTTCCCCGAGGACCCGCGCGAGCAGCTCCGCCAGGCGATTCACGCCGTGTTCGACTCGTGGGTCGGCCAGCGCGCCGTCGAGTACCGGCGCCTGCACCGGATCCCCGACGAGTGGGGCACGGCGGTCAACGTCCAACAGATGGTGTTCGGCAACAAGGGCGACACGTCGGGTTCCGGGGTGGCGTTCTCGCGCGACGAGATCACCGGGGCGAGCGAGCCGAGCGGCGACTTCCTCCCCAACGCCCAGGGCGAGGACGTCGTCTCCGGCGTGCGCACTCCGCGCGACATCGCGGAGCTGAAGACGTGGATGCCCGACGCCCACGCCGAGCTGATGGAGATCCTGCGCACGCTCGAGCTCCACTACAAGGACATGCAAGACACCGAGTTCACGATCGAGGACGGGCGCCTGTACATGCTGCAGACGCGCAACGCCAAGCGTCCCGCCCAGGCCGCCGTGAGGTTTGCCGTCGACGCCGTCCACGAGCGGCTGCTGAGCCGGCACGAGGCGATCGCCGCGATCGACACGGCGACGCTCGACGCGCTGCTGCACCCGACCTTCGACCCCGAGGCCTCCTTCGACGTGCTCGCGCGCGGGGTCAACGCCTCGCCGGGCGCGGCCAAGGGCGCGATCGTGTTCACCGCCCCCGAGGCCGTCGCGGCCGCCGCCGAGGGCCGCGACACGATCCTCGTGCGCCCGTTCACCGCGGCCGAGGACGTGTCCGGGTTCGCCGCCGCGCGGGGGATCCTCACCAGCGAGGGCGGCAAGGCGTCGCACGCGGCGCTGGTCGCGCGCGGAATGGGCCGCCCGGCCGTAGTCGGCGCCCAGGCGCTGGCCATCGACCTGGGGGCCAGGACGGTCAGCGTCGACGGCACCGTCCTGCACGAGGGCGACGTGATCACGATCGACGGCAGCACCGGCTGCGTCACCGTCGACGACGTCCCGCTGGTGCCGCCGGCCGTCAACGAGGACTTCGAGCAGGTGCTGCGGTGGGCCGACGAGACGCGCGACCTCGGCGTGCGCAGCAACGCCGACACGCCCGCCGACGCCCGGCGGGCCCGCGAGCTGGGGGCCGAGGGGATCGGCCTGTGCCGGACCGAGCACATGTTCATGGCCGAGGACCGCCAGGGGAAGATGCGGACGATGATCATGGCCAACACTCGCGATGCGCGGCGAGCGGCGCTGGCCGAGCTGCTGCCGCTCCAGCAGCAGGATTTCGAGGGCATCTTCGAGGCGATGGCGGGGCTGCCGGTGACCGTGCGGCTGCTCGACCCGCCGCTGCACGAGTTCCTTCCCAACCTCCCCGACCTCGCCGCCGCCGTCGAGCGCGCCCGGATCGAGGAGTCCGACGACCTCCAGGAGCTCGAGCGGATGTTCGCCCGCGTCGAGGACATCTCAGAGGAGAACCCGATGCTGGGCACCCGCGGCTGCCGGCTGGGGATCCTCTACCCCGAGATCTACGAGATGCAGGTGCACGCGATCCTCCGCGCCGCCAAGGCCGCCGCCGAGCCGCCGCACCCGGAGATCATGATCCCGCTGGTCGCCTACGAGCAAGAGCTCGAGCTGATGCGTGAGCTGGTCGTGCGGATCGGCGAGGAGGAGGGGCTGAAGGTCGGCCGCGACTACACCGTCGGCTCGATGATCGAGCTGCCGCGGGCGTGCTTCATCGCCGACCGGATCGCCCGCTTCGCCGACTTCTTCTCGTTCGGCACCAACGACCTGACGCAGACCGCGCTGGGGTTCTCCCGCGATGACGTCGAGTCGGCGTTCGTGCCCGTGTACATCGAGGACCGGATCATCGACCGCAGCCCGTTCGAGACGATCGACACTCCCGGCGTCGGCTGGCTCGTCCGGCTCGCCGCGTGGGTCGGGCGCGAGGCGCACCCCGGGCTGAAGCTGGGGGTCTGCGGCGAGCACGGCGGCGACCCAGACTCGATCGCCTTCTTCCATCGGGCCGGGCTCGACTATGTCTCCTGCTCGCCATTCCGCGTGCCGATCGCCCGGATCGCCGCGGCCCAGGCGGCGATCGACTCCCCCCGGACCGCCTGGGACTGACCCGGCCCCGGCCGGGAGGCGCCGGCGGCGCGGCTTTCGGCATGATGAGAGCATGCTCGCCGTCTACGCGACCGACTTCGCTCCCGACGATCCGCTCAGCGCGCTCAGCGTCGGGGAGCGTCCCGAGCCCGAGCCCGCCGAGGGCTGGACCACGGTCAGCGTCCGCGCCGCCTCGCTCAACCACCACGACCTGTGGTCGCTGCGCGGCGTCGGGCTGAAGCAGGCGCAGCTGCCGATGATCCTCGGCTGCGACGCCGCCGGGCACGACCCCGACGGCAACGAGGTGATCGTCCACGCGGTGATCACCACCGAGGACTGGCGCGGAGACGACACGCTGGACCCGAAGCGTTCGCTACTCTCCGAGCGCCACCAGGGCACTTTCGCCGAGCGCGTGGCGGTGCCGCGGCGCAACGTGATCGCCAAGCCGGAGGGGCTGAGCTTCGAGCAGGCGGCGTGCCTGCCAACGGCGTGGCTGACCGCCTACCGGATGCTGTTCACCCGGGCCGAGGTCGTGCCCGGCGAGACGATCCTCGTCCAGGGCGTCTCCGGCGGTGTGGCCACCGCGCTGACCGTGCTCGCCCACGCCGCCGGGCTCCGCGTGTGGGTCACCGGGCGCAGCGAGCGCAAGCGTGCGCTGGCGCGCGAGCTCGGCGCCGAGCAGGCGTTCGAGCCCGGCGCGCGGCTGCCCGAGCGGGTCGACGCGGTGATGGAGACCACGGGACGGGTTACCTGGGCCCACTCGGTCCGCTCGCTGCGCCCGGGCGGGCGGATCGTCACCTGCGGCGCCACCACCGGCGCGGACCCGCCGGCCGAGCTGACCCGCGTGTTCTTCCTGCAGCTGTCGGTGATCGGCTCGACGATGGGAACGCGCGACGAGCTCGAGCGACTGATGCGCTTCTGCGTCGAGAAGCGGATCGAGCCGGTGATCGACCACACGCTGCCCCTGTCGGACGCCGCCGAGGGCTTCGCCCGCATGAACGCGGGCGAGCTGTTCGGCAAGATCGTCTTCACCGTCTAGCTGGTGGTCGCGACGCACCTACGGTGATCGTCGTCGGCGCCGACCCGGCCGGGCTGGTGGCCGCGGCGCACCGACGCGGGGGTCAGCCCGCGAGGCCGCCGAGGATCGCGAACGGGTTGCCGCCGGTCTCGCCCTGGAGCGCGCGGCCACTGGCGCCGACGGTGACCGCGACGTCGTCGGGCACCAGCCCGCGAACCCGCGCGGCAAGCGTCTCGGCGCTGTCCTCGTCGAGCGCCCCGAGCAGCAGGTAGCGGTAGCGCTGAAGGCTGGGCAGCTCCTCGGTTCGGAGCACGTCGGCGATCTGGGCGGCGTGCTCGCGCGTGTCGCACTCGAGCCGCACCTCGTAGCCGGGATAGCCTTGGGCCGCCGCCTCGGCGCGCTCCCGGGCGACCCGTTCGGCGTGCTCGGAGAGCTGCTCGGCGTCGGAGTCGGGCAGCGGCGCGTCCGCGTCCTCCCACCGCTCGGCCGAGGGATGCCAGTGGGCCAGCGCCGACTCGACGCCCCAGCCGTGCTGGTCGGCCAGCGACCGGATCAGCCTCTGCGCCCGCTCGGCCTGCTCGCGGGTGCCGGTGTAGCAGAACAGCTCGGGCCCGTCGACGGAGACGATCACCCGGTCGGGGAACGCCCGCTCGAGGTCGTGCTCGAGGTCGGCCGCGTCGAGCCGCTCCGACAGCGCGTGGGCGATCCCCCGCTCGTGCAGGCGGATCTGCAGCCTCCAGTCGTCGTTCATCCCTCGCGTCAGCCGGTCGGGAGCCGGACGTCCACCACGAGCTCGACTTCGTCCCGGACCTTCAGTGCCCCCATCATCGCCTTGTAGGGCTTGATCCCCCACTCGCTCTGAGTGACCGCGAGCTTGCCGTTGACGCGGCCGTCCTCGCCGAGCGTCAGCTCGAAGCTGGCCGGGCGCTCGGTGCCGACGATCGTCAGGCCGCCGCGCACGGTCAACCCACCCACCGTCTCGACGGCGTCGGAGCGGAAGCCGATCGGCTTGCCGAGCAGCACCTTCTCGTCGATGTTCTTGCCGATCTCCGATATGTCCTTGTCGGACAGCGGCTTGAGCCCGTTGTGGCCCTCGCGGACCGACAGCGAGTGCGGATCGACCTCGAGCGTCAGCGCCGTCAGCGCGCCGCCGTCGGCGACGTCGGCCGTCGCGCTCCAGGCGCCGACCGCCAGGATCAGGTCGTGGCCGATCTTCTGGGCTACGCCTTCACGATACGTGTGGAGCTCGAGCGTCCCGTCGGCGGGACCGAGCTCGTGATGGCCGGGGGTTAGGGGCATGGCGGCGATCATAGGCAATCCGCACCGGGGCCGCGGTGCGGACTCCGACGTCCGCCCTGGCCTCATGCCGCGAGCACGGTCGCGACGATAGGCCCGTGCCGTTTCGTTCATCTACACCTCCGGTACCACCGGGCCGCCGAAGGGCTGCGGGCTGACCCACGGCAACTACCGCTCCTCGACATGCGCATCGAGATCCGCGTGTTCGAAGGCGAGGACGCCGAGGTCTGGTCGGTGAGGTCCTGGTCCAGGGCCCGAACATCTTCCGCGGCTACACAACAGCGCCGACGCGTCGTTCGGCGCCGTCGTCGACGGCTGGCTGCACACCGGGCGCGCGGTCGTCAACGAGTGCTACGCGGACCGCTTCGACGCGCTGTATCGCTGAGCCGGCGAAGCACGTCGGCGTTCCAGGTGTGCGTGCGGAGCAGCCGGTAGCGCTCGGCCGCGACCTTCATGTACGCCTCGGCCTCGGTTCGCCTCCCGATCAGCTCGGCCTCCTTGAGCATCGCCACCACCGGCCGGTACTCCTGCTCGAGCCACAGCCGCGCCGTCTCGGCGCGGTCGAGCAGCTCGCCGTGCTCCTGCATCGCGCGGAACCCCCACGCCTCGACGCCCTCAGCGAGCTTGGCGTAGTTCCACGGGTCCGAGAGCGCGATCTCGGACCGCGCCTGCACCGGCAGCGGCACGCGCTCGTAGAACACCCGCTCGTGGCTCTTGAGCGGCAGGTCGCGGAGCTTGACCGGATCGGCAGCCTCGACCCGCGTGACGACCTCGGTCACGTACGCGTCGATGTCGCTCAGCCCGAGCGCCGAGGCCACCGACACCCGGTGGTGCCCGTCGCTGACGAAGTAGATCTCACCGAGCTTGACCAGCTCGACGGGCGGCAGCGACTCGCCGCGGCGCATCGCCGCGGCGATCGCCTCCCACCGCGAGCGGACCCGGCGCGAGGTCGGCCGGAAGCTGCGGTCGAAGTCGCGCCCGCGGTCGATCGTCCCGACGATCGCGGCGAGCGCCACCACCCGCAGGCCGAGCCGACGCTCACCGGCGAAGCCGAGCGCCTCGATCACCTCCTCGTAGGGGAGGATCACCCCGATGTCGTCGGGCCCGCCGCGCAGGCGCGCATGAAGGCGGCCGAACGCCGCCCGGCGACGCGCGCGCAGGAAGTCGTGCTGCGCGTCGACGCTCGGCATGCCGGTGGAGCGCCGGGGAGACATTGCGCTTCCTCAGCTCAGGCCCCGGCGGCCCGGGCCCCGGCCCGGACCTAGTGGGCCCGACCGAGACCCGACACTAGGCGACCGCGGAGGGTCGGTTCGTCTCGCCGCCGGCGAGCAGGCTCTGGCCGCCCTCGGGATCGAACAGATGCAGGTGCTCGGTGTTGAACCACAGCTCCGCCTCCTGCCCCTGCTTGACCTTGCTGGCCGCGTCGAGTCGGGCCACGATCTGGCTGCCGCTGCGGGAATGCGGGAGATCCGCGGCGCCCGCGTCCTGGGCGAGCTCCTCGAGCTCTCTGGACGAGACGCGCTCGGAGTCGACGACGAAGTAGGCATAGAACTCCGATCCCATCGACTCGAGCACGTCGATCTTGGTGGTGAACGTGTGGCCGCGAGCGCGATCGCCGACGACGCCGGCGTCCTCGAAATCCTCGGGTCGCAGGCCGACGATCACGGTCTTGGTGTCCGCCCCCTTGCCGGTGCGCAGACGCGACCGCAGGCCGTCGGAGATCTGCACGTCCCCGATCGGGAGGCGCAGGGTCTCGCCGCTGAGCTCTCCCGGCAGGAAGTTCATCGACGGCGAGCCGATGAAGCCGGCCACGAACAGGTTCTGCGGATGCCCGTAGAGCTCGGCCGGGGTCCCGACCTGCTGCAGGACGCCGGCGCGCATCACGGCGATCCGGTCACCGAGCGTCATCGCCTCGGTCTGATCGTGGGTCACGTAGATCGTTGTCGTTCCGAGCTGCTGCTGCAGGCGCGAGATCTCGGTCCGCATCTGCACACGGAGCTTGGCGTCGAGATTCGACAGCGGCTCGTCCATCAGGAACGCGCTCGGATTGCGGACGATCGCGCGGCCCATCGCCACCCGCTGGCGCTGACCGCCGGAGAGGTTCGCCGGCTTGCGGTCGAGGTGCGCCTCGAGGTCGAGGATCTTCGCGACCTCGGCGACCTTGCGATCGATCTCCTCCTTCGGCGTCTTGGCCAGCTTCAGCGCGAAGCCCATGTTCTCGCCCACGGTCATGTGCGGGTACAGCGCGTAGTTCTGGAACACCATCGCGATGTCGCGGTCCTTCGGCGCCTTCTGATTGACGACCTGGTCGCCGATCTTCAGCTCGCCGTCGGTGATGTCCTCGAGTCCCGCCACCATCCGCAGCGCCGTCGACTTCCCGCATCCCGACGGACCGACGAGGATCATGAACTCGCCGTCTTTGATCTCCAGGTTCAGATCCTTGACGGCCTCGAAGCCATCGGGATAGCGCTTGCTGATGTGCTCGAGGACGATGTTCGACATGGATCTCTCTCCTAGCCTTTGACGGCGCCGGCGGTCAGGCCGGACACGATCCGCCGCTGGAATAGCAGCACGATCAGGACCATCGGGATCGTCACCACCACGGCGGCGGCGGCGATCGAGCCGATCGGTTGAGTGAACTGCGAGGCGCCCGGGAACGCCGAGATCGCCGCGGGCACCGTCTGCGCCGCGCCGGTCGAGGTCAGCGATACGGCGAACACGAAGTCGTTCCAGGCGAAGATGAAGACGAGGATCCCGGTGGTGAAGATCCCTGGGGCGGCCAGCGGCGCGATCACCTTGACGAAGGCCTGAAACGGCGTGGCGCCATCGACCTGCGCAGCCTGCTCGAGCTCCCACGGGATCTCGCGGAAGAACGCCGACAGGGTGAAGATCGACAGCGGCAGCGCGAAGGTCATGTAAGGCAGGATCAATCCCGGCCATGTGTCGTAGAGCCCGATGTTCCGCCACAGGTTGTAGAGCGGGCCGACCAGTGAGATCGGCGGGAACATGGCGATGGCCAGCGAGGCGCCGAGGATCAGTCGTTTGCCGGGGAAGTCGAGACGGGCGATGGCATAGGCGGCGACCGCAGCGATCGCCACCGCGATCACCGTCGAGATCAGCGCGATCCCGATCGAATTGCGCAGCGCGTCGGTGAAGATGCCCTGCTTAAAGATGCCGTCGTAGTTGGTCCAGCTCCACTTCGTCGGCAGGAAGCTGCCGTCGCCGATCGTCGAGGGGTCCTTCAACGACAGCGAGACGATCCACAGGACGGGGACCAGCGAGACGACGGTGATCAGGAGGATCGCCGCCGACCAGCCGCTCCGCTCGCGAGCGGTCACGTGGGTCATGTCTTCTTACCTCCGGGTGCCGCGGCAGCGCCGAAGCCCTTGATGAACACCGCGGCAATAATCGCCACGAGGACGAAGATGAGCACCGACACCGCCGAGCCGAGGCCGAGGTTGAGCCGGTTCAGCAGCTGGTTGTAGCCGAGGATCGAGACGGTCTCGGTCCCGTGCGCGCCGGCGTTGAAGATGTAGACGGTGTCGAACACGCGAAAGGCGTCGAGGGTGCGGAACAGCAGCGCGACGAGGATCGCCGGCTTCATCAGCGGGATCGTGATCTTCCAGAACCGCTGCCAGGTCGTGGCGCCGTCAACGCGGGCGGCCTCGTGCAGCTCGTCCGGGACCAGCGCAAGTCCACCGAGCAGGAGCAGCGCCATGAACGGCGTCGTCTTCCACACCTCGGAGATGATCACCGCGATGTAGCTTCCCGAGGTCGACGCGAGCGGATCGGTCTTCAGCCCGAGCAGATGCGGGATCCAGCCGGAGTCGGCCTCCCACGCGTAGCGCCACGAGAAGGCGGCGACGACGGTGACGATCCCATACGGGATCAACGCGATCGCCCGAACCGCGCCGCGGGCGAAGATCGCCCGGTGCATCGCCAGCGCGAGCAGCATCCCGAGGACGAGCTCGATCGCCACCGTGGCGACGGTGATCACCAGCGTGTGGAAGACGTCCGACCACCACAGGGACGAGCTGAGGACCGAGCCGTAGTTGTCCAGGCCGATGAACTTGCTGGCGTTGGGAAACCGCAGGTCCGAGCGCTGGAGCGAGAGGACGAACGCGTAGATGATCGGGTACGCGGTGACGGCGATCATCAGCACGACAGCGGGCGCGATCAGCATCAGTCCCAGCTTCCGCTCGGACCGCGTGCGATCGGTCATCCCCTTGCGCGCCTGGCCGGCCGGCGCGGCCACGGTGCTCACAGCAGCTCTCCGGAGGTCAGCGCGCTCTTGATCTGGCTGGTCAGCGAGCTGACGGCACTCGCCGGGGTGATTCCGTCGGGCGGCGACAGCGTCTTCTGGATCGCCAGCGAGACGTCGGAGTAGGCCGGGGTCTTGGGGCGGATGCCGTAGTCGATCAGCTGCTGCTTGATCAGCTGGTGGAACGGATACGGCTTGGCCAGCGCGGGATCGTCGAACAGCGAACCGAGCGTCGGCGGCAGGCCGCCCTTGACGGCGTCGGTGAGCTGATGCGGCCGGTTGGCCATGCAGGCGATCGCCGCGTAGGCTGCCGCGGGATGGGTCGAGTAGCTCGAGACGGCGAGGTTGATGCCGCCGATCGTGACCCGCGCCGGCTTGCCGGCGTCGACCCGCGGGTACGGCGCGTACCCCATCACCTTGGCGATCTTGGGGACGTCGGACTGGGCGCTCGGATAGACGAAGGGGTAGTTGATCTCGAACGCGGCCTTCCCCTGCTCAAACGCGAGCCGGGCCTGATCCTCCTGGTCGTTGGAGAGCGAGGGGTCCGCGGCCTTCGACTTGGCCAGGTCGGCGATGATGCTCGCCGCCCGCTTGGCCGACGGCCCGAGCGCGACCGTGCTGGGACCGGAGAGGATCTGGCCGCCCGCCGAATCGACCAGCGAGTTGAACCACACGACGTAGCCCTCGTACTGTGCTCCCTGCTCCTCGATGTAGTGCGGCTTGCCCTGCTTGGCCAGCTTGATCGCGTCCTGGAGCATCTCGTTCCACGTCTTGGGCGGATTCGGCACCAGGTCCTTGCGGTACCAGAGCAGCTGGGTGTTGGAGTTGAGCGGCGCGCCGAACAGCTTGCCCTTCCAGGTCGCAGTCGCGATCGGCCCGGGCAGCACGCCTCGTCTCACCGCCGCGGCGTTGGCGCCCGTCCACGGGCGGATCCAGCCCGCCTCGGCGAACTCAGCGGTCCAGTTGACGTCCATCCCGACGATGTCGATCGAGCTGTCCTTGGCGGCGAGGCGGCGGACGAGCTGCTGACGCTGCGCGTCGGAGGCACTGGGCAGCGTGTTGATGACGATCTGATATCGCCCGCCCGAGGCCTTCGAGCAGTCGGCTGCCGCCTTCGCGAAAGAGCCCGACGGCTCGGGGAAGATGTAGTAGTTGAGCGTGGCCCTGCCGCCGCTTGCGCCACTACCGCCGCAGCCAGCCAGGCCAACGATCGCCAACATCGCCACCGCAAGTGCGTTACGCCGTACGCTCAAAACCCTCTCCTCAGGTTTGTTGCAGGCGTTACTTTACCCGACCCGTGCGGGCCTAAACGTGCGATCGATCGCGGGCCAGCCAGCCGCCCCCGGGCGGCAGCCAGGCCGGGTCGCGGCCGTCTCCGGGCCGGGCCTCGATCACCAGCTCGGCCGGCCGGAGCACCGCCGCCGGCGCCGCCCCGAGGTTGATCGCCGCCATGTGCCGCGCGCGTCTGATGACGATCGTGCCCGGCGGCGAGTCGAGGACCTCGGCCGGGCCCGCGAGCTGCCTGCGGGCGTGGATCGCCCGGCGGAACAGGCTCAGGGTGGAGGCGAGATCAGCGGCTTGGTCGGCGACGTTGCGCCTCTCCGGGTCGACGGCGGGGAGCCACGGCGTGCCGGTGGTGAAGCCGCCGTGGGGTCCCGCCTGAGACCCGGCTGCCCACGGCATCGGGTGGCGGAAGCGGTCGCGGTCGTGGCGGTCGAGCGGCGGCGTCACGCCGGGCCCGTCGGGGGTCCCGAGCTCGTCGCCCTGGTAGACGAATACCGGGCCGGGGAGCGTCAGGAACAGCAGCGCCGCGGCGCGGGAATCTCGGCCGAAGCGGGTGGCGAAGCGCTCGAAGTCGTGGTTGGAGAGCACCCAGCCGAGCTGGCCCGAGTCGGACCGCACCGAGCCGGACCGCACCGAGCCGGACCGGCCCGAGCCGGACTCGCCCGAGCCGAGCGCTTCGGCGATCGCCGCGCGAAGCCGCTCCGCATCCGGGCCGGCGTTCATCGCCTCGAACGCGAACACCACGTCGAGCGTCTCCAGGTACGGGGCCAGCTCACCGGCGGGCAGGTACACCTCGCCCACCAGCAGCGCGTCGCCCGCGGCGTCGCGCATCGCCTGCAGGGCGATGCCGATGTCTGGCGCGTTGGCCGAGTGGACGTGGCGCAGGCGGGCGTACTCGTCGTGCAGCGGCAGCCCGAACGGCCGCGTCGCCGGGGGGTCGTCGCGCAGCTCGGGGTCCTTGAGCAGGCGGTCGACGGCGTCGAGCCGGAAGCCGTCGACGCCGTGCCGGCGCCAGAACCGCAGCGCCCCCGTGATCGCCTCGACGACGCCGGGGTGGCGCCAGTTCAGGTCGGCCTGCTCGGGGAAGAACGAGTGCAGGTAGTACCGCCCGGTGACCGGGTCTTGCTCCCACGCGCCGCCCCCGAACGTGGCCTGCCAGTTGTTGGGCGGCGCGTCGGCCCAGAAGTAGAAGTCGGGCCGGTGGCGGAACCACGGATGGCTGGTGGAGGTGTGGCACGGCACGAAGTCGACGAGCAGCCTCAGCCCGCGGTCGTGCGCGGCGTCGGCCAGCGCCGTGAAATCGGCGAGGGTCCCGTACGCCGGGTCGACGTCGGTGTAGTCGGCGACGTCGTAGCCGAAGTCGGCGTTCGGCGAGGGATAGAACGGCGAGAGCCAGATCGCGTCGGCGCCGAGCGCCTTGACGTGGTCGAGCCGCTGCACGATCCCCGGCAGGTCCCCGATCCCGTCACCGTTCGAGTCCTGGAATGAGCGCGGATAGATCTGGTAGACGACAGCGTCCTGCCACCACATGCGGCCCGCGAGCCTACCCGCTCGGCGGCCGCGCGCGGGTGCGGTCGGCGGGGAGCCGCGGCGCGCGCTCGGCGCCCGTTCCGGGGACCGCCGCGCGCGCCTCAGGCGAACGTCTACCGAGCCGCCCCGCCGAGCCTGCGCCCGAGCTACCGAACGCTCCGGGAGACCTCCAGCGCCCGCTGCAGGTCCGACAGCGTCCTCTCCACGCACGCGTCGAACAGCGGGGTCACCGCCCGCACCGGCGCCTCCCCGGCCGCCTCGATCACCGGCCGCAGCGTCCCCGTCAGCATCTCCAGCAGTACCTCGCTGCCGGTGTCGCCGCCGACCCTCTCGTCCTCCCCCACGCCCTCGAGCAGGTTGTCCAGCACCTCGGCCAGCAGCACCCCGGCGCGGATCAGCTCGACGACGAACTCGCGCGCGTAATCGGCGCCGGGCCGGCGGGGCAGCAGCCCGGCGGTGCTCAGATGAGCATGTTCCATACCTTCCAGAGCTGCGAGGGGGCAGTTCGCCCCCCCCTTTCCGCGCCGGGCGCGGCAATCCAATAGGTTCTCGCCATGGCTCAGATCAAACCAACGACGGCGCTCCCGGCGATCAGACTCGCGATCGGCGCGGGCGCCTACGCCTTTCCCGAGATCACCGGGAAGGTGTTCGGCTTCAACATGGCCGAGAACCACGAGGCAGTGTTCATGGGACGCCTGTTCGGCATCCGCGACGTCGTGCTCGGGGCCGGCGTGCTGGCCTCCAGCGGCGACGCGAGGGCGCTGTGGTGGCGGCTGGGAATCCTCGCCGACGTCGCCGACGCCGGCGCGGGGTACCTCGGCCTGAAGGCCGGCGGCCCGAAGCGGGGGATGATCATGGCGACGGCGACCGCGGTCAGCGCGGTCGGCCTCGGGATCGCCGGCGAGCGCTCGCTGTAGAGCGCCCCACCGACATCGGGGACCGGCACGGCCGCCGGTCCCCGCGACGCTTGCCAAAGACCGGATCGCGGTATCTAGAGGCTTCAGGACGATGAGGCTCATCCACACCTCCCACCCGCCGCGCATCGAGGCACCGCGGCCCGCGACGCGAGCGCCGGCCGCACTGGCGCTGCTGC
Source organism: Solirubrobacterales bacterium (assembly GCA_038254735.1). Classification (GTDB taxonomy): domain Bacteria; phylum Actinomycetota; class Thermoleophilia; order Solirubrobacterales; family Solirubrobacteraceae; genus Palsa-465. Next base: position 71,020 of record JBBSFX010000007.1, read on the forward strand.
TCACCATCCTGCTCGCCGCCCCCGCGGCCCCCGCGGCCCCCACGGCCCCCGCCCGGACGTTCCATACGGTGCTCCAGGACGACCAGGCGGCGCTGTTCACCCCGTCTCGGCTCGGCGCGTTCCTCCGCGAGCTCAGGCACCTCGGCGTCGACGAGCTGCGCGTCTCGGCGGAGTGGAAGCTCGAGGTCCCGAACCCCGACGGGGCGGCGGCGCCGCCCGGCTTCCGGCCCGCCGATCCCCGCTCCTACGACGCCGCGCCGGCGATGCGCGCGCTCGACCGCGCGGTCCGAGCGGCGGCGTCGCAGGGGATCGGCGTGATCATCGATCCGGCGTTCTCGGCCCCGCGCTGGGCCACCGCCGATCCCGCGCCGGCGATCAGCTCTGGCGACCCCTGGTACAACCGCCACATCGACGTCCGCGCGCTTGCCACCTGGGAGGCGATGTTGGCGGCGCGCTACAGCGGTCGCTACACCCCGGCCGGCGCGCGCGCGCCGCTGCCCGCGGTCGGCACCTTCACGCTGTGGAACGAGCCCAACCAGTCGGGCTTCGTCTCGCCCCAGTGGCGGCGCGGAGTGCCGGTCAGCGCCGACTGGTCGCGGGCGCTGCTGGAGCTCGCCTACCCGGCGATCAAGCGGATCTCGCCCGGCGCGACGGTGCTGATCGGCAACACCAGCCCCACCGGCGCCGACAGCCAGGCCGGCAACCACGGCGTGGCGCCGCTGGCCTTCATCCGCCGGCTGGCCTGCGTCGACCCGGAGCTGCGGCCGATCGCCACCGGCGCCTGCGCCCACTTCCACGAGCTGCCGGCCGACGGCTACTCCGAGCACCCGTACGAGCGCACCGCGCCGCCGTGGGTCCCGTCAAGCCCGCTGACGCCCGACAACGGCGAGCTCGGCGATGTGTTCAAGCTCCAGGCGCTGCTCGACCGCCTGATCGCGCTGCACCGGCTCGCGCCCGGCGCGGGCAACCTGTGGCTGACCGAGCAAGGCTACGGCTCGGGCGGCCAGCTCGGCGGCCAGCCGTGGAGCGAGGCCCAGCAGGCGGCGCTCAACGCCGACGCCGAGTTCGTGGCCTGGCAGGACCCGCAGGCGGTGTCGTTCGCCCAGTTCCTGCTCCGCGACACCTTGACCACCCAGACGCTCGCGCTGCGCGCGCGCACCGGGGACCGCTCGGCGTTCGTCGGGGGCACCTGGACGACGGGGCTCGAGCGCCAGGACGGCACCCCGAAGCCGGCGCTGGCGATGTTCCGGGCGCCGGTGGCGGCCCGCCTGCTGGCCGACCCTCCGCTGGCCAGCTGGCTGTCGAGCGCCCCGGCCGGCCGGCCCGCCGAGGTGATCGAGGTGTGGGGGCGCGCGCGCCCGATGCACTCCCGCACGCCGGTCATCGTCGAGGCCCAGGACGGCAGCGTCTGGCGGGCCATCGGCGAGACGACGACCGACGGCGCCGGCACCTTCGACATCCGCGCCGCCGTGGCCACGGCCGCGTCCGTAGCGGTGCGCTTCCGCTGGCTCGACTCGCGCGGCGGCTGGCACCTCTCGCCGGCCAACGGCGTCGTCGGCATGACGCCCTGAACGCGCCGTCCCGGGCGCTCGCGATACTCGCTCGTCGTGCTTCACGTCCATCGGGCAGAACGTGCCGACGGCCTGGCCGTCGCGCTCGGCGCGCTGCTGGCCACGCCGCTCGCCGACCCCTTCGCGGCCGAGGTCGTGGCGGTGCCCGCCCGCGGGATGGAGCGGTGGCTGACCCAGCAGCTCTCGGCCCGCCTCGGCGCCCGGCCGGGCCGGCGCGACGGCGTCTGCGCCAACATCGCCTTCCCCTCCCCCCGCGAGCTGATCGCCGACGCCGTCGCCACCGCTTCGGGGATCGTGCCCGACGGTGACCCGTGGCGTCCCGAGCGGATGGTGTGGCCGCTGCTCGAGGTGGTGGAGCACGGGCTCGGCGAGCCGTGGGCGACCGGCCTGGCCACCCACCTTGGGTACGGCGCCAACCCCCCGGACCCGTATCGCGAGGCCCGGCGCCTGTCCACGGTCCGCCACCTGGCGGCGCTGTTCGACCGCTACGCGCTGCACCGCCCGGGGCTCGTCGAGGCCTGGGCGGCCGGCAGCCGTGCCGCCGAGACCGGGCCCGGCGACGCCGTGCGGCCCGACAATGCCGTGCTGCGCGCCGGGGCCACGGCCTTCGTCCCGCCGCCGCCCTCCTCGGCGGCCTGGCAGTCTGAGCTGTGGCGCCGGCTCCGCAGCCGGATCGAGCTGCCCGATCCCGCCGCGCGCGTGGCCGCCGCGTGCGCGACGATCCGGCGCTCCCCGGAGCGGCTGGGGCTGCCCGAGCGCGTGTCCTTGTTCGGCCTCACCCGCCTCCCCGCCGGCTACCTGGACGTCCTGCACGCGCTGGCCGCCGCGCGCGAGCTGCACCTGTTCATCCTGCACCCGTCCCCGAAGCTGTGGCAGGCGGTCGGCGAGGCACTCGACGAGCCGCCCAGCCCACGCCGCAGCGATGACGCCACCGCCGAGCTGGCGCGTCACCCGCTGCTGCGCTCGTGGGGCCGCGACGTGCGAGAGCTCCAGCTCGTGCTGTCCGGTGCCGCGAACCCGGGTGAGGACCACCACCACGAGCTCCCCGAGCCCGAGCCGGCGTCGCTCCTGGCGTTGATCCAGGCCGACGTCCGCGCCGACCGCCGCCCGCCCGGCGCGCCGCTCCCAGGCCAGGCCGAGCGCCGCCCGGAACTCGACCCCGACGACGGCAGCCTCCGCGTCCACGCCTGCCACGGCCGCGTGCGCCAGGTCGAGGTGGTGCGCGACGCGATCCTCCACGCGCTGGCCGCCGACCCGGCGCTCGAACCGCGCGACGTGATCGTGATGTGCCCCGACATCGAGGCCTTCGCGCCGCTCGTCCAGGCCACCTTCGGCGCCGTCGGGCACGCCGGGATCGACCTCCCGGTGCGGCTGGCCGACCGCTCGCTGCGCCAGACCAACCCGCTGCTCGGCGTCGTCTCGGCGCTGCTCGGGCTGGCCGACGGCCGCGTCAGCGCCTCCCAGGTGCTCGACCTCGCCGACCGCGAGCCGGTGCGCCGCCGCTTCCGGCTCGACGACGACGCGATCGGTCGCCTCCAGGCGTGGATCGCCGACGCCGGGATCCGCTGGGGCCTCGACGCCGCGCATCGCGCCCCGTTCAAGCTCGAGCGCGTGGCCGGCGGCACCTGGCAGGCCGGTCTCGACCGCCTGCTGCTCGGGGTGACGATGACCGAGGACGCGCAGCGGCGCTACGCCGGGGTGCTCCCGCTCGACGACGTCGACAGCGGCGCGATCGAGCTGGCCGGGCGCCTGACCGAACTGGTGGCGCGGCTGCGCACCGCCCTCGACTCGCTCACCGGCGCCCAGCCGCTCGCCGCCTGGGTGGCCGCGATCGCCCACGCCGCCGACGCGTTGGCCCGGCCGGCCCCTGGCGAGGCGTGGCAGCGCGCGCAGCTGCAGCGGCTCCTCGACGAGCTGCTCGGCGAGGCGGCTGCCGCCGGCGACACCGCGCTCCGGCTGGCCGAGGTCCGCGCGCTGATCGCCGAGCGTCTCGAGGGCCGTCCCACCCGGGCGAACTTCCGCACCGGCAGCCTGACCGTGTGCACGCTCGTGCCGATGCGCTCGGTTCCCCACCGTGTCGTCTGCCTGCTCGGGCTCGACGACGGGGCGTTCCCGCGCAAGGCCCCGCGCGACGGCGACGACGTGCTGCTCGAGGACCCGCGGATCGGCGAGCGCGACCCGCGCAGCGAGGACCGCCAGCTGCTGCTCGACGCGCTGATGGCCGCGCGCGAGCGGCTGATCGTCACCTACACCGGCAACGACGAGCGCACCAATACCCCGCAGCCGCCGGCGGTACCGGTCGGCGAGCTGCTCGACGTCGTCGACGCCACCGTACGCGGCGCCGACGGGGCCGTGCGCGACCAGGTACTGATCCGCCACCCGCTGCAGGCCTTCGACCCGCGCAACTTCACCTCCGACGCGCTGGTCCCGGGCGCGCCGTGGAGCTTCGACGCGGTGACCCTCCGCGGCGCCGAGGCGACGCTGGCCCCGCGGCGCGAACCGCGCCCGTTCCTCGACGGGCCGTTGCCGCCGCTCGATGCCGCCGGCTTCGAGCTCGAGGACCTGCTGCGCTTCGTCGGGCATCCGGTCCGGGCGTTCATGCGCCGGCGGCTGTCGCTGAGCGTCGGCGACCGCTCCGGCCGGCTCGCCGACGCGTTGTCGATCGAGCTCGACCCGCTCGAGGAGTGGGGCGTCGGGCAGCGCCTGCTCGCGGCGCGGCTGGCCGGCATCACGCGGCTCGAGGCGCGGCGGGCCGAGATCGCGCGCGGCACGCTGCCGCCGGGCATGCTCGGCCATCCGGTGATCGGCAGGGTGGAGCCGATTGCCGAGGCGATCGCCCAGGCCGCGCTGGCGCTGCAGGAGCCCGGACAGGCGCCCCGGCCCCTCGACGTCCATCTGGTGCTGCCCGGCGGGCGGACGCTGACCGGCACGGTCCCCGGGGTCAGCGGCACGACGCTGGTCTCGAGCGCCTACAGCCGCCTGGCCGCGCGGCACCGGATCACCGCCTGGGTGCGGCTGCTGGCGCTGAGCGCCGCCGACCCCGCGGTCGCGTTCACCGCCGCGAGCGTCGGGCGGGGCTCCGACGGCGCCGCCGTCCAACGGATCCGGGCGCTCAGCGAGGATCCGGCGCACCGTCGCCGGGTGGCCGAGGAGCAACTGCTGGCGCTGCTCGACCTGTACTCGCGCGGGATGCGCGAGCCGCTGCCGATCTACTGCCGCAGCTCGGCCGCCTACGCCGGCGCCGTCGCGGCCCGCGCCGACCCCGTCGCGGCGGCGGCACGAGAGTGGACGAGCGAGTGGAACTACCCCAAGGAGGACCGCGAGCGCGAGCACGTGCTGGTGCTCGGCGGCGCGCTCACGCTGGAGCAGGTAATGGCGGCCGGCCCGGCTTGCGACGAGCACGGGGCGGGCTGGGACCCCAGCGAGACGAGCCGCTTCGGCCGGCTCGCCTGCCGGCTGTGGGACGGGCTGCTCGAGCACGAGGAGCTCGGGTGAGCGAGGACTTCGACTCGCTCCCCTTCGACCTCGCCGGGCCGCTGCCGACTGGGATCTCGGTGCTCGAGGCGAGCGCCGGGACGGGCAAGACGTACACGATCGCCGCGCTCGCCGCCCGCTACGTCGCCGAGGGCCGCCCGCTCGAGCGGCTGCTGCTGATCACGTTCACGCGGATGGCCACCGGCGAGCTGCGCGAGCGCGTGCGCGAGCGGCTGCTCAGCGTCCGCGCTGGGCTCGAGCACGTGCTGGCCGGCCTCCCCGCGCCCGACGACGACCCGGTGGTGGCGCTGTTCGCGGACGAGCCGGCCGAGCGGCTGCGCCTGCGCGGCCGCCGCCTGGCCCGGGCGATCGCCGACTTCGATGCCGCCACGATCGCCACCACCCACGGCTTCTGCCAGGAGGTCCTGGTCGGGCTGGGGATCGCCGCCGACCTCGAGCCCGACGTTGCCTTCGTCGAGGACCTGCGCGGGCTGGCCGACGAGGTCATCGACGACCTCTACGTCCGCCGCTTCCACCGGGACGGCGCACTGCTCCCGTTCGCCGAGGCGGCGGAGATCGCGCGGGTGGCGATCGCCAACCCGGCGGCGCGGATCGCCGCCGGCCCCGGCGAGCTGGCGCAACTGCGAGCGCGCCTGGCCGAGGCGGTCCGCGGCGAGCTCGCCCGGCGCAAGCGCGCGCTGTCGGTGATGACCTTCGACGACCTGCTGAGCCGGCTGCGGGGCGCGCTGGCCGGCCCCGGCGGGCTGACCACCGCAGCCCGGCTGCGCGCCCGCTACGACGTTGTGCTGGTCGACGAGTTCCAGGACACCGACCCCGAGCAGTGGGAGATCATGCGCCTGGCCTTCGACGCCCCCGGCCACGCGCTGATCCTGATCGCCGACCCCAAGCAGGCGATCTACGCTTTCCGCGGCGCCGATGTCTATGCCTACCTGGAGGCGGCCGAGGCGGCCCACAGCCGCTCGACGCTGCGCGTCAACTGGCGCTCGGACCAGGGCCTGCTCGACGCCTACGACGCGCTGTTCGGCGGCGCCCGGCTGGGCCACGCCGGGATCGCCTACCGCGAGGTCCGGGCGGCTCCCGCCAATCGCATGCCGCGGCTGCTCGGCGCGCCCGCGCCGGCGCCGCTGCGCTTCCGGGTCGTCCCCCGCGACCGGGTCAGGCTGACCCCGGGGGGCTACGCCAAGGCCGACGCCGCCCGCGAGCACATCGTCCGCGACGTCGCCGCCGAGGCCGTCGAGCTGCTCGATTCGGGCGCGCGGATCGAGACCCGGACCGCCGACGGCGCACCGCTCGGCAGTGCGCCGGTGGCTCCCGGCGACATCGCGGTGCTGGTCCGCACCAACGCGCTGGCCGGGCGCGTCCGCGAGGCGCTCGAGGCGGCCGGGGTGCCGGCGGTGATCAACGGCGCCGGCAGCGTCTTCGGCACCGAGGCGGCCCGCGACTGGCTGGCGCTGCTCTCGGCGCTCGAGCGCCCCGCATCGGCGCCGCGCGCTCACGCCGCCGCGCTCAGCTGCTTCCTCGGCTGGCGTGTCGAGCAGGTGGCGCTGGCCGACGAGCCGGCGTGGGAGGACGTTCACGCCCGCCTCCACGACTGGGCGCGGGTGCTGCGGCTGACCGGCGTGGCCTCGCTGCTGGAGTCGATCACGCGCGCGGAGGATCTGCCGCGGCGGATCCTCGCCGAGGCCGACGGCGAGCGGCGGCTCACCGATCTGCGCCACATCGGCCAGCTGCTCCACGCCGAGGCGCTCGAGCACCAGCTCGGCACGACCGCGCTGTGCGCCTGGCTCTCGCAGCGGATCGCCGAGGCCGGCGAGGACGCCGGCGACGAGGAGCGCAGCCGCCGGCTCGAGTCAGACGCCGCCGCGGTCCAGGTGCTGACGATCCACCGCAGCAAGGGGCTCGAGTTCCCCGTCGTGATGCTGCCGTTCCTGTGGGAGCCCGGTTACATCCCCCGGGGCGCGCCGCCGGTGTTCTTCCACGATCCCGCGGCGGGCGAGGAGCGGACGATCGACGTTGGTCTCGAGGGCGAGGCGTACGACGAGCACCGCCGCCAGTTCGTGCTCGAGCAGCGCGGCGAGGACCTGCGCCTGACCTACGTGGCGCTGACCCGGGCGCGCCACCAGGCCGTGGTCTGGTGGGCCGGCTCGTACGACTCGCGCAACTCGCCGCTCGGGCGGCTGCTGTTCTCCCGCGACGAGCCGGGCGACGTCGCCGTCGCGGGTCGCTTCACGCCGAGCGACGCCGCCGTCCGCGAGCGGCTCGGCGAGCTGGCGGCGCGCGCGCCCGGCGGTATCGCGGTCGAGGACTCGGTGCTGGGCCTGCCGCCGGCGTGGAGCCCGCCGCTGCCCGCCGCCGCGACCCTCGTCGCCGCCGCGTTCGTGCGGACGCTCGACCTGCGCTGGCGGCGCACCTCCTACAGCGACATCACCGCCGGCGCGCAAGAGCCGGGCGTGGCCAGCGAGGCCGAGGAGCCGCTGATCGCCGACGAGCCCGACGCCGAGGCGCCCCACCCCGCCGACCCCCAGGCGCCGGGCGATGGCCCGCTGAGCGCCCCGTCGCTGCTCGCCGAGATGCCGTTCGGGCCCGAGGTCGGCACCTTCGTCCACCAGGTGCTCGAGACGACCGACTTCGCGGCCGACGCGCTCGACGCCGAGCTCGACCGCCGGATCGCGCTGGCGGCGGCGGCGCGCGGGGTCGAGATCGGCGACCCGGCGCTGGTCCGTGCGGGGCTGCGGGCGGCGCTCGAGACGCCGCTGGGGACGCTGGCCGGCGGCCTGCGACTGCGCGGCGTGGCCCGCGCCGATCGGCTCGACGAGCTCGTCTTCGAGCTGCCGCTGGCCGGCGGCGAGGACCCGCGCGGGTGGGCGTCGCTCGATCGAATCGCGGCGATCCTCCGCGAGCACCTGCCCGCCGAAGACCCGCTCGCCGCGTACGCCGATCGGCTCGGGGATCCGGCGCTGCGCCGGCGCGTCCGCGGCTATCTCACCGGCAGCCTCGACCTGGTGCTGCGCGCCGGGGAGCCTCAGGCGCCGCGGTTCTACGTCTGCGACTACAAGACCAACTGGCTCGCCGGCCCCGAGCAGGCGCTGCGGGCCTGGCACCACCGCCCGGCGGCGCTGGCGCAGGAGATGCGCCGGCGCCATTACGGGCTGCAGGCGCTGCTGTACACGGTGGCGCTGCACCGCTACCTGCGCTGGCGGCTGCCCGGCTATGACCCGGAGCGCCAGCTGGCGGGCGTGCTGTACCTGTTCCTGCGGGGGATGCTCGGCTCCGGCGGCCCGCTGGTCGACGGCGAGCCGTGCGGCGTGTTCGCGTGGCAGCCGCCCGCGCCGCTCATCCTGGCGCTGAGCGACGCCCTCGACGAGGGGACCGAGTGAGCGGCGCGACAGCGACCCCGCCGGACGCCTTCGACCCGCGGCGCGCGCTCGGCGCCGCCGGGGCGCTCGGCGAGTTCAACGCCGCCGGGGTGCTGAGCGCCGCCGACGTCCACGTCGCGCTACGGCTGGGGTCGCTCGGCGGCCCGGACGCCCCCGAGCCGGTGCTGCTGGCGGTGGCGATGGCCGTACGCGCCCCGCGCCTCGGCCACGTGCACGTCGACCTGGCGAGGATCCGCGACACCGCCGCCGTCGACAGCGACGAGCCGGCAGACCTCTCGGCGCTGCCGTGGCCGGCGCCCGGGGAGTGGCTCGCGGCGGTGGCCGGCTCGGAGCTGGTGGCGCTCGGCGAGCCCGCCCCCGCCGAGGCCGAAGCCGCGGCCGGCGCGGCTGCGGCCGGCGCGGCTGCGGCCGGCGCGGCTGCGGCCGGCGCGGCTGCGGCCGGGGCGGCCTCCGCGGCGTGCCCGCTGCGGCTGCTCGGCAGCCGGCTGTACCTCGACCGCTACTGGGCGCTCGAGCGCCGGCTCGCCGCCGACCTCTCGCGCACCGCCTCCGACCCCCCCGCCGGAATCGACCTCGGCGTGCTCGCCGACGGCCTCACCCGGCTGTTCGCAGGTCACACCGACTCGCGCCAGAGCCTCGCCGCGGCCTGCGCGGTGCTCTCCCGACTGGCCGTCGTGGCCGGCGGCCCCGGGACGGGCAAGACCACCACCGTGGCGCGGATCGTCGCGCTGCTCGACGAGCAGGCCGCCGCCGCCGGGGCCCGGCCCCCGCTCGTCGCCCTCAGCGCCCCGACCGGCAAGGCCGCCGCGCGGCTCGAGCAGGCCGTGCACGCCGAGGCGGCTGGGCTCGACGTCGAAGCGGCGCTGCGCGAGCGGCTGCTCGGGCTGCGTGCGAGCACCTTGCACCGCCTGCTCGGGTGGCGGCCGGACAGCCACAGCCGCTTCCGCCACGACCGCAACCAGCGGCTCGCCCACGACGTCGTGATCGTCGACGAGACCTCGATGGTGTCGCTGTCGCTGATGGCCCGGCTGACCGAGGCGCTCCGGCCCGACGCGCGGCTGGTGCTGGTCGGCGATCCGGGGCAGCTCGCCTCGATCGAAGCCGGCGCCGTGCTCGGCGACATCGTCGGCCCGGCCGCCGACGGCCTGCGGCTGCGTCCCCGGACCCGCCAGCGGCTGATCGAGCTGACCGGACGGCTGATCGACGCCGAACCGCCGCCGCCCGCCGCCGCGGTGGCCGACGGGATCGTCGTGCTCGACCGCGTGCACCGCTTCGGCCTGGGGATCGGGACGCTGGCCGCGGCGATCCGCCGCGGCGACGCGGAGGCGACGATCGCGCTGCTGTGCGACCCGCCCGACGGCGTCTCGTGGATCCCCGTTGACGTCGGGGAGGACGGGATCGGATTGAACCCCGCGCTCGAGCCGATCCGCGAGCGGGCGGTGGCGAGCGCCGCAGCCGTCGTCGCCGCCGCCCGGCGCGGTCGCGGTCGGCGGGCGCTCGACGCGCTGGCGGCGTTCCGGATCCTCTGCGCGCACCGCCGCGGGCCGCAGGGGGTGACGACGTGGACGGCGCGGATCGAGGGCTGGCTCGAGTCCGAGCTCGACGGCTTCACCGCCGAGGACCCGTGGTACGTGGGCCGTCCGCTGCTGGTCACCGAGAACGACTATGAGCTGCGGCTGTTCAACGGTGACAGCGGCGTCGTCGTGCGCGCCGCGGCGGACCGCGTCGCCGCGGCGTTCGAGCGCCGGGGGGAGATCATCGGGTTCAGCCCGGGGCGGCTCGGCCCCGTGCAGACCGTTCACGCGATGACGATCCACAAGAGCCAGGGCTCGCAGTTCGACACCGTCGCGGTGCTGTTGCCGGCGCCGAGCGCTCCGATCCTCACCCGTGAGCTGCTCTACACCGCCGTGACCCGCGCGCGCCGCCGGGTCGTAGTGGCCGGCACCGAGGAGACCGTCCGCGCCGCCGTCGCCCGTCCCGTGGCCCGCGCCTCGGGCCTGCGCGACCGGCTGTGGGGGGAGCGCGACTAGGGGCTGGCGTTATCTCACGTGCAGATCGATCCCGACCAGCACAAGTGGCCACAGGACGATCGCCAGCAAGGCGGAGAGCACCGGCTTGAGGGCATCCGCATGCCGGAAGTAGTGGTGGCCCGCGGCGATCAAAACGCCGACGATCAGCCAAATGATGGTTCCCAGTCCAGATCTCATGCCTTCCTAGCTACCCGCCCCGGGGCTCGGGCACACCCGGCGGTAGACCAATGGTTCAGCCCAGTGGGCCCCGGCGGCGCCGTGTCCCGACTCAGTACAGGTCCTGGACCTGGATCCGGTACTCGGCGTCGTCTCGGCCCGGCGCCACCTGCAGCCGGTAGCTGCCGGGGCCGCTCGAGAACACGTGGGTCTGCGCCGTGCCGTCCTTCAGGCCGAAGGCGTCGATCGTCTGGCCGCCGGGATCGGCGATCCCGCGGAGGCTCGGGCCCGAGCAGAAGAAGATGAACGTGCAGGTGCCGCGGTACTGCATCGTGTAGAGCACCCGCCAACGCGGGCCCCGGATCGTGAACGCGACCGAGCTCGTGCCACCCGTCCCCGAGAATGCGGCGACCGGCTGCCACCGCGGGATCTCGGCGACGTCGAGAGTGATCGTCGAGCCGGCCGGCGCAGACGCGTTCCCGGCGGGGGACTGGCCGTAGACGTAGCCCGGCCGCCGGCCCGGATAGTCGGGCCCGGCGACCAGGCGCGCGCGGAGCCCCAGTCGGTTCAGCGTCAGCTCCGCGTCGGCACCGAGCTCGGTGCGCAGGTCGGGGACCATCACCGGCGCCGGCCCGCGGCTGACGAGGAGGCGCACGAGGCTGTTCGGCGCCACCCGCCGTCCCGGGGGCGGACTCTGCGCGATCACCGTCCCGGCCCCGGCGCGGAGGTCGTAACGCACGCCGGCGAGGGTCCGCAGCCGGGCGCCGGCAGCGCGCGCGCGCGCCTGCGCGCGACTCAGGCCCCGCAGATCGGGGACGCGCGCCGGCACGGCGCCGCCGACGAGCAGCGCCGCCGCGAGCATTGCGCCGATCAGCGCCAGCACGAGCACGAACAGTGCCGCCGTGCGGCGGCGTCCGGCGGGATTCCACGAGCGGCGCGGCGAGCGCCGGGGCGCCGGGCGGGTCGACTCGAGCCGGGAGGAGCCGGACGCGAGCGGGCGGGCGGGCGGGCGTCGCGCCGAGGGCCGATCCGCCGCGCCGGGGGCCGGACGCGTCCCGGCGCGAACGGCGGCGAGCGCGCCGGCCATCGCGCCGGCGTCGGCGTAGCGGTCGCCCGGCGCCGTGGCCAGCGCGCGGGCGACGATCTTGGCCAGCGGCCGGGGCGTGCTCGCGGGCAGTGGCGGCGGCGCGTCCTGGAGGTGCCGGAGCGCCAGCTCGACCGCCGTGGCGCCATCGAACGGCGGCGATCCCGCGAGCATCTCGTAGAGCACGACGCCGACGCTGTAGACGTCGGTGGCGGGGCTGGTGGCGCGCCCGCGACCCTGCTCGGGGGCCATGTAGCGGGGGGTGCCGACGACCGTCCCGAGCGCCCCGTCGCTGGTTCCCCCGCCCAGCCGGGCGACGCCGAAGTCGCCGACCTTGACCCGGCCGCGGCGCGAGATCAGGATGTTGGCCGGCTTGACGTCGCGGTGGATGATCCGCTGCGCGTGGGCCTGGGCCAGTGCGCGGCACAGCTGCTCGGCCAGCGCCGCCGCCTCCCAGGGCTCGAACGGCCCGCGGGCGAAGCGCCCGGCCAGGCTCTCGCCCTCGACCAGCTCGGAGACGTAGTACAGGCCCTCCTCGGCGTGCCCGACGTCGTAGATCTGCACGATCCCGGGGTCGCTGACCCGCGCCAGCAGCTGCGCCTCGCGCTCGAACACCTCGACCCACTCCGGGTCCTCCCCCCACCACGGCTTGATCACCTTGACCGCCACGGTGCGGGCGAGCCGGCGGTCGCGGCCGCGGTAGACGCGCCCGAACGCGCCCTCGCCGATCATCGCGTGGAGCTCATAGCGCCCGTCGAGGGCGATGCCGCACAGGTCAGGGGCAACGGGCATGGTTCGCGGTGAAGGGGTTGGCCCCTCCGCTCACATGATCGCCGATCGACCCGGGTAGGGCCCGCCCTCGCCCCTCAGGAGCGGCGACCGGACCGGGAATGCCCGGACCGGTCGCCGGCTCGTTCGGCCGGCAGGCCGTCTCTAGCGCAGGCCGTTGATCCGCCCGGCGAACTGCTCCGCGTCGGTGCGGAGGTCGCCGAGCTGGCCCTCGAGGTCGCGCCGGACGCCGCCGACCTCGCGGCGGACGCTCTTGGCCTCCTGCTCGGCGCGGCGGCGGGTGCGGCGCAGGACCGTCTCGCCGCGGCGCTCGAAGCGCTTCAGCGAGGTCGTTCGCTTGCGCGGGTCGCTGTACTTGCGGACGGTCTTCAAGACCGAGTCACGGGCTTCGAGCGCGGCGCCGACCTGGATCAGCACGATCCGCTCGGCCTGGCGCGCCGCGGCCTCGGCGCTCGTGGTGGCGGCGTCGACCGATCGCGTCAACACATTCGAAGCCTGCGACGCCGTGGAGCCGGCACTGCGGGCCGTGGTCCGCGCGTTGCGAACCGTGGCCCGGGCGGAACCGGTGGTGCGCGAGGCGGACCGCTTGGTCGCCGAGGCGCTCTGCGAGGCGGCATTCCGCTTGCGGGTGGCAGCGGCCTTCTTCCCTGCAGCCTGGCGCTGGGTGCGAGTCTGTTCAGCCATCTGACCAACTCCTCCGTGGTGCTATCGGGTGTTTGCTTTCTCGGGCTACACGTATTACCTACCGTGTCGGGCCGGAAGGCAAACATATGTTCGTGTGACGCTCGTCACAAAAGTCCTCGAACGTACCGCCGCGGCCGCCGGCTCACGGGAGCACCCACGTGTCCTTCCCGCCCCCGTCCTGCGAGGAGTTGACGATCAGCGAGCCGCGCTCCAGCGCGACGCGGCTGAGCCCGCCCGGCATCACCGCCACGCGGTCGCCGGTCACGAACGCGAACGCGCGCAGGTCGATGTGACGATGCTCGAGCCTTCCCGCGACGATCGTCGGATGCCGGGACAGCGGCACGATCGGCTGAGCCACGTGGCCGCTGGCGTCCTCGGCCAGGCGGGCGGCGAGCCGCTCGAGCTCCTCATCGCCCGCGTGGGCCCCGACGACGACGCCGTGACCGCCGTGACCGTGCCGGGGCTTGACCACCAGCTCGCGCAGGGCGCGGGCGTCGCGGCCGGCGAGCTCGGCCCGCGGGACCGAGGCGATCAGCGGCTCCTCCCCGAGGTAGAAGCGGATGAAGTCCTCGACGTGGCCGTGGATCAGCTTGTCGTCAGCGAGGCCGTTGCCGAACGCGTTGACCAATCCGATGCGCCCGGCCAGCCACGGCTCGAGCAGCACCGCCGCAACCGGGGTCAGCTCGCCCCGCTCGTTGCGGATGCGGTCCTCGTCGGTCCGGCGGTAGACGACGTCGGCCGGAGCGCGCCCGGAACCTGACCCCACCAGCAGCCGGCCCTCCGACACGTCGCAGTCCTCCGGCACGGCCAGCGTCGCGCCGAGCCGCACCGCGACCTGGGCGTGCTCGTAGTAGGCGACGTTTCCGGGCCCGTCGGTGAGCACGACGACGTGCGGGTCGCGGGCGCCGGACGGTGCCACGGCGCGCAGAGCGCCGCCGAGCTGCTCCCACGCGGCGGGCTCGATCGGCCGCGGTGTCAGCCCCGTGTCGGGCAGTGCGGCGCCCACCGCGGCGCGCACCGCGAGCGCATAGGCGAATCCCGACGGGGTGCGCGCGTTGTCCTCGAGCACCAGGAAACACCCGTCGGGACCACGCACCACGTCGAAGCCGACGATCGCCGCGGGAGCCGGCGCGGCCGGGAGGCTTCCGGCCAGCTCGGGCTCGAACCCCTCGGCCTCGGCGATCACGCTCGGCGCCAGCCGTCCCTCCGTGGCGATCCGCTGCTCACCGTAGGCGTCGTGCAGGAAGTGGTTGAGCGCTCGCGCGCGCTGGGCCAGCCCGGCGGCCAGCGGGTCCCACTCGGCCGCGCCGAGCAGCCGGGGGATCGCGTCGGCGCTGAACGGCTCGCCCCCGAAGCGCACCTCGGCCGCCGCCAGCGACGCCGCGACCGCGCGCTGCAGCGCCGCCAGGTCGACGCCGGCGAGCGCGGGCAGCAGCGCGTCGTAGCCGGCGCGCGGCAGCCCGTCGCCTCGTCGGTCCTCGTCGAACGCGGAGGCGAGCACGTCGGTCACCGGCTCAGATCCCGTGCTCGCGCAGCCACAGCTCGAGCAGTGCCAGCTGCCACAGCTTGGATCCTTCCAGCGTGGTCAGATGCTCGTTGGGCGCCGCGAGCAGGCGCTCGACGTGATCGGGCCGGAAGATCCCGCGCTCCCGCACCGCGGTGGCGTCGAGCGTCTCGCGCACGAGCGCGAGCGTCGCGCCCTCGAGCGTCGACAGCGCGGGGACGGGGAAGTAGCCCTTCGGCCGGTCGATGACCGCGTCCGGGATCACCTGGCGTGCCGCCGTCTTGAGCACGCCCTTGCCGTCATGGGCGAGCTTCAGCTCCGGCGGGCAGGCCGCGGCCAGCTCCACCAGCTCGTGGTCGAGGAACGGGGTGCGGGCCTCCAGTCCCCAGGCCATCGTCATGTTGTCGACGCGCTTCACCGGGTCCTCGACGAGCATCACCTCGGTGTCGAGCCGCAGCGCCCGGTCGACGGGGTGCGCCGCGCCGGGCGCGGCGAAATGCTCCTCCTGGAAGGCGCGGCTGACGTCCTCGCGGAGCCGGTAGCGGTGCGTCAGCGTCGTGCCGAGCTCCTCGTGCGGGCGGTCGAAGAACGCCTCACGGTACGTCGCCGCGCCGTCACCGGGGCAGGCGGCGAGCGGCCGGTACCACGAGTACCCGGCGAACACCTCGTCGGCCCCCTGGCCGGACTGCACGACCTTCAGCGACTTCGCCACCTCCTGGGAGAGCAGGTAGAAGGCGACGGCGTCGTGGCTGACCATCGGCTCGCTCATCGCCCGGATCGCCCCGTCCAGCGCGGGCAGCATCCGCTCGGTGGGCACGGTCAGCTTGTGGTGATCGGTCCCGAACTGGCGGGCGATCACGTCGGAGTAGCGGAACTCGTTGCCCTCGCGCTCGCCGACGTCGTCGAACCCGACGCTGAAGGTGGCCAGGCCCTGCTGGCCGGACTCGGCGAGCAGCCCGACGATCAGGCTCGAGTCCAGACCCCCAGACAGCAGCACCCCGACCGGCACGTCGGCGACCATCCGCCGTTCGACGGCCGTCCGCAGCCGCGCCAGCACCGCGTCGGCCCACTCGCGCTCTCCCCACTCGGCGTGCTCGGTCCGGCGCCGGAAATCGGCGCGCCAGTAGCGCTCGGAGCGCCGTCGCCCATCGGACTCGATGGTCATGCGCGTGGCCGGCTCCAGCTTCGCTACGCCGCGCAGGATCGTCCGGGGCGCCGGCACGACGGCGTGCCAGCTCAGGTAGTGATGGAGCGCCACCGGATCAACCGCCGTGTCGACGCCGCCGCCGGCCAGGAGCGCCGGGAGCGTCGAGGCGAAGCGCAGCGCGCCGTCGACCTCGGCGAGGTACAGCGGCTTGACGCCGAGCCGGTCGCGGACCAGCGTCAGCCGCCGCGCCTCGTGCTCGTACAGCGCGAAGGCGAACATCCCGGCCAGCCGCGAGACGAACGACTCGCCCCACTCCGCGTAGGCCTTCAGCACCACCTCGGTGTCGCTGCTCGAGCGGAACTCGTGGCCCGCGCGCTCGAGCTCGCGGCGCAGCTCGCGGTGGTTGTAAACGCAGCCGTTAAAGGCGATCGTCAGGCCGAGCTCAGGGTCGTGCATCGGCTGGCGGCCGGCGTCGGTGAGGTCGATCACCCGTAGCCGCCGGTGGGCCAGCGCCACGTTCTCCGCGACGAGCTCGCCCCCGCCGTCAGGACCGCGGTCGCTCATCGTCGCGGCCATCCGGGCGACCGCGGCACGATCGGGCCGGCGCCCAAAGCTCATCTCTCCCGCCAAGCCGCACATGGTTGCCCGCGGCCGGCCTAGGCCGCCCGCACGGCGTCCGCGCGCGCCGCCGCCGCCTCGACGAGGGCGCGGAAAAGAACGGCGTGCTCGGGGCGACCGCTCAGCGTCTCGGCGTGCCACTGCACCCCGAGGGCGAACTCACGGTCGATCGCCTCGATCGCCTCGATCATCCCGTCGTCGGCATGGGCGCTGGCCAGGAGGCCCGCTCCGAGCCTGGCTACTGCCTGGTGGTGGAAGGAGTTCACGTCGATCTGATCCCGTCGGAAGATGTCGTGCAGACGGCTCGGCCTGCGCAGCGAGACGGCGTGGGTGGCCTCCGTGCCGGACTCGCTCTGTCGATGGCCCACCTGCATCCCGACGACGTCGGGAAGGTGTTGGTAGAGGGTGCCCCCTCGCGCGACGTTGAAAACCTGGGCGCCGCGGCAGATGGCCAGGATCGGCAGCGCCCGGTTGTCTGCGGCGCTCGCCACCGCGAGCTCGAAGGCATCAAGCTCGCGCCACGTCGGTCCGAGCTCGGCGTGGGCGGCCTCGCCGTAGGCCCGCGGATCGATGTCGGGGCCGCCGGACAGGCAGACCCCGTCGACGAGGGCGAGCAGCGGCTCGATCGCGTCGCCGCGCAGCGGCGCCACCACGACCGGGATTCCGCCGGCCAGCTCGATCGACCGCAGGTACGGGAGCCCGAGCGTCATCTCCTCCTGCGGCGGCTCGCCCTCTCGCGTCGGTGTGATCGACGTGACGGGCCGCAGCTCCGAGGTGGTGACCGCGATCAGCGGGCGGGGCTGTGAGCGCGACCGAGCGATGGTGGCTCTTATACCAGGGCCGCCGCGACGATCACTCGAGCTCGCCCGCCGCCTCGAGCCATGCCGTCTCGAGCTCGTCGCGCTCGCCGAGCAGCGCCCGCAGCTCACATTGGAGCTCGCCGAGGCGCACGTGGTCCCGGGCGCCGGCGGCCATCTCCTCGTGCAGCGCCCGCTCGCGCTCGGCCGAGCGCGCCAGCTCCCGCTCGAGCCGCTGGGCCTCGCGGCGCGCCGCGCGCGCCGCGCGCTGGGCCTCCCGCGACGCCGCGCCCGGGCCCCTCGCCCGGCCGTCCCCGGGCGCGGGGGCCGGCTCTGCCGCGGCGGCAGCGGCGCAGAGCTCGAGGTACTGCTCGGCGCCGCCGGGCAGGTGCGACAGGCCACCGTCACCGAACAGCGCGTACACGTCGTCGGTGACGCGCTCGACGAAGTAGCGGTCGTGACTGACCACCACCAGCGTCCCCGGCCAGCCGTCGAGCAGGTCCTCGAGCGCGGTCAGCGTGTCGATGTCGAGGTCGTTGGTCGGCTCATCGAGCAGCAGCACGTTGGGCTCGGCCATCAGCAGCCGCATCAGCGCCAGGCGCCGCCGCTCGCCGCCCGAGAGCTCGCCCACGAACGTCCGCGCCCGCGCGCCGCGGAAGCCGAAGCGCTCGCACAACATCCCCGCGGTGATCTCGCGTCCGTCGCCGAGCCGGGCCCGGTGTCGCACCGCCTCGAGCGACTCGAGCACCCGCATCGCCTCCGGGAGCTCGACGGTGTCCTGCGAGAGGTGGGCGAGCCGCACCGTCTGACCCCGCTCGACGGCGCCCCGGTCGGGCGCGAGCTCGCCGGCCAGCAGCTTCAGCAGACTGGTCTTGCCCGAGCCGTTGGCGCCGAGCAGCGCCACCCGGTCGCCGGGACCGAGCCGCCAGGTCACGCGCTCGAGCACCCCACGGCCGGCGTAGGCCAGCGACACGTCGACGGCGTCGAGCACCTTGTCGCCGAGCCGGGCGCCGGCGAAGCGCAGCAGCTCGGCGCGGTCGCGGGCCGGCGGCTCGTCGGCGATCAACGCGGTGGCCGCCTCGATCCGGAACTTGGGCTTCGCCGTGCGCGCCGGCGGCCCTCGCCGCAGCCACGCCAGCTCCTTGCGGACGAGCTGCCGGCGGCGCTCCTCGCGAACGTCCTGGCGGCGCTCGCGCTCGGCGCGAGCCAGCACGTAGGCAGCGTAGCCGCCCTCGGCGGCGTGGATCCGGCCGTCGGATACCTCCCAGGTGCCGGTGCAGACGGCGTCGAGAAACCAGCGATCGTGGGTGACGAGCATCGTCGCCCCGCGACGGGCGGCGAGGTGGCCGGCCAGCCATGCAATCGCCTCGACGTCGAGGTGGTTGGTCGGCTCGTCGAGCAGCAGCAGCTCGGGCGCGCCGAGCAGCATCGCCGCCAGCGCGATCCGCCGACGCTCGCCGCCCGACAGGGTCGCCAGGGGGGTCTCGAGCCCGGCCGGGAACCGTGACAGCCCGACCCCGCCGAGCAGCCCCGCCAGCACGGACCGGAAGGCGCTGTCGCCGGCCCACTCGTGCTCGGCGCGCTCGCCGACCAGCGTCTGGCCGATGGTGCCCGACTCGCCGAGCTCGTCGGCCTGGCTGAGCAGCGCGGCCTCCAGGCCGCGCTCGCGGGTGACGAGGCCGCGGTCGGGCTCGCGCACCCCCGCGATCAGCGCCAGGAGCGTCGACTTGCCCTCACCGTTGGCCCCGACCACCCCGATCCGGTCCCCGGCGGCCACGCCGACCGAGAGGTCCTCGAGCACCGTGCGGCCGGCGTACTCCTTGCCGACGCCGCTCAGGTTGACCAGGTTGCGGACCGCTCCGGCCAAGCTCGCTCCGGGCCGGCGCGGGCTCAGGCGCCGTCGGCCATCGCGGCGGTCCGCGCGATCGCGTCGGCGATCTCGGGCCACAGCGCGCGTGGCATGTCGTGGCCCATGCCGGGCAGCATCAGCAGGTTCGCGCCGGGGATCGCGCGGGCGGTGGCGCGGCCCCCGGACGGGCGGATCAGCGGGTCCTCGGTGCCGTGGATGACGGTCGCCGGGAGCCGCAGCGAGCCCAGCTGCCGGGTGCGGTCGACGGTGGTGTTGATCGCCGCCAGCTGGCGCGCCGTGCCGGCCGGTTGGTAGCCGCGGTCATACGCGCGCGCGGCCAGCTCGCGCAGCGCCGCCGGGTCGGTCGGGTTGGTCTTCGAACCGATCGCCTGAAGCGTCTCGACGAGGTCGGCGATATAGCCCTCGCGGTCCTGGCGGGCCCGCTTGAGCAGCCGCAGCAGCATCGCCGGCTGAGGGTTGCCGACCCGCCGGCTGCCGGTGGTGGACATGATCGAGACCAGCGAGCGAACCCTCTCCGGGTGGTTGATCGCGACCAGCTGCGCAATCATCCCACCCATCGAGGCGCCGACGACGTCGGCGCGGGGCACGCCGAGGGCGTCGAGCAGTCCGACGGCGTCGTCGGCCAGCTCGGCCAGCGGGTAGGCGCTGCCGCGCTTGTCGCGCAGCAGCAACTGGCGCAGCGTCGGCGAGCGTCCGTCGCGAAAGATCGTCGAGCGGCCGACGTCACGGTTGTCGAAGCGGATCACCCGGAAGCCGCGCTCGACGAGCATTCCGCAGAACTCCTCCTCCCAGAAGATCATCTGGGAGCCGAGCCCCATCACCAGCAGCAGCGGCCGCGCCTGCTCGGGCCCGAAGGTCTCGTAGCAGAGCTCGACCGCCCCGGCCCTGGCGATGCGCTCTCCGGACGACGTGGCCAGGGCCATCGGCTCAGCGTAGGCGGTCGTCGAGGCCGGCGACGGTCGCCGCGTACACGGCATGGGTGGCGAAGCTGGTGGCCAGGAACGCCCGCGGCCAGCGCCACGGCGGCGGGGTCCGCCCGAGCAGCGGGAACATCGTCAGCGTCATCGTCATCAGCACGCCGACGAAGACCAGCCCGGCCCCGGGCTCCCGGACGCGACGGCGCAGCACTCCATGCAGGAGCCCGAACGCCGACCCGTAGCCCCAGCGCAGCGCCAGCCCCAGCTCCTGCTCCTCGCGGTCGCTGGCCTGCGGCAGGTGCATGATCGAGGCGACGATCCGCCCGGGGACGAGGCTGTCGTCGTAGTCGAGCGGCCCCCGCGCCCGCGGCCGCAGGCGGCGCTCGAGCGCGTAGGCGCTGGTCATCGCGGTCGTCCCGGCGGCGCCGGCGACGACGCTTCGCAGCGGCCACGGCAGCCGGGCCGCGCGCAGCCGCGGCCGCCGGGCGGCGCGCGGCTGCGGCAGCCGGGCGGCGCGCGGGTCCGGCAGCCGGGCGGCGCGCGGGTCCGGGGGCGGGGCGGCGCGTGGGCCCCGGTCTCCGGGCGGGCCCGGGTCGGCGGGCGACGCGCTGGACGGGGGGGAGTCGGCGGTCATGTCCGCGGAAGCTACCTGACCGGCCCCGTGCGCCTCCCGGCCCGAAGCTGCGCCATCATGGTCAGCCGATGCCCTCGGACCCGCCCCCCGCCCGCCGCCCCTCGGCGCCGGATCGCCCGCCGGCGCGGCGCTTGGCGGCGCCGGGTCGCCCGCCCACCAGCGGCCCCGGGGGACCGGACCGCCCGCCCACCAGCGGCCCCGGGGGACCGGACCGCCCGCCCGCCGGCGGACCCGGACCACCGGATCGCCGGTCTCCACGTCGCCGGCCGGCCCCGCCTCCGCTGGAGCTGACCCCCGGCGGCCCCTCGCCGGAGCGCCTGATCGCCCGCCAGGCCGCCCGCCGGCGCGCCCGGGCGCGCCGGACCGGGACGCTCGCCGTGCTGATGACGTTGATCGTGATCGGGCTCGCCGCGGCGATCGCCGGCGGCGATCCCTCCCCGACGATCCCTCGGAGGGCGCTGCGGATCGACCTCGGAGGCGCCGTCGGCCGGCCCGTGGCGCCGGGGTTCGTCGGCTTCTCAATCGAGTACCCGTCGTCGATCGCCTACTCCGGCCACGACCCCGCCCACGTCAACCCGACCTACCTGGCGCTGCTGCGGGCGCTGACCCCCGGGCAGTCGCCGGTGATCCGCTTCGGCGGCGACACCACCGACTGGACCTGGTGGCCGGTGCCGGGCGTGCGCCGGCCGCCGGGGATCCGCTACACGCTGACCCGCCAGTGGCTGGCGGTGACGCGAGCGACCGCCCGAGCCCTGAACGCCCGCGTGATCCTGGGAATCAACTTCGAGGCCGACAGCCGGCGGATCGCCGCCGCCGAGTCGCGCGCGCTGCGCGAGGGCCTCGGCAGCCCGTACGTGGCCGGCTTCGAGCTCGGCAACGAGCCCGAGGTCTACGGCGTGCTCGGGTGGTACCGGAACGCGTTCGGCGTGGAGGTCCACGGGCGCCCCCGCAGCTACGGGTTCGACGCCTTCCAGCGCGACTACGCGCGGATCGTCAGCGCGCTCCCGGCGGGGGTCCCGCTGGCCGGCCCGGCCACCGGCGCGCCCGCCTTCTGGTCGCAGCTCGGCCGCTTCCTCGCCGCCCAGCCCCGGGTGCGCACGGCGACGATCCACCGCTATCCGCTCAACCGCTGCTTCACCGGCCCGCAATCGCCGCTGTTCCCGACGATCGGCAACATGCTCGCGCCCTACGCCTCCGCCGGGCTCGCCGCGCCGCTGGCCGGACAGATCGCGATCGCCCACCACGCCGGCGCCGCCTACCGCGTCGATGAGCTCAACAGCGTCGCCTGCGGCGGCAAGTATGGCGTCAGCGACACCTTCGCCGCCTCGCTGTGGATGCTCGACACGCTGTTCGGGCTGGCCCGGGTCGGTGCCGACGGCGTCAACGTCCACACCTTCAAGACCGGCCGCTACTCGCCGTTCTCGTTCGCCTACTCCGGCGGGCGCTGGCACGCCCAGGTGAAGCCGGCCTACTACGGGATGCTGATGTTCGCTCGCGCGGCGCCGCCCGGCTCCCGGGTGCTGGGGACCGGCGGAGCAGGTGCCGGCGCGGTGCGCACGTGGGCCACGCGCGCCCCCGACGGCACCGTCCGCGTGGTGCTGATCAATGAGTCGGCGAGCCGCGACGTGACGCTCGCCGTCGCCCCGCCCGGCGCCGTCGCCCGGGCCGGGGCCCGGGTGGGGACAGGGGCCACGCTGAGCCGCCTGACCGCCCCCGGGCTCGCCGCCACCGCCGGCGTGCGGATCGCCGGACAGCGCTACGCCGACGGCAGCGAGACCGGCCGGCTCGTCGGCTCACCGCGCGTCGCGGCGCTCGACCCGATCCAGCGGCGCTTCGTCCTCCGCGTCCCCCGGGCCAGCGCCGCGCTGCTGACCCTCCCGCGCTGAGGATGCCCCGGGCCAGCGCCGCACCGCTGACCATCCCGCGCTGAGGGTGGGATATCGGCCGGTCCCTGGACCCGCAGATATCCCATCGTCCCTCACACACACGCGGGCCGCTAGCGCTTGGGCGGCAGCGAGCGCGCGTATGCGACACCGCGGTCGACCCACCGCTTCAGCTCTGCCTCGGTCTCGACGCCATCGGCCTCCACCCGCAGCCAGCCGTCCATCGCCCGCCCGCGCATCTCGAACCGCTCCGCGCGCGGCTCGCCCACCAGCGCGTCGGTCTGCTCGGGCTCGACGCGGAGTAGTAGCCCGCCCTGGCCGCTCGCCGAGACCGACATGTTCCCGTCGATCAGGAACGCCCGGCCGCCGAACATCTTCATCTCGGTGAGGCCGGCCTCGCCGGCGATCAGCTCCCGGATGCGGTCGGCAAGATCCTCGTCGTAGGCCATGCCGACATCATTCCACCATCGCATCGAGGGATCGCGGCGGCGAATCCTCGCCGGTGCGTGTCGAGCGTCCGCGAGCACCCGCTCGGCCGTTGCTACCGACGAGGATCGGCGGGTGCGGCCGCTGGGCCGGCTCGGGCCACGACCAGATCCGCTGAAACGACACGAGCTCGCCGTCGTAGGAGGCCTCGTCCTGGGTCCAGATCGTCTGCATCGCCGCCACAGGCGGCGGCTCAGCGCGAAGTAGTAGATCGCCACGCCGAACCCTGCCGTGACCGCCATGTCGACGCCGAAGTGCAGGCGGTCGTGGCTGCCCGGGAAGCTCGAGAGGTAGCTGAGCATGAACAGCCCGGCCAGCCACGGCCACATCCACACCGATGCGCGCCAGTCGAGCGACACCCGCTCGGCGGCCGGGCGCATGAGCTGGGAGACCACCAGCACGAGCCCGATGAGGATCGTCAGCGATCGCTCACAGCACGACGGCGGCGATGATCGCCTTGACCACCTGGCGGGCGCTGTCGCGCAGCTCGCGCAGATCACGCCCGGCCGGGATCGCCACGACCAGCAGCTCGCGCAGGCCGCTGACGATGATGATCGCGACGTCCATCGGCAGCGGGCCCACCGTCACCTCGGGCTGCACCCGGCGGCCCGACTCGACCAGGTCGACGAGCGTCCGGGCGAAGCGCTCGATCACCTGGCGCTGGCGCTCGGCCCCCTCGCGGGCCAGCCCCGGGAGCTCGCGAACGAAGCTCTGCTGCAGCGCCGGGCGCGCCGTCACGCCCTCGATGTAGGCGTCGATCGCGAGAGCGACCTGCGCCTCCCACGGCTGCTCCGGCGACGCCGCGGCGGCAATCCGCGCGATCGTCTCCCCCGTCGTCTGCTCGAACAGGGCCAGGAAGCACGCCTCGCGGTCGGCGAACTGCTCGTAGAAGGTCCGCCGCGAGGTGCGGGCGACCCGGACCACCTCGGCGACCGTCGTGTCCCGGTAGCCCCGCTGCTCGATCGAGGCGGCCATCGCCGCGATCAACCGTTGGCGGGGTGGCGCGCCGAGGGCGGTCACGGGCGCTATGCGAGCAGCCGCTCGACGGTGACCCGCCCGCCCTTGGCCGGGATCATCGTCACGTTGCGCTGGCGCGGGGTCTCCGGCGCCGGCGCCGGCGCGGCGAGGTCGGCGCGGTCGGCGATCGCCCGCAGCACCACGCGCTGCTCGGCCATCGCCAGGGTCGCCCCGAGGCAGCGGCGGATCCCGCCGCCGAAGGGGATCCACGTGTACGTCCCGGGCTTGGCCCCGAGGAAGCGTTCGGGAGCGAAGCGATAGGGCTCGGGGTACACGTCGGCGCGGTGGTGGAGCGCGACGATGCTGATCGCCACCGGGGTCCCCACCGGGACGACGTAGTCCCCGAGCCGCCACGGGCGCTTGGCCATCCGCACGATGAACGGCACCACCGGGCGCACGCGCATCCCCTCGTGAATCGTCGCCTCGACGTGGGCGGCGGCGGCCCGCGCGTCGGAGCCGCGGACCACCTCGCGCAGGCGCTGGTACGCCGCCGGCGTCCGCAGCAGCCGCTCGAACGTCCAGGCCAGCGAGTTGGCCGTCGTCTCGTGGCCGGCCAGCAGCAGCGTCAGCAGCTCGTCGCGGAGCTCCTCGTCGGTCAGCGGCCGGCCGTCCTCGTCGCGCGCCTCGAGCAGCAGCGAGAGCACGTCGTGGCGCCCCTCGATCGGTCCGGCGGCGCGGCGTTGGCGGATCACCTCGTAGAGCCGGCGATCGACGATCCCGAGCACCCAACGCATGATCCCCCGCGGCTCGGTGCGGCGTACGTTCTGGAGCTCGACGAGCTGCCACAGCGGCAGCGTCGATCGGTGGAGCAGCCGCCGCGTCGTCGCCTTGAGCTTCGCGCCGGGGCTGTCGGGCGCCGCGCCGGGCTCGATCCCGAACACGCCGCTCATGATCACCTCGAGCGTCACCGCCTGCATCCGGGCGGCCAGCGAGAACGTCTCCCCCGCCTTCCAGCCGCTCAGCTCGCGGTCGGCGACGCGCTCGATCATCTCGACGTAGCGCGCCACGGCGTCGCCGTGGAACGGCGGCAGCAGCAGCTTGCGCTGGCGCATGTGGCGCTCGCCGACGAGCGTCAGCACCGAGTTAGGCCCCAGGATCGGCCGCAGCGGCGACTCACCCGTCAGCGACGGCGCGTCGGCCGGGTTGGCGGTGAGCAGCGACTTGACGTGATCGGGGTGCGCGGTGACCACGAACGAGTCGGCCCGCGAGGCGAGCTTCAGCTCCCACACGTCGCCGGCGCGCCGGTGCGCGGCCAGCGCCGTCTCGAGCGGGTTGCGTACGAACTGCGCCGTCTGGCGCAGCCGTGAGCCCGCCTGCGGCAGCGGCACGTGGATCGGCGTCCCCGACTCGACAGGGCCGGCCGGGGAGGGCGGAGCGGCGCGCTCGGCGAGCGCGCCGGCGGCGGGCGGCGGGGTCAGCGTGGTCATGGTACGCAACTGTACCGCCTCGAACCCTCGAGGGAGCCCGACGTCAATCCCCGTCGAGCCGCTCCCCCGCCGGGGCAGTCCGCAGGTACTCGATGACTTCGGGATCAGTGGTGTCGCGGCGCTCGACCAGCTCGCCGGTGCACTGGCACAGCTCGACCACCGCGTGTCCGCCGTCGAGCTCGACCACCCTCAGCTTGGCGCCGAAGTCGACCCAGCGCTCGAGCGCGTCGATGGTCAGGGGCGGAGAGGCGGTCATCGCGTTCGCGCGACATTGTCGCTCCCCGTCCGGGCGACAATGTCGGGGTGAGCGATCGACGCGCGATCCGCGCCATGGTGCGCGGCGAGGTCCAGGGAGTGGGGCTGCGCGACGCCGGCGTCGCGCACGCCCGGGCGCTCGGGCTGCTCGGGTGGGTGCGCAACGTCGAGGACGGGTCGGTGGCCGTACACGCCGAGGGCGACGGCGCGGCGCTGGCGGCGCTGGCCGGCTTCCTCCACGAGGGGACGCCGGGGGGGCGCGTGGACGATGTGTCGCTGGAGCGCGGGCGAGTCGAGGGGCACGAGCAGTTCGCGATCCGCGGCGTGCCTGCCGGCGTCTTCGTCCTCCAGCAGCACGCGGCGACGGCGCGCCATTACGACCTCCGGCTCGAGGTCGACGGGCTGATGCGCTCCTGGGCGGTGCCCAAGGGGCCGTCGCTCGATCCCGCGGTCAAGCGCTTCGCGATCCAGGTCGAGGATCACGGGATCGCCCACAACGAGCTCGAGGGCCGCTCCGGTGCGGGCGGCGTGATCATCTGGGACCGCGGGTCCTACGAGCAGGGCGGCCGGGTGGCGTGGCCGGAGGCGCTCGAGCGCGGCCACGCCGTGTTCGTGCTCCACGGCGAGAAGCTCCGCGGCGGCTTCGTGCTGCAGCGCACGCGCGCCGGCGAGAAACCCCAGTGGCTGCTGGTCAAGCGCCGCGACGAGGCCGCGCGGCCCGGCTCCAACGTCGCCGAGGAGCGCCCCGAGTCGGTCGTGAGCGGTCTCACCCTCGACGAGCTGCTCGGATGACATAGTGGAGATGTGCCCAATCCGCCCATATCCCGCAGCGTCAAGATCGGCGCCGACGAGCGCACCGGCTGGTCCTCGGAGCGCCCGCGCCGCGAGGGCGCCTCGCCCCGCCTCCCCGACATCTCCGTCCGCGGCCGCGTCCTCAGCCCCGACTACCGCCTTCGCTACTCCCCCGGCAGCCTCGTGATCGTCGTCGGCGCCGCCGCCACCGAGCCGACCCGCTTCGCCGAGCAGGTGGTCGAGGAGCGCTCGGCGATCCTCTCGATGGCCAAGGTCCGCGCGCTGCTGGCCGGCCGCGTCGCCGAGGCCGACATGGAGGCGCGCGCCGCCCAGCTGCTCGAGGCCGCCGTCACCCGCCGGATCGAGGCCAAGCAGTCGGTGGCCCTGGCCGTCGAAGGCTTCGACGCCGAGGAGCGCGAGCGCTACGTGCGCCTCGCCCACGCCCAGCGCCGCCCCCGCCACCTGATCCTGATCGAGGGCGGCCGAGACCAGGTCTCCGAGGCGGAGAAGCCGCGGCTCGACGCGCTACGCCGCGCGCTCGACGACGGCGAGCTCGGCGCCGAGGGCTTCCAGACCTCGCTGCGCCTCGGCGGGAGCGCCCTGGCCGAGCTCAAGCGGATCGTCTTTCAGCCGCCGCCCCCCGAGGACTGAGCGCCCGCCCGCGCCCCCGCGTCGACGTCGACCTCGGCGCGGTGAAGCCGAATCCGCGCCGCGCGCGCCCGTCCGCGCCGAGGTTCGAGGTTGTCTGCGTACCGCCCGCCGAACTGCCAGTAGTAGCGTGTGGCGGGTGGCGGCTAATCGGTTTGGGTGCAGGTCCTTTGGAGGGGTTTATGCGGGAGTGGGGATGGCGCCGAGGGCGTAGCGTGATGCGTGAACGCGGCGGTGTTCTTGGGCGAGGTGGAAGGTCCAGTACTGGTCGAAGTCGCCGTTGCTGATCAGTGCGC
>JBBSFX010000008.1:0-93983 GCA_038254735.1 Solirubrobacterales bacterium
CCCCCCCCCGCGCCCCCCCCCCCCCCCGCCCGGGCGGCGCCCGCCTCGCCCGCGGCCCCCCCCGCGGGCCCCCCCCCGCCGCCCCCCCCCCCCCCCCCCCCGCCCCCCCCCCCCGGGGGCCTCGCCGCCGCCGCCGTCCACCGCGCGGCCGTCCCCCGCGGAGCCGTCCACCGCGGAGCCGTCCACCCCGGAGCCCTCCACCACGCCGTCCGGGCCAGGGCGACGCCCGCCGCCGCCCCCACGACGACCCGGCCGGCGACGACCACGACGCCGGCCGCGGCGACGAAGACGACCCCCGCCGCCACGGCACCCCCCCCCACGCCGCCGCCCGGACGCACCGAGACCGAGACCGTGCCGACGGTGCTGCCGGCGCCCGTCGCCGGCACCACCCCGACAGCGACCCCGGCCCCGGCCCCGACGACCACGCCGACGCAGGGCACGACGCCGCCGAGCGCCTCCAACCCGACCGCCACGACGCCCCCGACCAGCACCACCACCCCACCGCCGGCGAGCACCACCGCGCCACCGCCCGGCGCGTGAGCGAGGAACTGCTCGACTTCGAGCAGTTCCTCGCCGTCGACATGCGGGTTGGCCGCGTGACCGCGGTCGAGGAGTTCCCGGAGGCGCGCAAGCCGGCGTGGAAGCTGACGATCGACTTCGGCCCGGAGGTCGGCGTCAAGCGCTCCTCGGCGCAGATCACCCGTTACCCGCGCGAGGCGCTGCTCGGCTCACTGGTCGTCGGCGTGGTCAACTTTACGCCGCGCCAGATCGGGCCGGTGCGCTCCGAGGTGCTGGTGCTCGGCGCGCTCGACGACGACCTCGGGGTGGTGCTGCTGCGACCCGACGCCGACGCCGCCCTCGGGTCGCGGATCGGCTGAGCCCCCCGTCCCGCGCCAAAACTAAATCTCCGCGCTGATTGCGCCGATTAACGGATCGAGGATGCGAGGGTTTCGATGCGCGCAGAGCTTTCACGGTACAAGCGGAGGGTCGTCGAGTACGACTCGTTTAGCCATCGCCTGTGGATCCTCGGCCAGCGCTGTCACCACGGCGCCACCGGCAGCGTCGTCGCGGCGATCGCCTGCCTCGGCATGGCGGTCGAGGCCGCCGGGCCCACCGCGAAGGCCCGCTCGCTGGCCGCGCTGGCCGCCACCGGCGGCGCGCTGATGGCCCACGACTGGAAGGACCACGCGATCTGGTTCGAGCGCGGGCGCGGCAACCAGCCGTGACGCTGGGAGATCTGCGGGTCTATGGACCGGTCGATCTCCCACGCTCCTCGATCGCCCGGGCGTAGAGGGCGAGCAGGCGCTCGTGGTGCGCCGCCTCGCCGAAGCGCTCGCGCCCGCGCGCCAGCGCCGCCTCGCCGCGTGAGCGCCGGGCCGCCGGGTCGGCCCACAGTGCCCCGAGCGCGTCGGTCCACGCCGCAACGTCGTCGGCGGGGAGTCCGCCGCCGGCCAGCTCAGGCAGCCCGCCACGGTCGCCGGCCAGCACCGGCACGCCGGCGGCGAGACCGTCGAGCGCGGCGTACGGGCACGCCTCCTCGCAGCGCGAGGGGACGAGGATCGCGCCGGCGCCGGCGCGCAGCGCGGCGAGCTCCGGGGCGGCCAGCCAGCCGGTGAAGCGCACATCGCCGGCGGCGAGCGCGCCGAGACGCGGCTCGCCGGGGCCCCCGCCCGCGGCTAGCGCGCCGAGACGCGGCTCGCCGGGGCCCCCGCCCGCGGCTAGCGCGCCGAGACGCGGCTCGCCGGGGCCCCCGCCGGCGGCTAGCGCGCGGAGGCGCGGCTCGTCGGGGCCCTCGCCGGCCACCACGAGTGGGACGCCGGCCCCGGCCGCCGCCCGGATCGCCGTGTCGAAGCCCTTCTCCTCGACGAGGCGCCCGGCGACCAGCGCGTAGGCGCCGCGGTCGGCCCGGGACCGCGGCGCGAAGGCCGCGTCGGGGATGAAGTTGGGCAGCGTGTCGCTGCGCCCGGGGGGGAGCCCGAGCTCGTGGAGCCGCGCGCCGTGGGCGCGGCCGAGCACGGCGAAGCGGTCGGCGTGGGCGACCAGCCGGCGCTGCTGGCGGGCCAGACCGAGGGCGTACACGGCCGCTTCGCCGGTGCCTCCGCGGCAGCGGTGGACGAGCCCGGGCGCTGTGTTGGCCCCGCGGCATTCGAAGCACCGATGGCCGTCGCGGTAGGCCACGGCGATCGCGCAGAACAGGCGGAAGTTGTGCAGCTGGAGCACGGTGGCGGCGCCAGCGGCCCGCGCGGCGGCGAGCGCCCGCCAGCCGAGCAGCGGGTGCAGATTGTGGGCGTGGACGACCTCGGCGCCGGTGCGCCGGACCGCCGCGGCCACCTCCTCGGGGTCGGCGCCGCCGGCCAGCAGCGCGCGGGCAGCGGCGCTCCGGGGCAGGCCGCGGCTCGAGCGCTCGAGCAGCGTCACCTCGTGACCGCGGCGACCCAGCAGCTCGTGCAGCTCGCCCACCGCCCGCTCCTCTCCCCCCTCGGCGCGGTAGCGGTTGTGGAGCAGCAGCACGCGCATCGGCGTGCGATTCTCCCAGGATGGCCGACGCCGTCAAACTCGAGGTGGGCGAGCGGACGGTGCGAATCTCGAGCCCCGACCGCGTGTACTTCTCCGAGCGCGGCGAGACCAAGCTCGACCTCGCCCGCTACTACCTGGCCGTCGGCGATGGGATCGTCCGCGCGCTGCGCGAGCGCCCGTGCATGCTCCACCGCTTCCCCAGCGGCGTCGACGGCGACAAGGTCCACCAGAAGCGGGTGCCGAAGGGCGCGCCGAACTGGCTCGAGACGGTGCGAATCACCTTCCCCCGCTACGGGCGCACGGCCGACGAGCTGTGCGTGACCGAGCTGGCCAGCGTGATCTGGGCGGTGCAGATGTCGACCGTCGAGTTCCACCCGTGGAACTCGCGCCGGACCGAGGTCGAGTGCCCCGACGAGTGGCGGATCGACATCGACCCCGGCGAGGAGTGCGAGTTCGCCACCGTCCGCCGTGTCGCCGGCGTGGCCCGCGAGGTGCTCGCCGAGCTGGAGATCACCGGCTACCCCAAGACCACCGGCAAGCACGGCCTCCACGTGTACGTGCGGATCGAGCCGCGGTGGGGCTTTCACGACGTGCGCCGGGCCGCGCTGGCCTTCGCCCACGAGGTCGAGCGCCGCGCCCCCGAGCTGGCCACGACGGCGTGGTGGCGCAAGGACCGCGATCCGGGCAAAGTGTTCGTCGACTACAACCAGAACGCCCGCGACCACACGATCGCCAGCGCCTACTCGGTCCGCGGGATCAGCGCCGGGACGGTCTCGACCCCGATCGCCTGGGACGAGGTCGACGACGTCGAGCCGGCGGAGCTGACGATCGCCACCGTCCCGGGGCGCTTCGCCGAGCTCGGCGACCTGCACGGACCGATCGACGACGTCGCCCACTCGCTCGAGCAGCTGCTGGAGTGGGCCGACCGCGACGCGCTGGAGGTCCCCGACACGGACTGAGCGCCGCTCGCTCCTACCACTATCTCAATCGAATTACTGCCCGAGGGAGAACATCGCCTCGAGGTCGTGCCGCGACTGGGCCAGCGCGGCTCGCTCGGCGCCGAGCAGGACGATCGCGTGGGTCACGCCGTGTGGCTCTGGCCGGAGTCGAGCACGACCACCGCGGAGGAGGTGCTCGACTCGACGGCCGCTTTGAACGCCTGCGCGTCGGCCTCGATCAGTGGGAAGGTGTTGTAGTGGCACGGGATCACCGCCTTGGCGCCGACCAGTCCGGCGGCGTCGACGGCGTCGGTGGCGTCCATCGTGAAGTGCCCACCGATGCACATCAGCGCGACGTCGATCGGGTGGCGCTTGCCGACCAGTGCCAGGTCGGAGAACAGGCACGTGTCGCCGAGGTGGTAGATCGTCCGGCCGCCGAAGGAGATCAGCAGGCCGGCCGGGGTGTTGACCGTGCCCTTCGGCGTCGTCGAGGTGTGCCAGGCGGGGACGAGCTTGACCCAGCCCCAGTCGAACTTGACCGTCCCGCCGAGGTTCGGGTCGACGGTCTCGACGCCCTCCTCCTCCCCCAGCTCGCCGGCCAGCTCGGTGATCGCCACCACGGGTGCCCCGGTGCGGCGGGCGATCGACGCCGTGTCGCCGACGTGGTCGCCGTGGCCGTGGGTGAGCAGGATCGCCGTCGCGGTCGCGTCCTGCGCGGCGATCGCCGCCTTGGGGTTGCCGCTCAGGAACGGGTCGATCAACAGCGTCGTGTCGCCGTCGCGCAGCTCGAAGCAGGCGTGGCCGAGAAACCGAATCTCCATCTAATCCTCCTAGGGGTTGGGGATGCCGCCGGTCCTGTCCGCCTGGCCCAGCTCGCGCGAGAGCTCGAACCCGACCGCCACCCCGACGAGCATCCCGAGCCGCGTCTCCTCGGCCAGCAGCGTGCGGACGGCGCGCAGGCGCTGCCCCGAATCCGCCTCGCCGAGCGCCTCGCGCACGGCCTGGTCGTGGCCGAGGTCGAACCAGCCGCCCTCGGCGATCGCCGCCGCGAGCACCCGCTGCAGCGCCGGCGCCGCGCGGGTCACCACGTCCTCAGCCTCGCGCAGCCGTCCCGGCTCGTTGATCGCAGCGATCGCGGCGTCGAGCTCGGCGTCGGTGGGGACGGGATCGGGCATCGAGCCGCGGTTCAGCGCGCGGCGAGCTGGTTGAGCCCGAACCCGGACACGGCGCCCGCGAGGACGCCGACGCCGTCGGCGGCCCAGCTGGCGTCGGCGCCGACCAGCGGCATCAGCGCGACCACGACGGCCGCCACCCCGGCGCCGATCAGATCGCCCTCGATCTCCTGCCCGGCCCGCAGCTCGAGCAGGTCCGGGATCGCCCAGGCCACGAGCAGGGCCAGCGCGCCGCCGTTGGCGCCCAGCACGGCGGCGCTCGAGTCCACGGCGATCCCCGCAGCGGCGCCGCCGATCCCCCCGAGCGCGAACAGCGCCAGCACCGGCAGCGCCCCGTGGCGGCGCTCCAGCAGCCACCCGAACACGCCGATCGCGCCCAGGCAGACGACCGCATAGCCGGTGTTGACGTAGGTGAACGGCGCCACCAGGAGCCGCCACCACAGGTGGGTGCCGTTGGTCGCCCACAGCTCGATCGCGTGGACGCTGCCGACGGTGGCGGCGCGCCACAGGAGCGTCCCGGCGAACCCGGCCAGCAGCAGCCCCAGCGTGGCGTACGGGTGGGAGTCGCCGCGGATCCCCGGGATCTCCCCGCGCTTGAGCCGCGGCAGCGCCGGCGCCGGCGGCCGGCGGCGGCGCTTCTCGGTGACCTTGCCGCTGCGGTCGATCTTCGGCGCGCGCTTGCGCAGGCGGTTGCCGCAATAGGGACACTCCGTGATGTACGGACTGACCTCGGCGTGGCAGTTCTTGCAGACGACGAACAGATCCGGCGTGCCCGAGCTCACGCTCCGATTGTAGAGGTGCCGTCCCGGTATGTAATCAGGCGTTGGTGGCGGCGACGATCTCGGCCGTGACCTCGCGCAGATCGTGGTTGGCCTCATATACGACGACCTGGCGCGCGGCGCCGTTGCCGCGCTCGAGCAGATCCTCTATCCCCTCGACCTGGGCCATCGAGCCAAGGTCCTGGCAGTGGCCGCGCATCCGATCGAGCAGGCGGCGGGCCAGCGCGCGCGTCGACACGCGCTCGGCCAGCGGCAGGTCGACGATCTCGCCCTCGAGCCCGTGGCGTGCGGCCAGCCACTTGTTCTCGTCGAGCATCTCGAACGGGTACCTCGACAGCTGGCCGCCCGCGTCGAAGTGCTCGCACAGCTCCTTGACCAGCGCCTGCACGAGCGCGGCGATCGCGACCGTGTGCTCGACGTGCGTCTGCGAGTCCATCGCCCGGATCTCGACCGTGCCGAACTTCGGGTGCGGGCGGACGTCATGCCACAGGTAGGTCGGATCCTGGATCACCTTGGCGTCGATCATGAAGTCGATCCGCCGCTGGTAGTCCTCCCAGCCCTTGTAGGTCGGCGGGATCCCGACGCGGGGAAAGGCGCGGAAGATCGGCATCCGCGTCGATGCCAGCCCGGTTACGTCGGCGCGCCAGAACGGCGAGTTGGCCGACAGCGCCAGCAGCACCGGCACGTGCACGCGCATCCCGTTGGCGACGTGGATCGCCTTTTCGGGGTCGTCGACGCCGACGTGCACGTGCATCCCGAAGATCAGCTCCTGGCGGGCGACGAAGCGCAGCGCGGAGACCAGGTCGCGGTAGCGTGGCCGGGCGACGATTCGCTGGTCCTCCCACATCGCGAACGGGTGGGTGCCGGCCGAGCCGATCGCCAGGCCCTTGCGCGCGGCCGTCTCCGAGACCTGCCGCCGCAACGCCCGAAGCTGGGCGTCGGCCTCGCCGGTTGTCGTGCACGGAGCGGTCGAGACCTCGAGCACCGACTCCATCAGCTCGGGCTTGATCTCGCCGGCCGGCGCGGGCTCGAGCAGGCTCTCGATCGCGTTGACGAGCTCGAGCGACTCCGCGTCGAGGATCATCAGCTCCTCTTCGATCCCGATCGTGTAGGCGGGGCCGGTGAAGTTGTGCTCCAGCACGCGCGGGAGCCTAACGGTCGCGCGGGCAGCTCCGCCCGCGGCCACCGACGGGCAGCCGGCCCAGGCCGGCGGCGACACCGACCGCTACGACGCCGTGCAGCGCCCGGCGCTGATGCGCCGCGAAGATCGCGGCGATGAGCTCTACGAGCGCCAGCAGGTGGCTGACGACCACATAACGCCACGACGTCGGCTGGTAGGCTCGCCGCGTGGCGTTGAAGATGCGGCAGAGCCTGGCCCAGCTCGAGCAGGAGTTCCGGCACGAGACCCAGCGGGACCGGCACCGACGAGAACATCTGCGCCGCTCGGCGGTGGTCCGCTCGCGCAGGCGCGGGATCGATCGGGAGAAGAAGAGGAGCTCGGTCCGCTTCTGGCTGCTCGTGCTGGCGCTGATCGCCACTGCGGTGATCGTCACCGCGGCGATGTTCGAGACGCTCTATCAGCTGCTGGGCTGAGGCGAGCGAGAGTGGCTGCGCCTGTGCAGCTCGGCGCAGCCCCCGCGTCGTTCCCCTGACGCGGCCTTCAGACTCCCCTACTTCGCGTCGCTGAGACCGCGCAGCGCGGCATCCACCTCTTCACGCGCGCCGCGGGTCTCGCCGACGCGCTCCTGCTGAATCTCGAGGTAGACCTCCTTGCGGAACACCGGAATCTCCCGGGGAGCCTGGATGCCGATCCGAACCTTCTCGCCCATGATCGCCAGCACCGAGACTTCGATGTCGTCGCCGATCATGATGCTCTGGTTGGACTTGCGTGTGAGTACCAACAAGTGACGCCTCCCTGCTCTGGTGGCCCTATCCAGGACCGTAGAAAGCTCGCCACCCACGGCAGGTGACTGGTCCCAGCGAGTCAGCATACAGGCCGTACGGGGCTTTTGCGAGGTCCCGATTGAGCCACTCGACCGGTCCCTGTAATAGTCTCTGTACATGCCACGCAGATCGTTGCGGCCCGAGTTGAACCGCATCCGGAGCTGGGTTCGTCAGGGACGAACCGACGCCTGGATCGCGCATCAGCTCGAGGTCACCGTTCAACAGATAAAGGCGTTCAAGCGCGAGCAGGGACTCGAGCCCAACGGCGACGCGCCCGAGGGCGCGGCCGCCGCGGACTTCGACGATGAGATCGATCTGCGCGCCGAGGACGACGCGCTGATCGCCGCGGAGCTTGACGCCGCCGAGGCCGAGCGGACCGAGGGGGACGAGGAGGACCCCGACACGGAGTCCGATGACGACGAGGACGACCGACCCAGCCGGCGTCGCCGCGGTCGCCGCGGCGGGCGCACCGCCGCTCGCGGAAAGCGCAAGTCCTCGACGCTCGAGGCGACGTTCGACCACGGCGACGAGGGCTACGGACTGTGGCTCGACCCCGCCGTGCAGGACGACCCCGTCTACGCGGAGTACTGGGCGGGTCACCGCCCCGTCGAGGTATCGATCGAGGAGGACCAGATCGTGATCCGCCGGTCCGGCGGCGAGGACTCCGAGGACTCCGACTGATTCACCCCGGGGCGCGGACGGTCTCCTCGAGTCCGCGCGCCCCGGTGAGGTCGCGCACCCTGAGTCAGTCCTCCTCGGGGCCGATCAGCCGGCGCCCACCCGCGTAGTCGCCGGCGCTGCGCAGATAGCGCGCGAACGCCGCGCCCGCCACCGTGGTCATGTCGAGCGCCGACGGGCTGTCGCCGGCCACGCGCCGGGCGATGTCGAAGCACCAGTCGGTCCCGCGCCCGACGTAGTAATCGGCCAGCTCCTGGGCCGAGAAGCCCCCGCCGAGCCGGCGGCGGAGCTCGTCGACGACGGCGTCGACCGCCCGCTCGACGCGGTCGCGCTCGCCGGGGTCGACGTCGCGCAGCCGGCGCAGGCCGTCCTCCCACAGCCCGACCACGTGGTCGAAGCGGACCTCGCCCGCGCTCACGGGCTCGCCTTCAGGGGTTCCCCGAGTGGCCCATCCCGCAAGTCCGTTGCGGTCTGACGGCTGCAAATCGTCGCCTGGCGGCGTCCTCGGACACTCGATGTGCCAGAGGCACACCTTCGGTCCTGCGTCCTTGCCAGCCTCGAGTTTCGCTCGCCAGCCCTATCAACGGACTTCCAGGATGACCCACTAGGGCCGCGGGAGTCCGGTCACCACGTACGGGTGCTCGCCGAGCCGGACCATTCCCAGCTTGCGGGCGTCGGCGGCGATCGTGGTCGGCTGGTTCAACGCGTGCTGCTCGCGGGCCAGCCGCGCGTCGTCGCGCAGCAGGCGGTGGACGATGGCCTGCTGGCGGTCGGCCTGGGCCTTGGACGAGAGGAAGCTGAGCCCGCGCTGCGCGCCGATCGCCGTGACCAGCGCCAGCACCACCAGCAGGCTGACCCGCCCCAGACGGTCCCAGCGCAGGCCGGCCAGGGAGCGGACGAACACCACCCGTCGCGGCCGCGGGGCCGGCCGGGTGGCGCGGACCCGCCGCGAGGCGGCGGCGGCGGCTTGGCTGCGGTCGGTGGGCATCTCCTGCGCGCTTCGTTCGCCGCCACCGGATTCCTTCCTGCTGCAAGGGCACGCCCAGAGGACGGATGGCCACCGCAGGCGCTCAGATGCGGAAGGCGCGGCGTCCGGGGTACTCGGCCTCGGCGCCGAGCGCCTCCTCGATCCGCAGCAGCTGGTTGTACTTGGCCACCCGGTCGGAGCGCGAGGGCGCGCCGGTCTTGATCTGGCCGCAGCCGGTGGAGACAGCGAGATCGGCGATCGTCACGTCCTCGGTCTCGCCCGAGCGGTGCGACATCACCGCCGTGTAGCCGGCGTCGCGGGCCATCCGGATCGCCGCCAGCGTCTCGGTCAGCGTGCCGATCTGGTTGACCTTGATCAGGATCGAGTTGGCCACGCCGTTCTCGATCCCCCGCTTCAGCCGCGTCGTGTTGGTCACGAACAGGTCGTCGCCGACGAGCTGCACGCGCCCGCCGAGGCGGTCGGTCAGCGCGCTCCAGCCCGCCCAGTCCTCCTCGTCCATCCCGTCCTCGATCGAGAGGATCGGGTACCTGCCCACCAGCTCGACCCAGTAGTCGGCCAGCGCGTCGGCGGTCAGCGTACGCTGCTCGTGCTCCAGCACGTACGCGCCGTCGCGGTGGATCTCGGAGACCGCCGGATCCAGCGCGATCGCGACCTGGTCGCCGGGAACGTAGCCGGCCGCGCGAATCCCCGCCATCAGCATCTCCAGCGCCTGCTCGTTGGAAGCGAGGTCGGGGGCGAACCCGCCCTCGTCGCCGACGGCGGTCGAGAAGCCCGACTCGTGCAGCGTCCGCTTCAGATGGTGGAACACCTCGGCGCCCATCCGCAGCCCCTCGGAGAACGTGCGCGCGCCGACGGGCACGATCATGAACTCCTGGAAGTCGATGCGGTTGTCGGCGTGGGCCCCGCCGTTCAGCACGTTCATCATCGGCACCGGCAGCACGTGGGCGCTCTCGCCGCCGAGGTAGCGCCACAGCGGCAGCCGCTCCTCGGCGGCGGCCGCGTGGGCGGCGGCCAGCGACACGGCGAGGATCGCATTCGCGCCGAGCCGCGACTTGTCGGCGGTGCCGTCGAGAGTGATCAGCGCGCGGTCGAGCGCGGCCTGGGCGGACACGTCAAGGCCGCGCACGGCGGTGGCGATCTCGCCGTTGACGTTCTCGACCGCCCGGACGACGCCCCTGCCCATCCAGTCGGGGCCGCCGTCGCGCAGCTCGGTGGCCTCGAACTCGCCGGTCGACGCGCCCGAGGGCACGGCGGCCCTGCCCCACGCGCCGGAGCGCACGCTCAGCTCGACCTCGACCGTCGGGTTGCCACGGGAGTCGAGGATCTGGCGGGCGTGCACGTGCTCGATCTGGCTCATCTGTCTCGGGTCTCCTCAGCCGTCGGTCTACGCGCGCGCGCATAGTAGGCAATCTGCTCATCGGGCGCCAGATCGTTCCAGCTTCTGCCTTCGGATGCGGCCAAGTCGTGTCCGGACTGCACCCGGCCGCGGAAGCGCTCGGCCGACGCGCGCAGCGCCAGCTCGGGGTCGACGCGGAGCTTGCGGGCGACGTTGACGGCCGCGAACAGCACGTCGCCGAGCTCGTGGAAGCGCTCATCGGGGGTACCGGCCCGCTCGAGCTCGTGGAGCTGGTCGTGGACGGACTGGAGCGCCGGCTCGATCCCCGCGAAGTCGAAGCCGCTGCTCGCGGCCCGGCGCTGGACCTTGCGCGCGTACAGTGGCGCTGGAAGGATCTCCGGCACCTCGCCGAAGATCCCCGGCTCGCGGTCGGGCTCCTCGCGCTTGATCGCGTCCCAGTTGCGCAGCACCTCGGCCGCGCTGCCGGCCTCGGTCTCGCCGAACACGTGCGGATGGCGGCGGATCAGCTTCTCGGCGCAGTGCTCGGCCACCGCA
This sequence comes from Solirubrobacterales bacterium, assembly GCA_038254735.1. Taxonomy (GTDB): domain Bacteria; phylum Actinomycetota; class Thermoleophilia; order Solirubrobacterales; family Solirubrobacteraceae; genus Palsa-465. Next base: position 10,908 of record JBBSFX010000008.1, read on the forward strand.
GCGAGGCTCCCAGCCCCGCGCTCCTCCAGCAGCAGGGCGAGGAAATGGACCTGGAAGAGGACATCGCCGAGCTCGTCGAGCAGCTTCGCGTCGTCGCGCCGGTGGGCGGCGTCGGCCAGCTCGTAGGCCTCCTCGACCGTGTGCGGGACGATCGTGCGCTCGTCCTGCTCGCGGTCCCACGGGCAGTCGCGGCGCAGGCGGCGGGTGATCGCGTCAAGCCGGGCCAGCGCGCGCTGGATCTCCGGCGCTCCCGACTCCACGGGCGCTACTTCTTCTTGGTCGTGGAGGTCGTGGAGGTCGTGGAGGTCGGGGCGGAGCCGGTGGTGGCCGTCGGCGTCGTGCTCGGCGCCGTCGCCGTCGCCGTGGTCGGCGGAGCGGTGCTGGGGGTGGTGCTCGGCGTCGTGCTAATCGTCGGCGTGGTGGTCGGCGCCGGAGCCTTGTAGCCCGCGCAGTCGGCCATCGTGTAAGCGCTGCGGCACGAGGTCTTCGACTGCCAGTGGGACTTGGCCACCTTGTCGACCATCGCCTGCCCGGTCGACGCATTCTGCGAGGTCAGGAGCTGCTTGATCAGCGGGGTGGCCGAGGTCAGCGACTGCCGGGTGCCGTGGTTGATCTTGAGCACCTCGAACACGTAGTACCCGAAGGTGCCGTGGATCGGGCCGAGGGTCTTGTTCACCGGGGCGGCGAACGCGGCGGTGTTGAGCGCCGCCTCCTCCTGGCCGGGGGTGACGCCGGTGAGCAGGCCCCCGCTGTTCTTCGTCGCGGTGTCGACGGAGAACTTCTTGGCCACCGCGGCCCAGCTCCGACCCTTGCGCAGCGCGGCCTTGGCGGCGGCCGCCTGGGCGGCGCTGTTGGTCCGCACGATCCGGAGGTTGCGTGTCTCCGGGGTCCCGAACTGCGAGGTGTGGGCCTTGTAGTAGGCCGCGATCGCCGCCGGGGTGATGGGCATGGCGTGCTTGGCCTCGAGCTTCATGAACAGCTGGTTGATGCGGACGCGGAAGAGGATGTCCTGCTTGGTCTGACCGGTCTGGGTGAGGAACGCGTTGAACGAAGCCTGGGTCTTGAACTGCTGGTTCCGGGCCTTCAGGAAGGCGGCCTGGATCTGCGCCGGGGTGACCGTGATGTGCAGACGAGCGGCCTCCTCCTGGTACCAGTAGGCCTTGATCAGAAAGTCCATGACCGTGCCGTTGAGCGAGTTGAACAGCCGCCCGCAGTCGCTCTTGATCGTCTTGTCGGGCGTCTTGGACAGCGACGGGATCTGCTTGCGGACCTGCTTGACGCAGCCGGTGAAGCCGGGCGGGTCGTTGGGGACGATCACCGGCGCGCCGGGGCTCTGGGCGGCGTTCCCCTTGGCCGCGACGTACATCCAGTGGTTGTGGGCCTGGACGGTGATCGGGTTGCCGGCCACCGACACCACGGCGTTGCCGGGCACCCCGCTGCCGCACGCCGCGACACCGGCGGCGAGCACAAAAAAGGCGCCGAGCGCCAGGATGTACTTCGGTGATCTCATCGATCCGCGACGGGATGGTAGCGGGGAGACCCGGCGCAGGCGGTCCGGCGGGCGGATCCTTATCGGATTCTGAGGATACCGGTGAGGTTCACGCCGCCTCGCGGGTGACAGCCAGCAGCACGTCGGCGGCGCGGACGACGGCGGGGAACTGGCTCGAGGGATCCGACGGCACCCGCATCGAGAGCTGCGACTTGCCCGACTCGTACAGCGCCTCGGGGATCTCGGCGCGGATTCGTTTGGCGCGAACCGAATCGAGCTCGACCGGGGTGACGGCCAGGCGCCCCTGGCGCAAGGAGACCGCGGTGGCGCCGGCCTGCCCGAGCTTGATCCGCGCCTGCTGGAGCAGGATCAGGTTGTTCATCGGCTCCGGCAGCTCGCCGAAGCGGTCCTCCAGCTCCTCGCGCAGCAGCATCAGGTCGGCGACCTCGCGCGCGGTGGCGATCCGCCGGTGGACGTCGACCTTGGCCTGCTCGTAGGGGATGTAGTCGGCGGGGACGTAGGCGTCGACGTTGACGTCGAGCCGCACCGGCTCCCAGTCCTCGTCCGCCGAGCCGTCGTCGGAGGAGGCCTCGGCCACCGCCTCGTCGAGCATCTGCATGTACAGCTCGAAGCCGAGCGCCGCGACGTGCCCGGACTGCTCGTCGCCGAGCAGGTTGCCGGCGCCGCGGATCTCGAGGTCGCGCATGGCGATCTTGAAGCCGGCGCCGAGCTCGGTGTAGTCCGACAGGGCCGACAGTCGCTGCGCCGCGTCCGCGGTCAGTGCCGCGGCGCTGGGGTAGAGCAGGTAGGCGTAGGCGCGCTCGCGGCTGCGGCCCACCCGTCCGCGGATCTGGTACAGCTGGGCCAGGCCGAAGATGTCGGCTCGCTCGACGATCAGCGTGTTGGCCTGCGGGATGTCGATCCCCGACTCGATGATCGACGTCGACACGAGCACGTCGGCCTTGCCGCGCAGAAACCGCATCATCCGCCGCTCGAGCGTCCGCTCGTCCATCTGGCCGTGGGCGACCTCGAACTTCATCCCCGGGCACAGGGCGCGCAGCCGCTCGGCCGTCTCCTCGATCGTCTCGATCCGGTTGTGGAGGAAGAACGCCTGGCCGCCGCGCGCGTGCTCGCGCTCGAGCGCCGCTCCGACCAGCTCCTCGTCGTACTCGCCGACGTAGGTCTTGACGGGCCGGCGGCCCTCCGGCGGGGTCTCGATCACGCTGATGTCGCGGATCCCGGCCATCGAGATCTGCAGCGTCCGGGGGATCGGCGTGGCGCTCATCGCGATCACGTCGACGCGGAGCTTGAGCTGGCGCAGCAGCTCCTTCTGCTTGACCCCAAAGCGCTGCTCCTCGTCGACGATCAGCAGCCCGAGGTCCTTGGCGCGGACGTCGCGGGAGAGCAGCCGGTGCGTTCCGATCAGGATGTCGACCTCGCCCCTGGCGAACCTGGCCACCGCCGCCCGCTGCTCGGCCGCGGGGCGGAAGCGGCTGACGTGCTCGATCGTGATCGGATAGTCCTTCAGCCGCTCGGAGAAGGTCCCGTAATGCTGCTGGGCGAGGATCGTCGTCGGCACCAGCATCATCACCTGCTTGCCGTCCTGGGCGGACTTGAAAGCGGCCCGCAGCGCCACCTCGGTCTTGCCGTAGCCGACGTCGCCGCAGATCAGCCGGTCCATCGGGCGTGGGGACTCCATGTCAGCCTTGACGAACTCGATCGCGTCGCGCTGGTCGGGGGTCTCGGTGTAGGGGAACGCGTCCTCGAAGTCGCGCTGCCAGTCGGTGTCGGGCGGGAACGAGTGCCCCTCGCGGCGCTTGCGCTCGGCGAACAGGGCCAGCAGCTCGCCGGCCAGCTCCTGCGCGGCGCGGCGGGCGCGGGTCTTGATCGTCTCCCAGCGAGCGCCGCCGAGCTTCGACAGCGGTGGGTGATCGCCGCCGGCCCCGACGTAGCGGCTGATCTTGGCCAGTTGGTCGACGGGCACGAACACGCGGTCCGAGCCGGCGTACTCGAGGTACAGGTAGTCGCGGGTGACGTTGGCCACGGTCTTGGTGTCGAAGCCGGCGAAGCGGGCGATCCCATGGTCCTCGTGGACGACGATGTCGCCGCTGCGCAGGTCGGCGAAGCTGCGCAGGACCCCCCGCCGGGAGCCGCGGCTGCCGCCGGGCCGGTCGGCCGACGGCGGCCGGCGGCGGCGGAACAGGCGGTGCTCGGGGATCACGGCGAGGTGGAACTGGGGGGCGATGAACCCGATCTGCAGGCGGGCATGGGCGAAAGTGATCGCGCTCGGGCCGCCGGCGCCGCCGCCCGGGCCCGCGCCGTTGCTCTCGCCGAGCCACCGCACCTTCAGCCGGCCGAGGTTGTAGGCGGCGCGCTCGCCCTCGCCGCGCTGGCCGAAGGCGACGATCGTGCGGTAGCCGGAGCGGGCCAGCTTCTCGAGCTCCGGCTCGGCCTCCCGGAGGCTCCGGGCGGCGACGTCGGCGGTCTGCGAGCGGAAGCTGAACGGCTGGTCCCGCTCGACGCTCGAGAGCCTGATCCGGGCCCGCTCGCCGAGCGCCGCGTGGATCTGCTCGGGGGCCACGTACAGGTGGTGGGCGTCGGCGTCGTGGAAGGCGGCGCACACGTCCTGCCAGTGGTCGGCCAGCGTCGGGGCAACGTCCTCCTCGGCGGCGATCAGGATCGCCGCCTCGGCGGGCGCCAGGTCCAGGAAGGCCCGGAAGTCCTCGACGGGGAGCAGCTCGGCGATATCGGGACGATCCTTCGCGTCCTCCAGCGCGGCGATCTCGGCCAGCTCCCGATGCTCCGCGGCGAGCTCGGCGGCCGGGGCGATCTCGACCGCCTCGGCGTCCTCCAGCGAGCGCTGGGTGAAGGTCGAGAACCATCTCATCGACTCGATCTCGTCGCCGAACAGGTCGACTCGGACGGCCCGGTCCTCGGTGGCCGGGAACACGTCGAGCAGGCCGCCGCGGATCGTGAACTGGCCGCGGTCCTCGACCTGGTCGACGCGCTCGTAGCCGGCTGCGACGAGGTCGCGGGCGGTCTCCTCGAGGTCCATCAGCTCGCCGACGCGCAGCTCGAAGCCGTGCGGTCGCATCGAGGGGTCGGGGACCTTCTCCGACAGCGCCACCGCACTGACCACCACCACCGGCGCCGCGGCGTCGGCGAGCAGCGCGTCGAGCGCGGCGATCCGGCGGCCGACCAGGTGCGGCGGCGGCGACAGGTGCGACTCGTAGGTGACGCCGCGGCTCGGGTAGTAGCGCACGGTGCGCGGGGCCAGCCAGGCGCGCAGGCCGGCGGCCAGCTCCCGGGCGGCGCGGTCGTCGCCGGCCACGACGATCGCCGGCCGGTTGGAGTCCCGGTCGAGCAGCGCCGCCAGCAGGTAGGGGCGCAGCGACTGGGAGACAAAGGCGCGGCCCCCTTCGCGCCGGAGCGCGCCGGTCTGCGGATCCTCCTCCGCGTGTTGGAGCAGCGTGCTCAGCATTCGTGTGCTCAGTCTAGGTGGGCTCCGCGCACGACCTCCACGGCGGCATCGGCGGCACGCGCGGTGAGCTCGCCGACCTCGGCCGGGCTCTCCCGGAAGCGCCCGAGCACGTATGCGGCAACGCGGTCGGGATCGGTGCTCGGCGGGCGCCCGACGCCGATCCGCACACGGTGGAAGTCCGCCGACCCCAGCCCCCCCTTCAGCGACTTGAGGCCGTTGTGGCCGGCCAGGCCGCCCCCCCGGCGCACGCGGATCTCACCGAACGGCAGGTCGATCTCGTCGTGCAGCACGAGCAGCCGGTCGAGCTCGACCTTCAGCTCCCCGCGGGCCGGCCCGACCGAGCGCCCCGCCTCGTTCATGTACGTCTGCGGCATCAGCAGCGCCACGCGCGCCTGCCCGAGGCCGACGCCGGTGCGGCCCTCGGTGAGCAGGCCCCGGTAGCGCGACTTGAAGTTCGGTAGCTGCCACCGCTCGGCCAGCTCGCGCGCGACAGCGAAGCCGATGTTGTGCGGGGTCTGCTCGTACTCGGCCCCGGGATTGCCGAGGCCGACGATCAGCCAGTCCGGCGAGCCACCCGCCCCGCCGCGGCGGGCGGGCCGGCGTCGTTCGGGCATGGACGCGCCCGGCTACGCGTCGCCGGAGGCGTCCGGGGCGGCTTCGGCGCCCTCGGCGGCCTTGCCCTCTGCCTCGGAGGCGGAGGCGGAGGCGCCACCCTCGCCGACCACCGCGGTCTCCGCCTCGATCTCGGTGTCCGGCTCGAGCTGGAGCCGCGGCGCAGTGATCGTGGCGATCACGGTCTCGGGCTCGCCGAGGATCGTGACCCCCCGGGGGGCGCGGAGCGATTCCAGCAGCAGCGTCCCGGTGATCTCGAGGCTGGAGATGTCGTGGCTGAGCTGGTCGGGGATGTCCCCGGGCAGCGCCTCGACGGTGACCTCGCGCAGCACCTGCTCGAGCACGCCGCCCTCGATCACGCCGGGGGCGCTCTCGGCGCCGAGGAGATCGACGACGACGGTGGCCTGGATCGCTTGGTCGAGGCGGACCCGGAGCAGGTCGACGTGCATCGTCTCGCCGTTGACGGGATGGCGGACGAGCTCCTTTAACACCACCGGCGAGCTCGTGGCGCCGTCGACGCAGAGATCGAGCACCGCGCCGGCATGGGCCAGGGCGATGCGCAGGTCGCGGAAGTTGATCGAGAACGACAACGGGTCCTCGCCGCCGCCGTAGACGACGCCGGGCACCTGCCCCGTGCGGCGCAGGCGACGCACGGCGCGGGAGCCCGAGGGCTCGCGCATGGCGACGTTCAGGGTGGTCGACTCGGTCTTGGCCATCAGCGGCAGACGATGGTAGCGGGGTCCGCGCCCGGGGGCGCGCACGCGTCGGCTCGGGGTCCCGGGCGCTCGACCGGGCCGGGCGTGAAAAACGGCCCGGGAGGCACCGGCGAGGCGCTACGATTTCGTCATGACTGGAGTGGATCAGCTGCTGCTGTGGATGGTGGGCGTCCACGTGCTCGGTCTCGTGTGCGTCGGCATGCTGCTGATCCCGGCGATACGCGACGACTCCGACAAGCCGCCGCAGCCCGGCGACGCCGGCTCCGACGACGGCCGGGGCAACCACCCGCGCCGCCCGCTGCCGCCGCACGACGTCCCCGGCGGCGGGCTGCCGCTGCCCGACGCGCTCCCCGCGCGCGTGCGCCTGCGCGATGGCCGCCGGCTGCACGAGCGGCTCCCCCGCCCCGCGCGCCGCCGGGTCCGCGAACCGGCGCCGCGCCCGGCGCGCACGCCGGCGCGCCACGGCCGTCAGTAGCGGGCGCCGTCGGCCTTCATCCGCCGGCCAGCTCGGTCAGTAGCGGGCCGGGCAGGCGCCGTCGGTCTTCATCCGCAGGCTCAGCTCGAGCAGACGGATGCGGAACCCGATCAGCGCGTTGCCGGTGCGCCGCACCTTGACGCACTGGACGACCGGTCGCGGGTCCTGCGCGTACCAGGCCACCCGGGCGGTCCCCAGCGAGCCGGTCAGGGCGAACCCCGCCGAGGGGTTGATCAGCGCGATCCCGACGTGCCCGGGACGCTTCAGCTTCGCGGCGTCCTCGGCCACGCGCGCGCGGCAGGCCGGACTGGTGCAGCGAAACAGCTGCCGGAGCATCCCCGCCTGATCGCCGCGGCCCTCGGCCTGCACGAGGGAGACGATCGCCGCCCGCTCGGCGCCGTCGACGCTGAACACCCGGGCGAGCACGGCGCTGATGGCGAGGAACACGACCAGGATCGCGGCGACCAGGAGCAGGAGCACGGGGCGGCGCAGGCGCACAGCGCGCCACGGTACCGGTGGAATCGGCTGGCGCCGATTCCATTGGGGAAATCGCCCAGGGGCGATTTCCCCGGGGCACCCGTCAGGCTGGCGCCGATTCCATTGGGGGCACCCGTCAGGAGTCGCTCAGCTCGAGGAAGCGCTCGACGGAGGCCTCCTGGTGCTCGAGCCGCACGGCCAGGCCGCGAGCGTGCGCGGCCGCGAGCTCGAGGAACTCCTCGACGCAGCGCTCGGGGTCGTCAGCCAGCTGGTAGACGCGTGTGAAGTCCTGCTGGGCGCAGGCGATCCCAAGCGCCGGGCGCCCGGCGGCGAGCGTCCGGGCGCTGCACACCGGCGTCACGACGAGGCGCGATTCGGGTGCCACCAGCGCCGTCGGGAGCAGGCGCGCAGCGGGCAGGCGGACGGGCAGGCCGACCGAATGGTCGACTGTGACCTCGCTGCCGACCATCGAGCCGAGCGGCTCGCGCCACACGTCGAGGACCACGTCGGCGCCGACCAGCGCGTCGCGCAGCACGGTGGCCTGCTCGACGTACAGCTGCTCGGCCTCCTCGCGGTCGCCGGCGTCGGCCAGGTCCAGGTCGCAGGGGACCCGCAGCAGCTCGCTGGCGGCGACCGTCGCGCCGGCGCCGAGGCTCCCGCGGGCGATGTAGGTCTGCAGCGTGCCGAGGTCCCGGCGCGCGTGGAAGATCACCGTCACCGTGTCGCTGACCGGGAGCCCGGCGACCCGCAGCGAGACGGTCACCGCGGAGGCGTCGTCGAGCAGCGCCCGGCGCAGCAGCTCCTCAGCTGCGCCATCGGCTTGACTGTGATCCTCGTCGAGCATGCTCCCTGCCCTCCAGATCGGCACCTTGATCAACTGCATTTAGCCAGATCGGGCGGCGTCCGGACAATCGCCTGATGGAGCAATCGCCGGATGTCACGCTGGCCATCGGGCGGATCGGGGTAGGCTGCCTCAGCGATGAAGATCTTCTACAAGCCTTTCGGGGTCATCGCGGGCGTCATCGGCGCCAAGGTCGGTCAGCGGGTGTTCGCGGGTGTGTGGGGCCGGCTCGACGCGCTGGCCCCGCCGGAGCCCACCGCCGGCGACGCGCCGCTGCCCCAGGTCGTCGCCGCCGCGGCGCTCGAGGCGGCGACGATGGCGGCGATCGGCGCCCTCGTCGACCGGGGCGCGGCGAGCACCTTTCACTACCTGTTCGGCGCCTGGCCGGGCAAGAGCCGCCGCGCCAAGGCCGAAGCGACGCTCGAGGACGCTTAGCGCTTCGGCTGGCAAGTTCGGCGACGTATTCGTGGTTGCCCAGCGGACCAAGGAGCAGACGCGGAGGCAGCCGATGGTGGGCTCGGCGCCACCGTTAGTTCCGATCTCGGCGTTCGCGTCCACCGCACGTCGAGTCAGCGCGAGGGCCGGTGGCCGACCAGCGCCTGAGTAGGTACTGGGGTCGCTGCCGGGTCAGCCGCAGCCTGCTCAGACCGGGCGGTGGACGTGCGTTGGAGGTTGCCTCACCGCTGGCAGTGGACTGGCAATCCACGACCACCCGCCAGTTCAAGGAAGCGTCCCAGGGGTCGGTAAGCTTGTATGGCTGGGATCTCAGTCCAGCGGGTCGTCGTCCTGATCGTCGTGACCGTGCTGCTGATTGGTGGTGCCGTGTTCGGCGGTGCGACGATCGGGCGCAACAGCGCGCTGCGGACCGCTCAGCAGCAGACCGCCTCTTCGTCGATGCTGTCGGCGATGCTCAACCAGGAGACCGGAGCGCGGCTATTTCGAGACGCACGTGAGCGCTTCCTGCCGCCCTACGTCGAGGGCACATCGTCATTCGGGCAAGCCCGGTCTGAGTCCCGCTCTCTCGAGAGGCAGTGATCCGGCTTTGGAGCTGTCGCTGAACGGCCAGGTGCAGATCAGCGCTACGTGGCACGCGCCCGCTCAAGCGCAGATCAACCGACTGAAGCAAACTGGACGACGTCCGACTGTCAGCCAGGCGCTCGCCGGCAAGGCGACGATGGACGGCTTTCGCGCGGCCAACGCCGCGTTCGCCGAGCAATTGAGCGAACGGCGCCAGACCGCGCTGGCGTCGCAGACCTGGTGGGCCGTCGTGCTCGCCGCTGCCCTGTCGATCGGTCTTGCGTTCGCTGGAATTTGGCTCGCGCGTCGCCCAGCGCGCCGGGAAACCACGAGGCTCAAGCGCCAGCGCGAGCTTCGCGAGCTTCTCCAGGCTTCCGTGATCGGTTCAGTTCTGATAGCGGGGCAGAACGCGATCAGCGAGCACGAGCGCAGCCGGGTGCGACTCGGTACTGCAGGCCGCTCCGATCCTGGCCAACCAGCGCAACCTCGCACTTGCCGAGCTCCGCGCCGCCAGCGATGCGCTGACCGGACTGCCCAACCGGCGCGCTGGGGACGAGACGCTCAAGCGGATGACGGCGCACGCCAGCCGCCGTGTCAGCCCGCTCGCCGCCGTGCTGCTCGACATCGATCCTTCAAGCAGATCAACGACATTCACGGACACGACGAGGACGACAAGGCTCTCGCCACGGTTAGCCAAATCCTGACTTCAAACTTGCGGGCAAGCGACTTCGCAGCGCGCTATGGCGGCGAGGAGTTCCGCGTGCTGCTGCCCGACACTGATCGGGCAGCCGCAGCGGACGTGGCCGAGAAGCTACGCCGTGCGATCGAGCAGGCTGAGATCTCGCACGTCGGGACACTCACCGCCAGCTTCGGCGTCGCCGCTATCCCCGAAGACACCGACGAAACCGAGGAGCTGATCCGCAAAGCAGACCGCGCGCTCTACACCGCCAAAGCCGGTGGTCGCAACCGAGTAGAGACCGCAGCCGCCCCATGGATCGCCGAGATCCCGTCCGGCGTGGCCTGACGCACGCAAAGCTCGCGGCGCCACAGGCATCACGTTTCAGCCCGCCGTCTGGCCGCCGCCTCCGCCCCCGCCGCGGAGCACGAAGCCCCGCTCGGCCAGTGCGCCGAGCGCGTCCTCGAAGGCGGCGAAGTCCCGGGCGAGCAGCGCGTCGAGGGGGCGCCCGGCGGGTCCGCGCGCACGGACCCAGCGCCGCAGCACGGCTGCTCCCGCCCGCTGCTCGGGCTCGCCCAGCAGCGCCAGCAGGATCGGCAGCTCGCTCGCCTGCTCGAGCTGGCCCGAGAGCAGCGACAGCGGATCGACCGCGAGCACCCGGCAGAGCTCGTCCTCGCTGAGGCCGAGCAGCTCCATCAGGGCGTGGGCCCGCTCGCTCTGGGTCCGCTCGTCGGCTGCCATCAGCTCGCCCGGAGGCTCAGAACAGCTGGTTCTCGCCGCCGAACACGTCGCTGACCGAGCCGTCGGTGAAGATCTGGCGGATCGAGTTGGTCAGCAGGTCGGCGCATGACAGCACGCGGACGTTCTCGGGCTTACCGGGGCGAGGCGGGATCGTGTCGGTGACCACGATCTGCTCGAACCCGGCCGCGGTCAGGTTCTCCCACGCGTTGCCGGAGAACACGCCGTGCGTGGCGGCGGCGTAGACGCGGCGGGCGCCGGCGTCATGGACCGCCTCGGCCGCCGCCTTCAGCGTGCCGGCGGTGTCGATGATGTCGTCGACGATCACCGCCGTCTTGCCCGCCACCTCGCCGATCACGTAGTTGATCTCGGCCACCTGCTGGGCGGGGCGCTCCTTGTTGAGGATCGCCAGGTCGGCCCCGATCCGCGAGGCGAAGCGCTTGTTCAGCTTCACCCGGCCGGCGTCCGGGGCGACCACGACGAGGTCCTCGAGCCCGAGGTCGTCGAAGTACTGGGTGAGCATGAACAGCGCGGTCATGTGGTCGCACGGCTTCTGAAAGAACCCCTGGATCTGGCCAGAGTGGAGGTCCATGGTGAGGATCCGGTCGATCCCCGCCGCCTCCAGCATGCGCGCCACCAGCCGCGAGGTGATCGGCTCACGGGGGGCCGACTTCTTGTCCTGACGCGAGTACCCGTACCAGGGGGTGACGGCGATCACGCGGTGGGCGGAGCCGCCGACGGCGGCGTCGGCCATCGCCATCAGCTCCATCAGCGCGTCGTTGGCGCCGACGCCGGTCACCTCGTTGGCGCAGGTGGGCTGGACGATGAACACGTCGGCGCCGCGCACCGACTCCTCGAAGCGGCAGTAGACCTCCCCATTGGAGAACGTCTTCAGCGTCATCGGGCTCAGCTCGACGCCGAGCTTGGCGGCGATCCGGGCGCCGAGCTCGGGGTTGGCGCGCCCGGTCACGAGCAGCAGCCGCTTGTCGTAGTCGAGGCGCATGTCGTCCGGGACGGGAAGCTCTTCCAGCATGTTCAGCGCGCTGCCGAGTGTAGGCGCGCCCCGGGACGGCAAACCGCGCAGGGCCAACCCTCACCGCTTTCCGTCGTCGTTCGCGGCCTGCTGCTCGCGGCGCCGCTCGGCGTAGCCCTCGATGTTCTGCTGGCGGGCCCGGGCGATCCCCAGCGCGCCTTCGGCGACGTCCTCGGTGATCACCGATCCGGCCCCCGTGTAGGCGTCGTCGCCGACGCTGACCGGCGCCACCAGCGTGGTGTCGACGCTCGTCCTGACCCGCGCGCCGATCGTCGTGCGGTGCTTGCGGTAGCCGTCGTAGTTGGCGGTGATCGTGCTCGCCCCGAGGTTCGTGCGCTCGCCGATGTCGGCGTCGCCGATGTAGCTGAGATGGGGGATCTTGCTGCCGGCGCCGAGGTCGGTGTTCTTGACCTCGACGAAGGTCCCGACCTTCGAGCCCTCCCGGAGCACCGTGCCGGGTCGCAGGTAGGCGAACGGACCGACGCTGACGCGGTCGCCGATCTCGGCGCCGGTGACGTAGGCGTGGAGGACCTTGGCGCCCTCGCCGACGGTGGCGTCGAGCAGCGTCGAGTGGGGCCCGATGACCGAGCCCGAGCCGATCCGCGTCGCGCCGTGGAGGCTGGTGAAGGGGGCGATCTCGGCGTCGGGGGCGATCTCTACGCCGACGTCGATCACCGTGCCGGCCGGGTCGACGATCGTCACGCCGGCGCGCAGGTGACGCTCGTGGATCCGCCGCTGGGCGATCCCGCGGACCTCCGCGAGCGCGACGCGATCGTTGATGCCCCGGGTCTCCTCGGGATCGGACAGCTCGTGAGCCAGCACCGTCCGCCCCCGCGCCCGGAGGATCGACAGCACGTCGGGGAGGTAGCGCTCTCCCTGGGCGTTCTCGCCGGAGACGTGGTCGAGTGCCTCGAGCAGCGCGCCGCCGTCGAAGGCGAAGATGCCCGTGTTGACCTCGCGGATCCGCAGCTCCTCGGGGCCGGCGTCGCCCTCGACCTTGGTCTCGACCACGCGCTCGAGCGTTCCGTCGGGTCCCCGGACGACGCGTCCGTAGCCCCGCGGGTCGTCGAGCACGGCGGTGAGCATCGTCGCGGCCGCGCCCTCGCGCTCGTGGCGGTGGGCCAATTCGATCAGCGTCTCGGGGCGGATCAGCGGCACGTCGCCGGCGAGGACCACGACGGTGGCGCCGGGAACGATCTCCGCGGCCGCCGCGCGGACCGCGTCCGCGGTCCCCAGCGGCTCGGCCTGGATCGCCGTCCGCACGCTGCCGCCGTCGCCGGCCGCGTCGAGTCCCGCCGCCGCGACCAGCCCGCCGCCCGGGCCGTCGACCACGACCACCTTGGCCGCCGCGGCGGCCCGCGCCGCCGCCACCGGCCAGGCCAGCAGCGGCCGGCCGCAGAGGTGGTGCAGCAGCTTCGGCGTGGCCGAGCGCATGCGCGTGCCCTGGCCCGCCGCGAGGATCACAACCACGGGACCGCTCACCCGCCGGATCGTAGGCGATGCCCGGACGGACGCGACTCCCCGACGCGGTGCCGGAGCACCGCGCCACCGATCACTCACGCTCGATCGCCAGACGCGCCGCGGGCCTCCGGCGTCAACTCACGCGAATCGTGCCGGCGATCGAACGAGTCCGGTCCTCGTCAGACTCATCGGGGAGATGGACCGTCGTGCGCTTCACGCCATATGTCGTGCCAGACGTCGAGGGAGCAACGCATGCCCTCGAAGATGCGGCCACCACAGCGTTATCTTCGACATCGGCGTGGAACTGGGGAGCCAGGACTCGAACCCGATCTTGGAGGGCCAAGGCCTCCCGTGCTAGCCAATTACACCACTCCCCAGTAGATCGCCGAGGGACGCGCCACCACGGTAGCTCATGCGATCTGTCGGAAGCTCGGGCCCGGGGTCTGGGGCAGACCCGGGACCGGGTACGAGCGGGTCAGTCGAGGCGCGCGCGCCTGAGCACGCGGGCGATCTGCTCGGGGAGCATCGGGTCGGCCAGCGCGGCGCGAACGTCGGCGGGCCGGTGCAGGGCGCGCTCGGCGCGGAGGATCCCGACCTCGAGCCCGGCGTCGCGGACCGCGGCGAGTCCCACAGACATCGCGTCGCTGCTCCGCCAGGCCTGCTCGGGGAGCCGGAACAGGGCGGGCAGCGGTCGCGACACCGCGACCAGGTAGAAGCCGCCGTCGAAGGCCGGACCGAGCGCGACGTCGCAGCCGGAGGCGAGGTCCTCGAGCGCGGCCGCGGCGTGCTCGGGGCGCAGGCGGGGCAGGTCGGGCCACACGATCAGCAGCGGCCCGGAGTGGCCGCGGCTGAACATGCGGCCGGCGGCGTCGGCGAGGCGGCCGGAGATCCCCTCGCCGTTCTGCGGGAACAGCAGAGGCTCGGGGCCGACGAGGGCACGCAGCTCGGGGCCGGCGTCGGGCGGGTCGTGGGCGAGGTGGACGCTCGCGTCGGCGACCTCGTGGGCCCACCGCACCGCCTCGGCGATCAACGCGGCCTGGAGGGCGAGGCAACCGTCGGGACCCAGCACCGGCTCCAGCGCGCGGCGCACCTCGCCCCGGCGGGGGGCGCGCGCCAACACGAGCACGGCCGGACCCGGATCGGTCATCCCGATCCGGTCATCGCAGGTCGAAGCTCATCCGGCTCAGGGCATCGGCGGCCGGAGCTCATCCGGACTCGAAGCGGTACATCGTGCCGGCCGGTCCGGGCGGCGTGCCGGCGAGGGCCGGCAGCGCGGCCGCCAGCACGTCGGCAAAGATCTGCGTACTGGCGCCCATCAGCTCGATCAGGGTCGCCACCGGAGTGGGCTCGCCCGGCTTGACCTCGTTGGCGTAGTCGGTGACGAAGCCGATCAGCCCGAAGGGCAGCTCGAGCTCGCCGCACAGCACCGTCTCCGGCCCGGCGGTCTGCGACACGGCCGTCACCCCGCAGGCGGCCAGCTCGGCGATCTCCGTCGGCGTGTTGAAACGCGGTCCATCGACCTGGCCGTACACGCCGCCGTCGCGGCAGGCATGCCCCGCCTGCGCGGCGGCGCGCACCAGCGCCGCGCGGATCCCGTCCGAGAACGGGCCGCCGTGGAGGATCCAGTGCCCGCGCGCGGGGTCGCCGTCCCGGAGGAAGAACGTGCAGATCGAGCCGTCGGGGAGCCGGTTGACGGGGAAGTGGAGGTCGTCGAAGGCGACCAGCGAGCCGAGCTCGAGCCCCGGGTCGACGCCGCCGCACGCCGTGCAGCCGATCACCGCGGTGGCCCCCAGCTCCTTGAGCGCCCAGATGTTGGCGCGATGGGTGACGCCGCTGGACAGCCGGGCGTGGCCGGGCCCGTGGCGCGAGACGTGCAGCGCCGGCACCCCGGCGAACCTCCCACGCGTGACGGTCGCCTCGCCGAACGGGGTCGGCACCGCCACGGGTTCGGCATCCTCGAACTCGGGGAGGGCGTAGGTCCCCGAACCCGTGATGATCCCGAACGACATGGCGCGCGATGCTACTGCCTCCCGACGGGAGCCCGAGGCGGGTGGATCGTGACCTACGACGGCGACTGCGGGTTCTGTAAGTGGCTGCTGACGGCCTGCCGGCGTGGGACCGCGGGCGGCGGCTGCGGCTGCGGCTGTTCGGCCCCGGCGAAGCTGGCCCCCAGATCTTCCGCGCGCCTGAGTGGCCCGGCGCGCTAGCGCGGGACGCGGCCGCCCGCGGCGCCCGGCTCGGTGGCCGGGCCGCGCGGGGCGGCGATCCCCAGCACCCGCATCGCCTTGAGCCCCAGCGAGAGCTTCTCGCGCCCGTCGGTCGAGGAGACGTCGAGCCCGGTCAGCTCGCGCACGCGCTCGAAGCGGTAGCGGATCGTGTGGCGGTGGGTGATCAGCCGCGCGGCGGTGGCGTTGACGTTGGCGTCGCAGTCGAGGAAAGTCGCCAGCGTCCCCAGCAGGTCGGTCTCGTACTGCTCGTCGTAGGTGACCAGCGGACTGACCGTCTCGGTGTAGAAGCGCCGAAGCTCCGCGGGGTCGCTCATGTGCGGCAGCAGCAGCTGGTAGGTGCCGGTCTCGGCGTAGGCGAGCTCCGAGCGCTCCAGGTCGCCCTCGACGACGTTGAGGGCGAGGAGCGCCTCGTTGGCGGCCCGGCGGAGCTCCAGCGGGTCCTCGGCGCGGCGGCTGCGACCGATCGCGAAGGTGAAGCCCGACAGCCCCGACTCGAGCTCGCGGAGCATCGCTCCCGAGACCCGGCGCGCCGTCTCACCGTCGGCGTCGGGCACCAGCACGATCACCCGCTCGGCCTCATCGGCGGTGGAGGCGGCGATCGAGCCCGGGGCGACTGAGCGCGCGCCGCGCGCCGCCACGGCGAGCAGGCGCCGGCGCCAGTCGTCCTCGGTGGGGTTGCGCGGATGGGCGCGGACGACGACCACGCTGCCGCCGGCGGCGAGGTCGGTGCCGAGCTCCTTGCCGCGCGCCAGCAGGTCGTCGCGGTCCTCGATGCGGCGCTCGAGCACGGCGCGCAGGAAGCTCCCGGCGGCCTCCTCGGAGGCGCGCTCGGGCGCCCGCACGCGCTCGACCTCGGAGGCGATCAGCGTCGTCACGAGGCGCAGCAGCGAGCTGTCCGGGGCCTGCTCGCGGGCCCGCATCCGCACCTGCCCGACCGTCACGTCGGCCACCTTCAGCTCGATCGTGACGACATCGTCAGTGTCGCGCATCAGCGAGCGCTCGTCGGCCGGGGAGCGCGCGGCGACGGCGAGAATCGTCGCCGAGCGGTCGATCAGAATCAGGCTGGCGTCGAGCGCGCGGGCGGACGCGCGGAGGATCTCGGGCAGGCCGGCGCCCGCCTCGACGGCATCGGTGATCGCGGCCAGCGCGGCCAAGTCGGGGCCGGCGGCGGCCTGGGGGCGGGTGGCGCGCTCGCTCAACGGCTCAGGCCACTCAGAAGAACCGTGGCCACTCGTAGATGATCACCGCGCCGAGCAGCACTCCGACACCCACCAGCGCGGCGAGCACGTACAGCGACAGGATCACGGCGGCGGCCCGATCGACACCCCGCCGGTACGATGTGACCGCGGGGGCGACGACGAGCGCGCCGAAGGCGGCGAGGCCGAATACGCCGCAGCACGCGCCGACCAGAAAGGTGATGGCGGTATTACTCATCGGCGCTCACATTGTGCCCGATGGCGCGGCCGACCGACCCGGCCTCGGCGCCGACCGGAGTGACCGCCGTGCTCAACGGGAACCGGGCCGCCAGCTCGCGCGCCGCCTCGCCGGCGGCGATCAGCGCGTCCTCGCCCCACCACAGTCCGGCGCACGTCGGCCCCGACCCGCACACCAGCGCGACGGCGGCCCCGGCGCTGCGCAGCGCAGCCAGCGCGTCGCCGATCTGCGGGCACAGCGAGCGCGCGGCCGGCTCGAGGTCGTTGACCAGCAACTCGGCGGGCAGCCGGGCGCCGTGGCGAAGCCGGCCGCTGAGGTGAGCCAGGCGCTCGCTCAGCGACTCGGCGCCGCGGGGCAGGCCGAGGCGGTCGGCCTCGGCGAACACCGCCGGCGTCGAGAGCTCGGCGTGGAGCGGGACGATCGCCAGCGCGTGCACGGCCGGCGGCGCCGCCTGCTCGACCCGCTCACCGGCCCCCAGGCCGAGGCTGACCCCCGGAGCGAGCTGGCCCGGCACGTCGGCGCCGAGCTCGGCCGCGAGCTCCCCCAGCCACACCGCCTCGACCCGCCACCGCGGGTCGCGCTCGCCGAGCGCGCGAGCCAGGCGCAGCGCCGCCGCGGCGTCGGCCGAGCCGCCCGCCATCCCCGCCGCGACCGGGATCCGCTTGGCGACCTCGATCCGCACCGGCGGCGCCGCCCAGCCGCGCGACCGCAGGCCGGCGAGCGCGGCGGCGACGAGGTTGGGGCCGCTCACCCCGGGGCAATGGACGGTGTCCGTCTCGCCGCCGACACCGAGCGTCAGCGTGTCGCACAGCGACACCGACTCGAACACGGTCACCAGCTCATGGCGGCCGTCGGCGCGGGCCGGCCCCAGGAACAGGCACAGGTTGACCTTGGCGGGGGCGGCGGCGCGCAGCTCGGCGCTCATCGCTCGAGCCTGGAGGACAGCGCGCGGAACTCCTCCGGCGAGAGCGTCTCGGCGCGCGCATCGGGGCGCAGGCCGAGCTCGGCGAGGGCCGATCGCGCCCGCTCCCTGATCTCGGGCTCGGCGCGCGGGGCCAGGGCCAGCGAGCCGGCCAGCGCCTTGCGGCGGTGGGCGAAGGCGTCGTGGACGAGCGCGCTCAGCCGCGGCTCCGCGCCCGGGCCGGTGCGCCGCAAGCCGAGCAGCACCGAGTCGACGTTCGGCACCGGCCGGAACACCGTGCGGCTGACCGGCCGCAGCACGCGCACCTCGCAGGCCAGCTGGGCCAGCACCGACGGCACCCCGTAGGCGCCGCTGCCGGGGCCGGCGGCGAACCGCTCGCCGACCTCGCGCTGCACCATCACCACCCACCGCGTGATCGCCGGCAGCTGCTCGATCGTGCGCAGGATCACCGTCGCGGCGACGCCGTAGGGAAGGTTGGCGACCATCTTCGTCGACTCCGGTCGCAGCCGCGCGAGATCGAACTCGAGGGCGTCCCCGATCCACAGCTCCGCGCCAGGGAAGGGCGCCAGCTCGGCCCGCAGCCGCTGCTCCAGGTGCGGGTCGATCTCGATCAGGTGCAGATGGGCGACCCGCGCCGCCAGCCGGGTCGAGAGGACGCCGTGACCGCCGCCGACCTCGAGCACGACGTCGGCGGGACCGAGCTCCGAGAGCCGCTCGATCACGTCGAGGATGTTGCGGTCGACGAGGAAGTTCTGGCCGAGCTCGCGGGTGCGGCTCCTCACCATCCGAGCACCGCGCGGGCGTTGGCCTCGAGCGAGCGCTCGAGCTCGGCGTACTCCACCCGCCGCTCGGCCGCCAGCGCCCGCGCCGTGCGGACCACGTTGGCCGGCCGGTTGCGCTCCCGGCGCACGGCCTGCGGGCTCAGGTACGGGGCGTCGGTCTCGACCAGCATGCGCTCGACCGGGACGGCCAGCATCGCGGTTCGCAGCGCCTCGGCTTTCGGGTAGGTGACGTTGCCGGCGAACGACAGCCACCAATCGGGCTGGGCCAGGCACGCCTCGATGTGCTCGGCCATCGAGAAGCAGTGGAGGATCACGGTCAGTCCGGCGGCGTGCTCGGTGAGGATCCGTAGCGTGGCCGCCTCGGCCTCGCGGGTGTGGATCACCAGCGGCTTGCCGGTCACCCGGGCCAGCTCGATGTGGGCCAGGAACGCACGCTCCTGGTCGGCCCGGGGGGCGCCGGCGCGGAAGAAGTCGAGCCCGGTCTCGCCGATCGCCGCGCAGCGGGGATGGGCGGCGAGCCCCCGTAGCTCCTCGAGGTCCTCGTCGCCGAAGCCGGTCGCCTGGTTGGGGTGGCGCCCGACGGCGGCGTGGACCTGGGGGAAGGCCTCGGCGGCGGCGAGCGCCCGGCGGCACGTGTCCGCGTCGGTCCCGACGGTCAGCATCCTCCTCACGCCGACCCGCCCGGCCTCGGCGACCAGCACGGCCTCGGGGGCGTCGCAGAGGTGGAGATGGGTGTGGCTGTCGATCACCGCTCAGCCGGCGCTGGTGAGGGCCCGGTACAGGGCGTTGGCGCCCGCGCCGGTCAGCTCGGCGACGACCGCGGCGGCGGCCCGCGGCTTGGCGCCCGCGTCGATGAGCCTGCGCAGGGCGTCGACGCCCTTGGCCAGGTCGGCCTCCGACGGGGGCGCCGGGCCGACGACCAGCACCACCTCGCCGCGCGGCGCCTCGGTCCGGTAGCGCTCGGCCAGCTCGGCGGCGCTGCCGCGCACGACCTCCTCGTGGAGCTTGGTCAACTCGCGGCAGACGGCGACCGGGCGGGCCGGGTCGAGCTCCGCCAGCACGGCCAGCGAGGCGGCCACGCGCTTGGGCGACTCGAACGCGACCAGCGTCTCGGGGCCGGCGAACGCCCGCTCGAGCTCGGCCCGCTTGCGCGGCAGGAAGCCATGAAAGCGCCAGCGGTCGGCGGGCAGCGCGCTGGCCACCAGCGCGGCCAGCGCCGCCGAGGGTCCCGGCAGCACCTCGACGGCCAGCCCGGCGGCCACGCACGCGCGGACGAGCACGAACCCGGGGTCGGAGACCAGCGGCATCCCGGCGTCGGAGACCAGCGCCACCACCGAGCCCGCGCGCATCTTGCGCACCAGCTCGGCCGAGCGCGCGACCTCGTTGTGCTCGTGGTAGCTGAGCAGCGTGCCGCCGACGCCGTAGCGGTCGAGCAGCACGCGGGTGCGGCGCGTGTCCTCGCAGGCGACGATGTCGGCCTCGCGCAGCGCCGCCAACACCCGCAGGGTGATGTCCTCCAGGTTGCCGATCGGGGTCGGGCAGACGATCAGCCGCCCGCTCACGGCCGGATCCTCGCCCGTTTACCCGGCCCCCCGCCTGGCCCGTCGCCGCGCCCGGAGTCGCGCAGCTCGTCGAAGGCCAGCGCCGCCGCGCCGACCATGCCCGCCTCGACGCCGAACTCGGCCGCCACCACCCGGACCTCATCGCGCGAGGGCGGCAGCGCGCGGCGGGCGACCTCGGCGCGGGCGGGGCCGAGCAGAAACTCGCCGGCGCCGATCACCCCGCCGCCGATCACCACCACCTCGGGGTTGAAGATGTTGGCGTAACTGGCGATCGCCACGCCGAGGCGGGTGCCGATCAGCTCGAGCACCTCGATCGCCGCCGCGTCGCCGTCGTGGGCGAGCTCGGAGACCAGCGGCCCCGCCGGCTGCCGGCCCTCGCGCACCGCCTCGGCGAGCCGCGAACCGGGGCGCGCGGCGGCGATCCTCCCCGCCTCACGGGTCAACGCGGTGCCCGAGGCCAGCGCCTCGACGCAGCCGTGGTTGGGGCAGTTGCCCTGGCAGCGCGGACCGTCCATGTCGATCACCATATGTCCCAGCTCGGCACCGGCGCCGTGGGCGCCGCGGTACAGCTCGCCGCGCAGGATCAGCCCCCCGCCGATCCCCGTGCCGATCGTCATCACCACCGCCTCGCGGCAGCCGCGGGCGGCGCCGGCGCGGTGCTCGGCCAGCGCGGCGACGTTGGCGTCGTTGTCGACGAACACCGGCAACCCGAGCCGCTCGGCCATCAGATCGGCGAACGGGACGTCGATCAGCGGCAGGTTGACGGCGACCACGGCGCGGCCGCTGCGCTGGTCGATCAGCGCGGGGACCCCGAACCCGACCGCCTCGACCTCCCCGCCCGCTTGGGCGAGGGTCTGCTCCACCGCCTCGACGACGGTCTGGAGCAGCGTCTGCAGGTCGAGACCCACGACCGTCCGCTGCACGCGATGGTGAATCCCTAATCTAGAGTCGATCGCGCCGGCGAGTAACTTCGTCCCGCCAATGTCGACACCGATGGTGCGCCGGGCCGGCATAGCGAGTCACTATATGCAGTGCCCTGATGTCCCGAGACCTCGACAACCCGCGCCAGCCGCAGGATCCGCCGTACCGGGTGTACCGGGGCGGTGATCGCGCCACCGGAGGCTCCGGCGCGGACCGCGGCGAGCCCCTGGGGGCACCGGAGCCCGGTGCTGCTGAGCGGCCGTACCGGACCTACCGCTCGGCGCCCCGGGGGCTCAAGGCGCGCCTGCAGGGCGAGGACGATCCCGCGCTGGCGCTGGCCGAGGGGTCGCGCGGCGGGCGCCCGGTGCGTGGGGGCCGGGCCGGCGTCGGCCGCGGCCCGTGGACGTGGCGGCGCGGGCTGGCCGCGGTGGCGGCGCTCGTCGGGGCCTGGCTGCTGCTGTCGCTGGTGCTGTTCCTGATCAGCGCCTCGACCAACCAGGGCAGCCTGCCCGCCTCCGCCGAGGCGGCGCTCACCTCCGGGCCGAACATGGTCACCTCGGCCGACACGGTGATGATCATCGGCACCGATCAGCGCCCCGCCGGCAGCCGGGAGGCCGGCGCCAACACCCGCGACGCCGGCAGCCGCTCGGACACGATCATGCTGTGGCGGGTCGGCGCCGGCGTCTCGCGGCGGCTCTCGATCCCCCGCGACACGATCGCCGACATCCCCGGCCACGGGATGAACAAGATCAACTCCGCCTACGCGTTCGGCGGGCCGGCGCTGGCGATCAAGACCGTCGAGCGGTTCACGGGGATCCCGATCAACCACCTGATCGTGATCAACCTGGCCAACTTCCCCAAGTTCATCGACGACGTCGGCGGGGTCACCGTCCAGACCGGCCGTGTCTGCTCACAGATCTCCGGCGGGGTCCAGAACGGCGGCTTCACGCTGAACCTGCGCCCGGGCGTCCACCACCTCGACGGCCGCGACGCCCTGACCCTGGCCCGGACGCGCGAGAACCGCTGCAACCCGGGCGAGAACGACATCACGCGCGCGAAGCGCCAGCAGCTGATCCTCAACGGCATCAAGTCGGAGCTGTTCAGCCTCCACACCTTCCTCCACCTGCCGTGGGTGGCCTGGGACGCGCCATCGGTGCTGCGGACCGACATGGGCGGCCTCACGCTGCTGTCGATGTTCGCGGCGGCCGAAGTCGGCGGCTCGGCCCCCGTCCGGGTGCTGCACGCGACCGGCGCGGTGGTGGGCGGGGCCGACGTCCTCAACGCCACGCCGGGGACGATCGCCGCCGCCCGGAACCAGCTGCTGAACGGCTAGTGCACGACCGCTACGCCTCGGCCGACCGCTACGCCTTGGCCGACCGCTACGCCTTGGCCGACCGCTACGCCTTGGCCGACCGCTACGCCTTGGCCGTCTCGGAGGACTTCTTGGCGCTCGAGTCCGAGCCGCTCGAGGCGCCGCCGCCGTCGGAGGACCCCGAGCCCGAGCCCGAGCCCGACTCCGAACCGGAGCCCGAGTTCGAGCTGCCGGCCGAGGACTCCTTGCCGCCGCCACCCTCGCCACCCGATTCCTTCTCGCGCGAGCGCTTGCGGGTGCCGTAGTCGGTGTTGTAGAAGCCCGAACCCTTGAAGTGCACGCTGGGCGGATGGAACACGCGGGCGACGGGGTTGCCGCAGACCTCGCAGCTGCTCACCGGGTCGTCCCCCATGCGCTGCCTCACGTCGAAGGTGTGACCCTTCTTGCAGCGATACTCGTAGATCGGCATCGTCGCGGAAGTATAGACGTCGCCCTGTCGTCGCCCGCGGCGCTCTTGGCACTCTAGAAGGCAGAGTGCCAGCCGGACCGACGGCGGGCGGTGGACTAGCATCCCGCCGCGATGGCCACCGAGGAAGCCGTGACGATGGACAAGATCGTGTCGCTGTGCAAGCGGCGCGGGTTCGTCTTCCCGAGCAGCGAGATCTACGGGGGGCTGGGCTCGAGCTACGACTACGGCCACTATGGGGTGCTGCTCAAGAACAACGTCAAGGCGCAGTGGTGGCGGGCGATGCTGCAGGAGCGCGACGACATCGTCGCGCTCGACTCGGCGATCATCCAGCACCCGCGCACGTGGGAGGCGAGCGGGCACCTGGCCGGGTTCACCGACCCGCTGGTCGACTGCCGCACCTGCAAGCTGCGCTTCCGCGCCGACCACATCGATCAGGCGTCGTGCGGGCGCAAGCCGTCGAAGCGTCCCG
Organism: Solirubrobacterales bacterium; assembly: GCA_038254735.1. GTDB lineage: Bacteria > Actinomycetota > Thermoleophilia > Solirubrobacterales > Solirubrobacteraceae > Palsa-465. The sequence goes on from JBBSFX010000008.1 coordinate 34,023, forward strand.
GCGACACCCCCGACTGCGACCTCACCGACGCGCGCGACTTCAACCTGATGTTCGAGACCACCGTGGGCGCGGTCAAGGAGCAGGGCTCGACGGTGTATCTGCGCCCCGAGACCGCGCAGGGGATCTTCCTCAACTTCAAGAACTATCTGCAGTTCTCCCGCAAGAAGCCGCCGTTCGGGATCGCCCAGATCGGCAAGAGCTTCCGCAACGAGATCACCCCCGGCAACTTCATCTTCCGCACGCGCGAGTTCGAGCAGATGGAGATGGAGTTCTTCGTCCCCCCGCCGGAGGCCCAGCGGTGGTTCGAGCACTGGCTCGAGCAGCGCTTCGACTGGTACGTGCGGCTGGGGATCCGCGCCGACCACCTGCGCCTGCGCCCCCACGACCCCGACGAGCTCTCGCACTACTCGCGCGGGACCAGCGACGTCGAGTACGCGTTCCCGTCCACGGACGCCGTCCGCGGAGTCCGCTGGTCCGAGCTCGAGGGGATCGCCAACCGCGGCGACTTCGACCTCACCCAGCACGCCGCGCACTCGGGGCACAAGCTCGAGTACGTCGACACGGCGTCCGGCGAGCGCTACGTCCCGCACGTGATCGAGCCCGCGGCCGGCGCCGACCGGGCGACGCTGGCGTTCCTCGTCGACGCCTACGACGAGGACGAGATCGAGGGCGAGCGTCGGACGGTGCTGCGGCTGCACCCGCTGTTGGCGCCGGTCAAGGTCGCGGTGCTGCCACTGGTCCGCAAGGACGGTCAGCCCGAGCTGGCCAAGGAGATCGTCACGGGCCTGCGCGGTCGCCTCCAGACGGAGTACGACGAGGGCGGCGCGATCGGTCGCCGCTACCGTCGTCAGGACGAGATCGGCACTCCGTGGGCGGTGACGATCGACCACCGCTCGCTGGAGGACCGGACGGTCACGATCCGTGACCGTGACAGCCTCGAGCAGGTCCGCATCGCCATCGACGGACTCGGCGACGAGCTCGAGCGCCGGCTGCGTGCCGGCTGGACCTCGCCGAAGCCGTAGAGCTCCGGTCAGGCCACGGCGACGGGCAGCGGCGTCGCCGCCCCGGCGGCGAGCCGGTCCGTCTCGGCGGTCGTCGCGGTGACCTCGTAGCTGCCGGCCGTGCGGGCGCCGAAGTCGACGGCGAACGTGCCCGGCGGCGCCGGGGTGACCGTGCGCCGCATCGGCAGGCCCCGCTGCCCCGAGCCGCCGGTACGGACGGCCGCGAGCGTGACGACGACACGGCGCGGCAGCGGACTGACGGTGGGCGAGATCACGCCCTCGATCACCAGCGGCGCGGTCGAGACGGCCGTGAGCACGATCCGCGGCGACACGGACACGGCGACGAGCTCCGAGGCGACCGCGGGGTGGGCGCGGTGGAGCGCGCGGATCATGCTGCCGGCGGCCAGCGTCACCGGGAGCGAGAACCGGCCCTGCCCATCGGTCGCCGCGGTAGCGATCGTCGCCGCCACCGCCTGTCCGACATCGGGGCCGCGGAGCGCGGGAGCGCCGATTCGCTGCACCTCGATCGTGGCGCCGCTCAGCGGCACGCCGGGGCGAGCCGTCAGTCGCCCGCCGAGCGCCCGTGGCACGCCGGCCTGCGCGGTCGCCGTAGCCGTAGCCAGGAACGACGCCGGCTTGCCCCCGGCGCCCGGGAGCGCCAGGGTCAACGTCGCCGGGCTTCCGGACCGGCGCTGGATCGCGCCGCGGATCGCCGGCAGCCGGGCCGACAGCGCGTTGCCGGGGCAGTCGGTCGAGCAGCCCTGGCGGTGGCCGGCGACGCGCGGCAGCGAGATCCGCGCACCGGGGCGAAACGGCGTGTAGAAGGCGTCGGCCGGGTCGACCTCGACCTCGACCCGGCCCCGCGCCGGGATCCCGTGCAGCGCCAGCTTCCAGGCCACCAGCCGCTCGAGCGCACCGGTCGCCGCCCCCGACGGCAGCGCGTCGGTGAACGTGCCGAGCAGCGCCACGCCCGTCGACTCGAGGTTGTAGCCGCCGGCGTGCGCGCCGACCACGGGCAGATCGATCCCGCCGGCCCGGGCCTCCCAGATCCGGCCGAAGCGATCGACGACGAAGTTGTAGCCGATGTCGTTCCAGCCGTTGGTGAAGCGGTGGAACAGGAAGATCCCGTAGATCATCCCCGGAACCTCCGCCGCCGAGTAGGCATTGAGGCCGTCGGTGTGGTGGACGAAGGCCAGCCGGACCGCGCCGTAGGCGGCCGGGTCGCGGGGCCGGGCGCGCCCGTGTGCCCAACCGTCGCGGGCGATGATCGGCGGCTGGCCGGAGCCGGCGGGGAGCACCGGCTGAGCCAGCGCCGCGCCGGCCGCCGACGCGCCGGCCGGCCCGGCGGAGGGCGGTGCGCCGGCCGGCCCGCCGGAGGGCGGCGCGCCGGCGGCCACGAAGTGCAGACGCACCCCGGTCAGCGGCTCGGAGCTGCGCAGCTGCACCCAGCGCGCTCGTCCGGCCCACAGCGGCGAGCCGAGCCGCTCCACGGGACCGTCCGGGCCATGGCCGAGCACCGAGGCCAGGCCCCACCGGCTCCACGCGCCGGCGGCACCGGCCACCCGCAGCTCGACCCGCGGCCGCGCCGGCCCCGACCACTCGACGCCGACCAGCGAGAACTCGCCGGACACCCGCACCGGCGGCGGCGTCGCCCCGACGTTGCCGAGCCGGTGGCTGAACACGCCGCGGCCCGACAGCGCCGAGCCGGGCGGCCCGAAGGCCGAGCCCGGAACGGCGGAGGCTCGCGCCGAGCGCACGGAGGCCAGCCCCGCGCTCCCCGCCGCCGCACCCGCGATCCATGTGCGGCGGGTCACCCGAGTGGGTGGCCGGCGATCCATCATTGGCGCGGTGCCCGATCGATCGGGCCCGACGGGCGGGGACGCCGCCGGGGCCGGCGCCTGCGCCGGCGCTCGGCGCGGACGGCCGCGGCCCCGAGGACCAGCAGGACGGCGAGCCCGACGATCGCCGACACGGCGACCCCGGGGCTGACGATCAGGACGATCAGGGCGATCGCGGCAGCGATCGCCACGTCGGCGAGCGGACGGTCGCGGATCACAGCGGCAGCCGCCGGTACACGGGCCGGGGCAGGTGGCGGAGCGCCGAGAACAGCAGTCGCAGGGTGCCGGGCACCCACACGGTCGCCGACCCGCCGCCGAGCGCTCCGGCGCAGGCCTCGGCGACCGCCTCCGGGGTGGTGGCCAGCGGCGCCGGCTCGAGCCCGGCCGTCATCTTCGTGTGGACGAAGCCGGGTCGCACCACGAGCACCTCGACGCCGCTGCCGGCGAGCCCGTCGGACAGGCCCTGGGCCAGCGAGTCGAAGCCGGCCTTGGCGGCGCCGTAGACCACGTTGCCGGCGCGGGGCCGCTCGGCGGCGACGCTCGAGAGGGCGATCAGCGAGCCGCGGCGCTGGTCGCGCAGCTCCCGCAGCGCCGCCATCATTAGCGAGCCGCAGCCGACGAGGTTGACGCGGAGCACCGCGGCGGCGTCGTGGGGATCGGCGTCGAGCCCGGCCTGGGCGCCGAGCAGGCCGACCGCCAGCACGACGATGTCGACCTCGCCGAGCGTCCGGAAGGCCTCGCCGATCACCCGCTCGTGACTGTTCAGCTCGTCGGCGTCGAGCTCGCCGAGCGCGCCGGGGCGCGCGCCGTCGCGCACCAGCCCGTCGAGCGCCGACTGCATCCGCGCGCTGTCGCGACCGAGGAGGAGTGGGACCACCGGCCCCTCGGCGGCCAGTCGGCGTACGATCGCCAGCCCGATCTCGGAGTTGCCACCGATCAGCAGCACGCGCCGCGCCGGCGGCTCGGGGGCCTCGCTCAGGCCGCCGCCACCGGCCGGTCGCGCCGATCCGCGGGACGGCGGCTCGACCATCCCCAGGCGGACGCCGAGGTCCGAGCGCCAGCGGCCCTCGGGGTCGAGCGCGGCGCGCCGCTCGCGCCACTCCGCCAGCCGCGGGTACATCGCCGCGAGCGCCTCGGGGCGCATCCGTGAGTCCTTGCTCAGGTACACCCGCCCGCCGGCGCCGGCGACCAGCTCGTCGCAACGCGACAGCGCGGGCTCGAGCCCGCCGGCGGCCCGCGGGAGGTCCAGGGCGAGCGTCCAGCCGGCGATCGGGAATGACAGCGGCGCCGGGCCGGCCGGGCCGAAGTCCTTGAGCACGGCGAGGAAGCACGGGACCTCGTAACGCTCGAGCTCGGCCAGCGCGAGCTCGATCACCCGCTCCTCACCGGGCGGCACGACGAACTGGTACTGGACGAAGCCGGGGGGCCCGTACAGCCGTGGCCACGCGGCGAGCCGGTCGAGCGGGAACATGTGCAGGCCGACCGACTCGAGCTCGCCGCGGGCCCGGAGCGGGCTCGAGCGGTAGCGCATTGCGTTGAAGGCCCGCACGCCGGCGCGGGGCAGCCCGCCCGGCCACCAGCCCGGCACGGTGGCACGCTCGGGGACGTCCGGACGCTCGCCGTGCTCGGCGTGGGCGTCGGCGCCGGCGTACTCGGCGCGGGTGACCACGCCGCGGACGACACCCCGGCCGGCCAGCAGGTCGAGCCACGCCACGCGGTGCTCGCCGCCCGGCTCGCGCAGCAGCGCGTAGACCTCCTCGAGGCTCTTGGCGCGGTCGGTGTCGACGCTCATCAGCGGCCCCGCCACACGGCGCAGCGCGATCCGCGCCCACACGATCACCCCGGTCAGCCCCATGCCTCCGACCGTCGCCTCGAAGTCGTCTTGACCCGGCGCCAGCTCGAGCCGCTCGCCGGCCGCCGTCATCAGCCCGAGGCCGAGGATGTGCCGGCCGACGCTGCCCGCGGTGCCGTGGTTCTTGCCGTGGATGTCCGAGGCGACCATGCCGCCGACGCTGACGTGCTGGGTGCCGGGGAGCACGGGCAGGATCCATCCCTGCGGTACGAGCTCGCGCAGCAGCTCGGCGATCGTGACGCCGGCCTGCGCGGTGAGGATCCCGCGTTCGGCATCGAGCTCGTAGCCGCGCAACCGGGTCATCTCGACGACGACCCCGTCGCGCAGCTGCGCCGCGTCGCCGTAGCTTCGACCCATCCCGCGGGGAATCGCGCCGGCCGTGATCCGTCCCAGCGCCTCGCCGAGCGCCGCCTCGTCACGCGGGCGCAGCATCAGCACCTCGGTCGGCTCGCCGCCGCCCCAGCCGCTGAGGGCTGCCGGGCGAGCCGCCGGGGGTGCGCCCGGCCGGCTCAGCTCGGGACGCGGGTCCTCAAGCTGCGGCATGGACTTCGAGCGCGAACAGCGCCAGCCACAGCACCGCCGCGACCGCCAGCCAGCGATCGGCCAGGATCAGGTCCTCGGGCGCCTCGGCCTCCCCCGTGCGCAGCGCCGACCCGTACCGCGCCAGGCACGCGGCGAACGGCAGGATCGTCAGCGGACGCCACGGAAAGCCCTTCGCGTCCGGCAGCTCGAACGCCCACACGCAGTAGGTGACCAGGGCGCCCGCGCCGCTGCCCCACAGCAGCGCCCGCAGCCGCCCCGCGGTGTAGCGCTCGAGCACCCGGCGGCGGCTCGCCCCGGCCAGGGTCGTCCGTCGCAGCTCGGCCCAGCGCTTCCCCGAGGCGACCAGCACCGCCGCGAAGCTGACCACGAGCAGGAACCACTCCGACAGCTCGACCGGCGCGGCGACGCCGCCCGCGACCGCGCGCAGCACGAACCCGCCGGCCACCGCCGCCACGTCGAACAGCAGCAGATGTCGCCAGATCATCGTGTAAGTCAAGGTCAGCGCCAGATATCCCACGCCGACGACGGCGAGTAGCGGCCGGATCGCCGCGCACAGCGCCAGGCCGCCGAGCATCAGGGCCACGCCGAGCAGCACCGCGGGGCGCTGACCGAGCTCGCCGGCCGCGATCGGTCGGAACCGCTTGACCGGATGCAGGCGATCCTCGGCGACGTCGCGGACGTCGTTGATCGCGTAGATCCCCGACGCCAGCGCGCAGAACCCCACGGTCGCCAACCCCACCCGCAGCGGAACCCCGTGATGGCCGAGCGCGCCCGCGGCGCCCGGCGCCGCGATCACCAGGGCGTTCTTCAACCACTGTCGCGGGCGCATCGTCGCGAGCACCGCGCGCCACGGACTGCGGGCACGCCGCCGGGCTAGCGGGCCGGCGGCCGCCGCGGCGCGAGTCCGCGCGCCGTCGACCGCCGGGTCGCGGAGCGCATGATCGCGACGATCGGCGTCAGCGCCCGCGCCCGAGGACGCGTCGCGGCCCGTCTCGTTCACCCGGGCGGGGCGCGTCACCGTGCGCAGCGCACGCGCCGCTGCTCCATCACCGGGCTGCACCGTCGAGACACTATGCCGCATATCTGAATGCGGCGTTTGGGCATGCTGAGAGGGCTCTCAAATCGGCCCGGCTTTCTGCAGGCAGGCCGGGGGGAGTCCTGGTTTGTGTGAATCCTCTCAGGAGCCCTTAAGTCGAATGTGCACCCGGCGCTCTACCGTTGCGCAGCGTGCTGGTCGTCGAGCAGACCCGGCCGCCACGCCGGCGGCCGACCCGCCCCCCTCGCCGGACGATCCGCGAGCTCCCGTTGCCACCGTGGCGGTTGCGGCGGATCGCCGTGCTCGCGGCCGGTCTGTGCCTGCTCCCCGGCGTCGTCTCGTTCGCGGCGATGCTGACCCAGCGCTCGGACTCGAGCCTCGGCGTGCGCAGCGTCGAGTGGCTGCGCGACAACGGCGCCCGCGGGCTGGTCAACCGGATCGAGAACTTCTACTACTCGCTGAACGCGCCGGCCACCGGCGGCCCGGCGCTCAGGGCGCTGCCCCAGCAGGCCGGCGCCGGCTCGGCCGTGGCCGTCCGCGCCGCCGCGGCGGCCCGGGCGCGCGCGGCCGCCGCCGCCTACCAGCCGCCGAGCATCGCCCCGGTGATCAGCCCGGCACTAAGCGGCGAGGGCGTTTGGCACGCCACCTACTCGGCCGGCGGCGCCCACCCCCCGGTGCTGATCACCAGCTTCCGGCCCGACCCGAACTACCCGCAGCTGGTCGCGGGTGTCGCGTGGATCGACCACACCCGCACGAGCACCTGGCTGTACCCGGGGATCCAGGAGCCGAACGTGACGCTGCCCTTCCGGGGGCCCGAGGAGGTGCCGCCGAACATGCGCGGCAAGCTCGTGGCCACCTTCAACAGCGGCTTCAAGTTGGTCGATTCGGGCGGCGGCTTCGCCACCGGCGGCCACACCTACGCGCCGCTGAGGAACGGCCTGGCGACGATCGTCCGCTACCGCAGCGGCGCGATCGACGTGAAAGCCTGGACGGCCGGCCCGAGCGCGCCGTCCGACGTCGTCTTCGCCCGCCAGAACCTGCCCCTGATCGTCAACGGCGGCAAGCCCAACCCGAACCTGTCCGACGGGCCCGTGTGGGGCGCGACGCTCGGCAACGCGATCCGGGTGTGGCGCTCGTCGGTCGGCGTCGACCGCTACGGCAACCTGCTCTACGCGGCGGCCAACGACCAGACCGTCGGCTCGCTGGCCCAGATCATGATCCGGGCCGGCGCCGTGCGGGCGATGGAGATGGACATCAACGTCTACTGGGACAGCTTCATCTCCTACCACCGGCCCGGCGCGATCGGCGCGGCCAACCTGATCCCCACCATGGCCCGCTCGACGCAGCGCTACCTGACGCCCGACGACCGCGACTTCTTCGCCGTCTACGCCCGCTGACCCCAGCGCTACTGACGCCCCGACGACCGCGACTTCTTCGCCGTCTACGCCCGCTGACCCCAACGCTCGCGGTGCGCCGCCGGCCGCTTTGCGGCAAAGGCTCCACCATCGAGCCTTTCCTGCGAAGGCGGTCGGACGAGTCCGGAGGGGTCCTTCCTCCAGCAGCTCCTAGCGAAGCGTCCCGGTCGCCGAGACCCGGAACCCGCCGGTCACCGAGGTGGCGCTGAGCGTGTCCACGTAGACGTGCGGGTCGGCGAACAGCTGGATCGTCGTCAACCCGCCGACCAGCGGGATGTCCGGCGCGGCGAACAACGCCCCGTGCTCGGCCTGGACCACGAAGGGCACGGTAATCGCGCCGACGAACGGCAGGTTGGCCGTGCCCTGGAGGGTCAGCGTGCCGCCGTTCGAGGCCAGCGGCCGGACCGACTGGATCAGCGGGATCGCGTGCGTGAGGTCGCTCTCGGCGATCTGCGCCGAGCCGCTCAGCGCGTTGCCGGACTTGTGCAGGCTGGCGTCGTGGAGGATCAGCAGGCCGTCGTTGAGGACGGCGGCCGAAGCGTCCAGGGAGCCAGCGTCGGAGCTCTCGGCGAGCAGGCTTGAGAGGTGGGTGTTGCTCGAGCGGTAGCTGGCCATCCGCACCGTGACCTTGTCGGCCTGATGCCACAACAGCTCGATGGCCGGAAACGCCGACACCTCGACGCTCAGCACCCTGCCGCTCTCGGCCAGGCGTTCGCGGATGTTCTGGGCGGCGATCCCGGGCAGCACCAGCTGGGCGACGACCAGCAGCACGAGCACCAGGACCGCGACGGAGGCAAGGACGGCGATCCGGCGCATGCGCCGTCAAGGTTATGGCCTCGGGACTCCCGCGAGCGCCGGACCGCGCTCCGGCCGGCGGACGAGTCGACGATGGGATATCTGCGGGTCCCTGGACCGGTCGATATCCCACGCACCCGCTCGCGGACGGTGACGCTGGCCGCTTCCACGGCCACAAGTCCAGGGGGCGGTGACCCGAATCGGGCCACCGCCCTGCGACCGGTCAGGCGGCGCTGACGGGGCTCGCCGTCGTGCTCGCCGGCGGCGTCGGCGGCGGCGTGTACTGGAACTCCTCCTCGGCGCCGAACAGCGTGTCGAGCGCCTTCGTGCGCAGCGGCTCCGAGCCAGCCAGCGCGGCGCCGCTACCGACGACGACGACGACCAGCAGCTTGCGGCCGCGCTTTCTCGCCTTGGCCTTGCGCGGCGGCTCGGTCAGCGAGGTGGTGGCGTCACGGATCGCCTCGATCGCGGTGCGCAGCTCGGACTGGATGCGCTTGTCGTCGATCAGCGCCTTGGCGGGGTTCTTGGCGCTGCCGAGACGGTCGATCGCCTTGCGTCCCGAGTCGATCGCCCGTTGGACGTTCTCGCGGATGCTGCCGTCCTCGATCAGCCGATGGATGTACGGGTTGTCGGTCGCCAGCTCGACCAGTTCCGCCGGATTGAACCCGGCCGCCTTCACCTTCTTGCTTGCGTTGGACATGGCTCTCCTCAGTGCACAGGGCCGAATTGGACTGAGCATAACCCTACCCCTCAGCCGAGGTTGTGAACACGCGCGCTCAGGCGGCGCGCGGCCGGCGGGCGCCCGACCGCTGCAGGGCGATCTCGAGCACCTCGCCGATCTCCGAGACGAAGCGAAAGGCGATTGTGGCCCGTAGGTGCTCGGGGATCTCGTCGATGTCCGGCTCGTTGCGCGCCGGCGCGATCACGCACTTGATCCCGCTGCGCTGCGCCGCCAGCGCCTTCTCCTTGAGCCCGCCGATCGCCAGTACCTGCCCGGTCAGGGTGATCTCGCCGGTCATCGCCACCTCGCTGCGCACCGGGCGCCCGGACAGCAGCGAGGCCAGCGCGGTGGCGATCGTCACCCCGGCGCTGGGGCCGTCCTTGGGGGTCGCCCCGGCGGGGACGTGGATGTGCAGGTCGTGGGTGGCGAACCAGTCCTCGGCCAGCTCGGGCAGCAGCCCGGCGGCGTCGCTACGGATGTAGGACAGCGCCGCCTGGGCGGACTCGCGCATCACCTCGCCGAGCTGGCCGGTGATCGTCAGTGCGCCCTGGCCCGGCATCGCCGTGGCCTCGACGAACAGCACCTCGCCCCCGACCGGCGTCCAGGCCAGGCCGGTGGCGACCCCGGGGCGCGCGGTCCGCCGCCGCGTCTCGGAGAAGAAGCGCCGGCGGCCGAGCAGCTCACGGACCCTCGGCTCGGTGATCATCACCTTGCGCTTGGCCGTGCCCTCGGCGACCCGGCGGGCGACCTTGCGGCAGACGCTGCCGATCTCGCGCTCGAGCTGACGCACCCCGGCCTCGCGGGTGTAGTCGGCGATGATCACCCGCAGGGCGGCGTCGCTGAAGGCGATCCGGCGCTCACTCAGCCCGTTGCGCGCGATCTGCCTGGCGACGAGGTAGCGGCGGGCGATCTCGAGCTTCTCGCCCTCGGTGTAGCCGGCCAGCTGGATCACCTCCATGCGGTCGCGCAGCGGTCCCGGGATCGTGTCGAGCGTGTTGGCGGTGGTCACGAACATCGCGTTCGAGAGGTCGAAGGGGAGGTCGAGGTAGTGGTCGCGGAACGAGCCGTTCTGCTCGGGGTCGAGCACCTCGAGCATCGCGCTCGACGGATCGCCGCGAAAATCGGCCCCCATCTTGTCGATCTCGTCGATCATCAGCAGCGGGTTGTTGGCGCCGGCGTCCCGCAGGGCGCGGACGATCGTCCCGGGCATCGCGCCGATGTAGGTGCGGCGGTGGCCGCGGATCTCCGCCTCGTCGCGCACGCCGCCGACGCTGATCCGCTCGAAGCGGCGCCCGAGCGCGCCCGCGATCGAGCGCCCCAACGAGGTCTTGCCGACGCCGGGCGGCCCGACGAAGCACAGGATCGAGCCGGCGGGGTGCTCGGCGCGGCCGTCCATCAGCGAGCGCACGGCGAGAAACTCGAGGATCCGGTCCTTGACCTGCGCGATGTCGTAGTGGTCGCGGTCGAGCACCTCGCGCGCGTGCGCGAGGTCGAGATCGTCCACGGTCGACTTGTCCCACGGCAGCGCCGCGATCCACTCGAGGTAGCCGCGCACGACGCCGTACTCGGCCATCGCCGGCTGCAGCCGGGCGAGCCGCGCGAGCTCGCGGTCGACCTGCTTGCGGACCCCCTCGGGGAACGAGATCGCGTCGAGCTGCGAGCGCAGTTCGTTGACCTCGCCCTGGACTTCGTCGGCCTCGCCGAGCTCCTCCTGGATCGCCTTGAGCTGCTGGCGCAGGAAGTACTCGCGCTGGCCCTTCTCGAGCTCGGATTGGACCTGCGACTGGATCTTCGAGCCGAGCGCGACCACCTCGAGCTCGCGCGCCAGCACCTCCGAGAGCCGCCGCAGCCGCTTGGCCACCTCGCGCTCCTCGAGCAGCTCCTGCTTCTCCTCGGTCTTCAGCCGCAGCGCGCCCGCGATCAGGTTCGACAGCGCCCCGGGCTCCTCGACGTTGGCAACCATCAGCTGCAGCTCCTCGGGCAGGTACGGGACCTCCTGCACGATGTTGGTGAAGGTCTGCTGCACGTTGCGCATCAGCGCGGTCAGCTGGTTGCTCTCGCGGACGCGGTCGGGCAGCTCGGAGATCTCGGCCATCAGGTAGGGCTCGTCCTGCACCCAGCGCTCGAGCCGAACCCGCTGGCCGCCCTGGATCAGCACCCGCAGCGTTCCGTCGGGGACCCGGACCATGCGCGCCACAACGCCGAGCACGCCGATGTCGTAGAGATCCTGCGGCCCCGGCGCCTCGAGCTCAGGGTTGCGGCTGGCCACCATCACGATCGAGCGGTCCCCGCGCAGCACGTCGTTGATGAGCTCGACGCTGCGCCGCTGGCCGACGTTCAGCGGGACGAGCATGTCGGGGAAGGTGACCGTGTCGCGCAGCGGCAGCACGCCGGCCCGCTCGGGGAGCTCGCGGCTGCTTCCGACGGCGACCTCGTGGCCGCCGCCTTCGGGGACGCCGACCTCGATCACCGCCGATGAGCCGCCGTCGCCGGTCACTACTCGCGACGGCTCTCGATCGGCACCACACGCGGCCCTGAGTCGGCGCCGGCGAGCGGCAGCTCGACCCGCAGCAGGCCGTCCTCGTAGCGGGCCTTGGCCTGCTCGGAGCGGACGTCGGCCCCGAGCTCGATCACGCGGCGGAACGGGCCCCGCTCGATCTCCACCTGCTGGTACACGTCCTCGATGCCGGCCGGGTCGCGCCGTCCGGAGAGGATCAGCTTGCGGCCCTGGATCTCGACGTCGAGCTCGTCCGGCGCGACGCCGGCCAGCTCGGCGGTGACGATCGCCAGCGGCGGGTCCGAGGTGTAGGCGACGTCGACGGCCGGCGAGAAGCCCGAGCGCCGGCGGGACAGCCCGGTGCGTTCGAACACATCGCCGAACAGCTCGTCGACCTCGCGACGCATGCGGTCGAAGTTGGCGAACAGGTCACGCTCGGGCATCTGCGCTAAATGTAATCGGACCGCGGGACCGGGGTGCGGGACGGTGGATGACCCGGTCGCCAGAGCGCCCGGTCTGGCCACCCGGGTGGCTGCGATCAGCGTCCAGGCCACGCTGCCGCTGGCAGCGGTGGTCGGATCAAGCGATACGCCGGGTCGGAGTGGATCGCCCGGCGCGGCGAGCGCGCTTCGGCCGAGACGGCGCGCAGGGAGCTGGTTTCGGCCTCGAGGCGTCAGTGACGGTCGGGGTCGCCGCGGCGCGCCGGATCGAGCACCCAGCCCAGTAGCAAAGCGACGAGCACGAAGGCGATGAATCCGCCCACCAGAGGCCAGTACATGGGTCTAAACATACCGGCGCGCAGCGGCGTGCGCTCACGCGTGGAGCGCCAGCTGCTCCTGCGCGGTGGGGAACGCCCACGCCACCTGCATCCGCCGCTCCTGGCGGAACACGAAGCACATCTGGCTCGGTGGCCGCAGCCCCTCCGGGTGGTCCGGACGGTAAGTGGCACACGGTCCGTTGCGCGTCACCGCGCACAGCCCGTGGCGATCGAAGAAGCAGTCCTCGCACCTGGCCTTGCCTGCCGTCATCCGTCCGTTCGCCATGCTTGCCACGCGCTCCGTGTTGGTTGCTCACGACTACGACTCGGGCATCAAAGCGCATCCGGCCCGGGCCTGCGGTACCCATTGCCGGAAATCGCATACCTTTCTCTGCCCGACACAAAGGCGGCAAATAGCGGGGTTTTCCCCGCGGCCGGGTGGAACCGCCCGCAATTTCCGTAGCTTTGTCGGGGTGCCATCCGAGCCGCCGCCGATCTCGCTCGCCGACCACGAGGCCGCCGCCGCGCGCCGGCTGCCCGCGGGCGCGCTGGCCTACTACGCCGGCGGCGCCGGAGACGAGCTGACGCTGTGCGACAACGCCGCCGCCTGGCAGCGGCTGGCGATCCGCCCGCGGGCGCTGGTCGGGGTCAGGGAGCGGGACCCGTCGGTGACCGTGCTCGGCCGCCCGCGTCCCCACCCGCTGCTGATCGCCCCGATGGCCTTCCACGCGCTCGGGCACCCCGACGGCGAGCTCGAGACGGCGCGCGGGGCCGCGAGCACGCGGACGACGATGTGCCTCTCGACGCTCGGCACGACCAGCCTCGCGGCGCTCGCCGAGGGCGTGCCCGGCGCCGAACGCTGGTTCCAGCTCTACGTGTTCTCCGACCGCGGGGTCAGCCGCGAGCTGGTGGCGCAGGCCGCCGAGCATGGCTACGAGGCGCTGGTGGTGACCGTCGACCTGCCGGTCCTCGGCCGGCGCGAGCGCGAGCTGCGCACCGCGGTGCACTCGGCCACCGGCGAGATGGTGGCCAGCGCCCGCGCCACCGGCGCCCGCGGCGCGATGACCCCGGCGGACTTCGCCGCGCTGATCGACCCGGGGCTGCGCTGGTCGGACATCGAGGCGTTCGCCGTCGCCTCGCCGCTGCCGGTGCTGGTCAAGGGCGTGCTCACCGCCCAGGACGCCCGCCTGGCGCTCGAGCACGGCGCCCGCGGGGTGATCGTCTCCAACCACGGCGGGCGGCAGCTCGACACCGTCTGCGCCGCGGCCGACGCGCTCGTCGAGGTCGTCGATGCCGTCGGCGAGCACCTCGACGTGCTCGTCGACGGCGGCATCCGGCGCGGCACCGACGTGTTCAAGGCGCTGGCCCTCGGCGCTCGCGCGGTGCTCGTCGGGCGCCCGATCCTGTGGGGCCTGGCCAATGCGGGCGCCGACGGGGTCGCCGACGTTCTGGGGATCCTGCTCGCCGAGCTCGATCTGGCGCTGGCGCTGGCCGGGGCCCCGCGGGCCACCGCGCTCGATCGCAGCCTGCTCGCCCCGGCACCGTGGGCGCCGTCCTCGCCCCTGCAGCCGCCGTGCGTGGGACGCTGAGCGGTGCGGATCCTGCTCACCGGGGTGACCGGCTATGTCGGCGGCGCGCTGGCGCCGCGCCTGCTCCGGGACGGCCACGAGCTGCGCGGGCTGACCCGGCGTCCGGACGCGCTCGCCGCCGACGGCGTCGAGCTGGTGCGCGGCGACGCCATCTCGGGCGCCGGCCTCGAGCGCGCGATGGACGGCGTGGAGGTCGCCTACTACCTGATCCACTCGATGGAGCCCTCAGCCGACGGCAGCTTCGCGCACCGCGAGCGCGCCTCGGCCGAGAACTTCGCCGGCGCCGCGCAGCGGGCCGGCGTCGGACGGATCGTCTACCTCGGCGGACCGCTGCCCGCCGGAGGGCGCATCTCGTCGCACCTGGCGAGCCGCCTGGCCGTCGAGGCGGTGCTGCTCGAGGCGACGCCGCAGTCGGTGGCCTTCCGCGCCTCGATCGTGATCGGCGCCCGCTCCCGGTCATTCCGCTTCCTGGTGCGGCTGGTCGAGCGGATGCCGGTGCTGGCGGTGCCGGCGTGGAAGGACAACCGGACCTCGCCGGTCGACGAGCGCGACGCCGTCGAGCTGCTGGCGCGCGCCGCCGACAGCGACCGGATCGGCGGGCAGTCGCTGGACATCCGCGGCCGCGACATCGTCTCCTACGGCGAGCTGATCGAGCGGATCCGCGACCTGATGCTGGTGGGCCGGCCGATCGTCTGGCTCTCGCGTCTGACCGTCACCCCGATCGCCAGCCGGCTCGCCGCGGTGATCGCCGGCGAGCGGCACGAGCTGATCGGCCCGCTGATGGAGAGCCTCGACGAGGACCTGCTGCCGCGCGATGACCGCGCCGCCGAGCTGCTCGGCGTGCGCCTTCACTCACTCGACGCAGCGATCGAGCATGCCCTGCACCGCTGGGAGGCGGTCGAGTCGCTGCGCGCGCGGTGAGCGCGAGGCGTTACTGTCCGCGAGCCATATGAGCAAGGTTCACGTCGCGATCGACATCGACGCTCCGGTGGAGCGCGTCTGGGAGACGATCATGGACCCCCGCCGGTTCGGCGACTGGGTGACGATCCACCGATCGGTGAGCCAGGTCTCCGGCGACCCGGCGCACGAGGGCGCCAGGATGACCCAGGTGCTGTGTATCAGGGGCGTGTCGTTCAAGGTTCACTGGACGCTGGCCGAGGTCAGCGCTCCCCATGTCGCCACCTGGGAGGGTCGCGGCCCCGCGCACTCCACCGCCCGCACGCACTACGGACTCTCCGGCGACGGGGAGCGTAGCCACTTCGAATACACCAACGAGTTCAGGACCCCGGGCGGGATGCTCGGTAACGTCGCCAGCCGGGTCGTCGTCGGCGGCGTCTCCGAGCGTGAGGCCCAGCACTCACTGTCGCGACTCAAGCAGCTGCTCGAGAAGGGTTAACCCCGGTTGCGGCGACGCTCCCGGCACCACCCGCCGACAGCTCGCATTCACCGTTCGCGTAGCATTTTCCCTACGTGTATGGTTGCTGCACCCTCCAACCCCGTGGTTACCGTCAGGAGTCGACGATGGCAGGCTTTGTGGATACGACAGTGAAGGACATCGAGGATCGCCTCGGCGAGCTCAAGCAGGAGGTGGACCGGCTCGAGGCAGCGCGCGCCGCGCTGCTCGGCAACGGCGTCCCCCGCCGCCGTCCGGGGCGCCCCGCCGGTAGCACCCCCGCGCCCTCGCGCCGGGCGGCGCGCAAGCCGGGTCGTCCCCGCGGGCGCCGCGGCGGCAACACGCGCGCCAACCAGGCACTCGAGCTGGTCCGCCACCGCCCCGGCATCACCATCCCGCAGATCGCCGAGGAGTTGAAGATCGAGCCGAACTATCTGTACCGGGTGATGCCGAAGCTGGTCTCCGACGGCAAGGTGACCCGCGAGGGCCAGAGCTGGCACCCCGCCGGGGCGCAGGGCTGAAAGCGCGTTTGGGGTGAGACGCCGGCCCGCCGCCGGCCGGCGCCTCACCACCCGCGGGCTAAACCAGCCCGAGTTGCTTGACCGCGTCGCGCTCCCCGCCGAGTTCGTCAACGGTGGCGTCGATCCGGGAACGTGAGAAGTCGCTGACCTCGAGACCCGGCACGATCTCGAAGCCGCCGCCCGAGCAGGTGACCGGGAAGCTCGAGATCAGGCCCTCCTCGACGCCGTAGGAGCCGTCGGAGGGGATCGCCATCGACACCCAGTCGCCCGGCGGCGTGCCCAGCACCCAGTCGTGCACGTGGTCGATCGCCGCGTTGGCCGCCGACGCCGCGCTGGAGGCGCCGCGCGCCTCGATGATCGCCGCGCCGCGCTTCTGTACCGTGGGGATGAAGTCGCTCTCCAGCCACTGCTGGTCGTCGACCTTCTCCGCCGCGCTCTCACCCTTCACCTTGGCGTGGAAGATGTCCGGGTACTGGGTGGCCGAGTGGTTACCCCAGATCGTCATGTTGGTGATGTCGCTGACGCTCACCCCGGCCCTGGCGGCGAGCTGCGCCTTGGCGCGGTTGTGGTCGAGGCGCATCATCGCGGTGAAGCGCTCGCGTGGGATGTCGGGGGCGTTCGACTGTGCGATCAGGCAGTTGGTATTGGCGGGATTGCCGACCACCAGCACCTTCACATCGGAGGCGGCGTGGGCGTTCAGCGCCTGTCCCTGCGGCTTGAAGATGCCGCCGTTGGCCTCCAGCAAGTCACCGCGCTCCATCCCCTTCGAGCGCGGGCGGGCGCCGACCAGCAGGGCCACGCTGACACCGTCGAACGCGGCGTTGGGGTCATCGCTGATGTCGATACCGGCGAGCAGCGGAAAGGCACAGTCGTCGAGCTCCATCGCCGTTCCCTCGGCGGCCTTCACCGCCGGGGCGATCTCCAACAGCGAGAGCTTCACCGGCGTGTCCGGACCGAGCAGCTGTCCACTGGCGATGCGGAACAGCAGCGCGTACCCGATCTGGCCGGCCGCGCCGGTGACGGCGACATTTACAGGACTCTCAGGCATCTGTCGTCTCCTCGCTCACCGCGGGATGCCGCCGGCGAGCTGCTCACGGGTTGGGGAGGATCGACTGCCAGTTCTACCTGATCCCGGGGCCTCACCGCCGCTTCGGGCGATCCCGAAGCCGCGGGCCCTTACAGCTCGATGCCGTAGACCCCGGACAGCTTGGTCCTCAGATATTCCACGAACGGGGCCACCTCGATCGGGCCGCCGAGGACCCGTTGCAGCAGCTCGCCGCTGGTGAACTTCGCGCCGTGCCGGTGGACGTGCTCGCGCAGCCACTCGCGCAACCCCATCAGCTCGCCGGCGGCGATCTGCGACTCGAGCTCGGGGAGGTCGACGTGCGCGCGCTGCCACAGCTGGCCCGCGATCAGGTTGCCGAGCGCATAGGTGGAGAAGTACCCGACCAGGCCCGCCGACCAGTGCACGTCCTGAAGCACGCCGTGGGCGTCGTCGGGCACGGCGATGCCGAGGTACTCGTGCATCCGCGCGTTCCACGCCTGGGGCAGCTCGGCGACGCTCAGCCGGCCCTCGATCAGCTCCTGCTCGAGCTCGAAGCGCAGGATGATGTGCAGCCCGTAGGTCGCCTCGTCGGCCTCGACCCGGATCAGCGATGGCCGTACCCGGTTCACGGCGCGGTACAGCGCGTCGGGCTCGACCGCCCGCCCGGCGCCGAACACCTCGGCCAGCAGCGGCGCCAGCACGTCCTGGAACGAGCGACCGCGGCCGACCATGTTCTCCCACAGTCGGCTCTGGGACTCGTGCAGGCCGAGCGACTCGGCGTGACCAAGCGGGGTGCGCTGCAGGCTGTCGGCGATCCCCTGCTCGTAGAGGCCGTGCCCGCACTCGTGCATGGCGCCGAACAGCGCGCCGGGGAAGTACGCCTCGTCCCACCG
This sequence comes from Solirubrobacterales bacterium, assembly GCA_038254735.1. GTDB lineage: Bacteria > Actinomycetota > Thermoleophilia > Solirubrobacterales > Solirubrobacteraceae > Palsa-465. The sequence goes on from JBBSFX010000008.1 coordinate 51,919, forward strand.
CGTGGTGATCCGGATGTCGCCGGAGCCGAAGCCGGCCGCGAACGGGTGCACGGCGTCGTCGATCCGCCAGCCCTCGCGGTCGAAGCCCATCTTCGCGACCACGCGCTCGACCAGCTCGCGCTGCTGGGCGACGGGGAAGCGGCCGTGCACCGCGGCGGTGTCGATCTCGCGCCCTGACACGGCGGCGATCAGCGGCACCAGCCCGGCCTTCAGCTCGGCGAACACGGCGGCGACCTGCGCGGTCTTCATCCCCGACTCGTAGTCGTCGAGCAGCACGTCGTAGGCGCAGTCGAAGCCGTCGCAGCATTCGACGTAGCGCCGCAGCAGCTCGAGGTTGCGCTCCAGGTACGGTGCGAAGGCGGCGAAGTCCGACTGCTCGCGCGCGCTCACCCACGCCTCCTGCCCGATCGAGCCGGCCTTGGCAAGCTCCGCCGCCAGCTCGGAGGGAACCCGCCGCGACTTCTCCCACCGCCGGCGCACCACCGACACCAGGCGGGCCTGATCGGAGTCGGGATCGTCGCCGTTGAGCCGCTCGCCCTCGGCCTCGAGCAGCCGCCCGATCTCCGGGTCGATGAAGCGCTCGTGGGTGATCCGCTCGAGCGTGCCCAGCGCCTCCGCCCGTCCTGCCGCGCCGCGCGGCGGCATCATCGTCTGCTGGTCCCAGCCGAGGACGCCGGCGGCGTTACGCAGATCGGTGATCTCGGCGAGCCGACCGGCAAGCTCCGTCGTGGTATCGGTCATCCCGGCAGGCTATCCGGGCTGTGACACCATTGCAGGATGCTGCGGCGTCCCGGCTCGATCAAGCTGCTGACCGTCTCGGGGATCCGGATCGGCGTGGACGGGACCTGGTTCGTCTTCCTGTTCGTCGTCATCTTCTGGCTCTCGGGCGCGTTCCGCGACACCCTGCGCAGCTCCGACGGGGTCGCCTACCTGACCACCGTGGTCACCGTCCTGCTGTTCTTCGGCTCGTTGATCGTCCATGAGCTCGGCCACGCGGTGGTCGCCCGACGCCAGGGGATCGAGGTGAAGCGAATCGAACTGTTCATGTTCGGCGGCCTGACCCAGATGAGCCGCGACTCGGAGACCCCGGCCGAGGAGCTGAAGATCGCCAGCGCCGGCCCGGCCGGCACGCTGGTCGTGGTGCTCACGTGCCTGGGACTCGACCTGGCGATCGTCGGGCCGAGCCGGCTGTGGCACGCGGTGCGGCTCGACGACACGATCCAGATCACCCCCGTGCTGCTGGCGCTGAGCTGGCTGCTGTTGATGAACGTGCTGATCCTCGCCTTCAACCTGCTCCCGGCGTTCCCGCTCGACGGCGGGCGCATCGCCCGAGCGGTGGTGTGGCGACGCACCGGGGACAAGCGCCGTGGCACCCGCGTCGCGGCCAGGCTCGGCCAGGGCTTCGCCGTGCTGCTGGCCGCCGGCGGGCTCACCTGGCTGCTGGCCGGCCAGACGTTCAACGGCGTGTGGCTGCTGGCGCTGGCCTTCATGCTCGGGCAGTCGGCCCGCGGGGCGGTCGTGCAGTCGGCGCTCAGCGAGCGGATCGAGGGCGTCCGGGTCGGCGACATCATGGACCGCCAGCCGGTGGCGATCCCGGCCGACACCCCGGTCGCCCGCGCGCTCGACGAGTTCTTCCTGCGCTACGGCTGGTCGTGGTTCCCGGTGATCGACGAGCACGGGCGCTTCACCGGGGTCTCCCGCCAGGAACGCGTGCAGGCCACGCTCGACGGCGGCGAGAGCTGGCTCACCGTCGGGGCGGTGCTCGAGTCCGAGGAGGCGGGCAGCTTCCGGGTCAGCGAGGATCAGCGGCTGACCGAGGTGATCGGCGTCGAGGCCCTCGGCCGGCTCGGCGCGCTGATGGCCGTCGACGGCGAGGGCGTGTTGCGCGGAGTGGTCACGCTCGAGCAGATCCGGCGCGCCCTGCAGAGCGCGTTCGGCGCCTCGAGCGTCAGCCGGATCTAGATCCCCGCGGCGCGGACGGCGCCGATAGGATCGGCCCGTGGTGGGCTGTGGGCGGCATACCGGGGTGCTGGCTTGGCGAGCGTGACCGAGGTCCCGCGGGCGGCGGCCGGACGCCGCGCATCCCGGACGCCGAGCCGGCTGCTCGGCCTGTGGGGGTCGACGATCGGCAAGAAGTACGTGGCGGCGATCACGGGGCTGATCCTCGCCCTGTTCGTCGTCGCGCACATGCTCGGCAACCTCAAGGCGATCGAGGGCGCCGGCGGCGGGAGCCCGGCGATCGATCGCTACGCGCGCTTCCTGCGCACCGCCGGCTCGCCGGTGCTGCCCCACGACATGCTGCTGTGGATCGAGCGGATCGTGCTGCTGGCGGCGCTCGTCCTGCACCTGATGGCAGTCGGATCGCTGTGGGCCCGCAACCGCCGCGCCAAGCCGCCGCAGTACCGGACGCGGCCCCACCGGGCGACGATCGCGGCGCGGACGATGCCGTTCACCGGGGCGCTGGTGCTGGCCTTCCTGGTCTTCCACATTCTTCACTTCACCACCAGCACGCTGCACCCGACGCGGCTCGTCGAGGGCGCCGTTTACGCCAACGCCTACCACGCCTTCCACACCTGGTGGCTGGTCGTGGTGTACGTCGGCGCGGTGGTGCTGCTCGGCCTGCACATCAACCACGGCCTGTGGTCGGGGGCCCAGACCGCCGGCGTCGACAACCCCGACCGCAACTGGTTCTGGCGCCGGCTGGCCACCGGGGTGACAGTGCTGACGGTGGCGGGGTTCGCGCTGGTGCCGCTGCTGTTCGCGTTCGGGGCGCTCCCCAGGCCATGATCCTCGACGCGCGGATCCCGGACGGCCCGATCGAGGAGAAGTGGCGGATCTGGAAGGACCACCACGAGCTCGTCGGCCCCCGCCAGCGCGGCGACCACGTGATCGCCGTCGTCGGCACCGGACTGGCCGGGGCCAGCGCGGCGGCGACGCTGGCCGGGATGGGCTACACGGTCGACTCGTTCTGCTTCCAGGACTCGCCGCGGCGCGCCCACTCGATCGCCGCCCAGGGCGGGATCAACGCCACCAAGGACTACTCCAACGACGGCGACTCGGTCCACCGGCTGTTCGCCGACACGATGAAGGGCGGCGACTTCCGCGCCCGTGAGGCCAACGTCTGGCGCCTCGCCGAGCTCTCGACGGCGATCATCGACCAGGCCGTCGCCCAGGGCGTCCCGTTCAACCGCGAGTACGGCGGCCTGCTGGCCACCCGCTCGTTCGGCGGCGTGCTGGTGGAGCGGACCTTCTACTGCCGCGGCCAGACCGGCCAGCAGCTGCTGCTCGGAGCCTACGGGGCGCTGTCGCGACAGGTCCGCGGAGGCCGCGTGCGACTTCACAACCGCCACGAGCTGCTCGACGTCGTCGTCGGCGACGGCCGGGCCTGCGGGATCATCGCCCGCGACCTGGTCAGTGGCGAGATCCGCCCCCACCCGGCCGACGCCGTCGTGCTGGCCACCGGCGGCTATTCCAACGTCTACTTCCTCTCCACCAACGCGATGGGCTGCAACGTCACCGCAGTGTGGCGCGCCCACCGGCGCGGCGCCGGGCTCGCCAACCCGTGCTACACGCAGATCCACCCGACGTGCATCCCCCAGACCTCCGAGCACCAGTCGAAGCTGACGCTGATGAGCGAGTCGCTGCGCAACGACGGGCGTGTGTGGGTGCCCCGCGAGGCCGCCGACGCACGCGAGCCCGGCGAGATCCCCGAGGCTGACCGGTACTACTTCCTGGAGGAGCAGTACCCGCGCTACGGGAACCTGGTCCCGCGCGACGTGGCCTCGCGCGCGGCCAAGCACGTCTGCGACGAGGGCCTCGGGGTCGGCTCGACGGGCCGCGGCGTGTACATGGACTTCGCGGCCGCGATCGAGCAGCGGGGGGAGCGGGAGATCGGCAACCGCTACGGCAACCTATTCGATCTCTACGAACAGATCACCGGCGAGAGCCCGTGGCGGGTGCCGATGCGGATCTACCCGGCCCCCCACTACTCGATGGGCGGGCTGTGGGTCGACTACGCGCTGCAGACGACGATCCCCGGGCTGTTCGCGATCGGCGAGGCGAACTTCTCCGACCACGGCGCCAACCGCCTCGGGGCGAGCGCGATGATGCAATGCCTGGCCGACGGCTACTTCGTGCTCCCGCACACCGTCACCGACTACCTAGCGCGGCTCGACGCGCCGCACACCGACCCCCGCCACCCCGCCTTCGCCGAGACCGGCGCGAGCGTCCTGGCCCGGCTTCGAGGGCTGCTCGCCGTCGACGGAGCGACGCCGACCAGCCACTTCCACCGCGAGCTCGGCAAGCTGATGATCGACGTGTGCGGGATCTCCCGCTCCGCCGCGGGCCTCGAGCGGGCGCTGGAGGAGATCCCGCAGATCCGCGAGCGTTTCTGGGCCGACGTCAAGGTCGGTGGCGAGTCGGGGTCGCTCAACCAGTCACTCGAATACGCCGGGCGCGTGGCCGACTTCCTCGAGCTGGGTGAGCTGATGTGCCGCGACGCCCTCGAGCGCGACGAGTCGTGTGGCTGCCACCTGCGCGAGGAGCACCGGACCGGGGCGGGCGAGCCCGTCCGAGACGACGTTCGCTTCGCCAACGTGACGGTGTGGGAGCATCGTCGGGACGGCGATCCGGTGAGCCACGTCGAGCCGCTCACATTCGCCGAGCTGAAGCCGAAGGCCAGGAGCTACGTGTGAACTTCACCCTGAAGGTGTGGCGCCAGCAGAGCCCCGACTCACCCGGGCTGTTCCACGCCTACGAGGTCACCGAGATCGCGCCCGACGAGTCGCTGCTGGAGACGATCGACGAGCTCAACGACCGCCTCGTGATCGCCGGCCAGCGGCCGATCGCCGTCGATCACGACTGCCGCGAGGGGATCTGCGGGTCGTGCTCGATGACGATCGACGGCCGGCCCCACGGCGCCGGCGCCGGCACCACCACCTGCCAGATCTACATGCGCGAGTTCGCGGACGGATCGACGATCACGATCGAGCCGTTCCGGGCCGCGGCGTTCCCGCTGATCTGCGACCTCGTCATCGACCGCTCGGCGCTCGACCGGATCCAGCAGGCGGGCGGCTACACCGGCGTCAACGCGGGCCCGAAGCCCGAGCCGAACGCCAACCCGGTCAGCCCCGAGGACGCCGAGGAGGCGATCGACGCCGCCATCTGCATCGGCTGCGGAGCGTGCGTGGCGGCGTGCCCCAACGGCGCCGCGATGCTGTTCACCGGCGCCAAGGTGACGCACCTGAGCCGGCTCCCGCAGGGCCAGCCGGGGCGCTTCGCCCGGGTCCAGGACATGGTCGAGCAGATGGACCTGGAGGGCTTCGGCGGCTGCACGAACTTCGGTGAATGCGAGGCCGCCTGCCCCAAGGAGATCTCGATCCGGGTGATCGGTCGGCTCAACCGGGACTTTCTGCTCGGTGCGCTGTATCACCCGCGCAACCAGCGCGGGAGCATGAAGCCCCAGTAGCCCACCGCCGCCCTGCGCCGCTTCGGGGACTCCCTCGGCGCCGCTGCGCGGTCGCGGCGGGGCACGACGCACCCTCGGGCGCACCGTAATAAAGTCGCGCCCCGTGCCATCTCATGACGTCCTGATCATCGGCGCCGGCCTGGCCGGTCAGCGAGCCGCCCTGGCGGCCGCCCAGGCGGGATCCACCGTCGCCATCATCTCCAAGGTCCACCCCGTCCGCTCGCACTCGGTCGCCGCGGCCGGCGGGATCAACGCGGCCCTCAACCCCGAGGACACATGGGAATCCCACGCCTACGACACCGTCAAGGGCTCCGACTACCTGGGCGACCAGGACGCGATCGAGATCATGTGCCGCGAGGCCCCGGAGGAGATCCTGTGGCTCGAGCACGCCGGCGTCACCTTTCACCGCAACGGCACCGGCCACCTCGGGACCCGAGCCTTCGGCGGCGCCTCGGCGGCCCGGACCTACTACGTCGCCGACATCACCGGTCAGGCGATCCTGCACGTGCTCTACGAGCAGCTGATGAAGCACCACGCCCAGCTCGACCGCTACGAGGAGTGGTTCTGCACCGACCTGCTCCAGGACGATGGCGGCCGCTGCATCGGCGGGATCTGCCGCAACCTCCGCGACGGCCGGCTCGAGGTGTTCAACGCCAAGTCGACGATCCTCGCGGGCGGCGGCGCCGGCCAGGCCTACCGGCCGACCACCAACGGCCTGATCGTCACCGGCGACGGGATCGCCCAGGCCTACCGGATCGGCGCCAAGCTGATGGACATGGAGATGATCCAGTATCACCCGACGACACTGGCCGGCAACGGGCTGCTGATCACCGAGGGGGCACGCGGCGAGGGCGCCTGGCTGCTCAACGCCGAGGGCGACCGATTCATGGAGAAGTACGCGCCGAACAAGCTCGAGCTGGCCAGCCGCGACGTCGTCTCCCGCGCCGAGCAGACCGAGATCAACGAGGGCCGCGGCTTCCCCGACGGCTCGGTCGCCCTCGACGTGACCAAGGTCCCGCGCAAGCGCACGCTCGAGGCGCTGCGGGAGATCGTCAACATCGGGCGCGACTTCGCCGGCGTGGACATCACCCGGGAGCCGATCCACGTCAAGCCGGGCCAGCACTACATCATGGGCGGCGTCAAGGCCGACGTCGACGGCCAGACGACGATCCCCGGCCTGTACGCCGCCGGCGAGGTCGCCTGCGTCTCGGTCCACGGCGGCAACCGCCTCGGCGCCAACTCGCTGCTCGACACGCTGATCTTCGGCCGGCGCTCGGGCGAGCACGCCGCCGGGCAGGCTCGCAACGTCAGGATGCCGACCACGCCCGCCGCGCGCGTCGGCGACACCGAGAAGTGGATCGGGGACATCCTGCGCCGCGACGCCGGCGGCCCGCGCGTCGCCGCGATCAAGGAGGAGCTCGGCGACACGATGAACCGGTACGTCGCCGTGTACCGGGACGCCGCGGGCCTCGAGCAGGCCCACGGAATCGTCCGCGACCTCAAGGAGCAGGCGCCGAAGGCGTCGGTCGACGACCGCGGGACGATCTTCAACCAGGACGTCATCGGGGCGATCGAGCTCGGCTACATGCTCGACTGCGCCGAGGCGATCGTGGTCGCCGCCCAGGAGCGCAAGGAGTCGCGCGGGGCCCAGTTCCGTACCGACTTCCCCGAGCGCAAGGACGAGGAGTGGCTGAAGCACATCGACATCTCCGCCAACGGCCACGAGGTCCCCACGGTCACCTACTCGGAGGTCACGATCACCAAGTGGGAGCCCGAGGAAAGGACCTATTAGTCGCATGCCTGAGTACACGCTGAGGATCCGCCGCTACGACCCCCAGTCGGGCGAGGCAGCGCACTGGGACGAGCACAAGCTCGACATGCGCGCGCGCAGCTCCGTGCTCGACGCGATCCTGAAGATCAAGGGCGACACCGACGGCTCAATCGGCATTCGCTGCTCCTGCCAGCAGGGCATCTGCGGCTCCTGCGGCGTGCGGATGAACGGCCGACCGGGGCTGGCCTGCAACACCCACCTCGAAGAGGCGGCGGCGCGGCAGAAGGGCTCCTCGACGACGCTCGACCACGACAACGTGGTGATCGAGGTCGAGCCGATGGGCAACATGCCGGTGATCCGCGACCTGATCGTCGATATGGACGCGGTGCACTGGAAGAAGGTCCGCCGCGTGACGCCGTGGCTGATCAACCAGCTCCCGGTGCCCGAGCGCGAGTACGTCGTCCCCCACGAAAACATGGTCGACGTCACTCAGCCGATGGCCTGCATCCAGTGCGGCGCCTGCGTCTCGGACTGCCTGTCGATGGAGATCGACCCGCTGTTCATCGGCCCGGCCGCGCTCGCCAAGGCCTACCGCTTCGTCGGCGACCCCCGGGACGCCGAGCAGCACGAGCGCCTGCTCGACCTGAGCGAGGACGAGCACGGGATCTATGACTGCACCCACTGCTTCAACTGCATCGACGCCTGCCCCAAGGGGGTGGCGCCGATGAACCAGATCATGCGCCTGCGCCGCGTGGCCGGCTCCGATCAGCAGATCGAGGACCGCAACAACGGCTACCGCCACGAGCACGCGTTCGTCAAGAACATCAAGCGCAACGGCCTGCTTCACGAGGCCGACCTGCTACCCGACTCCTACGGCGGCAAGTTCCACCCGCGTGCGGTGCCCGAGCTGCTCACCTCGCTGCCGACGGCGTTCGTCGGGCTCCGCCGGCGCAAGATGACCGTCAAGACCGCCCTGATGCACCCGCACCAGGCCTCCAAGGAGGTCAGGCGGCTGTTCGACGAGATCGACGGGCGGGATCAGCGCGTCGAGCTGAACATATACGTGAGCGGCAAGGAGGACGACCTCCTCGACGAGCGGGTCAAGCAGCCGGTCTCCGTCACCCACCCGGACCGACCTGCCGGCGAACCCGACCACCCCGGCACGGAAAGCGAGAACGGATGAGGGTCGCCTACTGGCCGGGCTGCGTGAGCCGCGGCTTCACCCCGGAGCTCCACGGCTCGATGGCCGCAGTGGCCCCGCTGCTCGACCTCGAGCTGGTCGAGCTCGACCGCGCCTGCTGCACCGGCGCCGGCGTGATCGCCGAGCACAACCAGGAGCTCGCCGACACCCTCAACGCCCGCACCTTCGCGCTCGCCCAGCAGGTCGGCGGCGACCTGATGATGAACATCTGCTCGACCTGCCAGGGCGCCCAGTCCGAGTGCCAGGAGCGACTCGATGCCAACACCGAGTACCGCGAGCACATCAACCAGAACCTCGCCGAGGAGGGACTCAGCTACCAGCGCGGGCTGACCAACAAGAACTTCCTCTGGATGCTGGTCGAGGAGATCGGGCTCGACGCGCTGCGCTCGAAGGTCAAGCGGCCGCTCACCGACCTGCGAGTGGGGCCGTTCTACGGCTGCTACATAGTCCGCCCGGTCGACCGGCTGGGGATCGACGAGCAGCACCCCCGCGACAGCTACATGCAGATGGTGATCGAGGCCCTCGGCGGCACCGTCGTCGACTACGCCGGCGTCTACAAGTGCTGCGGGTTCCCGATCGTCACCATGAACAAGCAGGTCTCGCTGGGGATGGCCGGCCGTCACGTCGGCGACGCGATCGACGCCGACGCCGACTGCCTCGTCGTGCCCTGCCCGCTGTGCCACCTGAACCTCGACCTCCAACAGCCCGCGGCGGCCAAGGTCGTCGGCCGCGAGCTCGGCCTGCCGGTCCTGCACCTCCCCCAGCTCGTCGGGCTCGCCCTCGGCCTCTCGCCGCAAGAGCTGTCGATGAACAAGCACGTCGTCAGGCCGACCTCGGTGATCGACTGGTCGACATCGGTGGTGGCGGCCAGCGTCGCCTAGCGGTTCTGAAGCGGACTACAAGCCGGTCCGCAGGCACCGGTCGGCTCGCTCAGGCCGTGAGCTCCGCCCCCGGAACGACTCAAGGGCGGAGCCCTCTGCCGGAGCTCCGCCCTTGGTCACTACCCCTGTACCGTCCCGCGGAAAGTCTCTGCCGCTTCGCGCGCTCCCTGAACGCTGGAGCCATGGTGGCGCGACCGGGACGCGAATTCGTCACCTGCGCGGGGTGATCTTCGGGGAGGACGGGTGATGGGAAACGGGTGATGTCAACATCACCCGTTCGCGCTAGAGTGCGCTCGTCGCGATGGTCAATCCCAGCCGTGCTCCAATCGATGTGCTCCTCGCCCGCTTCGAGGACATGATCAGCCGCGGTCTGCGCTCGCTGATCGACGAGGACGCGAACCTGCGCCTGGTCGCCGACGACGTCGCCCACGAGCGCCTCGCCCTGGCGCTGGCCGAGCTCTCCCCGAGGGTGGCGATCCTCAACTTCGGCTCGCTGAGCAACGCGGCCGAGCTCCGCGAGCTTACGCGGGCGTTCCCGGACACCCGGCTGGTCGTGCTGGCCAACCGGCCGACCGCGGGCGAGTCGCGTCAGATGATCGCCTTCGGCGCCACCGCGTGCCTGGCCAAGAGCACCGAGTCGCGCGACATCCGGCACGCGATCCACCTCGCCTCGCGCGGCCTGCACGTGCTCCCGCCGGCCGGCCCCGACGGGCTGGAGCGGGGTGGCCCCGAGCTCCTGACCCCGAGGGAGGCCGACGTGCTCGAGCTGATCCGCGCCGGGCGCTCCAACGCCGAGATCGCCCAGGCGCTGCACGTCGGGATCGAGACCGTCCGCACCCATGCGCGCCGCGTGTACCGCAAGCTCGGGGTCAGCACGCGGCGCGAGCTGCGCGCCGGACGCTGAGCCTCAGGGTCGAGCCGGGCGTCGGGCGTCGGGCGCTGCGCCTCAGGGTGGAGCGGCGCGCGGGTCGGGCGCTCAGGCGCGAGCCCCAAGCCGGTCGGCGACCAGCTCGGCTATCTGCACCGCGTTGGTCGCGGCGCCCTTGCGCAGGTTGTCGGAGACGACGAACATCGACAGCGCGCGCGGGTGCGAGTCGTCGCCGCGGATCCGCCCCACGAACACCTCGTCGCGCCCCGCCGCGCGCAGCGGCGAGGGCACGTCCTCGAGCGCCACGCCGGGCGCATCGGCCAACAGCTCGCGGGCCCGCTCCGCGCTCAGCGGCTCCCGTGTCTGCACGTTGACCGCCTCCGAGTGGCAGATCCGCACCGGGACGCGGACGCAGGTGACGGCGACCCCGATCGAGTCGTCCTCGAGGATCTTGCGCGTCTCGAACATCATCTTGCGCTCCTCGTCGGTGTGGTCGTCGCCGTCGGGGAACGATCCGGCGGCGCCGATCACGTTGAAAGCGATGTGGTCGGGATAGATCTGGGGGTCGGGCATCGGCATGCCGTGCAGCGAGGCGTGGGCCTGCGCGTCGAGCTCCTCCACGGCCTTGTGCCCCGTGCCCGACACCGACTGGTAGGTGGCCACGACGAGGCGCTCGATCCCCACCGCGCGGTGGATCGGGGCGAGCGCGACCATCAGCTGCATCGTCGAGCAGTTGGGGTTGGCGATCAGGCCGCGGTGGCGCTCGAGCGCGTGCGGGTTGACCTCCGAGACGACCAGCGGCACCTCGGGCTCGCGCCGGAACGCGCTCGAGTTGTCGATCACCGTGGCCCCGCGCTCGACGAACCGCGGGCCCCACTCGCGCGAACGAGTCGCGCCGGCCGAGAACAGCGCAACGTCGAAGCCGTCGAGGTCGGCGCCCTCGACCAGCGCCCGCACGGTCAGCCCGTCGCCGAGCTCGCGGCCCGCCGAGCGCTCGGAGGCGAACGGCACGATCTCGCGGGCCGGGAAGTCGCGCTCGCGCAGCAGCTGCATCATCACCGTGCCGACGGCTCCGGTGGCGCCGACGACGGCGACTCTGAGCCCCGCGCTCATCGAGCTTCCTGGTTGAACGGCTCGGCCTCGATCCCGCCCGCGCCGAGCTCGAATGCGGCGTGCAGCGCGCGCACCGCGCTCGGCACCGACTCGGCGCGGATCACGCACGAGATCTTGATCGGCGAGGTCGAGATCATCTCGATGTTGATGTCCTGTGCGGCCAGCGTCTCGAACACGGTCGCCGACACGCCCGGGTGCGAGCGCATGCCCGCGCCGACGATCGAGACCTTGCCGATCTGCCGGTCGGTGTCGACGTCGGTGAGGCGCAGGTCGGCCCGGATCGGCTCGAGGGCCTGCTCGGCCGCCCGCAGGTCCTCGACGGCGATTGTGAACGACACCTCGGCGTCGCGGCTCTCGCCGCGGGGCTCGTTCTGGATGATCGTGTCGACGTTGACCCCGGCGTCGGCCAGCGCGCGGAAGATCGCCGCGGCGGCGCCCGGGCGGTCGGGAACGCCGAGGAGGGTGATGCGAGCCTCCTCGCTCGAGTGGGTGACGGCGGTGATCAGCGGGTGCTCCACGGTTTCGTCCTCTCTGATGACAACGGTACCCGGGCCGTCCTCGAAGCTCGAACGGCAGTGGATCCTCACCCCGTGCGTGCGGGCGTACTCGACCGAGCGCAGCTGCAGCACCTTGGCCCCCGAGGCGGCCATCTCGAGCATCTCCTCGAAGCTGACCACGGCCAGCTTGCGGGCGTCGGGGACGATCCGGGGGTCGGCGCTGAACACGCCCGACACGTCGGTGTAGATCTCGCATACCTCGGCCCCGATCGCGGCCGCCAGCGCGACGGCGGTGGTGTCCGACCCGCCGCGGCCGAGCGTCGTCACGTCGCGGCTGGTCGAGACGCCCTGGAAGCCCGCGACCAGGACGATCACGTCCTCGGCCAGGGCCTCGCGAATGCGTTCCGCGCGCACATCGAGGATCCTTGCCTTCGTGTGGGAGGTGTCCGTGACGATGCCGGCCTGTGAGCCGGTGAGCGAGATCGCCCGGTGCCCGAGGTCGTTGATGGCCATCGCGCACAGCGCGCAGGAGATCCGCTCGCCGGTCGAGAGCAGCATGTCCATCTCTCGCGGGTCCGGCGCGGGCGAGACCTCCTCGGCGGCGGCGATCAGCTCATCGGTGGTGTGGCCGCGGGCCGAGAGCACCGCCACGACGCGGTTTCCGGCCTCCCGCTGGGCGACGATGCGCCGCGCGGCGCGCTTGATCCGCTCGGCGTCGGCGACCGACGTCCCGCCGAACTTCATCACCACGGTCGCCGGGACTGACATCGGGCCGGAGGTTACGCGGTGAGCCCGCGTGAGCGCGAGGCGCTGCTCCGGCGCCGGCGGCTGACCGCGCTGGCCGTGATCGTCGCGGCGGTGGCGGTCGGCGTGATCGTCTCGGCGTCGCCCGGCTCGGGCCCGCGGGCCCCCCGGTACCTGCCCGGCGGCGTCGGCCCCGCCAGCGTGCTGACCGTGCCGGGGGGATCCGGCGCGGGCGGCTCCGGTTCGGCCTCAGGCGGCTTCGGGACGGCGTCGGGTGCTCGCCGGGCCGCCGCGTTCACGCCCGCCCCGGCAGCGCTGCGGGCGGCGTCGACGCTGTCGCTGTCCCAGCAGGTCGCGCAGCTGTTCCTGGTCTCGCTCGCCGGCCCCGACGCGGCGGCGGTCGCCGGACTCGGCCCGACCGAGTGGGGCGGTGTGGTGTTCGACGCGAGCAACTTCGTCAGCCCGGGACAGGTCGGGGCGCTGGCCGGCGACGTGCTCAGCGCCTTCCGGGCCGCCGGCGGGCCGTTGCCGCTGCTCGCCGCCGCCCAGGCGGGCGGCGCGCAGACCGCGTTCAGGGGCCTGCCGCCGGAGTCCGAGGCGGCGATCGGCGCCGGCGGCAACCCCGCGCGGGCGCGCGACCAGGCACTGCGAGGGGGCCGCGCCCTGCGGGGACTGGGCTTCACGATGACGCTGGCGCCGCTGGCCGACGTCGACAACCTGAGCGGGGCGCTCAGCGGCCGTCTGTTCGGCACCGACCCGACGACGGTGGCGCGCCTCAGCCTGGCCGCGCTCGCCGGCTACGCGCGCGCCGCGATCATCGCCGCCCCCGGGCACTTCCCCGGCGAGGGCGCCGCCTCGGCCGACCCCGCGGCGATGGCGGCCACGGTCGGCGGCTCCCTCGCCTCCCTGCGCGCCCGTGACCTGGTCCCGTTCGCGGCGCTGGCCCCGCGTGCCCAGGTGATCGTGATGTCGAATGCCGAGTACGCCGCCTTCGACGGCGTCACCCCGGCCGGCCTGCTGCCGGCCGCGGTGCGTTTGCTGCGCGACGCGTACGGTTTTCGTGGGGTGGTGATGAGCGACGACCTCGATGCCACGCTGCAGCCGACCGGCGCCACCGCGGGCACCGTCGCTGTCGAGGCGCTGGCGGCGGGCGACGACCTGCTCTACATCTCCGGGCCGCCGAGCGAGCACCTGGAGGCCTACCGGGCCGTCCTGGCGGCGGCCGAGCAGAGCGCGGCCGTCCGCCGACGGGTTCGCGACGCGCTGCTGCACGACCTGACGCTCAAGGCCCGCGCCGGCCTCCTGCACTGAAGGTGTGGACTGGCGCCGGGCGGGCGGGTACAGTGGCGGCGGTCATCGGGATGAATTTCGTCATGGATACAGTTCGACCGGAAGCGAGTGCGCCAGACGCCGCTTCAGTCACGTCGGCCGGCGCCGAGCGCCCACCGACCGCCCGTGCCACGGTGGTGATCGCCTCCTCGCGCCTGGCTCAGCGCCGCCGGCTGGCCGCCGCGCTGCGCCGGCGGGAGCTGGCGGTGGTGGCGCAGAAGTCGAGTGCCGCGCGGGCGCTCGGCGCCGTGCTGCGCCGGCGCCCGCGGCTGTGCCTGCTCGACGCCGACCTCGACGGCAACCTGATCACCACCGTGCGCGGGATCGCCGGCGAGCATCCGCAGCTGGTGATCGTGATCCTCGTCGACAAGGACTCCGAGCGCCGGGGCGCCCGGGCGCTGCGGGCCGGCGCCGACGCGGTGATCCGCGACCGGGGCGACAGCGCGCAGGTGGCAACCGAGGTCGCGGCCCTGCTCGAGCGTCACACCGCCCGCGCCTCGGAGATCATCGGTGGCTCGCGCGGCGCCGCCATCTCGCCGCGGCGGGGCAGCCCGCCACCGCTGCGGTTCACCGCCGAACCCCCGGCGGAGCCGGGCTAGACCGCGCGGCGACCCGCGAACGCACGGCCGAGCGTCAGCTCGTCGGCGTACTCGAGGTCGGCTCCCACCGGAAGGCCGCTGGCCAGGCGGGTGACCGACACCTCCCGGTCGAGCCCGCGGATGGCCGCCGCGATGTGCAGGGCCGTGGCCTCACCGGTGGTCGTTGGGTTGGTGGCGATAACCACCTCACGGACGGCCTGGCCCGCGACCCGGGCGTACAGCTCGGCCAGCTTCAGGTGCTCGGGATCGATCCCGTCGATCGGCGACAGCGCCCCGCCGAGCACGTGGTAGTGCCCGGAGAACTCGTGCGTGCGCTCGATCGAGATCACGTCGGCGGGCTCCTCGACGACGCAGATCAGCTCCGGGTCGCGACGAGGATCGGCGCAGATCCGGCACTGCGGGCCCTCGGCGAGGTTGAAGCACGTCTCGCACAGGCCGATCCGCTCCTTGACCTCACGGATCGCGTCGGCCAGCGCGAACGCGTCGGCCTCGGCGGCGCGCAGCAGGTGGAAGGCGAGGCGCTGTGCCGTGCGGCCGCCGATCCCCGGCAGCTTCGCGAGCTCGGTGATCAGGCGCTGGACGGGGGGCGCGTAGGAGGACACGGTCGCTCGGCTCGGGGTCGCGGGGTGGCTCGTGGGGCGCGGCGGCTCAGAGTCCGGGAAGCCCCAAGCCGCCGAGGCCGCCGGTGATCGCGCCCATCTTCTGAGCCGCCAGCTCCTGGGCCGAGCGCAGCCCCTCGCTGACCGCGGCCAGCACCATGTCCTGCAGCAGCTCGACGTCGTCGGGGTCCACGGCGGCGGGATCGATCGTGATCGACTTGAGCTCCATCTCACCGGTCACCTGGACCTTGACCATGCCGCCGCCGGCGGAGGCTTCGACCACCTCGTCCTTCAGCGACTCCTGGGCCGCCGCCATCTCGGCCTGCATCTTCTGCACCTGCTTGAACATCTGGTTCATGTCCGGCTGCTGTGGCATCGTTAGTGCGTCTCGCCTTCGTCGGGTTCGTCGTCCATCAGCTCCTCGGCGTTGAACTCCTCCAGGAACCGCCTGACCAGCTCCTCGCCCGCCAGCGTCGTCGGCTGCTCGGGCGCCGGCACTATCTCCTGCACGTCGCGCAGCTCGAAGCGCAGCATCACCGCCGCGCCGGTGACCTTCTTGACGGCGTCGGCGGCGATCCGCCGGTGGTCGTCCTGCTCGGCCTTGCGCTTGAGGAACTCGGTCCCGGGCGCGAATGCGATCGTCAGCTCGCGATCGGTGACCGCGACCGGGCGCGCGGCCTGGAGCGCCGCCGCGACCATCTGGTTCTCGCTGTTGACCAGCCCGATGATCGCCGGCCACGCCGTGCGCATCGACTCGAGTCCTGTCAGGGCGGCGATCGGAGCGGTCGCGCTGGGCGCCGGGGGCGCGGCGGGCTCCGGTTGGCTCCTGGCCGGTTGGGGCGCGGCCGGTCGGCTCGGAACCACTTGCCGGGTGGGTTCCGGCTGCGGGGCGGCGGCGGTAATCTGTCGCGGGGCGGATGGCGGCTGCGGCTCGGCGGCGGCGATCTGCCGCGGGGCGAGTGGCGGCTGCGGAGCCGGGCGAGCCGGGCTTCCGCTGCCGGCCAGCGCTCCCTCGAGCCGCTCGATCCGGGCCAGCAGCGCGACGGCGCTCGGGTCGACCTCAGGCGCCGCAGCCTTGACCAGCACGAGCTCGAGCTGGATCCGCGGCTGGGCGCCGGCGGTGGTCGCCGACAGCGCCGCGGCGACGAGATCGAGTAGACGCACGGCGTCGGTGGGCGCCATCGCCTGGGCCTGCCGGAGCAGGCGACCGTCCCGCTCGCCGGTGACCCGCAGCTCCGGCGGCACATCGCCCAGCACCTGCACGGTCATCAGCTCGCGCGCGTGGACCTCGAGGTCGCGCAGCACCTGGCCCGAGTCACGGCCGGACTCGGCCAGCGCGGCGGCCGACCGAAGCGCCTGGGCCGGATCGCGCGCGAGCACCGCGTCGACGGCCGCGAACAGCTGCTCGGCATCGGCGACACCTAGCACGGCGAGCACGTCGGCGACGACGATCCGCGCCTCGCCGGCGTAGGTGAGCAGCTGCTCGAGCGTCCCCAGCGCGTCCCGGAAAGACCCCGTGGCGTGCCGCGCGACGCGGGCCAGGGCGGCGTCCTCGATCTCGATCCCCTCCTGCTCGGCGACCCGGCGCAACACCGTGGCCACCTCCTCCACCGAGGGGCGGCCGAAGTCGAAGCGATGGCAGCGGTCGACGACCGTCGGCAGCACCTTCTGCGCCTCGGTCGTGGCGAGCACGAAGATCGTCCGCGGCGGCGGCTCCTCGAGGGTCTTCAGGAACGCGTTCCACGCCTGTTGAGAGAGCATGTGCGCCTCGTCCAGGATGTACACCTTGTGACGGCCGGACACCGGCGCATAGGCGACCTTCTCCCGCAGGTCGCGGATGTCGTCGACCGAGTTGTTGGAGGCGGCATCCATCTCGATCACGTCGAGCGAAGTGGCGCCGTGGATCGTCACGCACGACTCGCACGCCCCGCACGGGGAGACCGTCGGCCCGCGCTCGCAGTTCAGGCACGCGGCGAGGATCTTGGCCATGCTCGTCTTGCCGGTCCCCCGCGACCCCACGAACAGATATGCGTGATGCACCTTGCCCTGCGACACCGCGTTGCCGAGCGTCCGCACCACGTGCTCCTGGCCGACGACGTCGGCGAACGTCCGGGGCCGGTGGCGGCGGTAGAGCGAGGGGCCGGTCGACACGAATTCGAGTTTAGTGGCCGCCCCAGAGGACAACCGCCGGAGCCGTGCGCCCAGCCGAACCCCGAGGGCCCGGCGCCGCCGGCCCCGAGCTCGGTGGCCTCGGGGGCTTGTGCGGTGCGGGCGTCAGCGATGAGGGCGACGCAGCGCGCACCGATCATCGTGGGCGCGCTCCACGTAGAATCTGTGGTCCGGGCGCGTAGCTCAGTGGGAGAGCGCTCGCTTCACACGCGAGAGGTCGGTGGTTCGAAACCACCCGTGCCCATGTTGAAAGGCCCTGGAAAGCGGGGCCTTTTTGCCTTTTTGCGTGCCTGGCGGCGTTCGGAGCAGGCGGAATTGGTCCAAACGCTGGTCCACGGATCGGATTTGTGGACCAGCGCCGACCGGTACCCGATAGCGGGGTGGGCATGGATGAGTGGCCAAACGCATGACCTGGAGCCGCCGAGACCGCTCGAAATCAGGCGAGAGGTTTCGTTGGGCGAAAGCGGCGCTATTGGACGGTCCATATCGGTAGTTGATAGTGGTCTAAAGCGGCAGGATGAGCGTCTGCCTGGATCCGACTACACGCCTCGCCTGATTGACGGGCGACTTGAGCGACTGTTCGCGCAGCTTCCGGCGATCCTCGTGACCGGCCCGCGCGCGACGGCAAAGACGACGAGCGCCGAGCGGCACTCCAAGACGGTCGTGCGACTCGATCGGGCGGCCGAAGCCGTCGCCTTCGAAGCCGACCCGGACGCGGCGCTACGTGCCCAGCGGGAGCCGGTCCTGCTGGACGAGTGGCAGGCCGTGCCCAGTGTCCTCGGAGCGGTCAAGCGAGCTGTTGATGCCGATCCCAGCCCCGGCCGGTTCCTGTTGACCGGCAGCGTCCAAGGCGACATCGAAGCTGAGACGTGGCCCGGCACCGGGCGGCTGGTGCGGCTGCGGATGTACGGACTGGGCGAACGCGAACTCGCCGCGCGAATCTCCGAACCGACATTCCTCGAGAAGCTTCGCGCCGGCAACCTCGACGCGTTCGCTCTTCCTTCCGACCTCCCGGATCTCCGCGGCTACGTCGAGCTTGCGTTGCGCGGCGGCTACCCGGACGCCGCGCTGCGACGCTCCGGCGACGCACGCGAGGCCTGGCTGGGCGGCTACCTCGAGCAGCTGCTGACCCGCGACGCGGAGGGCATCGCCGGCCACCGAGATCCACTTCGCCTTCGCCGCTACTTCGAGGCCATCGCGCTCAGCACGGCCGGCCAGCCCGAGCACAAGACGCTCTACGACGCGGCCCAGATCAACCGCAGGACCGTGAACGCGTATGACACCCTGCTCACGAACCTGTTCGTGCTCGAACTCGTCCCCGCCTGGGCAAGCAACCGCCTGACCCGGCTGATCAAGGCCTGGGGGTGAGAAGGCTCGCTCTCAGCTCGCCGAGCGCTTCGACGGGGCGCCGGCCTGATGGCCCAGAGCACCCAGCATCGCGCACACCCGCGGCGGCTCCATCAGCCCCGCGGCCGCCAAGCACTCGCACCTTCCGATCCACAACCCCGTCAGTCTTTCGAGCGCGCGCCGCTCGGCCTGCTCCGCCAGCGCGCGGTATACCGGCGTGAACGGCGGACTTGGCCGCAGCGGCGCCGGCGCTGCCGGCCGGCGCCCGGTACCACCGGCAGCGCTCGCAGCGCTCCTGCCGGCTCGCAACGCTCGCAGGTGCGTGAGCAGCTCGTCCTGCTCGCGGCCCCGCCATGTCAAAGATCTGGAACGGGTCCTGGTCGAAGCGCTCGGCGAGGATGTAGTAGGCGGCCGCGATGTGCTTGCACGGGTTCTCCCAATCCGGGCACGTGCAGCTCGCCTTCAACTTGGCGTGCGAGCGCCGGAACAGAGTCAGCTTGCACGGAGGATCCGCGGCGCAGTGCGTTACAGTGTCCTACATGCCACGAGCGCGCCAGTTCTCGGCCCGTCTGGACCCCGCGGTCGTCGATCGCCTGGAACGCCGCGGCGCACGCAGAGGCCTGAACAAGTCGCGACTCGCTGAACGCTACATCGACGAGGGCATGCGCATGGAGGATCATCCAGGCATCGTGTTCCGCGACGGTCCCACCGGGCGCCGAGCCGGACTCGCCGGCGGCCCCGACGTATGGGAGGTGATTGCAGCGACCCGCGCGAGCGAACTGGCGGGCGAGAAAGCGATCGCCGCGGTCGCCGAACGGGGCAACCTCACCCCAGCGCAGGTCCGCGTCGCTGCTCGCTACTACGGCGAGTACAGCGCCGAGATCGACGAACTCGTCCGGCGCAACCTCGAGGAGGCCGACGCAGCCGAGGCGCGGTGGCGCCGTGAGCAAAACGCGCTCGCGTGAAGCTCCTCCTCGACGAGATGCTGCCGGCCACGATCACCGATGCACTACGTCAACGCGGCCACGACGTCGTAGCCATAGCCGAGCATCCCGAGCTCCGGGGACTGCCCGACCCGGAGCTGTTCGAACACTGCACCGTCGAGGTGCGCGCGATCGTCACGTACAACCGCGATGACTACCTCGAACTCGACCGCCAGTACCGCAGCCAGGAACGTGACCACAATGGGGTCGTGATCCTCAACCCGCGACGCTTCCCTCAGGGCACCGGCACCATCGGCGCGCTCGTCAGCTCGCTCGAAGCTTTCCTCTCGCGCGGGTCACGGTACCCAAGCTTTATCGACTGGCTGCAGTGAGTCCCAGTGTCGGTCCCAGGCGTCCGATGGAGCTCCCAACGTAGGCGACCGGCCCCGTCCTCTGCGGCAGGCTGCTGGAGGTCTGAAGTTCAGCGTTCTGACCCCTTCGGGGTCGTCTCTGATTTACGGGATCAGGCATTCCCACTAACCTGATATACTTACTTATGAACTTACAAACCCTGTCTCCGTAGCCATCCCAAGCTTGGTTGAGGGGCCACCCGTGCCGTCGCCATCATTCCGCTCGCGGCGTAAACCAGGCCGATGATCCCGAGTGGTCCCAGGCCGGCCGTGGTCCTGGTGGCGCCCAGCAGCATGCTGCGCCCGGCACCGAGACAGGCAGGTTGTGGACCATCGCGTTGACAGTTGGTCGCGTTGAAAAATTGGCTCGAGGCGCCCACGACGACAATCGTGAGCGGGGACAGCGAGAATAGAACGTGCCAGTCGATCGACGCGCCGCGCTGCGGACACTTGTCATCCAGGAACTCGACCAGCGACTCCTGCACATGGGCCGGATCACGGGAATCTCCTCAGATCCGATCACCAGAATTCCCCACCCCTAGGTCGGGCGTAGATCCGCGCGGGGTGGTGCGCCGGGCAACACCGAGCGTCCGACGGCGGATCGGGTCAAGTGAGGTGCACCGGGTCCACGGACGCGGGAGCGGGGCCACGACTGACCTGATCGATGCCTGATTTCGGCCTCCCCGTGTGATGCGGAGTGCTAACTGCTCGACGTAGCGGCGAAGTGCTTGGAGGCTGATTTCGCGGCGTACATCGCTGTGTCAGCGCGCCGAAGCACGGCGGCCATTGTCTCGTCGTCCTCGGCCAGCACCGCGCCGATGCTCAGACGCAATGGCTCACGGCGGTCCGGTGAAAAGCCGCGCAGGTACGTCATCCCGACTAGCCGTTGCAGGATGCTGTCGAGATCCTCGGCGCCAGTCAGGTTCGGGCACACGACGACGAACTCGTCGCCGGCGAGTCGCGTGACTGTGTCCACTTCACGACATGCCGTGCGCAGCCCGTGGGCGACGTCGCACAGCACGCGGTCGCCCATCTCGTGGCCCAGCTCGTCGTTGACGAGCTTGAACCCGTCGATGTCGCAGAACAGGACGCCCACGTCGCCCCCGTTGCGTCGCCGGTGCCTTAGGGCATGCTCGAGACGGTCAAACAGCAAGCTCCGGTTTGGGAGCCCCGTCAGCGGATCAGTCAGGGCGAGTGCCCGCAGTTCAACGTTCTGCCGGCGCAATTCGAGGTGCGTAGCCGCTTGCGCGGCTAACGCGCTAAGGGCGCGTTGGTCGCTGTCCGTGATGGCGCGTGGCTCATCGCCGAAGATGCAGACCACGCCGATCGGCTGCTGGTCAACGTTGATCGCGGCGCCAGCATAGAAGCGCAGCTCGGGACCGTCCACGACAAATGGGTGGGACCGCCAAGCCTCGTCGGCCGTCAAGTCCGGCACGACCAGCAGACCGCCATCCGTGCAGACCGTCGCTGCGCAGAGCGACAGGTTTGCGGGCACGTCGCTTCCCTGGCCACCATCGACGCCGACGATCGCCTTCGTCCAGTGTCGCTCGTCATCAACGAAGTTCACCGCAGCCACGGCACTCCCACAGCTCGCTGACGCGAGCATCGCGATGTCGTCGTAGGCAGGCTCAGCGGGCGTGTCGAGGATCGCGAGAGACCGCAGAGCCGAAAGGCGCGCGGCATCATTGAGAGTCGATGCGGGCATCTTCTCCACTATCGGCATTCCCTGCGCCCGCCTTGACCTCGACCGTCACGTTCTCGAGACCGATGGTCCGATCGATCCACTGGTCGACTCCGGCGGTCGGCGAGGCGTGCAGCCGTGAAGTCAACGGTGGCGGGAATCTCGTCGGCCGTCTCGGTGAGGTCGAACAGACGCTGGACCTGGCGCGGGCCGCGGCGAAGCACCAGGCGGTGGCCTTGAGCGTTCGCGGCCTTCTGCGCCCGAAGGACCGACCGGAGCCCGGGTCCAATCCTGAAACGTCTGATTGGCCTTGCCTTGAGGATCGTCTCACCGGAATCGGTAAAGAGCCACCCGCAAGGGGCGTCGTCAAACAGGCGCTCCGCTGGATCTAGACTCGCAGGCCCGACGCTCACGACGACCGCAGAAACGCTTGCATCGCCGTGACCGTCGCCTCGGGAGCGCTCAGGTTCGGGCAATGCCCGGTAGCGTCGATCAGCGCCAGCTCGCTGCTCGGCAGGCGATCGTGTACGTAATCACCGACCGTCTCCGGGGCGATCACGTCGTCCGAGCACTGGATGATCAGGCTCGGCGTGACGACCCGCGCCAGATCGGCGCGATTATCCGACAGAAAAACGACACGCGCAAAGTGTCTGGCGATGTCGGCGTCGGCCCGACAGAAGGTCTCGGCCAGTTCCTCACCCAGTTCGGGCCGGTCCTGTTCCCCATGATCACGGGCGCCATCGTGTTCGACCATGCAACGTAGTTGGCCTCCAGTGAGTCGAGCAATCCCTCGATGTCCTCCCGGCTGAAGCCGCCGACGTAGTCGTCATCGTCGATATACCGCGGCGACGGGCCGATCAGAATCAACCGGCTGAATAGATCCGGCTCGGCCGCGGCGCCAAGGACTCCGATCATCGCGCTGACCGAGTGTCCGACGAAAACGATGTCTTCCAGGCGCATCTCTCGGCAGATATCGATAGGTCAGCCGCGTAGCCGTGCAGGGAGCCGTGACGCTGCGGATCGAACGCCGAAGCGTCGGAACCGCCCATTCCTACGTGATCGAACAGCACGAGGTCATACGCGTCCGCGAACGCCGGCCACACGTACCGCCACATGTCCTGATCACAACCGAAACCGTGAGCGAGCACCATCGCCGGCATCCCGCTCGTGCCGTGGCGGACCACGTTGTGACGACTGACGGCCGTCATTGGACACCCCGCCTCGCGCCCATCCCGCTCGGAATGCGCCGACCGTGCGTGCCGCCGGTGCGCCGAGTTTCAGCGATCAAGCCGCGCCGAGCCTAGACCGTCGCAGCCTGACCGGACACCAACGCGCCGATTAGGCTTGGATCGAGAACCAACAGTCCTTGGCAAGCTATTCGAACGTGGCTGGTTCGCCGCTACTCAGTCGCTGACGGCCGCCGGCTCCCGCGAGGACGCCGACGTCGAAAGCGGCCCCCTGAGCCGGTCGCTCGTCGAGCGGCGGTAGAGCCACCTCGGCCCGACTCGACCCGTGTGGCTCGTAGCCCGAATGAGATGTCCGAGGTCACGCAGCCCTCGATCAGGAAGCGGCTTCGATCTGGTTCACGCGGTCCTTGAGCAGCCGGAACACGGCCTGCAGGAAGTCGTTGGCTCCTCCTGCGGCGAGCACCGTGGTCACAGCCCCCGCGGCGGGAGGCGATGCCACCCGGAGGCCCACCAAGCCGAGCGCAGACCACGAGCCCAGGCAGCGCGAGCACCCCATCAGCTCGCCGATCGCGTAACGCAGCCCTTCACCCCGCGGGCGTCCCGGTCGATGATCCGCGGTCTCGATGTCAAAGGGCTGACGGATCCATGTCGCGATCCGCTCATGAGCAAAGACATCGGCGAGCGAAAACGTCGCCAACGTCAAAAGGACCACCTCGCGCGGGGACAAGTCGACCTCGCCTCCCCGGCGATGCAACACCACCCCGATGCCCGCCAGAGCACTGAGATAACTGACATTGATGAGGGCGTAGTCGATCGCCCTCGCCGGATGCTGCTGTTCGTCGGTACGCCCAGTTGTCATGCCCGAAGGCTACTTGCCCCACCTTCCCCACGTGCGCCGGCCGGATGTCAAGGCGGTCGAAGAGTGGACCACCTACGCCGGTTGAAAAGTGTCCCACTGGGGTGTTGGTAGATCCGTGCGTGCCTCGCCGGGCAGCGCGTGCTGTGAGCATGGCGCGCGCCGGATGGCTGATGGAGGCACAGGCATGACGCCATAATGTCGAGCACGGCGAGGCCGACACGGCCGTTGCCGCGCTGCCCTTGCGCTACTAATCTTGTACCTGCGGGTATAGCTTTATGTCATCCAAGCTGATCACGAGACGCGAGGCCGCCGAGCTGCGCGCCAACGTCGAGACGCGGTCAAGAAGGCGGTCGACCAACGGGTCATCCCGACCAGGAAACGGGGCTCGCTAAGCCTTGTCGAGGTTGAGGACGTTCGTCCTGGCAATGCTGACGCGATTCATCCCGGACTGGTCGTGATGAACCGACCAGCGGGCTCCATCTTCCGAGAGCAAGCCAGGACGCGATCGCCCCGTGGTCGTTCCGCCCTGGTTGGAGGGGAACGCAGGGAAGCTGTCCGCAGCGGGTCGACCAACTTCCGATGGGCAGCTGGTCAACTGTGCTCGTGCGCAAATCGGCGCTCGATGGCGCGGGCGCCGGGGACTGCGGGTTCGCCGCTCGACGAGCCGCCCCGGGACATTGCTCCTTCCGGCATTCCCGGTACTGAGCAGTCACCGGCGACGAGACACGCGCGGCAGCATTCCGGCGGTCGACCAGTGGAGGCGGGGGGATGGCATGATCAGGACATGCATGTCTCGGTGTCGGGGCGCCCGTGGTGCTCGTGAGTTCTGGTTCTACCCAGTTGCAATCCTCTGCGCCGAGTTCGCCTACGTCCGGGACGGACTGCCGGTCTGATGAGCTCGCGGCGATCGCTGCGGCGTTTGACGGGATCCGCGCCGCGGTTAGCGCTGACCTCGGCCCGCGCGATGCCGCTTATATCGGCCGTGTGATCGCAGTCCAGCGCGGGTTGGAGGCTGCCGGTCGTGTCGTCTTGTTCGGATCGAGGCGACGGTCGGCGCTCGTCGCCGGCGCGACGCTACTGACGCTGTCCAAGATTCTCGAGAACATGGAGATCGGCCACAACGTCATGCACGGCCAGTGGGACTGGATGCGCGACCCGGCGATCCATTCCGCAAGCTGGGAATGGGACGCAGTGTCCACGGCAAAGTCGTGGAAGTACGCGCACAACTACCAGCACCACACGTATACGAACGTCCTCGGGAAGGACCGCGACCTCGGCTACTCGGCGATGCGAGTCGACCCCGGTCAGCCATGGCACCCGATCTACCTGCTGCAGCCGATCTACGGCATCGCCATGGCTGCGGTCTTCGAATGGGGGATCGCGCTCTACGACTTGGAACTCGACGCGGTTCGACGCGGCGAGAAGTCCTGGTCGCGAGCCAGAACCGAGCTCCTCAACCTGGCACGCAAGGCCGCGCGACAGACCGCGAAGGACTACGTCTTCTGGCCGCTCCTGACTGGCCGCGCGGCGCGCTCGACGCGGAAGGCCAACCTCGCGGCGAACCTCGCCCGTAACGTCTGGGTACACACGATCGTGTTCTGCGGCCACATTCCCGAAGGAGCCGAAGTCTTCAGCGAAGCGCAACTCGAGCACGAGGCCCGGGGCGGATGGTACGTCCGGCAAATCCTCGGCTCGTGCAACCTCGACGGCAACCGGCTGTTTCACATCATGACCGGCAGTCTGTCCTTCCAGATCGAGCACCACCTCTTCCCCGATCTACCGAGCAACCGCTACCCGGAGATCGCGCCGCGCGTCCGCGAAGTCTGCGACCGTCACGGCCTGCCGTACACCAGCGGACGACTGGGCCGACAGTACGGACTCGTGCTCAAGAAGATCATCCGCCTGTCGTTTCCAGGCGGTAGATCAACCCCACCCGAGAGCCGCCCGTGAGCCCGAACCCTACTCGGCGCTACCCGAACCTCGACGCTCGCCCCGGCGCTTCCCACTTCGCGTCCGCGCGGACTGATCACCGTCATGCACGCGATCACGGGACACGCGGCCGCCTTCGCCGCGAAACCCCTGATGGGACTTTGGACCGACATTCCGGAGGCGGATTCTCGCGACGAGCTTCGGCGCGGTATCCCGGCTGCGCCGCCCCGAGCGCAAGCGAGGCAACGGATGCCCCGCTGGTGAGCGCCGCTCCGGCGCGAGACGAGAATGGCGCGGCCGCGAGGCCGCCGAGCAGCACGGGCGCCAGCCGGCGGCCCGGTCCGAGCGAGTCGACCAGTGGCCGCTGTCCGGTCCGAAAGTAGCTCGCGGCGGCGGAGGCGACCGGAAGGCCACTTCTGATTACGGCAAGCTGCGCCGTGCGGACGGGCAGCCATCCCGCCCGCGAGGCGGCGCGGGCGGCCACGCCGACCACGAGCGCGTCGGCGACCCTGTCGAGATCGCGGCCCAGCCGGCTGGTGCCGGCCCCCCGCGCGAGCGCACCGTCGAGCGCATCGCTCACCGCGGCGGAGGCGATCAGCGCGGTGAACGTCCCGCGGGAGCGCCTGACTGGATTCTCCTGGGCGGCCAGGAACGGGATCAGCCAGAGCCGGAGCATTGTGAGCGCGTCGGCGGCGCTGAGCCGTTCGCGTTGCTCTCCGCCCGGCCCTTCCACCATGCCCAGGTGCCAGTCGAGCATTGCCGCGGTGGCAAGCCACCAGATCGTAAAACGCCGAGCCGCAGGCGCTGCGATCTGTGCGCGTGAGGCGCTCTTGCTTGCCGCGATACCTAAGAGGAGTCCAGCGGTCGACCAGCCGCGGGCCTGCCGAGCGAGCCGCGGTCTGGCTCGGCGTGTCGCGCCGGCGCGGCGGAACGAGGAGCCGAGGAAGCGAGCCCACGCGCGCGCGCCGAACCGGGCGGCGCGCAGCGCCTCGAGCTCCTCTGTGGCCCAGCGCTCACCGCTGGTCATCGCGGCGCGTCGAGGAGGCCGAGCGCGGCGAGCAGGGGACGGGTGAGCGAGCTCGATCGCGCGATCACGGCGGGCGAAGCATGCGGATTCGTACATCGTCGCCCCGGCGCTGGCGTGCCTGCGCGCTGCGCCACGCGAGCTGCCGGCCGTTCGCCTCGATCGAGCCTGGCCCGGTGACGCGGCCGGAGGCCTGTATGACCTCGACGCCATCGGCGCGGAGCCGCTCGGGCGAGTCCTGCGGCTCGATCGTCCTGATCGCGCCCCAGACGTGGTCCATCAGCTTGCCGAAGCCGATCTCCGGTCCATCGGCCGCAGGCCGACGGCGTCGGCGTGTCGCAGGCGGCGGGGCGAGCGAGGCCGCCGCGATCAGGCTCTTGCCAGGCACACAGCCGGTCCACAGGCAGTCGCCGCCGGTGCGCCCGATGAGCGCCACGCGGGCGCCGACTCCGGCAGCGCGATCAGCAGACACCAGGCCGCCGGTGCCTCCGCCCACGACCACGAGGTCGTAGCGGCGGCTCATCCGGAGGCTTCGCGCAGCGAGAGGACCTTGAGCAACTTGGCGTTCTCCTGCGGGTCGCGGATCGCGTGTTGCACGCAGGCGGGGACGACCCTCGATCGGAGGCCGCGCGGCCTGCAGGCCGGACGCCTGCGGCGCGGCGGTGATCACCGGATCGCGGCGGCCCAGCGCAGCATCGCCAGCGCCGGCCGGGCCAGCTTCTTGGCCCGGCTGCCGAGCAGCCGCTCGGTGACCAGGTGGTCTGCCGCGCGCGCGGGTCCCTCGGCGAGTGTCGGGTAGGCGTGGATGGTGCGCGAGACGTCGCTTATGTGTGCCCCCCGGCTGATCCAGGCGGTCAGCTCGGCGATCGCCTCGCCGCCGGCAGGCGCGCAGACGGTGGCGCCCACCAGCCGTCCGCGCGGGTCGCCGACCAGCTTGGCGAAGCCGTAGGCCTCACCCGCTGTCAGCGCTCGGTCCAGGGCCGCATAGTCGCTCCCCGCGATCTGCGCGTGCTCGCCCCATTGTTCACGCGCCTGGTCCTCGGTCAGCCCGATCCGGGCGACCTCAGGGTCGGTGAACGTGACCCAGGGAACGGTGCTCGAAATCTTCTGGCGGGCGGCGAACAGGGCGTTGGGCGCGGCGATCCGGGCCTGGTGGGCGGCAACGTGGGTGAAGGGGAGCAGCCCAGTGACGTCCCCGACGGCGTAGATCCGCCTGGCGGTCGTGCGCAACCGCGAGTCGACCGCCACGGCGCCCCCCTCTTTGAGCTCGACCCCGACCGACTCCAGCCCAAGGTTGGTGGTCCGGGGGCGGCGTCCGGTGACCACCAGCACGCGCTCGAATCCGACCGGCACTCGAGCGCCGTCGAGGATGAGCTCGTAGCCGTGATGGGCCTGCCGGATCGCGGTCGCACGGGCGCCGACCATGACCTTGACCCCGTCTGCTTCGAGCCGCGAGCGGACGAGCTCACTCGCCTGGGGCTCCTCCTTGAGCAGCAGCCGGTCCGCCATCTCGACAATCGTCACCTCGGCGCCGAGCCTGGCCAGCGCCTGCGAGAGCTCGCAACCAACCGGGCCCCCGCCCAGCACCAGCAGCCGCCTGGGCAGCTCGCGCAGCGCCCAGACGGTGTCGGTGGTGAGCGGGTCGGCGTCGGCAAGACCATCGATCGCAGGGATCAGGGGCTCCGAGCCGGTGGCGATGATCGCCGAGCGCCAACGCAGCTCGCGTCCGCCCGCCTCGATCCGTCCCGGCCCGCTGAAGCGCCCGTTGGTCTCGATCACCTCGACCCCGGCCGCCCGCAGACGCTCGGGTGAGTCCTGTGGCTCGATCGCGTGGATCACCCTCCCCACCCGCTCCATCACGCGCGCAAAGTCGATCTTGGGTTCGATCGCCGGCAGGCCCAGCTCGTCGGCGTGGCGCATCCGGTGGGCGCCCTTGGCGCTCGCGATCAGGCTCTTGGACGGCACGCACCCGGTCCACAGGCAGTCACCGCCGGTCCGGTCGCGCTCGACGAGCGCCACTCGGGCGCCGACCCCGGCGGCGATCTGCGCCGCCACCAGCCCGCCGGTGCCGCCGCCGAGGATCACTAGGTCGTACCGGCGTGTCATGCCGTGGGGTGCAGGGGCAGCAGCCGCCGGAGCCGCACGTTCTCCTGCGGGTCCAAGACTGAGTGCTGAACGCAGGCGGGCACCAGCCGGTTCCCCGCCGGATGCGCCATCTCGTACGAGCAGGCCTGCAGGCGTTCCTGCGCCGCGCGCACGTCAGCGTCGGCAGCGACCTCGCCGCGCTGCATCGCCTGCCATGCAGGCCGGACGACCTTGGCGTCCATGAACGCGTGCACCACGAAGGTCAGCGCGCGCGGTCGCCCGCGCAGCAGCCGCAGGACGCCAGCGCGGCGCGTGAGACGGCTCGTCCAGCCCAGCGCGGTCGGGATCACTCGTGGGTGGCGGCCAATCACCCGGGCCGTCGCGACCGCCACGATCCAGGGCCGGCGATCGAAGTCCATGCTGCCAAACGATTCCAGGAACAGGTCGCGCGCGCGCAGATCGCGCGGGTCGGTGTCGTCAAGGATCGGCGTCCACCGTCCGCCGGCGACCACGCCGTGACAGCTGCGGTTACAGCGCGGGTCACCCATCTGAAGGTGCTGCCAGGGCACGCGGGTGCCGATCCCGCGCTCGATCTCGCGCCAGACCGCATCCATCGAGGCGCCGCGGAAATCCTCGCGCCACCGGCTCGGGTTGCCGACGTAGGCGGCGGGCTGGAACGACAGCATCCCGAACTTCATCTGTGCGCACGCGCGCACGACCTCGGCCACCTGATCGAGGTTGCGCGGCGTCACCGTCATGTTGTGGGCGAGGTCGAAGCGAACCCCATGCTCGCGCCGAAGCCGCTCGAAGTGCTCGACGAACCGCCGGCGGTAGGGGTGTAGCTCGGCTTCGCTGCGAGGCCGGGGGATCCCGTGCCGGCCGAGCATCAGCGAGTCGAAGTGCCCGGCGAAGCGCAGGAAGTCGAACCTGCGCGTGCCGTCTGGGCCGATCGCGACCCGCTCCAGGTACTCGTAGTCAAGGTCGCCGTGGGTCATGCTCATCGGCTTGCGATCGTGGCGCTGCATCGCCAGCAGTGCCGCGGCGTGGTTCTCGGGCCCGAGCAGCGTCACCTCGCCCCCGATCAGCTGGGCGTGCTGGCCGGTGCCGCGCACCTGGTTCAGGTATGCCATCTGGGCATCGACCTGGCGGACGGTGTGGGGGCCATCGGCGCGGACTTGGTTGGCCTCGCGGGCGTGGTAGCACGGGGTGCAGGCCAGATCGCAGCGGGGGAACACGCCGTGGGTGCCCTCGCAGCCCGACGAGCGCCGGCCGAGCAATTGCGCCGGGGTGCGCACGGCCTCGGGCAACTCCTCCCACCGACGCCGCAGCGCCGCCTCGGTGGCGTCATCGACAGGACGGGTGCGGGCCTCCAGCTCGCGCAGCCACCGTCCCCCGCGAACGAGACGGTCTGCGGCAGTCATGCCTCGGGCGCGGGCTTGACCTCCACCCCATGCCAGAAGGCCACGTGGCCCTCGATATTCTTCGCCGCCGGATTCGGGCGTGGGTAGTACCAAGCGGCAGCTTCGTTGCGCTCGCCGGCGACCACGACATCGCAGTAGCTCGCTGTTCCCTTCCAGGGGCATGTGGTGCTATGACTGCTCGGCTGTAGGTACTCGTTCCTGACGTGTTCGCGCGGGAAGTAATGGTTGCCCTCGACCTTCACGGTCCGGTCGCTCTCGGCCACCACGGCACCGTTCCAGGTCGCCTGCACCGGTCGGGTCTCCCCGTTAGCGCCGACCAGTTGGCGCAGCTTGCTGGTGATGATCATCTCGTCTCCAATCCGTGCATTGCACGTCGCCGATGGATCGACGATATGTGCGTAGCGGGTGCTCGCGTGGCTAGATCCTAAATCGTTGGACCGGGGAGCGCCATCAAAGGATTCAATCGCCCGATCCGGTTCCGGCGACCGGCAGGCTCCGGGGGCCTGGAGGCCCTGACCGACACACTGTAGGCGCGTGCCTGCGCAATCGATGCGTCTTCGTCTCCAACTGACCTCCGCCGCAGCGGGTTCTCGCCTGGCCGATGGCCGTTGGCGCGCGTGGTCGCTCTGGGCCTCCTGATGGCGTTCGCATTCTCCGCCGGCCTCCTCGCCGCGCCTGACTCGGCGCATGGTCTGCGCAATCAGCTCGCCGGTCTCGGAGTCTGGGGCCCGCTGGCGATGATCGCCACTTACGCCCTGCTGACCTGCGCGATGGTGCCCGGTCCGGTGCTCGCGGGCGCGAGCGGTCTGCTGTTCGGCACCGCGCTGGGCACCTTGATCGCGACCGTCTCGGCGACGCTGGGCGCGACTGCCGCATTTCTGATCGCACGTGGCCTGGCCCAACGGCCCTACGCAGCTCTGGTCACCGGGCGGTTACGGGATTGGACACAGCGGATCGAGAACTACTCGTCCCCGCAGGCCCTGGCAGGGATCGGGGTGCTCGTCGTCATGTCGCTTGGCGGTGCTCTGCTCCTGTGGCGGACACGCCGAGGACGGGTGGCTGGTTAGGTTCGGGGGGCGGTCGTCGGAATCCTTTGGGCACCCGCGGGGTCATATCAGGGATGGTTGCGTCCGATCAAGCGATCAAGCGGTGATCACCGTATATACCCTTCCGACCTGCGTTCACTACGTGCGCGCCAAAGCACTGCTCGCCCGAGGGGTGCGCCAAGCAGCGCACCTCAGGCGTCAGTGCGGGCCAGGAAGTGACCGCATCAAGGCGAAGAGCGCCGGCCTATCCAGTCAGCAGCCTTCCTTACGGGTCAGCGTCTCGGCGCTCTTCCCGTCCTGCGGCCAAGCGAGCGGCTTCGGTCTGCTCAAGACCTTTCCTGCGCAGAATCGAGCGACGGCCCCGCGGCCGCCACCACCGCGTTGGCACCCCGACTCCCAGCTCCCGGCGGAGGGCGTCACGCTCGGTGTCGCGTCCGGTCAGACGAAGGCGAGCAAGCTTCAGATGCTCGACCCCCGTGTACGGATGCGCCAAGAGGTCCGCCTCATGATCGGCAGCTCGCAGGAGCTCGTTGGACACGGCGCCCGACGTTATGAGTTCTCGCAAGCGTCGGGTCGGACCACGGCTCACGATCAGCAGCATGAACCGGTGGGCGCCGCGACGCAACCGCGAGCACTCGCAGTGGGGGCATCCGGAGTCACGCGGGCCGAAGCCGGTGGCGGACGGGGAGATCGGTGAGCGAGTTGCGAGAAGCCGCACCGGGCGCCTCCGCCGCCGAGCCACCCCCGCGTCACATACTGGTCTGCTACGCCGAGACCGCGCAGGGGCGTGCTGCGCTTCAGCATGCGCAGTCGCTCGCCGTCGCGGCGGCGGCGCGTCTGACGGTGCTCGCCGTGGTGACCCGCGAACGGACCGACATCGGGTGCGCGCGTTGCCGGCAGAGTGCGGCGATCTGGAATCACGAGATGGAAGAGATCGCTCACGAGGCTCTCATGGCCGCCACGGGCGCTCTGGGCCGATCAGCGTCTGTGGCCTATGAGACCGCCGAAGGGTCGGAGGCCGACGCGATCGCCACCGCCGCCGCCCGCGGCCAGGCTGATGTGATCGTTCTGCCGTGGCGGCGCCCGCGCCGGCTCGTCCGCAGTCGAAAGCCGTCGCTGGA
This sequence comes from Solirubrobacterales bacterium, assembly GCA_038254735.1. Taxonomy (GTDB): domain Bacteria; phylum Actinomycetota; class Thermoleophilia; order Solirubrobacterales; family Solirubrobacteraceae; genus Palsa-465. The sequence continues at coordinate 84,190 of JBBSFX010000008.1, forward strand.
CGAGCGCCTTCGCGAGCGCGGGCCGTGGCAGGTCGTGAGCTCTCCGCCGGCGAGCACCAGCGGGTCCACTGGTCCAGCCGATCCGCCCGCCCCGTAACCGTTCAGATGATCTCCGCGTACTCCGATCCGGGGGCCACAGGGAATGGCCTCAGCAGACGGTACGACCGTCAGCTATGGCTTGAGCGTTCCGCGGTAGCCACAGCGAGGTGTCTCCTGGCGCCCGCCGCACTCGACCGACTGGCCGCGCGCCGATCGGAGCGATCGCGGACTGCGGCGCTGAACCCGGTTTCGCTTGAGCGGGCCGGGTTCCGGCTGCTCTGGACGCTGGATCCTGCGCAGCCCACGGCTACGTGCCGACGATCCGGTCAGAGCACGGAGCGGAAACGGAATGACGGGAGCGCACAGGTCGTCAGTCGGCCACGAGATCGATCCCGCACCGAAACGGTGCGCTTCACCGGTAGGGTGCCACCGCGTGAGCAGCGCCGACGTCATCGCGTGCCATCGTGGTGCCGGTCAACGCTGCGAGGCGGCCGGGCTCACGAGCGTCGTGCTCGATCACCCGGGATCAGCGGTGGCGTTGTCGGCCAGCAGGCCGCTCGCAGACCGTGCTCGATCGCCAGTACGGCGGCCTGGATGGCATCCGGCGCGTCGTCGGCGAGCATGCTGGCGCCGACCCACCGGCCGGAGCCGGCCTCGGCGTCGAGCAAGACCAGGCCGCGCGTGTCTCCGTTGTTGGCGGTTCGTCGGGGGCGTTGGCCAGGCGGCCCATGCCCTCGGGGCGGTCGGTGTCGGCAAGCAGGAATCCACGGCAACGGCAGCCTTGGCCATGGATTTCTTCTCTCAGATTGGGATCGGATCAGTCGGGAAAATGCAACTCAGGGCCCGGGGCAAGCTCGGCAGCGAGCCCTAGGATTTGGGACCCAGGAAGAGCAGCAAGGGCCTCAGACCGCCCGGCGTGGTTTCCGCGCTGGGCAGGGCGAAACCATCCGATACGCAAAAGCCACCCACCGACCGACATGATCAACACCGCTGTCCACTCCAAGCCACCGCTCGTGGCAGTCTTTGACGTCAACGAGACGCTGTCGGACATGAACGGACTCACTCGCCGGCTGGCCGAGGTCGGGGCGAGCGCCGACGTGCTGCCGGTCTGGTTTGCGGCGACCCTGCGCGACGGGTTCGCGTTGACCGCAGCCGGCGCGTATGCCGACTTCTCCGCCGTTGCGGTCCCGACGCTGGCGGCGATGCTGTCCGGCGTCGAGACTCTGCGCGGCACCGCTCAGGCGGCCGCCGAGCATGTCGTCGCGGGCATGGCCGAGCTTGATCTGCATCCCGACGTGGCTCCCGGGCTGCGGATGCTCGCCGACGCCGGGGTTCGGATCGTCACGCTGAGCAACGGGGCGGCCGCGGTGGCGGACTCGCTGCTGGAACGGGCCAGGCTGCGCGATCTCGTCGAGGATTGCCTTTCGATCAGCGACGCGGGGCGCTGGAAGCCTGCGGCTGAGGCGTACGAGCATGCCGCGCGATCGTGCGCCGCCGACCCAAGTGAACTCATGCTGATCGCCGTTCACCCGTGGGACATCGATGGCGCGCGACGCGCGGGGTTGCGGACCGGCTGGCTCTCGCGCGGCGGGCAAGCGTATCCCTCGTTCTTTCTGGCGCCCGAGGCGATCGGACACGACCTTCGTGCGCTGGCCGCGGAACTCATCGGCGAAGGCCCTGATGTCCAACAGCGGATATGACCGGCATGTCGGCGCGCAGCCACGTTGCTGGACCGCGATCGGCATCGTTCCGGGCACAGTCGCAGACGCCGCGCTCGGAAGCACCGCCAGGCATCCGGGGTCGCTGCCGTTCATCATCGCGCTGACCGCAGTGGCAATCCTGACCGTGGTGCTTGCGGTGATCAGCCGTAAGCACTGAGGCAATGCTTTTGAAGCAGAAAGCAAACACCGGATGAGCATCCCAGCCGAGCCGTGATCGATCAGGCGCTCCGCGCGCAGCTCACGCCCGCGCTCGATCGCGTCGCCGCCAGGCTCGCGGCACGTGGCGTCCCGGCGCTCGCGGTGACCGCGGCCGGCCTTGTCGCAGGGCTCGGCGCGTGCGTGGCGATCGCCGAGTCAGCGTGGGCAATCGCGCTGATGCTGTGGCTGGTAAACCGTGCCCTCGACGGCCTCGATGGTCCGATCGCGCGCCAGCGGGGCGCTAGCGAGCTCGGGGGGCTACTCGACTTCGTGGCTGACTTCGTCGTCTACTCCGGATTCGTTCTCGGAGTGGCGATTGCCCACACTGACGCGAGGCTCGCGTGCGTCGCTTTGCTCGCTACGTATCTCGTCAACAATGTCGCGTTGCTCTCGTTCTCGTCGGTGATCGAGCGGCTCGGGTTGGCGCTCGGCGACGAGCGCTCGCTGCGATTGACGGCCGGGATGGCGGAGGGGACGGAGACGATCGTGGTGTACAGCCTGTTCTGCATCTTTCCAGGCTCAAGCACGACGATCGCGTGGGTGTTCGCCGGCCTTGTGGCCGTGACCGCCGGGCAACGCGTCGCTCAGGCGGTCCTGATCCTGCGCGATCGGTCCTGATCCTGCGCGAGGCGTCGCCGCGTGGGCGCGAGCCGTCGGCCGAGCGAACGAGGGGGAGAACAAAGGCGGGAACGATCGGCTGGCTCGGTCCGGTACGCGGTCACCTCTCCGGCCGCGCTTCATCGGCTGTTCGCAGCGCGCGCAGCCCGCTGATCGTTCGGGTGAGGTTGGCGAGCATGCGGTGACAGTTCGGGCACCAGCGCGCGTGGCGCTCTACTCGGGCCGCCGCGGGGGGGTCGAGCTCACCGTCGAGATAGTCGGACATTTGCTTACGGGTCTCGCGGCAATGTTCGTGATGTCGCGCGATCGGGTTCAGGGTGAGTGTCATATGTACCCGTCGGTTCGTAATCGGGCCTTGACCTCAGCGTCGTCCGGCCGCGCCACCGCGGCCATCGAGCGCTGGTCCGGGCGTCTCGAGTCTCTGACGCGCCGAGGAGCAAAAAGGATTCGCGAATCCTCAAGGTCAAGGGCTGTCGCGAGATCTCATTCCTGGGCCATCCGCTACCAACGAGGGACAAGTATGAGCGGTGTGGGCAGGCCGATCCGAGAGGCAAGCGCGTCGCGTCGTCGACAGCGACGATCCGCCGGACGCGCGCAACTCGCGGGCGCTAGAGCCTCCGTGGTCCGTGGTAGGTGGCCGACCACGGCTCAAGCTCTCAGTGCACGGCGAGCAGGCGCGCCGCATCGCCAGGCGCGAGCAGATCCAAACCGTGCCCCCCAAGCACTTCCTGCACGAGGACCAGGCGCCCGCCGTCGCGCAGCACATCGCCGAGCTCGCCCGCCGCTGACCGGTTTTCACGCGCGCTCGAGGTCCTCCCGGCGCGATCCTGTCCGCCGCCGCGCTCTCGAGCTCGGCGCTGCACGGAGCGATGCTGCTGGCGTTCTACTCGGCCGGTGTGGCGATCCCGTTTCTCGCCACCGCGCTCGCGTTCGAGCGGATGACTTCGCTGTTCGCGGTGATCAAGCGACACTTCCGGGTCGTGATCGCCAGCGGTGGCATCGTTCTGATCGTGATGGGAGTGCTCGTCTGGTCTGGCGAGCTGTTCCAGCTCAACGTTCAGGCCCAGCGGCCCTGGACGGCATCGGCATCGACTTCTTCAACACCATATGAGTGAACTCTGACGCCCGGCCCGCTCGTAGTCCGCCCGAGCAACCGGCCCCTGTTTCATCTCGCAGTTCGGCGCCTGTTCTCGGAAGCGCACGCGTTCGATGATGCTTCCGTGGCGAGGTCCCGCCCGCGTTAGCGCACCGTTCTCGCGGGACCCGTTGCAGCGCTGAGCCGGTTCACTCGCAGATTCGCGGAGCCTCCGACCGCTTCGAACCGCAAGCCCTCGGTTCGATGTCGGACAGCGTCTCGTTGACGTCGAGCGCGATCGGATACGGGGGCGCGCTTTACTCAAGCACCCAGGAGAGCGCTACTCGAGTTTGACCCAAGACGCCGCACAAAGATTCGTGGATCCGCAGCTACAAGGTCCGAGCCAGCCGGGCACCGAGCCCATGGACGGACGATGGCCGCGGCGACGATGGCCGCGGCTACCGCACCACGGCGGCCGGCCCCGGGCTCGGCGCGGCACCTGATGGCGCCGGGGCAACGACTGCCGGTCGCGACGTGAATCGACGGCACCGACCGGGCGAGCTTCGACGCGCCCTGGCGGCAGAGCGCGGTCGCAGCTGGGTTGCGGGGGGTGGTGATGAGGCGGCCCTGGTCGCATCGGCCCAGGCGGGGGACAGCCAGGCGTTCGAGGAACTGGCCCGCCGCCATTGCCCGCGGCTTGAACGCGTGCTGGTCCGGATCACTCGCGACCCGGAGGCCGCACACGACGCGCTTCAGGAGGCGCTGATCCGCGCCTGGCAGAACATCCGTCGCTTTGAGGGGCGGTCGAGCTTCTTCACCTGGCTGACCCGGATCGGGATCAACGAAGCGTACCGCACCATGAAGCGAAACGAGGCGGCGGCGGCGACACTGCCGCTCGACAACGCGATCGGTGAGCGGATCCCCGGCTGGGGCAACCGGCCCGAGGAGGTGTTCGAGTCTCGCGAGTTCCTCGCGGCAATTGACGCGGCGCTCGTGCGAGTCCCGGTCGACTTCCGCGAGGCCGTCGTACTGCGGGACGTGGAGGCTCTGAGCACGGCCGAGGCGGCCGAGGTACTCGGCATCGAGGTGGGTGCGCTGAAGAGTCGGCTGCACCGCGGCCGGATGGCCCTGCGCCGAGAGCTCGACGTGTTCTTCACCCAGGACTGAAGCGCAGATGGCGCGCCCGGCGCACGAGGAGCACTTCGGCTCGTCGCGGAGTAGCCGGTGAGGACCTCGTGACCGCCGTGAGGATCTCCTCGCCGCTCCGCGAGCGACGCCAGCCCCCGAGGTGGCTCCGCAGCCGGTCCCGGTCGCCGGCGCACGACGCCCGCGCGACGCCCGGGCGAATCCCGGCGATCGCCCGCGCCCGCCTGCTTGCTGGACTTGTCCTGTTCAAGACCGATCGTTCCGGGGGTAAGCGAGCACACAAGGTCCCGCGACATGAATAACGTCCCGCACGGATGCGCCAACGCCCGACGGATCCGGATGGGCTGCTCGCCGCGGTGCGGCGGTTCGTCGCCGACGAGGCCCTCCGGAACGTCGGGGCGTGGGAACCGCGACGCAAGGCGCTGGCGAACTGGGATCCCGAGCTCGTCCCCGCCGAGCCGGGGGCCCGCGCCGACATGCCGGAGTGATCACGGACGATGCTGACCGACGACCTGCTCGCCTTCGTCAGAGCCTCGCTGCCGCCGGAGCCCGCTCGCGTGCTCGAGGTCGGGGCCGGGCGCGGCGAGCTGGCCACCGCGCTCGGCGCCGCCGGCTATCGGGTGACGGCGATCGACCCGGCCGCCGAGCCGGACGACCCGGTCGAGCGACAATCGCTGCTCGAGGCGAGCGGGTCATTCGACGCGGCGGTGGCGGTCGTTTCGCTTCACCACGTGACGCCGCTCGAGGAATCCTGCGCGCACCTGGGAACGCTGATCGAACCGGGGGGCGTCCTGGTGATCGACGAGCTCGACATCGATCGCTACGACGAGCGCGCCGTGAGCTGGTGGCTCGGACAGCGAGCGGCGCTGGGCCGTCCCCACGAGGCGCAGGATCCCGCCGAGCTGCTCGAGACCCTGCGCGATCACATCCACCCGCTGAGCGATGTCGACGCAGCGCTCAGGCCCCACTTCGAACTCGGCGAGCCCGTGCGCGGCCCGTACCTGCACCGGTGGGAGCTCCGGGCGAGCCTCCGCGCCGCCGAGGTCGACCTGATCGCCGACGGCCTGCTGCCCGCCGTCGGCGCCCGGCTCCTCGCCCGGCGCCGGAGCTAGCCCGCGGCGGCGCGAGCGGCCGGGATCCCCGCTCCCCCCCACGGGCCATGAGGGCCGCGCCGTGACCGCGGCGGACCCGCCCGAGCGTGCGGCGCCCGAACTCCCGGATCGCGTCCGCGCCGCCTGCGCGCAGGTCGCCGCCCGAGCACACCACGTCCGGATCGACGTCGACCGCGTGCCGGCCTATGCCGCCGCCCTCCCCGCCGCTCCCGAGGTGCCCGGGCTCGATCCTGAGGTCCACTACGTGTCGAGCTGCTCGCGGCGGCCTTGCGGACACCGGCTCTCGCCGCCCCAGATCGACATGATCCTCTGGACCCGCGGCCAGGAGCCCCGCTCCAAGGCGCGCCCACGGCCGGGGGCGCGCACCACCGCCTACTGACCGACGATCGGAACCACGGCCGGGCCCGCCGCGGCCGTGGCGGCTCGTCGCGAGACCATCCGGCGACGGCGCGCGCAGCCGCGCGGAGGTGCCTGAGCCGGCCCCTGGCGCACCTCGTGACCTGGGACGACGAAGTCGCCCACACGTGCCCGATGCCCGTGCGCGGGGCGACGCGGTACGGTTCGAGCGGAATACATGATCGTCTATGTGATCCAAGTGTTTTTTCGATTGACGTCTATGCCCTATTGTCCGTACTGTCTGGGTGTACCGCGCGCTGCATCGCGCGGCTAGAGCAGGCTGGTGGCGACAAGCCACTGCGAACATGCCGGCGTGAGGAGAGCAGTTGAGCACGGCTGTGATGCTGCAGGGTGGTCGCCGGGCGAGTCCCGGCCTGAGTTTGTGCGTGCACCACGTGTCCGCGCTCACGCTCGGCCCGCGCACCGGGTTCTGCGATGGCGTGTTGACGGTGAGCCGGGACGCGACCGCCGCGCTGCTGGCCGATCCGGCGCTGGCGGACGTCAGCCTCACGTGCGCTTCACCGGGTGACAACATCCGCATCGTGAAGGTGCTCGACGCGGTCGAACCACGCACGAAGGGGCCAGGCGGAGGCGGCGTGTTCCCGGGGCTGCTCGGTCCGGCCACGCATCAGGGGCGCGGCGAGACCCATGTGCTGCGCGGCGCCGCGGTCCTCGCCGCCGGCTACCTGCCCAGAGCGCAGGAAGCAGTCGTGCAGATGACCGGCGTTGCCGCGCGGGTATCGCCGCTGTCGGCGCTCCACAACCTCGTGATCGAGTTCAGCCCCGAGCCCGGTGCCGACTGGCCGGCGGTCGAGGCCGCGGTGCGACTCGGGATGCTCCGCGTGGCGGTTCACCTCGCCGACGCGGCGCTGGCGTGCGAGCCGGATCAGCTCGAGCCGCTCGAGGCGGTGGCCGGGGGGCGGGGCAGCGAGCTGCCGCGCGTGGCCGTGATCACGAACCTTCAGACACAGGGCGCGTTCAAGGACGTGCTCGTCTACGGCCGGAGCCTGGCCGGCTCGCTGCCGACTCTGGTCGAGCCGGGCGAGCTCGCGGACGGCGCCGTGGTCAGCGCTCAATACGGCCATCCGGGGCTCAAGAATCCGACCTACGTCCATCAGAACCACCCGGTGCTGGCGGCGCTCCGGGCGAGCGAGGAGCTCGAGCTGGCGGGTGTCGTGCTGTCGCCGGAGCCGGTCACCGAGGACCAGAAGCGAATGGTGTCCGAGCACGCCGCACGGCTGTGCCGAGGGATCGGCGCCGACGCGGCGATCGTGACCAAGGAGGGCGGCGGCAACGCCGACGCCGACGTCGCGCTGAAGATGGACGCGCTCGAGGAACTGGGCATCACCGCCATCGGCCTGTTCGCCGAGATGGCCGGGTCCGACGGCACCGGCCCCTCGCTGGTGGTGCCCCCCGCGCACGCCACCGCGATGGTCTCGACCGGCAACTACGACGAGCCGGTTGTGCTCGAGCGAGTGCACACGGCGCTCGGCGGGTCCCGCCTCGACATCGCCGGCGCCGGCGCCGCCGACGAGCTCGAGCTGCCGACGGCGGCCATCTACGGCTCGCTCAACCCGCTCGGCTGGGGTCACCTGACGTGCGCGGAGCGGGCATGACGCGGGTCGTCCACTACGTCAACCAGTTCTTCGCCGGGATCGGTGGCGAGGAGGCCGCCGGGCAGGCGCCGGACGTGCGGGAGGGCGCAAGCGGGCCGGGCCTGGCGCTCGGGGCGCTGCTGCCGAACGAGCTTCAGATCGTGGCGACGATCTTCTGCGGCGACGACCACGCGGCCGAGACCCCCGAAGCCGCGGAGCGGCTGGTGGCGCTGGCCCGCTCGGCGGGCGCCGAGCTGGTGGTCGCGGGTCCCGCGTTCACGAGCGGGCGCTACGGGCTGGCCTGCGCCCGCGTCGCCGCCGCCGCCGCCCGGGCCGGGATCCCGGCGCTCGCCGCGATGCATCCCGACAACCCAGGCGTGGCCGACGCCGGCGCGGCCGCGGTAGTGAGGAGCGGCGAGACCGCGCGGCAGATGCGCCCATCGCTGGAGCTGCTCGCAGCCGCGATCGCGAAGCTCGCCGGCGGCGGGGAGCTGAGCACCGAGGACGGGCGCGTCGGCCGGCCGCCCCGGCGCAACCGGTTCGACGAGCGCTCGGCAGCCGAGCGCGCCGTGGCGATGGTGCTGGCGCGGCTGGCCGGGGATCGCGAGGTCACCGAGGTTCCGGTGCCGAGCTTCGAGTGGGTCACGCCGGCGCCCCCGCTCGAGGATCCGGCGCACGCGCGCATCGCGCTGCTCACTGAGGGGGCCCTGGTGCCGGCCGGCAACCCCGACCGGCTCGCGTCGGCGCGCGCGACACACTGGTTTCGCTACGCGATCGACGGGATCGATGCGCTGGAGTCGGGCCGGTACGAGTCGGTCCACGGCGGCTTCTCGACGGTGGCCGCGAACGAGGATCCGAACCGGCTGCTGCCGCTCGACGCCGCCCGGGAGCTCGAGCGCGAGGGGGCGATCGGCGCGCTGCATCGCGACTACCTGACCACGGTCGGGAACGGCACCCAGGTCGCGATGGCGCGGAGCTTCGGCGAGGACTGGGCGGGCGAGCTGCGCGACGCCGGAGTGCAGGCGGCGATCCTGACCGCGACCTGAGGCACGGGCACGCGTTGCGGGTCAACGTTGAGCAAGGAGTTGGAGCGCGCCGGCATCCCCACCGCGCTGCTGTGCAATCTCGTTTCGATCGCCGCCCGGGTGGGCGCGCCCCGGATCGTCCCGACGCGCGGAATTCCCTACCCGACCGGCGATCCTGCGCTCGAGCCCGAGGCGGAGCGCCAGTGGCGACGCCGTCTCCTCGAGCGGGCCCTCGTCGCGCTGAGCACACGCGTCGCGGAACCGACCGTGTTCGACGAGCTGCCTCAGCCGGCCGAGGCTCGCGCCTGATGAGAGCAGCCGTCCTCTCCGGTACGAGCGCGATCCTCGCCCACACTCCGGGCCTGGCCCGCCATGGCTCCAAGCCAAGCCGCGAGCTGCCCCGTAACCCGGGCCTCGATGCCGAGTTCCGCGCCGCGCTTCGGACCTACGAGCAGGCGCTCGCCTATCCGCCGCACCGGGCCTTCGTCGGCGAACTGCACCCGCGGGAGTTGCCGCCGCGACCCTGGTCCTCCCAAGCCGCGAACGGCAGCTCGCGGTTCGCGGCCGCCGGCGAGGTGATGCCCGAGCAGGAGTTCCTGGCGCTGATGGCGAGCGTCGACGAGTTCTCGCTGCTGACGCTCGACGCCGCCGTCGCCGAGCGGGCCGGTGCCGCGCTCGCCGCCAACCCCATCGCCGGTATCGTCGCCCGTGAGCGCCTTGCCGCGGCGGCCGGAGACGTCGAAGCGGCGGCTGCCGAGGCGGGCTCGCTGGCGCTCCTGGCCAACGGGGCCGGCCCGATCGCCGCGATCCGCCGAGCCCACGACGCCGATGAGGCGCTGTCGGCGCCCGTGCTGCTCGAGAACCTCGCC
>JBBSFX010000009.1:0-83216 GCA_038254735.1 Solirubrobacterales bacterium
CCGGTCAACACACTCGTTCCCTCCCCCACGCGCTACCGATCTCGAGCTTCGCCGACGAGGTCACCCGCGTCGCCCGAGAGGTGGGGACCGAGGGCAAGCTCGGCGGGCAGGCCCGCGTGGCCGGCGTCTCGGGCACGTGGCGCGGGCTGACCGAGAACGTCAACCTGATGGCGGCCAACCTCACCGGCCAGGTCCGCAACATCGCCGACGTCACGACCGCCGTGGCGAACGGCGATCTCAGCCGAAAGATCACCGTCGACGTCAAGGGCGAGATCCTCGAGCTCAAGAACACGATCAACACGATGGTCGACCAGCTCTCCTCGTTCGCCGACGAGGTCACCCGCGTCGCCCGCGAGGTCGGGACCGAGGGCAAGCTCGGCGGCCAGGCCGAGGTCGAGGACGTGTCGGGGACCTGGCGCGGCCTGACCGAGAACGTCAACCAGCTGGCCGGCAACCTGACCACCCAGGTGCGGGCGATCGCCGAGGTCTCGACGGCGGTCACCCAGGGCGACCTGACGCGGTCGATCTCGGTCGAGGCCCAGGGCGAGGTCGCCGAGCTCAAGGACAACATCAACCAGATGATCGCCAACCTGCGCGACACCACCACGCGCAACCAGGAGCAGGACTGGCTGAAGACCAACCTGGCGCGGATCTCCGGCCTGATGCAGGGCCAGCGCGAGCTGGCCACCGTGACCCAGCTGATCATGTCCGAGCTGACGCCGAGCGTATCGGCCCGGCACGGCGCGTTCTTCCTCGCCGAGACCGACGGCGAGGGCCAGCCGCACGAGCTGCGGATGATCGCCGGCTACGGCTACAAGCGAAACGGCGAGGTCCCGGCGCGCTTCCGCCTCGGCGAGTCGCTGGTCGGCCAGGCCGCACTGGAGCGCAAGACGATCCGCATCGACGACGCCCCGCAGAACTACATCCGGATCAGCTCGGGACTCGGCGCGGCGCCGCCGGCCAGCATCCTGATCATGCCGATCCTGTTCGAGGACCAGGTGCTGGGCGTAATCGAGCTGGCCTGGCTGAGCTCGCCGTCGGAGATCCACCGGACGTTCCTGGAGCAGCTGATGGAGACGCTCGGCGTGGTCCTGAACACGATCACCGCCAACATGCGCACCGAGGATCTGCTGCAGCAGTCGCAGTCGCTGAACGCCGAGCTCGAGCAGCAGGCGCAGCTGCTCGAGGAGCGCAACCTCGACATCGAGGGCAAGAACCGCGAGATCGATCAGGCCCGGCTGGGGCTCGAGGAGAAGGCCGCCCAGCTGGCGCTCAGCTCGCGCTACAAGTCGGAGTTTGTGGGCAACATGAGCCACGAGCTGCGCACACCGCTGAACAGCCTGCTGATCCTGTCGAAGCTGCTGGTCGACAACGAGAGCGGCAACCTGACTCCCAAGCAGCTCGAGTTCGCGCGGAGGATCCGTGCCGCCGGCTCGGATCTGCTCGAGCTGATCAACGACATCCTCGATCTGTCCAAGATCGAGGCGGGCAAGATGGACCTGCTGCTCGACGCGATCCCGCTGGCCGACATCTGCGAGTACGTCCGCCGGACCTTCGAGCCGGTGGCCTCGGACAAGGGGCTGGCGCTCGACATCGCGCTGGCCGACGGCGTACCGAGCGTGATCGTCACCGACGGGCAGCGCCTGCAGCAGATCCTCCGCAACCTGCTCGCGAACGCATGCAAGTTCACCGCCGAGGGCGGGGTGACACTGCGGATCGAGCGCTCGGGCGAGGACGCGGTCAGCTTCTCGGTCACCGACAGCGGGATCGGGATCGCCGAGGAGAAGCTGGCGGTGATCTTCGAGGCCTTCCAGCAGGCCGACGGGACGACCAGCCGGACCTATGGCGGCACCGGGCTCGGGCTGTCGATCAGCCGCGAGCTGGCCCGCGCGCTGGGCGGCGAGATCAGCGTCCAGTCGACGATCGGCCAGGGCACGGTCTTCACCCTCCGCCTGCGGCTCGACGCGGCCGGCCGGGGGAGCGCCCGCACCGGCTCGGAGCCCCAGCTCGCCGCGCCCCGTCCTGGGGCGCCGGCGGCCTCCGCGGCGACGGCGGCCCCCGCGGCGCGCACTGCGAGCCAGCCGGCGCTCGGCGCCGCCGAGCCGCACGTCCCCGCGGTGGCCACCCGCCGGCTGCTCGTGCTCGATCGCGGCGGCCTCGCTCTGCACGCGATCCGCGGCCTGGTCGGCCGCGATCACGGGGTCGAGCTAACCAGCACGGAGGATCCGGCCGACGCGCTCGCCGCCGCGCGCAGCGCACCGCCCGACTGCCTGGTGATCGGCTCACGGGTCTCCAAGACGGCGCTGTTCTCGCTGCTCGACGAGCTTCGCGGGCTCCCGGGGGTCGAGCGCCTGCCGGTGATCCTGCGCCTCGACCGCCGCGTCACCGACCGCGACCGGGCGCGCCTGACCCGCTACCAGCCGGCGCTGCTGCCGCGGGTGGCGGAGTCCGACGAGGCGCTCGGGGCGGAGGCGGCGATGGTCCTGCACCGGGCCGGCGGACCGGCCGGCCCGCACGCCGACGAGCCGGGGCCCTCGCGCGGGGCGATCCCCGCGCTCAAGGGCCGGGTGCTGCTGGTCGACGACGACGTCCGCAACCTGTTCGCGCTGGCCAGCCTGCTGGAGGACCGCGGCCTCGACGTGGTGTTCTCGGAGACCGGCAGCGAGGCGCTCGAGATCCTCCGCACCGATCCCGACATCGACCTCGTGCTGATGGACATCATGATGCCCCAGATGGACGGCTACGAGACGATCCGCGCGGCCCGGACGATGCCGACCGTGGCCACGCTGCCGATCATCGCGGTGACCGCCAAGGCGATGCAGGGCGACCGCGAGAAGAGCATCGCCGCCGGGGCGTCCGACTACATCACCAAGCCGGTCGACCCCGACAAGCTGATATCCCTGGTCGGAGGATGGCTCGGCGGTTGAGCGCCGTCGAGGGAATCGAGCGCGAGCCGCGTGACCGGGTGCAGATGACGGCCGCACAGGAAGCGGGCGACCCGCAGCCGGCCGACCCGGCTGCCGCCGCGATCGATCCCGCCGGCGACGCCGGCGCGTCGCCGGGGATCCTGCTCGTCGACGACTACCGCGAGAACCTGATCGCGCTGAGCGCACTGCTCGAGCCGCTGGGCGGACGGCTGATCAGCGCCGACTCGGGCGAGCAGGCGCTGCGAGTGCTGCTCCGCCAGGAGATCGCGGTGATCCTGCTCGACGTGCGGATGGCCGGCCTCGACGGCCTGCAGACGGCACGGATCATCCGCTCGCGGCCGAGCACGCGCCACATCCCGATCATCTTCCTCACCGCCGCAGCCCGGGACCTGGCCGAGATCTCACTCGCCTACGCCAGCGGCGCCGTCGACTACGTGATCAAGCCGTTCGAGCCGGACATCCTCCGCGCCAAGGTCTCGGTGTTCCTCGAGCTGAGCCGCGAACGCGCCGAGCGCGTGCGCCAGACCGAGGCCCGCGCGCAGGCCGAGGCGGTGACCCGCACGGTGCGCACGCTGCAGGTCCTCAGCGACACCGCGCTGACCAATCTCGAGCTCGACGGCCTCGCCGCCGAGCTGGTCGATCGCACCTGCACGCTGTTCGGCGCCGACGCGGCAGGTCTGCTGCTGCGGACCGAGGCCGCCACCGGCCTCCAGCTCCAGGCGAGCCGTGGCGTGGCCCTGCCGCTGCCCGCCGACGGCTTCCTCGACCTCGCCGAGGGCCCGCTCGCCCGGCTCGCCGCCGAGCGCCGGAGCGCTCTGCTGCGCGGCGGCGAGCTGCCGGTCGCCGAGCCCGCATCGCCCGCGCGGCTGGCCAGCCTGATGGTGGTGCCGCTGCTCAGCGGCGTCGAGCTGCTCGGGATGGTGCTCGTCGGGTCGCTGGCCGAGCAGCGCTTCGACGCCGGCGACCTCGAGCTGCTGGCGCTGGCCGCCGACCGGATGGCGATCGCGCTCGATCACTCGCAGCGCTTCGCCCACGGCCGCGAGCTCGTGCAGACGCTGCAGCGCAGCCTGCTGCCCGAGCGTCTGCCTCACCCTCCCCGGCTCGAGCTCGCCGCGCGCTACCTACCGAGCGGGCTGGCCGCGCAGGTGGGCGGGGACTGGTACGACGCGCTGGAGCTCGACGGCGAGCGCACGGCGGTGATGATCGGCGACGTCGTCGGGCACGGGGTGCGGGCGGCGACGACGATGTCCGAGCTGCGCAACGCGCTGCGGGCGTTCGCGATCGAAGGCCATTCGCCGAGCGAGGCCCTGCACCAGCTCGACCGGCTCGTTCAGGCGACGCTGGGGACCGGGATGATCGCCACCGTGCTGTTCCTGATCGTCGACGCCGGGGCGGCCAGCGTAACCCTGGCGCGGGCGGGTCATCCCCCGCCGGCGGTGCGCAGCCTCGACGGTCGCGTCCGCTTCCTGGAGACCGAGAACACGGTGCCGTTGGGGATCAGCGACGCCACCCGCCCGAGCGAGTCGAGCTATCCGCTCGCCCCCGGCGAGACCCTGCTGCTGTTCACCGACGGACTCGTCGAGCGGCGCGGAGAGTCGATCAGCGTCGGGTTGGACCGGCTGCACCGCGCGCTGCGGCACGCCCCCGCCGACGTCGAATCGCTGTGCGACCACGTGCTGGCCCAGACGATCGGCACCCAGGCGACCGATGACGACGTCGCGCTGCTGGCGGTCCAACTGCTGCCCGAGACCGACGGCCCGCTCGAGCTCGTGCTCCCGGCCCAGGCCGGCTCGGTGCCGCTGGCCCGCCATCGCCTGCGCCGCTGGTTCGAGCTGAACGTGCCGACGCTCGAGCGCGAGCTGCGCGCCGACCTCGAGGTCGCATTCTCGGAGGCCTGCACGAACGTGGTGCGCCACGCCTACGGTCCGCGCGACGCCACCTTCGGGGCGTCGGTCACGGTCGCCTCCGGGGTGGTGACGATCGAGATCCGGGACACCGGCCGCTGGCGCCCGCCGCGGGGTGAGCACGGCGGCCGCGGCCTGCTGCTGATGCGCCAGCTGTGCGACCGGGTCGACATCGACCGGCGGCCCGACGGAACCACCGTGCGAATGCAGCGCGACGTGCCGGCGAGCCAGGCGGTCTCCTCGTGAGCGGGTCGCGCGACCTGGCCCGGGTGTCGGTGGCGGAGCGCGACCGGGTGACGGTGGCGACGATCTGCGGTGAGGTCGACATCTCCAACGCCGCCGAGATCGAGGAGGCGCTGGTGGCGCTGCCCAACCTCGCCCTCGGGCTGGTCGTCGACCTCAGCGGCGTCGGCTACCTCGACAGCACCGGCGTGTCGCTGCTGCACGGCCTCGCGCTGCGGCTGCGCCGCCGCTCCCAGCGGCTGATCATCGTCTCCCCGATCGACTCGCCGCCGCGCCGCGTCCTCGAGCTGACCGGGCTGCCGATCCGCACGCCGGTGCTCGAGGATGTCGGCTCGGCGCTCGCCGCGTTGGAGCACCCCTAGGCCCAGGGTTCGGGCCCGGTCCGGGCCCGGCGTCAGGCGACGACTTCGGCGCCCCGGTCCGGGCCCGCGTCAGGCGACGACTTCGACGCCGACGAGGTCCGCGGCGCTGGTCTGCCCCGGGGTCTCGACGGCGAGCACGGCTTGGAGCGCGGCGATCGCCACGGCGAGCTCGTCGAGGTCCGGCTCGCGCGTGGTCAGGCGCTGCAGCTGCAGGCCCGGGTACATGACGAGCTGGACCCAGCGGCGGCGGCGGTTACGCCCCGCCCACTTGATCACCTCGAACGACAGGCCGGCGATCAGCGGGACCCCGACGATCCGGGTGATGAGCAGGATCCACCACGCGGGCAACCCCACCGGCGCGAACACGAAGATCGCCATGATCATCACGATCAGCAGGAAGCTCGTGCCGCACCGGGGGTGCAGGCGGGAGTACAGCGCCGCGCGCTCGGGCGCCAGCTCGTCGTCGGCCTCGTAGCACGAGATGACCTTGTGCTCGGCGCCGTGGTACTCGAACACCCGCCGCAGGTCGCGCAGGCGCGAGAGCAGCAGCAGATAGCCGAGGAAGATCGAGGTGCGCAGCACCCCCTCGACGACCCAGAAGAGCACCGAGGAGCCGAGCTGGTGCTTGATCAGGCTGGTCAGCCCGACCGGGAGGACGAAGAACAGACCGATCGCGAACAGCAGCGCGACGACGACGGTCCCGGCCCACACACCGCCCGAGATCTCGGCATCGGCGCCGCCCTCGGCCCCGGCAATGCCCGCCAGCTGCACGTTGGCGGAGATCCCCAGCGCCTTGAGCCCGATGGTCAATGACTCGCCGAGCGCGACGACGCCGCGGATCACCGGCAGCCGGTAGGCGCGGTGGCGCCGGGCCAGCGGCTTGATCGGGAACGACTGGATCGCGACCCCGCCGAGTGAGCCGTCCTCGCCCGCAGGCTTGCGGACGGCGACAGCCCAGTTCGACACGCCGCGCATCATCACACCCTCCAGCACCGCCTGACCCCCCAGCGGAGCGTCGCGGGTCGCGGTCAGCGGCCCTGACGTCGCCGGGGGAACCGCGGCCGATACCGGCACGGCGGGCGAGAGGGACACGACGGGCGCGGCGACCAGGCCTCCGTTCCTGGCCCCCTCGCTCATGCGACTCGTGTCCGGCTACGCGCCGGCGGCGCCGGTGCCGGCGCCCGTTCCGGTGCCGACGCCCGTTCCGGTGCCGACGCCCGTTCCGGTGCCGACGCCCGTTCCGGTGCCCATGCCGGTGCCGGTGCCGGTGCCGGTGCCCGTTGTGGTGCGGGCGGTCCGGCGACCCTTGGCGACCCGGCGCTGGAAGCGCTCCACGCGCCCGCCGGTGTCGACCAGCTTCTGCTTGCCGGTGTAGAACGGATGACAGGCCGAGCAGATCTCGACGTGGATCTCGGGTTTGGTGGAGCGCGTTATGAACTCGTTGCCGCACGTGCAGCGGACGTGAGCGTCGACGTACTCCGGATGGATTGCGGTCTTCATGGTCGATTCCAGTCTAGCGGGCCGTGCCCGCCGCCGGCCGCGTTCAGGGGCACACAGCGGCGGCGGTGTTGTCGGCGCGGTTGGAATCGTCGATCAGGCTGTGAGGATCGAGGGTCACCGTCGCCGGCGCACCGGCCACACACGCCGGGCCGCTGAAGCTGAGCGTCCGCGACTCGTGGGCGCGCAGGTCGGTGACCGTCACCGTGCGGGGCTTGCTCGTGCGGCCCTTGGTCGCGTCGCTGAAGGAGACCGCGAAGTTCCGGGCCGCGGTGGCGCCGGCGTTGCGGATCCGCGCTTCGTAGCGAGCCGTCGCCGGGTGACCGCCGAGCGGCTGCACGCTCAGTGACACCGCCTGGAGGTCGGGGCGCAGCTCGGGCTGGTAGCAGCGCGCGCTCCGGCGCACCGCGGTCCCGAGCACCGCGCCCCGCGCGCCGATCCAGCGGAATTCGGCCCGGTAGCGGTAGCTCGCCGGAGCGGACAGGTTGAGGACCGGGAAGGTCACCGTCCAGCGATCCCCGGGACGCCGGCCGAGGGTCGGGTCGGGGGGCGTGAGCCAGCTGCCGAGCCTCGACCCGGCGGCGATCGGCACGGCGACATACGAGTTCGTGCCGGCGACCCGTCTGAGCAGCTCGACGCGCATCTCCAGGCGCTGGGTCCCGGCCAGCGGGCGCATGACCGCGGTGACGTTCAGCGCGCGGGCGGGCGGGTCGAGCGCGCGCTGGCAGGTCAGTCCCCGCAGCTCGACGCGGGGGGCTTTGGCCCCGGCGCCGGCCGCCGTAGCCGTCAGCAGCATCACGCCGAGCAGCGCGGTGGTGATCGCGATTCGTCTCATCGTTGTCCGTTAACAGGATTCGCCACCGGAAGTTCCGGCCGGCCGGGCCCGCGCGACCGCGGCGCAGCCCGGCCAGGGGCTCAGGTCAGCTGGTACAGGGGCCCGTCCCCGCCCTCGGGCGGGGTCAGCCGGCCGCCCTTGGCGGTGATAGCCCCGCACTGCACGCAGTTGGTGTAGTTGACGATCACGTCGACGGCGCCCTTCGCGGGGGCGTCGTCGGGGATCTCGTAGACGCCGGCCGGGCACATCCACCGCCACGTCTCGGCGATCTCGCGCGGGACGCGCTGGTGCACGCGAATGTGGTTCGGCGCGTCGTCGCGGGTCGCGTTGCCCGAGATGTAAACCGAGGAGAGCTTGTCGAACGTGTACTTCCCGTCGGGCTTCGGATAGCCGGCGCGGGTGTCTCCGACGAACATCGGCTCCTGGTCGTCGCGGTGCCAGGCCTGGCGCCTGTGCGGGACCTTGCCCTTGGACATTACGGACGGCCCCGCCAGCAGGCTGCCCTTGAGGAAGCCCTTCTGGAACGCCTGGCGGGTGTTGCGCACCTGGTAGAGCTCCTGGCCGACGGACGACTCCTCGACGGCCCGCTCGTAGGACTCGAGCGATTCGCCGCTGTTCAGCGACCGGTAGATCGACTCGGCGGCCAGGATCCCCGACTTGATGCAGTGGTGCACGCCCTTGAGCGCCGCCGTGTCGACCATCCCCGCGGCGTCGCCGACCAGCAGCGCGCCGGGCATCGAGAGCTTCGGCATCGACCAGTAGCCGCCGCCGGGGAGCGCCTTGGCCCCCCAGGCGACGCGCTCGCCGCCCTCGAGGATGCCCCTGACCAGCGGGTGGAGCTTGAACTGCTGGAGCAGGTCGTGGGCCGAGGTGGTGGCGTCGCGGTAGTTGAGGTCGACGACGAGGCCGATCGAGACGAGGTCATCGCCGGTCTTCTCGTCCTTCATCGGGTACAGCCAGGTGCCACCGAGCTGCCCGTACTTGGCCGAGATCTTCATCGGCCACGGCTGCGTGAAGGTGTGGATCACGCGGTCGAGCGGCTTCGGGACCTTCCAGACCTCCTTGACCCCGAGCTCCCACACCTGCGGCTCGCGGTCCTCACCGAGGTCGAACTCCTTGATCGCGGCGCCCGTCAGGTGGCCCCAGCAGCCCTCGGCGAGGACCGTCGCCCGGGCCTTGATGTCGGTACCGGGCTCGAAGTTGCGCAGCGGCTCGCCGTCCTTGCCGCGGCCCTTGTCGCCCGAGCGCACCCCGACGACGCGGCCGTCCTCGACGATCAGCCGGGTAGCCGAGGTCTCGGTGAGGATGTAAGCCCCCCCCTCCTCGGCCATCCGGGCCTGATAGCGGGCCAGCGCGGCGACCGAGACGACCTCGTTGCCATGATTCTTGAAGTTCGGCACGAACGGGATCGGCACCGAGAGCTTGGTCTTGGCGCTGGTCAGCAGGTAGACCGACTCCTTGGTGACCTCGCCGAAGGCGAAGCGCTCCTTGCGCCAGTGCTCGCGGGACAACGACGGGAACAGCTCCTGGAGGGGGCCCGGGCGCATCACGGCGCCGGACAGGGTGTGCCCGCCGCACGTCTTCGCCTTCTCGACGATCGCGACCGGAACCTCCCCCAGCCTCTCCATCGTCTCCGGGTCCTCGCCGAGCAGCTGGAGCAGCCGGTTGGCACAGGCCAGCCCGGCGGTGCCGCCGCCGACGATCACCACGCCGACCTCGATCAGCTCGTCCTCGGCGTCCAGCCCACGCTTGATGAACTCGCCGACGGAGTCGACCGGCGGCGGGAACTCGCTGGGCGCGTGCGGATGCTTTCCGTTGCTCGATGCCACTAGGACCCCTTCTTGGCCTTGATCGCATCGGTCAGCTTGGGCAGGATCTTGTTCAGGTCGCCGACGATCCCGAGGTCGGAGAACTCGAAGATCGGCGCGTTGGCGTCCTTGTTGATCGCGACGATGTTCTCCGAGGACTGCATGCCGACCTTGTGCTGGATCGCGCCGGAGATGCCCGCCGCCAGGTACAGTTTCGGGGCCACCGTCTTACCGGTCTGGCCGATCTGCGCCGCGTACGGGTACCACCCGGCGTCGACCACGGCGCGCGTGGCGGCGACGGCGGTGTTGCCGCCGAACGCCCCGGCCAGCGCCTCGGCCAGCTCGAAGCCCTCGGCCTTGCCGAGCCCGCGGCCGCCGGCCACGAGGATGTCGGCGCCCTCGATGTCGACGTCGGCGCCGCGCTGCTCGCCTCGCTGGACCATCGTGGCCTGGTTGGACCACGGCGAGTACTCGACGTCGACGTCGACGACCTCGGCCGGGTGGGCGGGGTCGGCGTCGCTCCGCTTGAGCTCGAAGGCGTTGATCCGGCCGATGATGATCCCGAGATCACCCTGGTACTTGGAGGTGGAGATCTTCGAGTCGCCGAGGATCGGGCGCTCGGCGACCAGCTTGTCGCCGTCGGCCTTGACCGCGGTGACCTCCATCGTCACGCCGGCGTGTTTGCGCGCAGCCAGCCCGGCGCCGATCTCGAAGCCGAGCAGGCCGCCGCCGAACAGCGCATAGTTGTGGCCCTGGTCGTCGATCACCTTGGCCATCACGTCGATGATCGGCTGCGCGAGGCCCTCGGGGCCCTTGGCCCGGAACACCCGCTTGGCCCCGTAGGCGCCGAGCGTGCCGCACAGCTCGTCGGTCAGGTCCTCGCCGCCGACGACCACCGCGTGGCACTCGCCGCCGACCTCGGCCGCGCGCGCGGCGCCCTCGGAGACGGCGCCGAGCGAGTTCTTGTTGAAGGCGCCCTCGTAGTGGAGGACGTAGGTCAAGACGTCGGCCATCGCTAGATCAGCTTCCTCTCGTCGAGCCAGGCGACGATCTTCCCGACCGTCTCGTTCGTGTCCTCGTCCTCGATGATCTGGCCGGCGGCCTTGGCCGGTGGGTCGTGGAAGTCGCCGCACTGCACGCGCGAGCCGTCGGGGCCCACGAGCGAGCCGTCGATGCCCACGTCGACGGCGCCGACGGACTGAAGCGGCTTCTTCTTGGCGCCCATGATCGCCTTCAGCGACGGGTAGCGCGGCTCGTTGATGGCGTCGCCGACCGAGATCACGGCGGGCAACGCGACCTGGACGGTGTCGTAGCCGTACTCGGCCTGGCGCTCGCACCTGAGGCCGCCGTCGTCGACGTCCATCTTGATCACCTGGGTCAGCGACGGCATCTTCAGGTGGTCGGCGACGACCGCGCCGATCGTGTAGCACTCGCCGTCGTCGGACTGCTGGCCGAGCAGAACCAGGTCGGGCGCCTCGGACTCGAGCGCCTTGGACAGCGCGTAGCCGGTGGCGGCGACGTCGGAGCCGGCCAGCGCCTCGTCGGTCAGATGCACCGAGCGATCGGCGCCCAGCGAGACCGCCTTGTGGAGCGCCCGCGAGGCGGATTGGGGACCCATCGTCACGGCGACGATCTCGTCGACCTCGACCGCTCCGCCCTCGCGCAGCTGCATCGCGGCCTCGATCGCGTGCGTGTCGTACGGATTCAGGTTCTTCTCACCTGATCGGTCCATTCGCCCCGTCGAGGGGTTGATCCGCTTCTCGACGGCGGCGTCCGGGACCTCTTTGACCAGGACGCAAATCTTCAACGGTGGCCTCCTAAGGCTGCTTGACCGGGCGGATGCTACCCGGTTGACTGACGAGTCAATCGGTTGGCTGCCAAGCGCGCCGACCCAAGCGTGTGCCGAGCCCGGTTGCGGTCGTGGTCAGGCGCGTACGGCGCCACGGATGAAGTCGATCGCCTGCTGGGCAGGCGCGCCGGGGGTGAACACCTCGGCGACTCCGAGGGCTTTCAGCTCGTCGACATCATCGGCGGGGATCGTCCCCCCCACGGTGACTACGACGTCGTCCACCCCCTGCTCCCGGAGCAGCTCCATGATCCGCGGGACGAGCGTCATGTGCGCCCCCGAGAGGATCGAGAGCCCGACCGCGTCGGCGTCCTCCTGGATCACCGTCTCGACGATCTGCTCGGGCGTCTGGTGCAGGCCCGTGTAGATGACCTCCATGCCGGCGTCGCGCAGGGCGCGGGCGATGATCTTGGCGCCTCGATCGTGTCCGTCGAGGCCGGGCTTGGCGACGACGACGCGGATCTTCTTCTCGGTGGCTGAGGGCATCGGGGGACGCTGCTGCCGCGGCGGATCGCGGACCCGCGCCATTGTAATCGCGGCGGCCGGCCGCCGCTGGTCGCCGCGGGTCAGGGAGGCGCCGCGCGGCCCGGCGGGCCCGCGAGGCGGCGACCAGCGCCAAGGCGCCGCCGATCGCCGCCGCTGCGCCGAGCACCGCGCTCGCCTTGAGCCAGCGCCCCAGCCGGTCAAAGCGCCGCACCTCCCAGCCGCGCTCGCGGGAGATCCGCAGCAGCGCGTGGTCGGGATTGACCGCCACGGGATGCCCGACCAGCTCGAGCATCGGCAGGTCCGACTCGGAGTCCGAGTACGCGAAGGAGGCGGCGAGGTCGAGGCCCTGGCGCTCGGCCAGCGCGCGGATCGCCTCGGCCTTGCCGCTGCGGTAGATGAACAGCCCCACGGGCCGTCCCGTGTAGACGCCGTCGACGGCCTCTGAGAAGCGCGAGCCGATCGCGCCGTCGAAGGCCAGCACCCGGGCCAGCATCTCGGCCAGCTCGTGAGAGGCGGCGGTGACGATGTACACCGGTCGCCCCGCGTCCTGGTGCCCGTAAGCGATCGCCAGCACCTGCGGGTCCAGGCGCGGCAGGATCCCGGCCAGCACGTGGTGGCCGAGCCGCTCGAGCTCGCGCACCCGCACCCCGGCCAGCGACGCCGAGATCCGGTTGCGCAGCGCCTCGGTATCGCCGTCGGTCGAGCCGCGCAGTCGGAAGCGCAGGTTGGCCCAGCCGTCGGCAACCAGCTGCCGGCGGCTGAGCAGCCCGTGGCGGTAGGCGGCGCGGCCGAACTGGAACGCCGAGGAACCCTCCATCAGGGTCCGGTCGAGGTCGAAGAACGCAGCCCCTTGGAGGCTGGGGATCTCTCCGCCTGAAGCCTCGCTCGGCATCGATGGAAGGCGTCAGACTTCCACGATCACGGCGTCGCCCTGGCCGCCGCCCGAGCAGATCGCCGCACAGCCCAGGCCGCCGCCGCGCCGGCGCAGCTCGAGCACCAGCGCGCCGAGGATGCGGGCGCCCGACGCGCCGATCGGGTGGCCGAGCGCGACCGCGCCGCCGTTGACGTTGACCCTGTCCTCGTCGATGCCGAGCATCCGGATCGCGTTCAGCGTGACCGACGCGAACGCCTCGTTGATCTCCCACAGGTCGATCTGCTCGGCGCTCAGTCCGGCCTTGGCCAGCGCCTTCTCCGCCGCCTGGGCGGGGGTCCGGGCGAGCATCGGGAAATCGTCGGCGACCTGCGCCTGGGCGACGATCGTGGCCAGCGCGGTGCGGCCGTTGCGGCGGGCCCACTCGTCGCTGGCCAGCACCACGGCGCCGCCGCCGTCGTTGACGCCCGGCGAGTTGCCGGCGGTGTGGGACCCGTCCTTGCCGACCAGCCCGGGAAGCGCGGCGAGGCGCTCGAGCGAGGTGTCGCGGCGCGGGCCCTCGTCGACCTCGACGACGGTGTCGCCTCTGCGGGACTTGACGGTCACGGCCACGATCTCCTCGGGCAGCCGGCCCTCGTCGGTGGCCTTGATCGCCAGCTCATGCGAGCGCAGCGCCCAGCGGTCGAGGTCGGGGCGGGTCAGCTCGAGCTTGTCGCCGACCTCGGTCGCCTCGTCGAACATCTGCCGACCGGAGAACGGGTTGGTGAGCCCGTCGCTGATCATCGCGTCGATCGCCTTGGCGTCGCCCATCCGCAGGCCGAAGCGCGCGCCCTTCAGCATGTACGGAGCGTTGGACATCGACTCCATCCCGCCGCCGACGCCGACCTCGATGTCGCCGGCGCGGATCGCCGCGTCGAGCAGGCCGGCGGCGCGGATGCCCGACGCGCACACCTTGTTGATCGTCTCGGAGGAGACCTCCTGGGGGATCCCGGCCTTGATCTGCGCCTGACGGGAGGGAATCTGGCCCTGGCCGGCCTGGAGCACCTGGCCCATGACCACGTGGTCGACCTGCTCGGGGGCGACCTCGGCGCGCTCCAGCGCGGCCCGGATCGCCGTGCCGCCGAGCTCGGTCGCGTCGAGGCTCGAGAGCCCACCGCCGAGCTTTCCGATCGGCGTGCGAGCGGCGGACAGGATCACGGTCTTGGGCATGGGCGCTTTGGTCTCCAGAGTCAGCGGTGGCCGGGTCAATCCTAGTAACGTGCCGCGCGTGGACGTCGAGGCGACGACTGAGAGCCCGTACGCGCTGCTCGGCGTCGACACGATCGCGGTCGGCGTGTTCGAAGGCGAGCAGGTTGCCCATGACGTCGGCAACGGGACGCTGCAGGGGCTCCTCGACGGCGGCGAGGCGAAGCGTACCCTCAATCACGTAACGGTCGCGCACGCCGAGCGCCGCCGGGTGATCTTGGTCGGCCTCGGCGACCGCGCGCGCTTTGACCCTGAACGCGCCCGCGCCGCGGCTGCGGCCGTCGTGCGCCGCGCCCGCGAGCTGAGCGCCGGCACGCTGTGCTGGGAGGCCCCCCACCACGTCGAGGACGCCACGATCGGCGCCCTCGTGGAGGGGACTCTGCTGCGTGCGTATCGCTTCGACCGCTACAAGCGCCCGGGCACCGAGGAGTCCGCGCGGCTCGGCCGGCTGCTGATCAGCGCCCACCACGACGTCTCCGCGCCGGTACGGACGGCGGCGGTGCTCGCCGCGGCCCAGAACCGTGCCCGCGACCTCGGCAACACGCCGGGCAACGACCTCACGCCGGCGGCGCTGGCCGCGTACGCGCAGGAGGCGGCCGAACGGATCGAGGGCCTCGGCGTGGCGATCATGGACGAGGAGGCGATCGCCGCGGCCGGGATGGGGGCGTTCGCGGCGGTGGCCCAGGGCTCGGCACAGGGTGCCCGGCTGATCCGGCTCGAGTACGACGGCGGCCCGGGGCCGCTGCTGGGGCTGGTCGGCAAGGCGGTGACCTTCGACACCGGCGGGATCTCGCTCAAGCCCGCGGGCAAGATGCACGAGATGAAGTTCGACATGGGCGGCGGCGCCGCGGTGATCGAGGGGATCTCGGCGATCGCCGAGCTCGGGCTGCCGGTCCGTGCGCTGGGCGTCGTCGGCGCCACCGAGAACATGCCTGGCGGCCGCGCGATCAAGCCCGGCGACATCGTCACCGCGCTCGACGGGACAACGGTCGAGATCAACAACACCGATGCCGAGGGCCGGCTGGTGCTCGCCGACTGCCTCACCTACGCCCGCCGTGAGGGCGCGGAGCGACTCGTTGACCTGGCCACGCTGACCGGCGGCGTGGTGGTCGCGCTGGGCGCGGTGTACAGCGGGCTGATGAGCAACGACGACGCCTGGGCCGAACGTGTCCGGGCGGCCGGCGAGGCGACCGGCGAGCTGGCCTGGCGGCTGCCGCTGCACGAGGCCTACGCGGAGATGGTCAAGGGCCGCTACGCCCAGCTGACGAACCTGACCGAACGCCGCGAGGCGTCCTCGATCACCGCCGCCGAGTTCCTCCACCACTTCGTCGGCGAGACGCCATGGGCGCACCTCGACATCGCCGGCACCGGCTTCGACGCCAAGCGTCCGTACTTCGCCGACAAGGGCGCGACCGGATTCGGCGTGCGACTGCTGGTCGCGCTCGCGCGCGGCCTGTCCTGAGCCTACTCAGGCTCTGACGATCGCCGGCAGCCGGCGCATCAGCCGGCGGGCCCCGCGACGCGCACGCGTCAGCCCCTCAGGCGCCGCTCGAGGATCTCGCCCGCGGCGCTGGCCGGGTCGAGCTCGCGCGAGACGACCCGGTCGAGCACACCCTGGGTGCCCTGGTCGCCCTCGACCCACGCCTCGAGCTCGCGGCGCATCCGGTGGGTGGCGATCGCCACCACTTCGCTCAGCAGGTTGCGCCGGCGGCGCTCGGACAGCGTTCCCTCGGCCTCGATGTGGTCCCGGTGGGCGGCCATCTGGTCGAGCAGCTCCTCGACGCCTTTCCCCCGCGTCGCCTCGGTCTTGACGATCGGCACCTGCCACCCCTCGCGCGGGCCGAGCGCGAGGATCCCCTTGATCTCGCGCATCATCGTGTCGGTCAGCGGGTGGTCGGCCTTGTTGACGACGATGATGTCGGGGATCTCCATCACCCCGGCCTTGAGCGCCTGGATCGAGTCGCCGGCGCCGGGCATCAGCACGAGCACGACGGTGTCGGCGTGGTCGATGATGTCGACCTCGGCCTGGCCCACCCCGACCGTCTCGAGCAGCACGATGTCGCGCCCGGAGGCGTCCATCAGCAGCGCCGCCTGCAGCGCCGCCTCGGACAGCCCCCCCAGCGCGCCGCGGCTGGCCATCGAGCGGATGAACACGCCGGGGTCGAGGAAGTGGTCGGAGAGGCGGATCCGGTCGCCGAGCAGGGCGCCCTTGGTGAACGGCGAGGAGGGATCGATCGACAGCACCGCCACGGTCTTCTCGCGCTCGCGCTCGAGCTTCGTCAGCGCGCTGAGCAGCGTCGACTTGCCGACGCCGGGCGGCCCGGTGAAGCCGACGACGGCGGCGTTGCCGGTGTGCGGGAAGACCTCGCGCACGAGCTTCCAACCATCCGGGTCGTCGTTCTCGACCAGCGTGATCGCCCGCGCCAGCGCGCGCTTGTCGCCGGCCAGCAGACGCTCTGCCAGGGGGGCCTGGAAATCGGGCATGAGGCGGCGCATCATCGCAGGAGCGACCGATCGACGGAGGTCGATAAGGACGATTACGATTGCTCACCGTGCCCGCACGTACGGTGAACAAGCCGCCGGCGCGGGCGGGTGGGAAAACCTCCATTCGCCGGCCGCCCGCGCCGCTGCGCGGCGGACCGCTGACCTTTCTGCGCTTCGCCCGCAGCCATCACATGCTCCACCGCGGCTACGTCGTGCTGGTCGCCCGCTGGCTGTGGCTGAAGCTGCGCTGGCGGAGCCGCCTGCAGACCGACGGGCTGTGCTTCGTGTGCCCCGGGGTCAAGCTCGAGATCGGCCCGGAGGCGATCGTCCGGCTCGGGCGCTGGTCGTGGCTCGGCCACGGCTGCAAGATCCGTGCCCATGAGGGCGAGGTGTCGATCGGCGCCAAGACAGTGCTCGGCCAGGAGTGCACGATCTCGAGCTACCGGCACGTGTCGATCGGGCGCGAGTGCATCGTCGCCGACCGGGTGATGCTGATCGACTTCGACCACGGGATGGTCGAGGTCGAGCGCCCGATCCGCAACCAGGGGATCTACACCCGTGAGGTCAGGGTCGGCCACAACGTGTGGGTCGGCTACGGCGCCTGCATCCTCCGCGGCGTGAGCGTCGGCGACAACTCGGTGATCGGTACCAGCGCCGTCGTCACCAAGGACGTGCCCGACAACGCCGTCGTCGGCGGCGTGCCGGCCAAGCTGATCCGCATGCGCGACGCGCCCGCGACGTTCCGCTGGGGCGGGTAACGCCGCCAAACGCTCAGCGCAGGACCGGGGCGAGGTTGCGCATGCGATCCTCGAGCCCGACGTTGCCGCGCAGCGCCGCCTGCAGCTCGGCGTGGTGCCCGGCGGCGCGCTGCTCGGGGTAGTCGCCGGCCCACCCGCGGTCGGCCAGGAACGCCCAGTCGCTGGCCTGGAGCGCCAGCAGCTCGCGCAGCGCCCGGTCCCCGGCGCCCTCACCGTCGCGACCGCAGTGGCCGCCCGGTCCGCCGTGAGCACCGCCGGTCAGCGTGCGGAGCTCGGCGGTGCGCGCACGCCACGCGAAGTCTGCCACCTTGGGGCCGCTCCACGTCCTCAGGTCGCCGCCCTCGCCCCAGCTCGAGACCCCCAGATCGTCCGGCGCCGCTACCGGCCGGCCCCCCTCGAGCATGCCGTCGAGCGCGTCGTCGAGCGCGTCGTCGAGCGTGCTCAGCGCGACCCCCTGGACGCCAGCCTCGGCGATCACGCCGGCCAGCCAGCTGACGCCCTCGTACCACCAGTGGCCGAACAGCTCGGTGTCGAACGCGCACACGCAGACGCCGCCGCCGGCCACCCGCTCTCCGACGTGGGCGACAAAGTCGCGGGCGTCGGCCCGGACCTGGGTCGCGGCGCGGGCGGGGTCGTAGGGCTCGCCGTCGTTGGCCCAGATCCTGTGGTGACGGTCGGTCAGCCTGTCGTGGGCCCGGTAGGCGGCCCCGGCCGGATAGCCGCCGGCGCCCCAAACGAGGTCGATCGTCGCGCGGTCGATCGGCCACAGCACCGGCCCGTCGTCGGTCCGCAGCGGGCGCAAATGGCGAGCGTCGCCGCGGCCAAAGCGGCCGGTGAGCTCGACGCAGGTGGCCCGGACCCCGGCCTCCTCGAGCGCCGGGTGCAGCCACGGCGCGTGGGCGCACTCGGGCAGCCAGAAGCCCCCCGCCCACGACTCCCGGTCGGCGGCGAGGCGCCGGTCGGCGAAGCGGCGTCGGTGGGCGGCGATCCCCAGGGCGATCTGCAACTCGAGGCCGGCTTCCGTGCAGAGCAGCGGCAGCACCGCGTGGGTGGCCGACGAGGTCCAGCGCGCGTGCGCCCCGAGCGCGGGCAGCAGTCCCTCCCCGAGGCTCCGCAGCCGCCGCGCCACGGCCGCGTACTCGGCCGCTGAGCGCTCGAGCTCGGCGACCAGCCGGGGCTCTCCGGAATGGGCCTCGAGGTCGCGCGCGTGCGAGGCCGGCCGCACCTGCTCGAGGAACGCGACGCACCGGGAGATCGCCCCTGGCGCCTCGAGCTGATCGCACAGCACCGGGGTCAGCGACAGCGTCACCGCCGGGCTCGCGGGGCTGCCTGCGTCGAGCACGTCGAGCAGCGGCAGGTAGCTGGTGGCGATCGCCTCCCACAGCCACTCCTCGCCGAACGGCCACGTCCCGAAGCCCTCGACGTAGGGCATGTGGGTGTGCAGGACGAGCGCCAGCGCGCCATCGGCGACGGCGTCGCTCAACGGCACACGGCGAGGAAGTCGAGCGCCGCGTCGAGGTTCCCGGGGGCGATCGAGAAGTCGCTGGTGGCGATCGCCGGGGTGAAGCGCTCGTAGAACGGCCGGGTCAGGCCGAGCCGCTTGTGCACGTGGTCCCAGCCGAGCCTCAGCGCGAGCGCGTGAAGGCGGAGCTTGCCGGCGTGGGTGACCCCGTAGAGGTCGACCGAGTCGAACACCGAGGCGAGCAGCGCGCGGAGCTCCTCGGGCCGGTACTCCTTGAGATGCCATGGGTTGTCGGACTTCTCGGCCCCCGGGGGGGCGAGCGTGAGCAGGTTCGGGGTCGAGACATAGACGGCGCCGCCGGGACGCACCAGCGTCTGGAAGTGGCGCAGCACGGCCGCCGGGTCGTGGACGTGCTCGATCGTCTGCAGGAACGTCACGGCGTCGTAGGCGCCGGGATCGCCGTAGGTCTCGACCAGGCCGCGTTCGAAGCTCAGGTTCTCCCCCCGGTAGCGCAGCCGCGCGTGCTCGTAGGCCTCCGGGTTGGCGTCGAGACCGAGCACCGAGGCGGCCGCGCCAGCCAGCACGTGGGCCCCGTAGCCCTCGCCGCAGGCCATGTCGATCACCGCGGCCCCGGGCACGCGGGCGGCGATCCACTCGTACACGACGAGGTGCCGGCGATACCAGTAGTTCTCCGCCGGGACGTCCGGGAGCGTGCGCTCGCCGGTGAGCGCCAGCGGCGGCACTCCGGGGGCCTGATCCAGCTGTACGTAGGCGTTCGCCGGCACAACCCGACACAGTAATGTCATCGCCGCCATGCAGGCAGTGAGGACAGCAAACGAGATCCGCGAGGTGAACACGCGCTACCACGACGTCGCGGCAGACGGCTACGACTCGAAGTGGGGAATCGACTTCGGCGAGGTCGGCCAGGCGCAGGTGCTCGGCAAGCTCCGCAAGCTGCTCGGCTCAGAGCTCGACCGGGGCTACCGCCGCTCGCTCGAGATCGGCGCCGGGACCGGCTACTTCACCCTCAACCTGCTCCAAGCCGGAGTGGTCGAAAAGGCAACCTGCACCGACATCTCGCCCGGGATGGTCTCGACCCTCGGGGCCAACGCCCGCCGGCTCGGACTCGATGTGCGGACCGCCCGGGCCGAGGCGGAGTCGCTGCCGTTCGCCGAGGACAGCTTCGACCTCGTGCTCGGCCACGCCGTGCTCCACCACCTGCCCAACCTCGAGCGGGCGTTCTCGGAGTTCCACCGGGTGCTGCGCCCGGGCGGCCGGCTCGTGTTCGCCGGCGAGCCCTCGCGCTTCGGCGATCGCCTGGCCCGGATCCCCAAGCGGACGGCCGGGCGGGTCTCGCCGGTGTGGCGGACGCTGCTGCGCGCGCGCAGCGCGTCGCCGCCGTCAGCCGGCGGCTCGGGCCGCGGTCGCGATCACGCGCTCGAGGCGTTCGTCGACATCCACGCCTTCGTCCCCGGCGACCTGGCCAAGCTGGCCCGCCGGGCGGGCTTCGACGAGGTCCGCGTCCGCGGCGAGGAGCTCGTGGCCAACTGGTTCGGCTGGTTCAACCGCGTGCTCGAGGCGAGCGCGAACCCCGATGACGTGCCGATGCTGTGGCGCCGCTACGCATTCCACGG
The DNA here is from genome assembly GCA_038254735.1 of Solirubrobacterales bacterium. Classification (GTDB taxonomy): domain Bacteria; phylum Actinomycetota; class Thermoleophilia; order Solirubrobacterales; family Solirubrobacteraceae; genus Palsa-465. The sequence continues at coordinate 20,363 of JBBSFX010000009.1, forward strand.
CTACCTGGCGCTGCAGAAGCTCGACGAGCACGTGCTCGAGCCGATGCTGCCGCCGGCGCTGTTCTACAACCTGCTCGTGTCCGCGCGCCACCCCGGCTAGATCCGGGCACCGCGGCTCCTAGACTCCCTCAGGAGATGGAGTCGACCCGGACCGAGGACTTCCCGCTGTTCCCGCTGGGGCTCGTGGCGCTCCCGACCGAGCTCGTGCCGCTGCACATCTTCGAGGAGCGCTACAAGGCGATGATCAACCTGTGCCTCGAGGCGGAGCGCGAGTTCGGGATCGTGTGGCTGGCCGACGACGGGCTGCGGGAGATCGGGTGCGCCTGCCGCATCGAGCGGGTGCTCGAGCGCCTCGACGACGGCCGGATCAACATCGTCGCGCGCGGCACCAGGCCGATCCGCGTGCTCGAGCGCCAGTCGCACCTGCCGTACCCGGCCGGGGTGATCGAGTACGTGTCCGATCGCGACGAGGCGCCGGACGCCGAGGACGGCGCGACGGCACGGGCGGTCTACGCCGAGCTGGTCAAGCAGGCCACCGGGCGCGACCCCGACGAGGCCGACGTCGCCGAGATGAGCGCCTACGCGATGGCGGCGACGGTCGAGTTCGGGCTCGAGGCCAAGCAGGGGCTGCTCGACCTGCGCTCCGAGAACGCGCGCATGCGCTTCGTCAGCCGGCTGTTCCGCGGGGCGATCAAGCGGCTCGACTTCGCCGACCTGATCGAGACCCGCGCGCGCTCCAACGGCAAGGTCCGCTTCGGCTGAGCCGCCTACGCGTTGTAGATGATCATCGCGGCACCGAAGATCAGGCAGTAGATCCCGAACGGGCGCAGGTTCCCGCGTCTGAAGTAGCGGGTGAGGAAGTGCACCGTGAAGACCGCGGTGACGGCGGCGACCGCGGCGCCGATCACGGCAGCGCCGCGGATCCCATTGCCGAGCTGCCCGGTCAGGTCGGGGAGCTTGTAGACGCCGGCGGCGAGGATGATCGGCGTGGCGAGCAGGAAGCCGTAGCGCGCCGCGTCGCTGTTGTCGAGCCCGCGCGCGAGGCCGGTGGCCATGACCACGCCGTCGCGGCTGATGCCGGCGATCAGGGCGGTCGATTCGGCGACCCCGATCAGCGCAGCCTCGCGGTACTCCAGCGAATCGAGCCGCCGCCCCCCGTTCTCCTTGGCCCCCTCCCGCTGGGCCAGCGCGCGCACCTCGACGCGGCGTCGCAGGCGCTCGGCCCCGATCAGGATACACCCGTTGACGACGAGGAAGATCGCGGCGATCTCGGGCTTCGCCGTGGCCGTGCGGGCCGCGTGCTCGAACGCGATGCCGAGGATCCCGACGGGGATGCTCGCGACGATGATCAGCCACGCCAACCGCTCGGTCGGGGTCTCGATCCGGCGCTTGGAGAGGGTGGCGAAGAACGCCTTCACCAGCTGCACCCAATCGCGCCAGAAGTAGATCAGCAGGCCGATCGCGCTGCCCACGTGGAGCATCACGATGAACGCCAGCCACGGCGACTCCGACTGCGACTGGAAGTGCACGATCTGATCCCAGCCGAACAGCTTCGGGAACAGCACGGTATGGCCGAGGCTGGAAATCGGGAACAGCTCGGCGACGCCCTGGAGCAGGCCGAGCACGATCGCGCGGAACGTGGTGAACCCATGGTTGGTGGCGAGCGCGAGCGCGAGCACGGCGAAGGCGAGAACAGTAGCCGGGTTGGCCTCAGAACGTCCCAGCGCGAGATGAGGCGTTTCTCACGCTCGTGACGTCCCTGCGTCCCTGTCAACGGTGCCCGGCGCAGACGCCCTCGGCGCTCCGGGTCGCGAACAGCTCGGCCTGGGCGAGCGTCCGGTCCCGCGCGCCGGCGGTGTCGGGAAAGCTGATCGTGCCCTGCTGCAGGCTGACCGTGAAGAAGTCGACGGCGCCGTGGCCGGCCGGGAAGCGGGCGTGCTTCTGGACCTCCCTGGCCACGTTGTCGGCGAGGTCGCGAGCCTGGATCAGCGCCGGGTCCGGCAGGCTCCGCGCCGCGGCGCCGTTGCAGCGGATCGTGCCGCCGTCGTTGACCAGCAGCGTCAGCTTGCCCTGCGCGCCGGTCCGCGTGAGCAGGAACAGGTCAGCGGAGCGCACCTGGAAGCCGCAGCCGGCGGCGGCGAGGGCGGCCCACATGGCCGCCACCGCGGCGATGGGCGCGCGCGGGCGGGACGCTCGCGGGCGGCCCAGCAGGCCCGGCAGGCCCATCACGCGACGACGACGGCGTGACCGCCGCGGCGGGGATCGCCCCCGCCCCAGAAGCGCCCGGTCGCGTCGCGCTGGACCGCCTGCACGCCGCCGAAGAACAGATTCCGATCGCGGAACGGGACTACGCGGCGGCCGGCCGCCCGCAGCGCCGTCACGTCGATCCCGGGCTCGGCGTAGACGATCTCGTCCTCGTAGTGGAGGCGTGGCGCCCGCACCGCGTCGGCCGCCGGCAGCCCGTCGTCGAGCACGCGGACGATCGTCTGCAGGATCGCCGAGCGGATCCGGTTCGAGCCGGCGCTGCCGAGCACCAGCTCGGGCACGCCGTCGCGGCGGACCACGGTCGGGGCCATCATGCTGGGCAGCCGGCGTCCGGGCGGATGGCGGTGGAAGCCGAGGGGGTTGAGGTCCTGCTCGCCGAGCATGTTGTTCAGGTGCACGCCGGTGCCGGGGACGACCACCCCCGAGCACGAGCCGGCCGAGCACGTTACCGAGCAGGCCAGCGCGGACGCGTCGAGCACGGCGATGTGCGTGGTCGAACCGAGCCGACCCCCGCCGCAGTCCGTCCCGGGCGCGCCTTCGCCGGCGTCCCCGCGCAGGAACCGCTCGACGAACCCCGGATCGTCGAGGCCGGCGAGGAACTCGGGCGTACGCTCGCGCTGGGCGCGCTCGATCACCGCCGTGATCTGCTCGGCGTCCGGGGCGCCCGCGCCGGTGTCGGCATCGAGCATCGACAGGCCCAGCGCGATCAGGATCCCGCCCGCGGACGGCGGCGGGTTGGTCAGCACCTCCCGGCCGCGGTAGCGGGCGCGGATCGGCTCACGATCGATCACGGTGTAGGCGGCCAGGTCGGCGATGGTCAGCAGGCCGCCACGCTCGCCCAGCCACTCGACGATCGCCCGGCCGATGTCGCCGCCGTAGAACGGCTCGGCGCCCTCGGACCCGAGGCGCTCGAGCGCGTCGGCGAGCTCGGGCTGGCGGATCACCCCGCCCTCCCCGAGCAGTGTCCCGCCCGGGGCGAACAGCGCCGCGCACTCCGGGGTCGAGGTGACGATCCCGGCGAGGATCTCGACGATGTAGGCCTGCTGGCGGCTCAGCGGCACGCCGAGCCGGGCGTGCGCCGCCGCGGGCCGGGCGAGCTCGGCCAGCGGCACCGTCCCGAACCGCTCGGAGGCCGCGCACACCCCCGCGGGGACGCCGTAGCCGCCGACCGAGGCGACGCCGATGTTGAACTCCTGAACGACGTCGCCAAACGACACCGCGACGGGCAGCAGCTCCGCGTGGGCCTCAGGATCGCGCCCGCGTCCAGGCGCCTCGACGAAGAAGTCGAGCAGCACCGGGTCGCCGCGCGGCGGGGCGATCAGCATGTACCCGCCGGCGCCCAGGCCGGTGAGCAGCGGCTCGCACGCGAACGAGGTCAGCATCGCCCCAAGCGCCGCGTCGACGGCGTTGCCGCCCGTGCGCAGCACCTCCGCCCCGGCATCGGCGCTGAGGGGATGGCCGGCAGCGACCACGCCGAGCATCCCGACTCCGGTCGGACGCCGGTGCCGCTAGTGGTCTCCGTTGGCGACCACTAGCGGCGGGGGATGAACTCGGGCACGTCGAGATCGATCACCGGCTCGCGGCGACGCACGCGGCTGACCCGCGGCTCGCCGGCCGGCTCACGGTCCGCGCGGGGCTCCCGTCGCTCGCCGTAGCGACCCGCGTCCCCGCGCCGCCCCGAGTCCCCGCCGCGGACCGACTCGTGCGGGCGTACGGAGCTCAGCACCGGCCGCTCCTCGGTCCGTCGGGGGTGCCCGGCGCCGTAGCCGGTGGCCACGACCGTCACCCACACCTGGTCCTCGAGGCGCTCGTCGACCATCGCGCCGAAGATGATGTTGGCGTCGGGATGGGCGGCCTCGGCAACAGCCTTGGCCGCCTCGTTGACCTCCCACAGCGAGATGTCCCGCCCGCCGGTGATCGAGAGCAGGATCGAGTGGGCGCCGTCCATGCTCGTCTCGAGCAGCGGCGAGGCCACCGCCTGCTCGGCCGCCTCGACGGCCCGCCGGTCGCCGGTGCCCATGCCAATCCCGAGCAGCGCGTTGCCGGCGTTGGACATGATCGTGCGGACGTCGGCGAAGTCGAGGTTGATCAGCCCCGGCAGCGTCACCAGGTCGGAGATCCCCTGCACGCCCTGGCGCAGCACATCATCGGCGACGCGGAACGCCTCGACCATCGAGGTGTGGCGATCGAGCACGGTCAGCAGCCGGTTGTTGGGGACGACGATCAGCGTGTCGACCTCCTCGGCCAGGGCGGCGATCCCCACCTCGGCCTGATCACGCCGGCGTGTGCCCTCGAATTGGAACGGGCGCGTGATGATCCCGACGGTCAGCGCACCGAGATCTCGGGCGATCTGCGCCACCACGGGGGCGGCGCCGGTGCCGGTGCCGCCGCCGGCGCCGGCGGCGATGAACACCATGTCCGAGCCGCGCAGCATCGCCTTGATCCGGTCGTGCTCCTCCTTGGCCGCGGCGCGGCCGAGCTCCGGGTTCGAGCCGGAGCCGAGGCCGCGGGTGATCGCGTCGCCGATGTGGAGGGTCTCGGGCGCGGCCGACTGCTGCAGCGACTGCAGGTCCGTGTTGATGGCGATGAACTCGACGCCCTCGATCTCGGCCTCGATCATCCGGTTGACCGCGTTGACGCCGGCCCCGCCGACGCCGACCACGCGCAGCACCGGGGTCCCGACGGGCCGCGGCGGGGGAAACGCCTCGCCGGCCCGCTCCGAGCGGGCGTAGACGTCGGGCTCGGGCCGCGCGTACACGTCGGGCGCGGGGGCCTCGGGGGGCAGCGCGGGCTCGGAAGCGAGCGCGGGCTCGGAAGCGAGCGCGGGCTCGGGGGCAAGCGGCGGCTCGGGCGCCCGCTCGGGCTCCGGCGCCGGACGCTCCATCAGGCTCTCGGGGATGTCGGACGAGAACACCTGGCGCAGGCGCTCCTGCGGCGACGGGATCGCCGGCGGCTCGGCCGCGGCGTCCCCCGGCGCCCGCCTCTCGGCGTGGGCCGACGGCGACGGCGACGGCGACGGGTGCGGACGGGACGGGCGCCCCTCGGGGGCGGTGTCCTGCGTCGGCGGCGCCGCGGCCTGCTCGGCGGCCGCCGCGTCCTCGGTCGTCTTGCGGAACAGGGCGGCCAGCGGTCCCTCACGCATGCTCGCCCGCTTAGCGTTTGGCATTCGACAAGACCTCCTTCGCAAGCTGCCGGTAGGCGTGTGCGGCTAGACCGTCAGGATCGTACTTCAGCACCGACATGCCCTTGACCGGCGCTTCGGCGAAACGAACCGTCTTGCGGATCCGCGAGGCGAACACGCGGTCTCCGAAATTCTCCTCCAGCAGCTCGATCGCCTCCTTGGCGTGCAGCGTCCGTGAATCGACCAGCGTCGGCAGGATCCCCTCGATGTCCACGTTGGGGTTGAGGTTCTCGCGAATCATCGCCAGCGTGTTCTGCAGCTGGACCAGGCCGCGCATCGACAGATATTCGCACTGGACGGGGACGATCACCTTGTGCGCGGCCGTCAGCGCGTTGATCGTGAGCAGGCCGAGGCTCGGCGGCGTGTCGATGAAGACGAAGTCGTACTCCTCCTCGACCCCGCGCAGGGCCTTCTCCAGCGAGCGCTCGCGGCCGATCTGCGTCGACATCGCGATCTCGGCGCCGGCGAGATCGATCGAGGCGCAGGCCACGTCGATCTCGCGGGTCTGGATCACGTCGCCGATCGGGATGTGGTGGACCAACACGTCGTACATCGACTTCTGCAGGGTGTCGGGGTCGATCCCCTGCGACATGGTCAGGTTGCCCTGGGGGTCCATGTCGCAGCACAGCACGCGATGACCCTCCTCGGCGAAGGCGACCGCGAGGTTCAGCGTGGTCGTAGTCTTGGCGACGCCACCCTTCTGGTTGGCGAACGCGATCACCTTGGCGGTGGCCGTCACGGGTGGCTCCGGAGGGTCGAGGAACACATACGCGCCTGTATTCGTACGGATCGCCCGGATTCCTTTGCCGATGGCCGGTTTCCGGGGACCCGGTATGTTCCGCCCCCGTGCCAGGACTGCTGGATCACCGGCTGCTGTTCGTGACGGGCAAGGGTGGCGTCGGCAAGTCGACCGTGGCCACGGCGATCGGGCTGCTGGCCGCGCAGCGCGGGCTGCGCACGATCGTCGCCGAGCTGTCCGGGCAGGTGCAGATCCAGCACGCCCTCGGCCATCGCGGGGAGCGCTTCGAGGAGGTCGAGCTGGCGCCCGGCCTGTTCACGATCTCGATCGACCCCCAGCATGCGATGGAGGAGTACCTGCGCGTCAAGGCCGGCGTGCTCGGCGCTGCGCTCGGCCACAGCCGCCTGTTCGGGATCTTCGCGATGGCCACCCCGGGGATGCGCGAGCTGCTCAGCGTCGGCAAGGTGTGGGAGCTCTCGCAGGAGCGCCGGCGCTCGGAGGGCGGCGCCGCCTACGACCTGGTGATCGTCGACGCCCCAGCCACCGGGCACGGGGTCGGCTTGCTGCGCACGCCGCGGACGTTCGCCGAGATCGCCCGCGTCGGGCCGATCGCCGCCCAGGGCGCCACGATCGCCGCGACGATCGCCGACCGCGACTTCACCGGCGTGATCGCCGTGTGCACGGCCGAGGAGATGCCGGTCAATGAGACGCTCGAGCTCGAGGCGGAGCTGCATAGCGACGGGCTCGCTCTCGACGCGGTGGTCCTCAACGCGGCCTATCCGCGCCGGTTCGACGCCGACGAGGCGGCGGCGCTGGCGGCGGCTTCGTCGGACGCCGAGACGGTGGCGGTGCGCGGAGCGCTCCACGCGGCGCTGTCCGAGCACGCCCGGGCGCAGACCCAGTCGGCGCAACGGGTGCGGCTCCGGTCGGGGCTCCGGGCGCCGGTGCTGGAGCTCTCGTACCTGTTCTGTGAGGAGGTCCGCCGGGGCGAGCTCGAGACGCTGGCCGACGAGCTCGACCTCGCGCTCGCAGGCCTCGGGGGAGCCTTCGCGTGAGCATCGCCAAGCTGCTCGAGGGCAAGCGCGTGTGCGTGTGCGCCGGCTCCGGCGGGGTGGGCAAGACGACCAGCGCGGCGGCGATCGCGCTGGGAATGGCGGCCCAGGGGGCGCGCGTCGCCGTGGTGACGATCGACCCCGCGCGCCGGCTCGCCAACGCCCTCGGGCTGGAGGCGCTCCAGAACGAGCCGCGGCGGGTCGGGCCCGAGCGCCTGGCCGCCGCCGGGCGCGAGGTGCGCGGGGAGCTGTGGGCGATGATGCTCGACCCCAAGCGCACGTTCGACGAGCTGATCGAGCGGGTCGCCCCGGACCCCGCGCGCGCCGAGGAGATCAAGGCCAACCGGGTCTACCGCGAGCTGTCGAGCGCCGTCTCGGGCTCCCAGGAGTTCACGGCGATCGCCAAGCTCTACGACCTCCAGCGCGATGGCGGCTTCGACCTGCTGGTGCTCGACACGCCGCCGTCGCGCAACGCGCTCGACTTCCTCGATGCCCCCGGCCGGCTCACCTCGTTCCTGGAGGGCCGGGCGCTGAAGACGCTGCTGCGGCCGACAGGCCTGGGCATCGGTGTGCGGGTGCTCGGCCGCGGCGCCTCGCCGCTGTTCGGGGTGCTGCGCCGGATCACCGGGGTCGACCTGCTGTCGGACCTGTCGAGCTTCTTCGGGCTGCTCGGTGACATGACCGAGGACTTCAGCGAGCGCGCCGCCGCCGTCGAGGCGATGCTCAAAGCCCCCAGCACGGCGTTCCTGATCGTCACCTCGGCGCTCAGCCCCTCGATCGACGAGGCGATCTGGTTCCGCCGCACGCTCGGCGAGAGCGGGCTGCCGTTCGCCGGGGCGATCGTCAACCGCGTGCACCACGACCTCCTCGACGGGGGCGAGCCCGATGGCCTGGCCGGCCCCCTGGCCGACGCGCTCGGTCCCTCGCTCGGCGCCCGGGTGGTCCAGAACCTCCGCGACTATCACCTGCTGGCGCGTCGCGACGGGCGCAACATCGCCCGTCTGCAGCGGGCGCTCGGCCCCGGCCCATTGATCCAGGTACCGCACTTCGACGACGATGTCCACGACATCGAGGGTCTGCTGGCCGTCGAGCGCTACCTGTTCGCCTCGGCGGCTGAGCGTGCCGCGATGCTCGCCTCAGTCGTCTCTTGAGTCGCGCCCCGAGATCGACGCCTCGCCTGACCAGCTCCTCCACGCCAGCACGATCGGCTGCCAGCCCTCGCAGGCCACGGCGTCGCCGTCGCTCGGCGCATGGAGCTCCACGCGCCCGTGGTGCAGCAGCTCCCACACCGCCCGCTCGGCCAGCGCGAGCTGCTCGCTGACCCGCGAGTGCGGATGGCGCGCGCCGGCCAGGGCGGCGACCTCGCGCAACGGCAGGCGCCGGCCGGCGCAGGCGGCGAGCACGGCGGCCTTGAACTCCTCCAGCAGCACGTCCTGCGCGCTCGGCGCGGCCACGGCCCGGACCTCGGCGAGCAGCCGCTCGGTGATGTCCTCGCCGGCGCGGGCGGCATTGGCCCAGCCGCGGCCCATCCCGATCTCGTCGGTGCGCAGCTCGGGGCCCTCGATCACCTTCAGCTTGGCCTTCTCGGGCAGGTAGCCGCGCCCGTCGAGCTCGATCGACTCGCCGGCCAGCCACGGGACGAGGATCCGCGTGTCGAGCTGCTCGCGGGTCAGGTTGAAGCGCCTGACGCTGCTCGGGAACTGCCTGAGCTCGACGTGGAACACCCGGGGTCAGTTGAGGCGGCCGCGGGCCACCGCCAGGCACGCCTCGCACCGAGGCCACGGCGGGTCCCACGGATAGCCGCTGACGTCGCGGCCGCACAGCGCGGTGTCGGGATCCTCGTCGGTGACGAGGTGGCACAGCTCCTCGAACCCGTCGGCGTTGCGGCCGGGGACGTTGAGGCAGCGCGGATCGACGTTCGGCGTCCGGACCCGTTCGGCGCTCTCACTTCGCACACCCCGGAGCATAGCCCCGGACGCCGTACGAGCGGGTCCGCCAGGACCCGCTCATACTCCGCCGAGATTTGCTGGCGTGGCCACACGAGGTGGCCCGATCGCGAGTGCCCGCCACCGGAAATAACTTAGCCGACCCCGGCCACCGCATCCTGGAGCAGCCCGTCGGCGACGGCGCGCAGATCGACGTCGAGATGCCCACAGAGGACGTCGCGCAGCAGCGTCCGCAGGTGCTCGGCGAGCTCGTCGACCAGCCCGTCGGCGCCGGGGCCGGCCGGGGCGAGGCCGGCGATCACCGCGCGCTCGAGCGAGATCGCGTGCGCTACGCGCTCGGCCAGCGCGGCCCGGTGCTCCGGTGGGGCGCAGATCACCGCAAGCCGTTGGGCCAGGCGCCCGCTGGCCGGGCCCTCCGGCTCGAGCAGCGCCCGCAGGGCCAGGAGGTGGTCGGTCAGCGACTCGAAGGGAACGATCCGATCGCAGCCGAGCTCGTAGCGGCTGAGTGCCCACGCGACCTCGCCGCCGCTCGGGATGCGGCGGGCGATCAGGTTGCAGAACGCCCGCAGCTCATCCTCCTGCGCGACCGGGATCAGCGTCACGAAGCGCGGGCGACCGGTGGCGCCGAAGGCGACCGGCCGCCACGAGCCGGCGTCCGCCCGCGACCACAGCATCGGGCCGAGCGCATAGCCGCCGCGCTCGAACAGCCGGATCGCCGTCAGCACCCGGCGAAAGCGGCCTCGAGCCTGCGAGATCGGCGGATGCGCCGCGCGCTCGTGGCTGGTCCTGAGCACCAGCAGCACATACGGCTGCTCGGTGCGGGGGTCGCCGGTTCCGGTCCCCCACACCGCCTCGGCCGGGGCGTCGGCGATCGCGTCACCGGGAACCAGCGACAGGCCCTCGCCGAGCGGCAGCTCGCGCGTGCCCGGATCGAGCCCGATGCCGAGCAGCGGCGCGATCACGGTGGTCACGCAGCGGCCGTCGTAGAGCGCGTGCTCGAGCTCGTCGTAGGCGGCGGCGAAGCGCGCATCGTCGAGGCCGAACTCGCTGCGCTCCTCGAACACGCGCGCGAGGAAGCACCGCAGCACCGCGTCGGCTCGCTCCCGCGCCGCGGACGGGATCCGCTGTTCGCCACGCCGGCGTAGATAGGTTTCGGCGCCCTCGAGCTCGGCCAGCGCGCGGGACACCGCCGTATGACTCGGCAGCGCCGAGAGCACGCCGAGCCGCTCGCGGATGAACGAGCCGGTCAGCGGGCGGTAGCAGTACAGCGGGACGCGGCCGCGGCTGCCGTCGGTCTCGACGATCTCGAACGGGATCTCGACGCCACGCGCGGTCTCCGCGGTCAACTGCATCGACGAGTCGGCGGTGAACTCGAGCAGGCCCGCGTGCAGGGTGGCGTTGCGCACGCTCGGAGGTTCTGCGCAGCCCGCGGCGATCCTGCCCCGCGGGCGGCGCGGTTGCGCGGTTGCGCGGTTGCGCGGCGGGACGCCCGGCGGCTAGCGGGCGGGCTGGACTCGGCGGCGACGCCGGTGAGCTCGTTCGCGGCGACCGCGATCCGCATCGCGCGACGGGTCAGGCGGCGGCGGCGGCGGGCGTCCGAGCCGCCGACTCGGCGCCGCAGGCGTCCCCGCCGGCCAGCCAGCGCCGGCCGTAGGTGCGCATGTCCTCGATCAGCGGGACCAGCGCCCGGCCCTTCTCGGTCAGCGCGTACTCGACCCGCGGCGGAACCTCCGGGAACGTCTGCCGGGCGACGACCCCCTCCTCCTCCAGCGCCCGCAGCCGCAGCGACAGCGTGCGCGGGCTGATGCCCTGGAGGGAGCGTTCGAGTTCGCAGAAGCGCGAGCGTCCGTCGGCGAGGTCGCGGATCAGCAGCAGCGTCCACTTGCCGCACACGATCTCCGCCGTGCGGCAGACGGGGCACGTGTCCTTGGCATCCAATCGATCCATCTCAGAAGCCGAGTCTAGCGCAATGCTTCACCAACTGAAGCGGTGCCCTTCGGCCACTGGAGGATTTCGCAGCGGGAGATCTCTCCGGCTCGTCAGACCGGCACGCCGGGCGGGGGCGCCGAGGAGCGCGTGGCCGAGCTGATGCCCGGGGCGACCGACGGCGCGGGCGGTCGGGCGGTCGGAGCGGGCTCTCCGCCGGCTCCGGCATGGGGCCGGTTCAGCGTTCCCGGACCGTGGCCGAGGTCGGTGCCCCTGAAATCGTCCATCGAGGTGGAGGTGCGCCCGTCGGCGGCGACCAGCAGCTTGAAGTCGTGCGGGCTCGAGGCGACCCGGAGGGCGTCCGCCATCGTCACCCGGCCGGCTTGGTAGTGGTGGAGCAGCGCCTGGTCGAAGGTCTGCATCCCGTAATACTCGCCCTCGGCGATGACCTCGCGCAGGCGGCTCGTCTGCTCGGAGTCGAGGATCATGTCGCGGGCGCGGCCGGTCATCCGCAGGATCTCGCACACACACACCCGGCCGGAGCGGTCGGGGGTCTGCACGAGCCGCTGGGAGACGACGCCCTTCAGCGTGCCGGCGAGCATCGCTCGGGCCTGGCTCTGCTCGTGCGGCGGGAAGAAGTCGATGATCCGGTTGATGCTCTCGGCCGCGTCCAGCGTGTGGACGGTCGAGAGCACGAGGTGGCCGGTCTCGGCCGCCGACAGAGCGGTGCGGACGGTCTCCTCGTCGCGCATCTCGCCGATCAGGATCACGTCGGGGTCCTGGCGCAGCACGCGGCGCATGGCGCGGCTGAACGAGGCCGTGTCCATCCCCACCTCGCGCTGGTTGATGATCGAGCTGCGGTCGGCGTGCAGGTACTCGATCGGGTCCTCGATCGTGACGATGTGGCGAGCCTTGGTGGTGTTGATCTGGTCGATGATCGCGGCCAGCGTCGTCGACTTGCCCGAGCCCGTGGTGCCGGTGAGCAGGATCAGGCCGCGCTCCTCGTTGGCGAGGTCGCGGATCACCGCGGGCAGGCCGAGCTCGTCGACGGTGCGCACGGCGAACGGGATCGCGCGGGCGGCGATCGAGATCGAGCCGCGCTGGCGGAAGCCGTTGACACGGAAGCGGGCCATTCCGGGAACCGAGTAGGCGAAGTCGACCTCGCCCTCGCGGTCGAACTCCTCGAGCTTGGCCGGATCGGTCAGCATCTGGCGCAGCACCCGCTCGGTGTCCTCGACGGACAGCGGCTCGTACTGCTGGATCGGCTCGAGCCGGCCGTGGGTGCGGACCAGCGGACGCGACCCGACTTTCAGATGGAGGTCAGAGCCCTCGGCTTGGACCAGCAGGCCGAGCGCCTCATGCAGATCGAACACGAACTATGTATCGGCCGCGGGCCGGAGCGCCTGAACCCGTCCCCGGAGCGACTGGACGCCGAGTGGACGTGGCGCGGGCCCGCGGGGCGAGCCCGCGGGCCGGTGGGAAGCTCCCGCCGCTGCGCCTACTCAGGCCACGTCGCGGAGCTTCTGCGCCTCGGCGAGGGACTGCAGCTTCTTCAGCGACTGGTTCTCGATCTGGCGGATGCGCTCCCGCGTGACGTTGAAGGTGCGGCCGACCTCGTCGAGTGTGCGGGGATGCTCGCCGCCGAGGCCGTAGCGCAGCTCGAGGACGCGCCGCTCGCGGTAGGAGAGGTTCTCCAGCGCCTCGCGGAGCGCCTCCTTGGTGAGGATCTCCGCGGCCCGCTCGTATGGCGACTCCGCGCGCTCATCGGCGATGAACTGGCCGAACTCCGACTCCTCCTCGTCGCCGACCGGCTTCTCCAGCGAGACCGGGGCCTGCGCCGAGCGCTTGATCGACTCGACCTCCTCGGGCTCGATGCCGGTCACCTCGGCGATCTCCTCGGCGGTCGGCTCGCGGCCGAGCTCGGTCACCAGCTTGCGCTCGGCGCGACCGATCTTGTTCAGCTTCTCGACCACGTGAACGGGAATCCGGATCGTCCGAGCCTTGTCGGCGAGCGCCCGCGCGATCGCCTGCCGGATCCACCACGTCGCGTAGGTGGAGAACTTGAACCCCTTGCGGTAGTCGAACTTCTCCGCCGCGCGGACGAGCCCGAGCGTCCCCTCCTGGATCAGGTCGAGGAACGGCAGGCCCTGGTTGCGGTAGTTCTTGGCGATCGAGACGACGAGCCGGAGGTTCGATTCGACCATCTTCTGCTTCGCGTCGAGGTCACCGCGCTCGATGCGCTTGGCGAGATCAACTTCCTCCTGCGCCGTCAGCAGACGCACCTTGCCGATGTCCTTCAGGAACAGCTGAAGGGAATCGGTGGTCATGTCCGGCTTGAGATCCAGCGCCGTCTTGGCCTTACGGCGACCGCGCTTGTCCGGGGCGCGCTCGACCTCCGTCGCGGCCAGCGCCGGATCGACCTCCTCGACGAGCTCGATCTCCGCTCGCTCCAGGAAGCCGTGCAGCTCCTCGACGTCGGCCTCGTCGAGATCGAGCTCCGAAACCGCCGTCGCGATGTCGGCGTAGGTGAGCACGCCAAGCTGCTGCCCACGGTTGACGAGCCCCTTGACCTCTTCGAGTTCCTGCAGTTCCGCTACTGACATCTGATTCCGTTTCCGTCGCCAGGACCGACCCCTGGATAAGGCCGAGCTGATGGGATCAATGAGTGGCAAAGGTGCGACAGGACGCACGCCCGCAACTCAAGCACGTTCAAATTATAGACGCTATACTTTATGAAGTCAAGGCGCTTCAAGGACGCCAGATGTCGCCGGCTGGGCAACCGCACCACATTCGTGGTGCTCGAATTCCTATCTATACGTAGAACGTCGACAACCGTTTCAACTTGCGCCGCAATTCCGCGAATTCGCAGGGGTGCGCGAAGCGGGGCCTGTTCCTAGATCATTCCCACCATCGGCCGGTGTCGAACCTTTCTTCATCGTGAGGCGTCGTTCTGGCCCTCTCCACCGGCGAGCCCCCCGGCTGGACGACGACGGGACGGTGCGCGATCATGTCGGGTTCGATGAGCGATCAACCCCCATCAGAGGTGCTCGGGGCGCTGCCCCGGTCCCGCCCGCACCGGCGCAGCGACAAGCGGGCGGCACGTCCGCGACCGGCCGCCGACGCTGTGGCCGCGTCCGCAGCCGCTGGGTCACGAGCCACGCCGCCGATGCCGAAGCCCGTCCCGGCCGGCCGCGTGGCCGCGCAGAAGGCGGCCCAGCCGGAGCCCCGTGGCCGCACCGACGTGCTCGGCACGGCCGTCCAGGCGGCGGCGGAGCTGGCCGAGATCGGCCTGTCGGCGACCGCTCGGGCGATCCGCGGCGCGGTCGCCCGCCTCCCCCGCCCGTAGGCGGCGACGGCCGGTCAGCCGCCCGAACCGGCGTCTCGTATACTTCGCCGTCTTCCAACGCCGAACGGCTGCTCGCCCGCGAGCGGCCGACGGGGGACCCACTGCGGATGCCATGTCCGCCGGGGCGAATCGGCTCCTCCTGGAGCCGTAGCGCGAATAGCGCGAGCCCGTCAGCTCACCCCGTAGGCACCAGGACCCAAGGGACCGGTGTGATCCGACGCGTCAAACTCCATGCTGCTGCCGGCCTGCTCGTCACACTGAGCGCCCTGGTGGCGAGCACGTCGGCGCTCGCCGGGTCGGGCGGCGCCTCGCCGACCGCGGCATCCGGCGGATCCGGAGCCGGCGGCACCGGGGGCGGCTCCGGGAATCCGCTCGTCCACACCGGGAACAAAACGGTCACCGCCAGCGGCAGCGGCATCACCGTCTCCACGACGGCGTCCGCGCTGCTGCGCGACCAGCTCCAGTTCACCGGAAGCGTGCCCGGCTCCGACAGCGGTGCCGCGGTCGAGCTCGAGCGGCTCGGCCGCGAGACGAGCTGGACGTGGCAGCCGACCGCCCGGGTGAGCGTCAACCGCGACGGCAACTTTCGGGCGACCTGGACGACCGACCACATCGGCCGGTTCGCGATCCGGGTCGTGATCTCGCGCGCCGGCGCCCGGGCCGCGGCGGCCTCCCCCCCGGTCTCGATCACCGTCTACCGCTCGTCCGTGGCCACCTGGTACGGCCCCGGCTTCTTCGGCCGGCGGATGGCCTGCGGGGGCCGGCTGACCCGCGCCACGTTCGGGGTGGCCAACCGGCGCCTGCCCTGCGGCACCGAGGTGGCGCTCTACTACCGGGGCCGCACGCTGACGGTGCCGGTCGTCGACCGCGGGCCCTACGCCAACGGGGCGGAGTGGGATCTGACCCAGGCGGCCAGCCGCGCGCTCGGGGTGGACGGCAAGGACACGATCGGCGCCGTCTCGCTGCCCGCCGCGACGCCGCCGAGCCGCGCCGTTCCGCACGGCTGAGCTCGGGTCCCCTCGCGGGACCCGCTCACCCGCTCAGGACGGCCCGGGCGGTCCCACCGCCACGCCCGCCGCGCCGGCCGCGTAGCGCGCCTCCTCGGCGGCGTGGATCAGTCCGCGGCCGCCGTCGGCGTCCTCGCCGAGGACCGCGATCCCGACGGCCACGGCCGGCGGCGCGCCGCGCCAGTCGGGCCCGGCACGCACCGCGGCGACGATCCGCTCCGCCAGCGCCCGCGCGTCGGCGCGATCGCGGCCGTGCGCGATCACCCAGGACCGCCGGCGATCCGCGTCGGCCACCACGTCTCCCGTGTCCAGGGCCGCGCAGACCGCATCGCGCAAGACGCCGAAGCCCGCCCACTCCGGTCCCTCGACCGCCAGCAACCGCTCGAGCTCGTCGAGCTCCACGAGCAGCAACGCCAGCGGCGCGCCGCGTCCGCGGGCGAGGGCGATCTCGTGCTCAAGCCGGGGCTCTGGCCCGTGCGGATCCGCCGCCGCGCCGCCGGGTCCCGAGCGGGCCGCGAATCCTCGCAGCGCCGCCGCTCGGACCGCCTCGAGTGCGACCGACAGGCGCTCGCCGAGCGCCCAGACGAGCTCAGGGTCCGGGTCGGGCGACTCGACGCGCAGGGCGCTCCAGATGACGCCGCGGAGCGCATCGAGCGCCGCCGACACCTCGTCGGCGCCGTGCGCGTCGACGAGCTCGCCGATCTCCGCCAGCAACGGCTCCAGCGCGCCTCCGGGCTGCAGCCGGGCGAGCTGCTCGTCGCACCGCAGGCCGCCGACGATTGCCTCGCAGATGCGCGGGGCCGATCCGACCAGCCCGCCGGCCAGGAGGCCCTCGGCGCGCTCGAGCGGACGCGCCTCGATGAGCTCGAGCAGCCAGCCCTTGCCGAGCCCGGCGCCACGATCGAGCAGCCGGTGCACCGGCGCGTCGGAGACCGGACGGGGGCGCCGGCGGCGGGGGGTCCGATCCTCCATCGCGTTCCTTTTATCACCCCGGCCGGGCGGCCGGGAGGCGACGCGCCCTGCGAAGCCGTCAAAATCCGACGCCATGACCGGTGCACTGGCAGCGGTCGCCGGGTTGATCGGACTGTTGATCGCCCGGCGGCGCAAGCGTTCGGCGCTGCCCGCGCGGGCCGTGATCGTCTCGCCGCGCAAGTCCACGTCGATCGCCCAGGACGGCGCGGTCAGCTCGGTGCAGTCGGCTGAACTGACGATCCCGGCCGCCGATCTCGAGCGGCTGTGGAGCCCGACCAACCTGGAGAACCTCGCGCGCACGTACTGGAGCTTCCTCGGACGAGTCACGCTCGGCGTGATCCGGGTGCGCTACGGGGAGACCTCGCGCGCGGTGTGCCTGCTCGGCCGGCCGCTGACGCTGCTGCGCTTCGAGCTGCCCGAGTACGACTTCGACCGCGACCACGGCAAGATCACGTGGCAGATCCGGGACGGGCTGCTGGTCGCCCGCGCGGGCCGCGGCTCCGGGCACCTGCAGGTCGAGGTGCGCCGGCTCGAGTCGCCGGCTTCGGACAAGGCGAATCTCCGCATCGAGGTCGACGTGTCAAACTTCTACCCGTCGATCGCCGCCGGTCTGAGCACGCCGGTCTACGAGGGCACGCAGTCGTTCCTCCACGTGCTGGTCACGCACGCGTTCCTGCGCTCGCTGGCCACGCTGCAGCTGGTCGAGTCGCGAGTCGGCCAGCTCGCCGTCCCCACCGACGCCAAGGGCGAGCCGCCGCCGGCCGAGCCGCCGCGGGGCAGCGACCGCGCCGCCCGCGGCGAGGCCGCCGGCTGATCTAGCCGTAGCGCTCGCCGGAGTACACCCGCAGCTTCGAGCGGTCGTGGCGGGCGTTGACCCGCCGGACCGTGCCCGAGCGCGAGCGCATGACCAGCGACTCGGTGGTCGCGCTGCGGTTGCCCTGGTAGCGCACGCCCTGGAGGACGTCGCCGTCGGTGACGCCGGTGGCCGAGAAGAAGACGTCGTCGCCGGCCACCAGGTCGTCGGCGTTCAGCACCCGCTCGAGGTCGTAGCCGGCGTCTCGCGCGGCCTGGCGCTCCTCGTTGCTCCGGGGCCACAGGCGGCCGAGCAGCTGGCCGCCGAGGCACTTGATCGCAGCGGCCGAGATCACGCCCTCCGGCGTCCCGCCGATGCCCCACAGCAGGTCGACGGCGGAGTTGTCGCTGACCGCCAGCAGCGCGGCGCTGACGTCGCCGTCGAGGATCAGGCGGACCCGCGCGCCGGCCTCGCGGACCTCGCGCATCATCTCGTGGTGGCGCTCGCGGTCGAGCATCACCACCATCACGTCACGGATCTCCCGGCCCTTGCGCTCGGCGATCAGCCGCAGCGTCTCGGGGAGCGGGCGGTCGAGGTCGAGCAGATCGGTGATTTCCGGGCCGCCGGCGATCTTCTCCATGTACACGCACGGGCCCGGGTCGAACATCGCGCCGCGCTCGGCCAGCGCGATCACCGCGAGCGCGCTCGGCATCCCCAGCGCGGTGAGGCGTGTGCCCTCCAGCGGGTCGACGGCGATGTCAACCTCGGGCGGCTCGCCGTCGCCGATCCGCTCACCGTTGTAGAGCATCGGCGCCTCGTCCTTCTCGCCCTCGCCGATCACCACGATCCCGTCCATCGAGACGGTGTCGAGGACGATCCGCATCGCGTCGACGGCGGCCTGGTCGGCGCCCTCCTTGTCGCCGCGGCCGACCATCCGCGCCGCGGCCAGTGCGGCGGCCTCGGTCACGCGAACGAGTTCGAGGGCCAGGTTACGATCTGGCCGGTCGTGCTCTGGGGACGGGCTCATCCGTCGCTCCCCGGGAGATTTGCGCCAGCAAATCTCCCCAGGGAACTTGCGCCAGCAAGTTCCCCGCTCCCCAGGAGATTTGCGCCAGCAAGTTCCCCGCTCACAGCACGCCCGGGGGCTTGCGCCTCGTGGAGCTCTCCTGCGAGCGCCAGATCGCTCCGACGAGGATCAACATGCCGCCCAGCATAGCCACCCACCAGCCGTAGGAGACAGAGATCTGGCCGGGGGGCGAGCCGGGCTTGTCGATCACGCCGCGGAACACCACCAGGGTCAGCGCGGCCAGCGCGGTGACCGCCGTCAGCTCGCCGCGCGGCCACGACAGCGCGTGTCCGCGGACGATTATGTAGGCGAGGATCGCCGGGGCCAGCGCCGCCAGCAGCAGCAGGAAGCGCATCGCCTGCAGCGATGACCAGCCGGTGCAGGTGCCGCCGGGGCCCCTGCAGCCGCCCAGCACCGTGTAGCGGTCGCCCAGCGAGTACCAGGCGAGGAACAGCGAGACGCCGAGGAGTACCCCGCCGATCGCCGCCAGCAGCTCTCCTCGGTCCAGCTTGCCTAGCTCCATCGCGGGTGGCAGCCTAACCGTTTGGTTCAGCGTGCGTCACACGTTCCGCGCCACTCGCGGGGTGCTAGGTTCGCCGCCGATGCCGCCCGCTCCGGTGAGCTTCCGCCAGCTGCTGCCCGAGGCCGCCGAGCTCGATGCATCCGCGGCGCTCGACGCCATGTTCGCCGCCCTGACGCCACCGGTCGACCGGCCGTTCACGATCGTCAACTTCGTCGCCAGCGCGGATGGGCGCGCGACCGTCCAGGGACGCTCGGCCGGCCTCGGCGACGACGGCGACAAGGCGATCTTCCACGGGCTGCGGGAACGCGTCGACGCGGTGCTGGCCGGCGGCGTGACGATGCGCACCGAGGGCTACGGGCGGATCCTCGGCAAGCCCGAGCGCAGACGGCGCCGGCGCGAGCGCGGCCTCCCGGACGAGCCACTGGCCTGCGTGATCACGCGCAGCGGCGAGGTCCCGACCGAGATCCCGCTGTTCGGCGAGCCGGAGGCCCGGATCATCGTGTTCGGTCCCCCGGCGCTGCGCGCGCCGCTGAGGGCCTGCCCCGCCCAGGTCGACCTGGTCGAGCTCGCCGGAGCGCAGCTGACGCTGTCGGCGGCGCTGGAGCGGCTGCGCGCTGAGCACGGAGTGCGGACGCTGCTGTGCGAGGGCGGCCCGCGGCTGTTCACCTCGCTGCTGCACGAAGGCCTCGTCGACGAGCTGTTCCTGACGCTGGCGCCGAAGCTCGTCGCGGGCGACGGCCCCACGGTCACCACCGGACCCGAGTTGACGCCGCCGGCCCCAATGGAGCTGCGCTGGCTGCTGGCCCGCGAGCAGGCCCTGTACGCCCGCTACGCCCTGCGCCGTTAATACGTTGTTTTGTTTCCCCGCAGGGCCGGTTTGGAAGAATGGCTGTCATGGGCAGCCTGATCGCAGCCGACGCCGCCCTGACTGCGCCCGCCGCGATCGAGGGGTTAACGGAGGCCCGCACGCGCACGCTCGATCTCGTCGCCTCACTCTCCGACGACGTGCTCGAGCGCGTCCACTCGCCGCTGATGAGCCCGCTGGTGTGGGATCTCGGCCACATCGCCGCGTTCGAGGACCTGTGGCTGGTGCACCGGTCCGCGGGTCGGCCGCTGCTCCACGATGACCTCGCCGACGTCTACGACGCCTTCGAGACCCCACGCGCCGGCCGCGGCGAGCTGCCGTTCCTGCCCGGCGACGGCGCCCGCGAGTACCTCGGCGAGGTCCGCGCCCGGACGCTCGAGGTGATCGAGCGCCAGGGGGTCGGCGACGGGCTCGTGCACGAGATGGTGATCCGCCACGAGCACCAGCATTGCGAGACGATGCTGCAGACGATCCAGCTCGGCGAGCTCGCCCCCTACGTCCCGGTCCGTGGAGGGTCGGCCGCCCCCGACTCCATCGCCGGTGCGTCGGACGGCGAGCCCGCCGCGCTGACCGGGCTCGAGCTGGTCGAGGTGCGGGACGGCCCGTGCACGATCGGCGCCGGACCGGAGGGCTTCGCCTACGACAACGAGCGCGGCCGCCACGCCCGGCACCTCGGGAGCTTCCAGATCGGGGGCGCGCCGGTGACCAACGCCACCTACCTGAGCTTCGTCGAGGGCGGCGGCTACGAGCGCCGCGAGTGGTGGTCGGATGAGGGCTGGGCGTGGAAGGAGGAGTACGACATCACGAGACCCGGTGGCTGGACGGAGGACCTCCGCTCGGAGTGGCGCCTAGGTGAGCTCGAGCCCCTGCATCCCGACCGACCGGTGGTCCACGTCTCCTGGTTCGAGGCCGAGGCCTTCGCCCGGACCCATGAGGCCCGCCTACCGAGCGAGTTCGAGTGGGAGAAGGCCGCGACCTGGGATCAGGAGCGGGGCGCCGCCCGCCGCTATCCATGGGGCGAGGATCCGCCGGTCCCCGGCCGGCACGCCAACCTCGACCACCACGCGTCGGGCCCGGTGGCCGCCGGCGCCTACCCCCACGGCGCCTCGCCGTACGGCTGCCTGGGAATGCTCGGCGACGTCTGGGAGTGGACGGCGAGCGAGTTCGACGGCTACCCCGGCTTCGCCGCTCACCCGTACCCGCAGTACTCCGAGGTGTTCTTCGGCCAGGGCTACCGCGTGCTGCGCGGCGGCTCGTGGGCGACGCGCGCGCGCGTCGTCACGCCGGCGTTAAGGAACTGGGACCACCCAATGCGTCGGCAGATCTTCGCCGGCTTCAGGATCGCGAGAGACTCGTAGACACGATGAAGTCCGTACTCAACACACCCGCCGTCCGGATCGACTCGTGGCTGTCGGAGGCCGAGGAGCGCAGCCTCGCCAACGACGTCCTCGACGGGCTCACGCGGCCGTTCAAGGAGCTCCCGCCCAAGCACTTCTACGACACCCGCGGCTCGGAGCTGTTCGAGCAGATCTGCGAGCTGCCCGAGTACTACCCGACGCGCACCGAGCTGGCGATCCTGCGACATGTGGCCCGGGAGCTGGTCGCCACCACCGGGGCCGGGGAGCTGATCGAGCTCGGCTCCGGGGCATCGGTCAAGGCGCGGATCCTGCTCGACGCGATGGCCGCCGAGGGGACGCTGCAGCGCTACGTGCCGCTCGACGTGTCCGCGGCCGCGGTCGAGGATGCCGCCGGCACGCTGATCGAGGACTACGCCGGGCTGCAGGTGCATGGCGTGATCGGCGACTTCGAGCGTCATCTGAACCGCGTGCCGGACGCCAACGGCACGCCCCGGCTGGTGGCTCTGCTCGGCGGTACGATCGGCAACTTCCCGCCCGGCACCCGGCGCGGGCTGCTGCGCAAGATCGGGGACGTGCTCGGCCCCGCGGACCGGCTGCTGCTGGGGACCGACCTGGTCAAGGACCCGGCGGTGCTGGAGGCCGCCTACGACGACACCGCCGGCGTGACCGCCGAGTTCAACCGCAACGTGCTGCACGTGATCAACCGCGAGCTGGGCGCCGACTTCCCCGCCGACGCCTTCGAGCACGTGGCGTTCTACGACCGCCGCCACGAGTGGATCGAGATGCGGCTGCGATCGACGCGGCCCTGCAGCGTGCTCGTCGCGGAGCTCGGGCTGCGGGTCGAGTTCGCCGCCGGCGAGGAGCTGCGCACCGAGATCAGCGCCAAGTTCACGCGCCCTCGGATCGAGGCCGACTTCGCCGCGGCGGGGCTCGAGCTCGAGCGCTTCTATACCGACGACGAGGAGCTGTTCGCGCTCACGCTGGCGCGCCCTGCCCCGCAGTAGGGTTCCCGCCATGACGGAGGAGCTGACTGGCATGTCCGGCAGGCCGCCGGCTGGTCAGGGCATCACAGGCGTTCAACCAGCATCGCCTGGCCCATGCCTCCGGCCACGCACATCGACTCGATCCCGTAGCGGCCACCCGTCGTCTCGAGGCCGTTCAACAGCGTGGTCATGATCCGCGCGCCCGTCATCCCGAACGGATGCCCGAGGGCGATCGCGCCGCCGAACGGGTTGAGCTTCTCCTCGGGGATCCCCAGCTCCTCGCGGCACGGGACGATCTGGGCGGCGAACGCCTCGTTGATCTCGACGATGTCGATCTCGTCGATCGTCATGCCGGTCTGCTCGAGCAGCGCCCGGATCGCCGGGATCGGCCCGAGGCCCATGATCTCGGGGCGGATCGCCGCAACCGTCGAGGCGATGATCCGCGCCTTCGGCTGCAGGCCGAGCGCCGCGGCGCGGGCGTCCGACATCACCAGCACCGCGGCGGCGCCGTCGTTGAGCGGACACGAGTTGCCCGCGGTGACGCTCCCGCCGGGCTTGAACGCGGGCTTCAGCCTGGCCAGGAGCTCGAGCGTGGTGCCGGAACGCGGGCCGTCGTCGCGCGTCATCACCGTCTCGGGCACGTCGATCTCGGTGCCGTCGCGGTCTGTGTCGCGGTGCGCGGGCACGGTCACCGGCACGATCTCGGCATCGAAGTGACCCGCCGCCTGCGCCGCTACGGCACGGCTCTGCGAGATCACCGCCCACTCGTCCTGCTGCTCGCGGGTGATCCGGCAGCGCTCGGCGACGTTCTCGGCCGTCATCCCCATCGGGATGTAGACGTCGTAGAGGGAGCCCGGCGAACCGTCGAGCGCCGGGTTCTTCGCCGCCTCGATCATCCCGGCGCCGACCCCGGCGCGCGAGACCGCCTCGACCCCGGCCGCGATGTACTGCTCTCCCTCCCCGGCCATGACCGCGTGGGCGGCCATCCGGATCGTCATCAGAGAGGAGGCGCAGAAGCGGTTGACCGTGCAGCCAGGCACGTGGTGGTCGAGCCCGGCCAGCAGCGCCGCGGTGCGCCCGATGTTGGAGCCCTGCTCGCCGATCCCCGAGGCCGCACCCATCAGCACGTCGACGGTCTCGGCGAAGTCGACCTGCGGGTTGCGCTCGATCAGCGCGCGGATCGGCGTGGCGGCGAGCTCGTCGGCGCGCACGGTCTTCAGCGACCCCTTGACCGCGCGTCCGATCGGGGTGCGGATCGCGTCGACGATCACGGCTTCTGTCATCTGTGCTGCTCCTCTGTGGTGGGGTTACAGGCCGAGGCCGCGCACGCCGTTCTCGTCCCAGCCGAGGTGGTGGGCGAGCTCGTGGCGCACGGTCCGGATCACCTGGGCGCGGAGCAGCTCCGGGTCGTGGCCGAAGTCGCGGGTGAGCGTGTCGCGGAAGATGACGATGCGGTCGTGGAAGTAGTCCTGGGCGACGGTGTCGCCCTGGTAGAGGCCGTAGGCGCCCCGCCGCCCGCGCCCGATCCGCGTGCGCCGGCCGCTGTCTGAGACGACGATCGCCACGTGCTCCAGCGCGCGGTGAACCTCGAGCGGCAGCTCGTCGACGGCGGAGCGGACGAGCGCCCGGAAGTCCTCGTCGGTGTCGAGCGCGTAGGCGGTGTCGAGCTCGTCGGCGGGCTCGAGCTCGTCCTCGTCCTCGTCCTCGTCTTCGTCCTCGGCGGCGGCCAGCCGCTCGCTGCGGCGCACCAGCGCCTCGAACTCGTCCTCGGACCGGGGCTCCTTCCACCCGGCCAGGTGGACGAGCGCCAGCACCACGGCGCCACCGATCACCGCCGCGCCGGCGCCGAACACCGCGATGCCCTGGAGCAGCCGCACGGCGAACGAATCGCTGAAGCCGGTGATCAGGCTGACCACGCCGAAGCCGAGGCTCAGCGCCGTCAGCGCCGAAAGCAGCACGCGGCGGGTCGGCGGAGGCGCTCCCGACACGGAGCTCTCCCTAACGGAGCGTCCGGGCGATCACGAGACGCTGGATCTCGTTCGTGCCCTCGTAGATCTGCGTGATCTTGGCATCGCGCATCATCCGTTCGACCGGATAGTCCTTGACGAAGCCGTAGCCCCCCAGCACCTGGACCGCCTCGACCGTGACCTCCATCGCCACGTCGGAGCAGAACAGCTTCGCCATCGCCGAGTACTTACCGAGATCGGGGTCGCCGCGGTCAACCTTGGCGCAGGCCTGGTAGAGCAGCTCGCGGGCGGCCGCGCACTTCGTCTCCATGTCAGCGAGCTTGAACTGGACGCCCTGGAAGGCGTTGATCGGCTTGCCGAACTGCCTGCGCTCGGCGGCGTAGCCGGCCGCGTAGTCGGTCGCCCCCTGGGCGATTCCGAGTGCCTGCGCGGCGACGCCGAGGCGCGAGCGGTCGAGCGTTGACATCGCCACCTTGAAGCCCTGGCCGATCTCGCCGATCACGTTCGTCGCGGGGACGCGGACGCCGTCGAAGATCGGCTGGCCGGTCGGCGAGCCCCGGATCCCCAGCTTGTGCTCGAGCTTGCCGGTGCTGAAGCCGGGGCGGTCGGCCTCGACGACGAACGCGGTGATGCCGCGCGAATGCCCGACCTCGCGGTCGGTGACGGCGAAGACGCAGTAGAAGTCGGCGATGCCGATGTTGGTGATCCAGTTCTTGGTCCCGTCGATCACCCACTCCTCGCCGTCCTTGACGGCGCGGGTGATCATCCCGCCCGGGTCCGATCCGGCCTCGGGCTCGGACAGCGCGAACGCCGGCGAGAGCTCGCCCGACGCGCACCGCGGCAGGAACCGCTCCTGAAGCTCGTCGCTGCCGAACAGTTTGATCGGAAGCGTGCCGAGCTCCTGGACCATCAGGATCAGCGCCGTCGACGCGCACGCCTTGGCGATCTCCTCCACGGCCATGTTGAGCATCAGCGAGCCGGTGCCGGTGCCGCCGTGCTCGGTCTCGAAGGGCAGCCCGAGGACGTCCTGCTCGCCGAGCAGCCGGCGCAGGTCGTGCGGATACTCGGCCTGCTCGTCGATCTCGGCCGCCCGCGGGGCGATCCGCTCACGGGCGATCTGGCGGATCGTGTCGCGGAAGTCGAGGTGCTCCTGCGGAATCGTGTACAGATCGGCCAGCGCGGGCATCTCGACTGGATCCTAGATCACACGATCGTCGGGCGGCTCGGCGACGCGCCACAGCCGCCGAGGGAGCGCCTGGGCGCCGGCGACAGGCGCCGCCGGCGCGCTCAGCGGGGCGTCGGGAGCCCGCGGCGGATCCCCGGCTCCCGCGCGTCCCCGGCCCCCTCCGTCAGATCAGTGGTCATGGCGGCTTCGCCACCCGCGGAATGTGAAAATGGGCAGCGCGTAGCGGACCCTTTAGCCATGACGCGGAGCAGGCCGTACTCCGCGGGATGCGATCAGTGTGCAGGGATTTTACCACTTTCGCCCGCAAGACTTTCGCTTCAGAAGCCGGTGGGATGGCGCTCGACGTAGCCCGAGTTCCTGGTCGGCGCCGAGCTCCAGCGGCTGCCGCCCGTCGAGCTCTGCGCGGCGGTGTCGAAGCGCAGGCCGGCGACGTACATGTACACGTGGCCGCCGTTGGCCCAGAGCGTGATCCACTGCCCGGCGCCGGCGCTGCCGTAGCTCTCGAGCGAGCCCGAGTCCTCGGTCTGCGACAGCAGGCCGCCGCCGTGCAGCGCGTAGCCGACCGAGCCCGAGCAGTCGTAGCCCGAGGAGTTCCAGCTGCCGTGGCCGCCGCCATAGACGTACGGCTTGAAGGCGATCTTGTTGGCAGCGGCTATCACGTCCTTGACCTCACGCGGGGCGCTGTCCGGCGCCACGGCGAGCCCGCCCGACAGCGTCGCCTTGGCGGTCGGGTTGCTCGGCGACGTGGGGCCGATCGGCGGGTTGGGTCCGAGCGGCGGGTTCGGGACCGTGTAGGAGACGCCGCCGGTCGAGTCCGCCACCGCCTGGGTGCCCTGCCGGTTGGCGACGACGGAACGAATCATGGCGACGAAGTGCCGGCCGACGACGCCGACCGCCGGGACCAGGCGGTAGCGGTGCTCGAAGGCGATCGCGTGATGCCTCGTCGTGGGGCCGAACGACCCGTCCGCCGGGGTCGCGAAGCCGGAGGAGGTGAGGTACTGCTGCAGCACCCGCACGTCGTGGCCGCTCATCCCCTCGCGCAGCGTCCGCTGCCCGAGATGTCGCGATGCAGCGCTCGCCGAGGCGCTGAACGAGAACGTGGACGCCGAGGCGAGCATGCCGATGGCGATCAGATGTCGTAGCCCCACTGCCCTGAAGTACGTCAATGCCGACCCTTTCTCTTTCCGCGCCTACGGGGTTAGCTGTCGGGCTCGCGCTGAAAGAGCTGCGCTACGTCGAAAGATTCGGCGATTCGCCCCAGAGGCCTATGGCCTCGGTGGGTCCCCCGTTCCTCGCAAGCAGAGTTGCGAGGATTCGGCTGTATCTGGCACGGCAGAGTAACGGAGATGCAAGACGGATGTCGCGCGCAGGGTTATGGCAACCGAGCGTGTCGGGCAGACTCTCCGTATCGATAGCCTGCCCACGATGTCCGGCGAATACACACCGAGTCAGGTCGCTGACCTTCAGGTCCGTGGCGAGATCGAGCTGATCGACGTGCGCGCGCCCCACGAGCACGCCGCCGGTCGCATCGCCGGGGACCGGCTGATCGAGCTCGGCGAGCTCTCCGCGAAGGCCGCGACGATCGACCGCGAACGCCCGATCGTGTTCTACTGCCGCAGCGGCAGCCGCTCGGCGATGGCCACCCAGGCCTTCCGCCAGGCCGGCTACGACGCGCACAACATGGCCGGCGGACTGCTCCGCTGGCGCGACGAGAACCTGCCGATCGAGCCGGCCGACGGCCGCGTGGCGGACCCCGGGTAATCGGCTGGCGCCGATTACCTTGGGAGCATCGCCCTGGGGGGATTCTCCCGGGCGCTGAGGTGTTCGTCCCGCCCAGTCGGCCATCGTGGAGTCGCCGTCGGGCCGTCGCGTCCAGTCGGCCGCCGGGCGGCGACTGCGTTTGAGGGATCGCCCAGGGGGGCGGTCCGGGGCGGGGGCAACTTCGTCAGGGAGCGCCGCTCAGAGCTTGATGACGTTGATGGCCTTGGGGCCCTTGGGGCCCGCCTCCTCCTCGTAGGACACCTTCGCGCCCTCGGCGAGTGAGCGGTAGCCATCGGCGTTGATGCTCGAGTGGTGCACGAACAGGTCGCGACTGCCCTCATCGGGCGTGATGAACCCGAAGCCCTTCTCGTCGCTGAACCATTTGACCGTACCGGTGGGCATTTGGAGTGATCCTCCGTAGTTAGATGCTGCTACCACGGAGGATGTCTCGATCACCGCCCGGGCCTGCACCTGCTTTGACGCCTACCTCGTCTGTGAGGCGGCCTTACGGCGCGGCACGGTAGCACCTGCGCCAAACCAAAGTGTTTCAGACGAACGTCGAATTTCACACCCCGGACACACTCCCATTCTGAGAGCAATGGCAGACGAGCTTTCCATCGCCCGCGGCGTCGCGATCCCCCTACGGGAGATCACGATTCGCGCCTCTCGCTCCTCGGGGCCCGGCGGCCAGCACGCCAACGTGACGGCGTCGCGGATCGAGGCGAGCTTCGACGTGGCCGCGTCGGCATCGCTGACCGACGCGCAGAAGCAGCGGATCATCTCCCGCAACGGGCCCCGCGTAGTCGCCGTGGCCCAGGACGCCCGCAGCCAGGCACGCAACCGCGAGCTGGCGCTCGACCGGCTGCAGCGGCGGCTGGCGGCAGCGCTGGCGGTGCCGCGAAGCCGGACGGCGACCCAGCCGACGCGATCGGCCCGCCAGCGCCGGCTCGAGGCCAAGCGCCGCCAGGCCGATCGCAAGCGCGAGCGCCGCCGCCCCGACACCGGCGAGTGAGCCGCCCCACCGCGGGCGCCCGACGCCCGCGCACGCGCGCGCGTACGTACAGTCGGGGCGATGCGCTGGCTGGTCGACGGGATGAACGTGATCGGGACCCGCCCGGACAACTGGTGGCGGGACCGCGACGCGGCGATGCTCCGGCTCGTGGACCTGCTCGAGCGCTGGGTGGCGGCCGAGGGCGACGAGCTGACCGTCGTGTTCGAGCGCAAACCCTCGCCGCCGATCCGCTCCTCGGTGATCGAGGTGGCGCACGCGCCGAAGCCCAAGCGCGACGCCGCCGACGACGAGATCATCCGCCGCCTGCGGGCCGATCCACAGCCCGGGGCGGTCCGCGTGGTCACCTCCGACCGGTGGCTGGCCGACCGCGCGTGGGCGCTCGGGGCGTCGGTCGAGGGCGCCGAATCCTTCCGGAACCGGCTGGAAAACGAATAAACCGGCCACTCCGACGTCGCAGCTTGCGACAATCAGACTCCAATGTCCGACGAGACCCCCAGGCGCCCGGCCACGACGCGCGGCCGGCAAGGCGAGTCGCCCCCGCCCACGCCGGGGTGGAAGGTCACGCCGGCGCCCGACGGCCGCGGCGCTGAGAAGAAGCCGGCGCAGAAGTCCTGGGGGCCCAACCCGCGGTGGCTGGTGGCGCTCCTGGTCGTCGGCCTGCTGGCGCTCAACCTGTGGATCTCCTCGGAGGCACTGAAGCCCAACGCGCGGGTGCGGATCCCCTACAGCCCGAACTTCCTCACGCAGATCATGCACGGGAACGTGGCCGAGATCGCCTCCACCGGCGACGCGATCCAGGGGACCTTCCGGCAGGGCTACGACTCCCAGGGCGGCTCGACGATCTACTTCTCGACCCAGGTCCCGTCGTTCGCCGACCACCAGACGCTGTCGCATCTGCTGATCAAGCAGGGCGTGACGATCGACGCCCAGTCGACCAACCAGGGCCCGTCGTTCCTGACCAGCATCCTGTTCGGGTTCGGGCCGACGCTGCTGCTGGTGCTGCTGTTCGTGTTCCTGATGCGCCGCGCCGCGGCCGCCGGCGGCGGACCGGGCGGGCTGATGTCGTTCGGGCGCTCGCGGGCTCGCCGGGTTGAGGCCATCGATCAGCCGGTGACCTTCGAAGACGTGGCCGGGATCGACGAGGCCAAGGAGGAGCTGACCGAGATCGTCGACTTCCTCAAGAACCCCGACAAGTACCTCGCGCTGGGAGCCAAGATCCCCCGTGGCGTGCTGCTCAGCGGGCAGCCGGGGACCGGCAAGACGCTGCTGGCGCGCGCCGTCGCCGGCGAGGCCGGCGTGCCGTTCTTCCAGATGTCGGCCTCCGAGTTCGTCGAGATGATCGTCGGCGTCGGCGCCAGCCGCGTGCGCGACCTGTTCACGCAGGCCAAGGAGGCGGCCCCCGCGATCATCTTCATCGACGAGCTCGACGCCGTCGGGCGCTCGCGCTCCTCCGGCGGCCCGAACATCTCCGGCGGCCACGACGAGCGCGAGCAGACGCTCAACCAGATCCTCACCGAGATGGACGGATTCGACCCGCGTAGCGGCGTGATCGTGCTCGGGGCGACGAACCGCCCGGAGATCCTCGACCCGGCGCTGCTGCGCCCCGGCCGCTTCGACCGCCGCGTCGTCGTACAGCCGCCCGACCGGGCCGGACGCGAGGCGATCCTCGCCGTGCACACGCGCTCGGTCCCGCTGGCTCCCGAGGTGACGCTCGGGGCGATCGCCTCGACCACGCCGGGGATGGTCGGCGCCGACCTCGCCAACCTGGTCAACGAGGGCGCGTTGCTGGCCGCCCGGCGGGGCCACGACAAGGTCGGACAGGAGGACTTCACCGACGCGCTCGAGCGGATCGTGCTCGGCGCCGCGCGCAACGTGATGGTGTCCGAGGAGGATCGCAAGCGGACCGCCTACCACGAGGGCGGGCACGCACTGGTGGGCATGCTGACCGCCGGCGCCGACCCCGTGCGCAAGGTCTCGATCATCCCCCGCGGCCAGGCGCTCGGCGTCACCTTCTCAGCCCCGGACGCCGATCGCTTCAACTACGACCAACGCCACCTCGTAGCCCAGATCAAGGTCGCGCTGGGCGGCCGCGCCGCCGAGGAGATGGTGTTCGGCGACCTCACCACGGGCGCCGAGTCGGACATCCAGCAGCTGACCCGGATCGCCCGCTACATGGTCGGCCGGTGGGGCATGAGCCGAGCGATCGGACCGATCGCGGTGATCCCCAGCGATGGCGCCGGGATGCTGTTCCCAGGCGTCTCGGAGACCTCGGAGGCGACGGCCCGGCTGATCGACGAGGAGGTGCGGCGGATCGTCGAGTCGGCCCACCAGGAGGTGCATGAGCTGCTGCGGCGCAACCGGCCCGCCCTCGACGAGCTCGTCGCCTCACTGCTCAAGCACGAGACGCTCGACGAGACCGACGCGTATGCGGCCGCGGGGCTCACGCGCGCGTCGCAGAACGGCGAGCTGGCGGCCGGCGCCCCGGCGGCTCCGCCGCTGCTCGGCGGCTGATCCGATCCGCAGGTTCGAGCGCGGCCAGCGACGGCCCACACGGGGCCACGGCCGGCCCGGCGGCTCGCGCGGGATCAGTCGCCCAGGTGGGTCATCCGCGCCAGCGCCTCGTGGCACTCGACGACGCGCTGCTTGACCCGGTCCTTGTCGGGCCGGTCGTGGACCAGGTCCCACGTACGGTCGGCGATCTCGCGCGCCGTCTCGGGGGTCGCTCCCTCCCACAGCCGGTTGACCAGCTTCAGCTCGAAGTCGCAGATCTGGTCGGCCGGGTCGCCGGGGGCCAGACGCGGCAGCGCCTCGCCGGTCGTCTCCTTCCACATCCCGGTCGCCACGAGCAGTCGGTTGCGCAGCGTGATCTGGTCCATCAGGCCGAGAATCATCCTAGATACCGGCGTGCAGCGTAGCGAGGTCGGGCTCACCCGCCGAGTCGCCGGCGGATCCGCGCGAAAGTGCTCGTCAGCGCGTCGCTGGCGACGCCGGTGACGCGGGCCAGGGAGTTGGCGGCGGCGACCTCGAGCTCGGGGCGCCGCGCCTGCCGGGCGATCACGACCAGGCGCTGATGATAGCCCCCGGCGATGCTGACCAGCCGACGATGCAGCACGGCGATGCCGAGGGGCGGGTGAATCGCCGCCAGCCCGACGGCGAGGCGATCGATGGCCCGCGCCAGCAGCCCGATCGTGTGCGACAGCGCCGCCGGGGTGCGGGGGCGCGCCGGAAGCGCCGCCTCGGCACGACCGAGCCGCGACTGCGCTGCGCTCAGCTGCTCGAGGTAGCGGGCGGCGACGTCGCGCCGGGGCCGCGGACCCGCGCCCGCCTGCCCGCCGTGCGCGAGCAGCGTCCGGCTACCCGCGCAGCCGGCCGCGAGGATCGCCACGGCGAGCAGCATCAGCGGCAGCGATCGGTGACGGGCGCTCGACATCACGGCCGTTGTAGCGCATCGCGCCGGCGCGCTGGTCAACGTCCGGAGTGGCGGGCGGTCAGCCGGCGATGGCGCCGATCGGGACCGACTCGGCGGTGCGAAGCCTGGCGGTCAGTCGCGGGTCAGCCCGAGCGCGCGGCGCCGGGCGCCGGCAGCCGCTGGACGAGGCCGGCCGTGGGGGCGAACAGGTCCCCCGATTCCGCCACCCGCGCCAGCACCTGGTCGGTGTCGAAGGTGAGCAGCCCGGGGTCCCGCTGCTCGCGGCAGCGCTCGACCTCCTCCCAGCGCAGCGGCGTCGACACCGTCGGCCGCGAGCGAGCGCGCACCGAATACACGGTGACCGTCGTCTTGTGCCGGTCGTTCTGGCTCCAGTCGACGAGCACGCGACCGGGGCGCAGGGTCTTGGTCATCCGGGAGACGACGAGCTGCGGCAGCCGCTGCTCGAGCAGCTCGGCGATCTGGCGGGCGAACGGCTTGGTTGCCTGGTAGCTGCCCGCGTCGTTCAGCGGGAGGTACACCTGCATCCCCTTGGAGCCCGAGGTCTTGGCCCACGTCTCGAGCCCGAGCCGGGCGAACAGCCCGCACAGCAGCAGCGCCACCTCGCAGCACTCGACGAGGCCGGCCGGGGGGCCCGGGTCGAGATCGAAGGCGAGCATCGTCGGGCTCTCCGGCGCCGCAGCGAGCGCGAGCGACGTGTGGAGCTCGAGATCGGCCAGGTTGGCCAGCCAGATCAGCGTCGGGCGGTCCTGGGCGAGCGTGTAGCGGACGTCGCCGATCTGCGCCGTGTCGACCCACTCGGGGCGGTGCGAGGGCGACTGCTTCTCGTAGAAGTACGGGTGATCGATGCCGTTCGGGTAGCGCTTGAGCGTCAGCGGGCGGTCACGCAGGTGCGGCAGCACGGCGGGCGCGACCCGGGCGTAGTAGGCGATCAGATCGCCCTTGGTGAACCCGGTCTCTGGAAATAGGACCTTGTCCCAGTTGCTCAGCTTCAGCCGCCGACCCTCGGTGGCGACGTTCAGATCGCCGCCGGGGAGCCGCTCGACCTCGTCGAACAGCGCTTCCGGGGTGGCCGGGGCGGTCCGAACGTCGGTGGCGCCTCGGGCCGGGTCCGCGGAGGGCGCGGCCGCGGGCGGCGGCGCCTCGCGCACGACCTCCACGGCCGGCTTGTCGGTGCGCAGGCCCTTGAACGACGGCGCCCGCATCGCCCCGTCGGCGGTCCACTCGGTGAACTCGACCTCGGCCACCAGCTCGGGCGCCACGAACACCGCCTCGCGGGACAGCTTGGGCGCCCGCGCGAACGGGCACTCGGCGACTCGCAGCGGCGCCAGCCGCGCCGCCAGGTCGTCGAGCGTGTGCTCGGTGAAGCCGGTGCCGACGCGCCCGGCGTACACGAGCTCGCCGGACTCGAAGTGGCCCATCAGCAGCGCCCCGATTCGCTCCTGGCGGCGCCCCTCGCCGGGCAGCCACCCGGCGATCACCAGCTCCTGGCGCTGGGTGTGCTTGATCTTCAGCCACGCGCCGTTGCGGCGCCCCGGCTCGTAGCGGGAGTTCAGGCGCTTGGCGACGATTCCCTCGAGCCCCTGGGCGCGGGTCGCCTCGAGCAGCCGCTCGCCGTCGCCGGCGTGGGCCGCGGGCACCCGCCACGCGGGGCCGCCGAGCTCCAGCGACTCGAGCCGGCGGCGGCGCTCGGCGTACTCGAGCTCCATCAGCGGGATGCCGTCGAGGTACAGCAGGTCGAAGATCGCATAGATGACCGGGGTGCCGGCGGCCCGGCGCCTGACCGCCGAGGCCGAGGTCACGTGCATGCGCTTCTGCAACAGGCCGAAGCTGGGGCGCCCGTCCGGGCCGAAGGCGACGATCTCGCCATCGAGCACCGCCTCTCGCATTCCCAGGTCGCCGAGCAGGCCGCGGAGCTCGGGGTAACCGTCGGTGATCTCGCGCAGGTTCCGGCTCTCCAGCCGCAGCCGCCCGGGCTTGACGTAGGCGAGCGCCCGGACCCCGTCCCACTTGACCTCGAACGACCACTGCTCGGCGGGCCGCGGGACCTGCGCCACCGGCGCGGCCCGGGCCAGCATCGGCGCCAAGCGCTCGGGCATCGGCCGCCGAGCTGGTTCCTCGGGCGGGTCCATCCGGTGGATCATCCAGTCGTCCTTGCCGTCCTTGCCGGCCTTGCCGGCCTTGCCGTCCCTGCCGGCCTTGCCGTCCCTGCCGTCCCTGCCGTCCCTGCCGTCCCTGCCGTCCCTGCCGTCCTTGCCGTCTTTGCCGGCCCTGCCGGCCTTGCCGGCCTTGCCGCCGATCGGGAACAGGCCGTAGCGGCCGTGCAGACGCTCGCCGTGGAAGGTCACCTCGACCTTGTCGGAGTCGAACTTGTGCGTCTCGTAGGTGCCGTGGTCCCAGATCCGCATCGTCCCGGCGCCATAGGAGCCCTTGGGGATCTCGCCCTCGAACTCGAGGTACTCGATCGGGTGGTCCTCGGTATGGACGGCGAGCCGGTTCTCGGAGCGGTCGGCCGGGATCCCGTTGGGGATCGCCCACGACACGGCGACGCCGTCGTGCTCGAGCCGCAGGTCCCAGTGCAGGCGGGTCGCGTGGTGCTCCTGGACGACGAACCGGGGGCGACTTCGTCGCCCTTGCGAGGTGGCCTGGCGGGGCCGGCTTCGCCGGCCTTGGGAGTTGGCCTGGCGGCCAACATCCCCGCCAACGTCGCGGGGCCCGCTTCGCGATCCTTCGGAGTTGGCCTGGCGGCCAACCTCCCGGGAGCCGCCGGCGCCGCTCGGGGCGCCGGCGCCGGCGGGCTCCGCGGTGGCGTCGAAATCGCGCTTGCGTCGGTAGGTGTCGAGCCTGTCGGCGGGCATCCGCTCTGAGGCGTGGTGAGAAAGCGATCAGCTTGATCGCTATCTCACCACGCCCCTGCAGCCTACGCGGTTCCATACCCTGGACCCGGTGCGGATCGTGACCTGGAACGTCAACTCGCTGCGGGCCCGGCTCCCCCGCGTGCTGCAGTTCCTCGCCGAGCACCGGCCCGACGTCGCCTGCCTGCAGGAGACCAAGTGCGCCCCCGACACGTTCCCGCTCGACGCGCTGGCCGACGCCGGCTACGACGCCGTCCACCACTCGGGCGGCCAGTGGGCGGGAGTGGCGCTGCTGGCCCGCGCCGGCCTCCGCCTCGAGGAGCCGCGGCTCCGGCTGCCGGGCGACCCGGCCACCGTGTCATCGGCCGGCGCCGATGCCGTTGGGGAATCACCCGAAGCGCGCATCACCAGCGAGGCGCGCTGGTGCGAGGCGACGGTCGCCGGGATCCGCTTCGCCAGCACCTACGTCCCCAACGGTCGCACCCTGGACAGCCCCGAGTATCCGCGCAAGCTCGCGTTCCTGACCGCGATCCGCGACCACGCGGCCGCCCTCCCGCGTCCCGGGCAAGCTGGCCCCCCGCCCGCGGCCAACGACGCGGGCGACGCGGGCGACGCGGGCACCGGCGCGCAGCCGGCGACGCCGTGGGTGATCGCCGGGGACTTCAACATCGCCCCCGCCGACGCCGACGTCTACGACCCGGCGGCGTTCATCGGCGGCACCCACGTCAGCGCGCCCGAGCGGGCCCGGCTGACCGCGATCCTCGACACCGGACTGGTCGACTGCTACCGCGCGCTGCACCCCGACACCCCGCAGTTCACCTGGTGGGACTACCGCGCGGGGCACTTCCACAAGGGCCTCGGGCTGCGGATCGACCTCGTGTTGGCCGCCGCCGAGCTGGCCCCGAGGCTGCGCCGGTGCGCGATCGAGCGCAACTACCGCAAGGGCCAGAAGCCCTCCGACCACGCGCCGCTGGTCGTCGAGCTCGACCGGTGACCCCACCGCACCAGCTCTTCACGTTTTGTTAGGCGCAGGCGGCATGATCCACCGATGGCACGTGTGCTGGTCGTCGACGACGAGCCCGCCGTCAGGCGGGCGCTCGAGCGGGCGCTGAAGCTGGACAGCTACGACGTCGACCTCGCCGCCGACGGCGAGGAGGCGCTCGACGCGCTGGCCGCCACCCCGGCCGACGCGGTGATCCTCGACGTCGGAATGCCGCGGCTCGACGGGCTCGAGGTATGCCGGCGGATGCGAGCGGCGGGGGACCGCACCCCGGTGCTGATGCTGACCGCGCGCGACGCGATCGACGACCGCGTCCGCGGCCTCGACGTCGGCGCCGACGACTACCTGGTCAAGCCGTTCGCGCTGCGCGAGCTGCAGGCCCGGCTGCGGGCGCTGCTGCGCCGCTCGGGCGACGGCGCCGACGGCGAGGTGCTGCGCTACGCCGACCTGTGCCTCGACCCCATGGCCCACGAGGTGCGCCGTGGCGAGCGGCTGATCGAGCTCTCGAAGACCGAGTTCCTGCTGCTCGAGCTGTTCCTCCGCCACCCCCGCCAGGTGCTGACCCGCTCGACCATCTTCGAGAACGTGTGGGGCTACGACTTCGGACCGACCTCCAACGCGCTGGGCGTGTACATGGGCTACCTGCGCCGCAAGACCGAGGAGGGCGGGGAGCCGCGCCTGCTCCACACGGTCCGGGGCGTCGGCTACGTCCTCAAGGACTGAGGTTCCGGTGCCGCTGCGCCGCCGGATCGGATTCGTGGCCGCCTGTGCGGTGGGGATCGCCGTGGTGCTCGCCGTGTGCGTGTGCTACTTCGTCGTCCGCGACCAGCTCCGCGGTCAGATCGACAGCTCGCTGCGGGCGCAGGCGGTGGCGGTCGAGCAGGCGGGTCTGCGCGCGATCGGCGGCGCGGTGGCGGCGATCCCGCCGAGCGCGGGCGGGCCGGCCCCGTACGCCCAACTGGTGGTCGGCAACCAGGTCGCGCCGCTGACCGACAACGGCGTCACGCTGCCGGTCACCGACGCCACCCGCGCCGTCCTCACCGGCGCCCACCGTACGTACCTGACCGACGTCAACGCGGGCGGCAGCCACCTGCGCGAGATCACCTTCGGCGGCGTCACGATCGCCGCCACCGGTCAGGCGGCGGCGATCCAGCTGGCCCGCCCGCTCGACGGCATCGACCGGATCCTCGCCCACCTGCGCCTGGTGCTGATCGGCGTGGTGCTGGGTGGGACGGCGCTGGCCGCCGTGCTCGGTCGCCTCGCCGCCCGGCGCGTGCTGGCGCCGCTGGCCGAGGTCACGCGGACGGCCGAGGTGATCGGCGAGACCGACGACCTCAGCCGCCGGATCGCGGTTCACGCCGACGACGAGGTCGGGCAGCTGGCGATCCGCTTCAACCAGATGCTCGAGCGGCTCGAGCGCTCGCGCTCCGAGCTTGACACCTCGGTCTCCGCCCAGCGTCAGCTGGTCGCCGACGCCTCGCACGAGCTGCGCACGCCGGTGACCAGCCTGCGCACCAACATCGAGGTCCTGCTCGCCTCCGAGCACCTCGATCGCGAGGACCGCCGCCAGCTGCTCGCCGACGTCGTCGAGCAGGGGGACGAGCTGACGGCTCTGGTCGGCGACCTGATCGAGCTGGCCCGTGGAGACCTCCCCGCCGGGGGGACCGAGGACGTGCGCGTAGACCGCGTGGTCGCCGAGGCGGTCGCCCGCTCGCGGCGCAACTCGCCTGAGATCGAGGTGCGCGCGGAGCTGCACCCGGTGGTCGTCGAGGGCGTCCCCGACCGCCTGCACCGGGTGATCAACAACCTGCTCGACAACGCGGCGCGACATTCGCCGCCGGGCGGGGTGGTCGAGGTGGTGCTGGACAGCGACGGCATCCGCGTCCGCGACCACGGCAGCGGGATCGACGAGCAGGACCTCCCGTACGTGTTCGACCGCTTCTACCGCGGCGCCAATGCGCGCGGCCGGCAGGGCAGCGGGCTCGGCCTGGCGATCGTCCGCCAGGTGGTCGAGCAGCACGGCGGCAGCGCGACCGCGGCCAACGCGCCGGGCGGCGGCGCCGAGTTCACGATCCGCCTGCCCACGGCGAGCCCGGCCGCGGACGCCCCGGCCGCCGTCGAGGAGCCGCCCGAGCGCGTCTCCTCGCCGCTGTTCTAGGCCGGCCGGCGACGCACCGCCACGGCCGCGGTCCAGAGTGCCTAGAGTTGAGCTATGAGCGCACAGAAGCCGCTCGAGCTGATCCTGGCCAGGAACCTGCTATCGAGCCTTTCGACGCCCGCGTTCCTCGTCGGCGACCAGGGCGCGCTGCTCTACTACAACGGAGCCGCCGGGGCGATGCTGGGCCGCGGCTTCGACGAGACCGGCAACATGTCGGCAGCGGCGTGGACGAGCGAGTTCGGCCCGTTCGGCCCCGACGACACGCCGCTCCCCTACGACCAGATCCCGGCCACCATCGCCGTGCGGGAGAATCGGCCTTACCACGGAAGTTTCCGAATCCGGGCGCCCGGCGGCGGCCATCAGGATATTGTCGCCAGCGCGATCCCGATCGTCGGGCTCGGAGGCTTGAGCGGCGGTGCGATCGTGATCTTCTGGCCGGTAACGGACGAGCAGGGCGGAGAGCTAGCTTGAAACTCAAGGTTTGGGGGGCGCGCGGATCGATCCCGGCGCCCGGTCCGGAGACGATGCACTACGGCGGCAACACGTCGTGCGTGGAGCTGACGCTGTCGGACGGGAGCACGCTGATCCTCGACGCGGGCACCGGCATCCGCAACCTCGGGCTCTCGCTCCCGCGCCAGTCGCAGCAGATCAACATCCTGCTCACCCATCTCCACCTCGACCACATCCAGGGGCTGATGTTCTTCGCCCCCGCGTTCTGGCCCGAATCCGAGATCACGATCTGGGGCCCCGCCTCGCCGGAGGCCTCGCTCCAGGACCGGGTCGCCCGCTACATCTCGGCGCCGCTGGCCCCCGTCGAGGTCCGCGAGCTGCCCTCCCAGGTCTCCTTTCGCGAGGCCGAGCCGGTGCAGTGGGAGATCGGCCCCGCCACCGTCAGCGCTCAGGCGGTCACCCACCGCGGCCCGACGCTCGGCTACCGGATCGAGGACCACGGCTCGACCGTGTGCTACATCCCCGACCACGAGCCCGGACTCGGGGCGCCGATGGCCGAGCTCGAGGACGACTGGATCTCCGGCTTCGAGCTCGCCCACGACGCCGAGCTGCTGATCCACGACTGCCAGTACACCGACGCCGAGTACGCCGGTCACCTCGGCTGGGGTCACTGCCCGATCTCCGACGCGCTGGCCTTCGCCCGGCGGGTGGCGGCGAAGCGGCTGCTGCTGTTCCACCACGACCCGCTGCACTCCGACGAGTTCCTGGACGAGGTCGCCGGCGAAGTGGCGACGCGGTGGGCGGAGCTCGGTGGGATGCCGCAGGCAATCGAGCTGGCCAGTGAGCGGATGGAGCTCGACGTCGCCGCGGCGATCGCCGAGCGCGCGGCAGCGCGCGCATCCTGACGCTAGTCCCAGCGGTGGCGCCCGGCCCGCAGCGCGCGGAGCTCCGAGACCGCGAAGCCGACCTCGGCCGAGCCGACCGGGGCGCCGGCGTCGACCCCGCCGAGTAGGCGCACCTTCACCGGCGTCTCGCTGACGCCGCCGGCGCCGTCGGGGCTAACCCGCACGACCCGGGCGCCGGGCCGCGAGGCGACGCACTCGGCCAGCCGCGGGCCCGCGTAGAGCAGCGCGGCGCCGTCATCGGCGGCGTAGCCCGGGTCCAGCGCGCCGGCGGCGACGGCCGCGTGGTAAGCGGCAAGGCGCTCGGGCTCGCCGTCAAGATGCACGGACAGGCTGCCCTCCAGCAGCCCGAGACCGCGGATCGCCTCGGGGGCGCCCCCGCTCATCGAGATCCCGCCCTGGAACCAGCACATCGCTCCGGCGCTCAGTCCGGCCAGGAGGATCCCGCGCTGCCAGGCGACCCGCATCGCCTCGTCGATCCCGTGCTCGCGCCAGATCGCCAGCATGTTGCGCATCGAGCCCCCGCCGACATAGATCGCGTCCTGGGCAAGCAGATGCGCGACGGGATCGATCCGGTCGCGACCGAGGTGGAACAGCGAGACGATACTCGGCTCGCACGGCCAGTCCCCGAAGCGCTCGTAGAAGCGGGTGACCTGTTCGCGGGGGTCGCCGCTGGCCGTGGGCAGGAAGCAGACCCTGGGGATCGGCCGCTCCGTGAGCGCCAGCACCAGGCGGTCGAGCGCCGGCGTCGGGTCGGGCATCGTGAAGCCGCCCCCGCCCATCGCCAGGATCCGCTGGCGATCCCCGCCCCTGTTTGGTGAGGCCAACGTCAGTGGCACCACTTACGCGGCGAGCGCGCCCGCGCACAGAGCGGCGGGAGCGCCCAGGTAGCGGACCGCGAGCTCGCGCTCGATCGCGCCACCGTTGCCGTCGGGACATACGTACATGGCCCGGGCCTCGGGACGAGACGACACAACCTCGTGCAACTCGGTGCCGAGGAAGTGCAGTGCCGCCGAGTCGCCGGCCCCGTAGCCGGGCGCCAACCCCGCCGCCACCGCCGCGGTGAACCCGTCGCGGCGGCCGGGCTCCTCGTGGTAGTGGGCGGCGCTCGACCAGGGGAGGAAGCCGAGCGCCTCGATCTGCCGGGCCGGGCCCTCGTGGAACCCCGACAGCGCGTGGGCGAACCAGCACAGCGCGCCGGCCGACCCGCCGCACATCACCACCCCGGCCTGCCACGCCTCGCGCAGCGCCTCGTCGATCCCGTGCGCGCGCCAGGTCCCGAGCAGCGACACCAGGCTGCCGCCGCCGACGTAGATCAGGTCCTGGGCCAGCAGGTGCGCGCGGGGGTCACCCACCCCGGTCTCGCGCCGGAACAGCGAGATGTGCGACGGCTCGCATCGGCCGGCCGGGAAGGCCCGGTAGAAGCGGACCACGTAGTGGTCGGCGTCCCCCGAGGCGGTGGGCAGGAAGCACACCCGCGGCCGCTGCACCCCGGTCAGCGACAGCACATGGTCGTCGAGCAGCGTGTTCCCCCACTCCATCGAGAAGCCGCCGCCGCCGAAGGCGACGATCTGCGGTGGCCGCGTGCGCATGGGGCCAAGGTATTGCCGACACGGCGGGAGGTCATTGGCCCACTGGCCAATCT
The DNA here is from genome assembly GCA_038254735.1 of Solirubrobacterales bacterium. Classification (GTDB taxonomy): domain Bacteria; phylum Actinomycetota; class Thermoleophilia; order Solirubrobacterales; family Solirubrobacteraceae; genus Palsa-465. The sequence goes on from JBBSFX010000009.1 coordinate 60,748, forward strand.
TGACCCCGTCGGGGTGGCCGCGATGTGCGGCGACGCGCCAGACCGGCGACGTGATCCTGCTCGCCGAGCACACCCCGCGAGCTGCTGCGGGCCGGGCACCCGCCGCCGACGCCGCGTCCTACGCCGAGTTGGCGCTCTCGGCCAGCTCGCGGAACAGCCCGGTGACCACGAACACGATCTGCTCGGCGATGTCGACGGTGTTGTCGCCGATCCGCTCGAGGCATCGCGCAACGAGGATCATGAACATCGCCCACTCACGCATGTCGAGGTCGTCGCCGACGTCCACGGCACGCCGGAAGATCGAGCGGTTAAGCCGGTTGATCTCAGCGTCCTGGCGAACCAGGTCCTTGGCCAGCGCGACGTTGCGCCCCGCGAACGCCTCCTTGATCTGGACCACCTGCGACCGGGCGAGCTGACCCATCCGCTCGATCGCGTCGAGGATCTCCTTGTCCTTCGGGGACTCGTAGCCGGACAGGGGCACGAGCTTGGCGATGTTGACGCACTGGTCGCCCATCCGCTCGATGCAGCGGATCATGTGGAGCAGCGCCGCGACGATCCGCAGGTCGGTGGCCACGGGCGCCTGGCGGGCCAGCAGCGAGAGAATCCCCTGATGGACCTCGAGGTAGCGTCCGTCGATGCGATCGTCGTCGGCCACCACCATCGTGGCCAGCTCGACGTCCTGGTAGCTCAGCGACTCGAGCGCGCGGTCGAGCTGGAACACGACGAGGTCGAGGCCGCCGAGCGTCTGGGCCTCGAGCTCCTTGAGCGACTCCCGAAACTGGTGGCGGACCTCCTGCATGTCCGCGACTACCCGAATTTCCCAGGAAGTGACCCGAATCGTCGCATCGCGCCCACGCTCACCCGAACTTCCCAGGAAGTGACCCGAATCGTCGCATCGCAGCCACGCTCACCCGAACTTCCCGGTGACATAGCGCTCGGTGCGCTCGTCACAGGGGTTGGTGAAGATCCGGTTGGTCGGGGCGTGCTCGACGAGCTCGCCGTCGAGCATGAACGCCGTCGTGTTGGAGACGCGCGCGGCCTGCTGCATGTTGTGGGTGACGATCACGATCGTGTAGCGCTCCTTGAGCTCGTCGATCAGCTCCTCGATCTTCAGCGTGGCCACCGGGTCGAGCGCCGAGCAGGGCTCGTCCATCAGGATCACCCCGGGCTCGACGGCGATCGTGCGGGCGATGCACAGCCGCTGCTGCTGCCCTCCCGAGAGGCCGATCCCCGGCGCGTTCAGCCGGTTCTTGACCTCCTCCCACAGCCCGACCGCGCGCAGCGCCCGGTGGACGCGCTCGCGGAGGTTCTCGCCCTTGGTCCCGGTCAGCCGCAGGCCGGCGGCGACGTTGTCGAAGATCGACATCGTCGGGAAGGGGTTGGGCTTCTGAAACACCATCCCGATCAGCCGCCGCACCGCTGTGACGTCGACGCCGGGCTCGTAGACGTCAAGCTGGTCGAGGGTGACGCAGCCGGTGGCCCGGGCGCCGGGGATCTCCTCGTGCATCCGGTTGATGCAGCGCACCAGCGTCGACTTGCCGCAGCCGGACGGGCCGATGATCGCCGTCACCTGGTTGGCGGCGAAGGTCAGCGACACGCCTTTGACGGCGTGCTGCTCGCCGTAGTAGGCGTGGAGGTCACCCAGCACCACGTTGTGGGCGCCGGGCTTGGCGGCTCCGCCAGGGCTCGCGTTCGCCGGCTCGGCGCCCGCGTCTCCCTGAGCGGTTGGATCCTCCTTGGTCGACACGTCGACCGGCTCCTTGCTCGTGGGGCTCGTGGTGTCAGTGGGGATCATGCCAGGCGGCTCCTTCGGGCGGCGAATCGCGCGACCAGGTTGAGAATCAGGATCATCGCCACCAGGGTCAGCGCGGCGCCCCAGGCCCGGTCGTAGAAGTTGCTCGTGTTCTGGCCCAAGTCGGCGAAGATCTGGCTGGGCAGCGAGTTCATCGGCTGGCCGAGGTTCCCGGTCAGCACGTGAGCGGCGCCGATGGTGAACAGCAGCGGCGCGGTCTCGCCGGCGCCGCGGGCGATCGCCAACAGCGAGCCGGTGATCAAACCCGAGCGCGCCGTCGGCAGCACCACCCGGGCGATGACCCGCCAGCGCGGGGCGCCGAGGGCCAGCGCGGCCTCGCGCAGGCTGGCCGGGACGAGGCTCAGCACCACCTCGGCGGAGCGCACGACGATCGGCAGCATCAGTAGCGCCAGCGACAGCGCCCCCTTCCAGCCGACGGCATCGCCACCCACGTGGCTGACCACCAGCACGATGTAGATGAACAGTCCAAAGACGATCGACGGCACGCCGGTCATCACGTCGACGAAGTAGCGGACCAGGTTGGCGAACGGCGAGGCCTTGCCGTACTCGGTCAGATACAACGCCACCCCGATCCCGGCCGGGATCGCCACCAGGCTGGCCAGACCGACGATCTCGAGCGTGCCCAGCACGGCGCTGCGGATCCCCCCGATGTCGCACGGGGGCGGCGGCGGAGCCCCGGGCACGTGCGGGAAGCATTGGCTGAGGTTCGGATCGGTGCTGAACAGGTTGCCGCTGATCGTGCCGAGGCCCTGCTTGAGCAGGTAGTAGAGGATCAGCGCGAGCGGGACCAGGGCCAGCAGCGTGGCCGCGCCGAGCAGGCCGCGCATCAGCCGATCCTTGCGCCGTCGCCCGGCGCTGACCGGCGCCAGCGTGATCTCGGAGCGGACCTCGGTGGCCATCGTCAGGTGGCCCGCGGCTCGAGCTCTGAGATTCCCGGCAGCGCCGCGCCGCCGCCGGTGCGCCCGGCGCCGCGCCGCGGCCCGGTGCGGCCGGCGCTGACCACGTAACGCCGCGCGATCAGGTTCACCACCAGCGTCAGCACGAACAGGATCAGCCCCGAGGCCAGCAGCGAGGACTTGTACAGCGGCGTCGACTCAGCCTCCCCGAACTGGAGCGCGATCACCCCGGCCAGCGACTGCCCCTGCTGGAAGATCGAGTGGCCAAGGGTGGTCGAGCCGCCGATCACGTAGGCGACGGCGATCGTCTCGCCGACGGCGCGCCCGAGCCCGAGCATCGCGCCGCCGGCGATCCCCGGCCGGGCATACGGAATCACCGCCATGCGGATCATCTCCCAGCGCGTCGCCCCGAGGCCGAGCGCCGCCTCCTTGTGCTCGGCCGGCACCGTGGCGATCACCTCGCGTGAGATGGCCGAGACGATCGGCAGGATCATGATGGCCAGGATCAGCCCGGCGAGGAAGTAGCTCGGGCCGGCCACCGTGCCCTCCCAGAATGGCAGGAACGAGAGCTTGTCGGCGAGGAACTGCTGGAAGCCGCGGAGCTTCGGCGCGAGCACGAGGAACCCCCACAGCCCGTACACGACCGACGGCACGGCGGCCAGGAGGTCGACGAGAATCGACAGCGGCCCGCGCGCCCGGCGCGGACACAGCTCGGTCAGGAACAGCGCCGTGCCGACCGCCACCGGCACCCCGATGACGAGGGCGATGCCGGCGGTCAGGAGCGTGCCCAGCAGCATCGGCCAGGCGCCGAACGTGCAGTGTGAGCCGACCTGGCAGGCGCCGCCCTGGGACAGCTGCGAGATGTCCCAGTTGTTGTGGAACAGGAAGCTGAGCACCCCGACGTGGCTGAGCGCGCTCGAGGACTGCGCGATCAGCACCACGAAGAAGGCGCCGAGCAGGATCAGCACCGCCGCCGCCAACCCGGCCAGCCCGAACTGCAGGAACCAGTCGGGGAGGCGGCTCAGCGGCGAGCGCTCGAGACTCGAGCGACCGCCGCCGAGCGTGGTGGCGCTTACCTCCACCGGGCGCCTAGGAGACCGGCGCCCCGTTGCACTGCAGCGTCGCCAGCTGGGCCTTGGCCTTGGCCAGCAGCGACGCGGGCAGCGGCGCGTAGTCGAGCTGCCGCTCGACCTGCTGGCCGTCGCCGAGGCCGTAATTCAGCAGCGCCTTGACCCCCTTGGCGGCAGCGGCCGAGCGGCCCGCCTTGCACATGTCCTTGTAGACGATCAGGAACGTCTGCGAGGTGATGGGGTACGACGTCGCGCCGGGGGCGTTGATCGTCGAGATCGTCAGGTCGGGCGGCGGCTTCGAGTTGGCGGCGGCGGCCGAGGCGGCCTGCAGCGTCGGCGTCACGAACTGGCCCGCCAGGTTCTTGACCGCCGCGTAGGTGAAGCCGTTCTGCAACGCGTAGGCCTGCTCGACGTAGCCGATCGCCCCCGGCGTCTGCTTGATCGCCGCGGCCACGCCGGCGTTCTTCGGTGCGCCGGTCCCGACCGGCCACTTGGCCGTCTTGTCGGGCATGCCGGCGACCTTGGCCCACTGCGGGTCGTAGGCGGCCAGGAAGGTCACGAAGCCCTTGGTGGTGCCCGAGGAGTCGGAGCGGTGCACGACGGTGATCGGCGTGCCCGGCAGCTTCACGCCCGGGTTGAGCTTCGTGATCGCGGGGGCGCTCCACTTCCTGATCGTGCCGAGGAAGATCTCGGCCAGCGTCTTGCCGTCGAGCTTCAGCCCGGTCTTCACGCCGGGGAGGTTATAGGAGGCGGTGATCGCGCCGAAGGCGAGCGGGAACTGCAGCACGGGGCCCTTGCCGGCCTTGATCTCGGCCGGCTTCTCGGCCGGGTCCGAGCCGGCGAAGTCAACCGTCGAGCCCTGCAGGCCGGCGATCCCGGCGCCCGAGCCGAGCGCGTTGTAGTTGAGCGTCAGGCCGTGCTTGGACAGGTTCTGGCCCCACTGGTCGTAGATCGGCGCGGCGAACGTCGAGCCGGCGCCGTTGATCGTGCCGCTCGCGCCGGTGGTGGTGGCGGTCGAGCTCGGCGCGGGTGCGGCGCTGCCGCTATTGGCCGCGCCCTTGGGGCTCGAGCTGCTGCTCGAGCCGCAGGCGGCGAGCGCCAGGGATGCCGAGAGCGCAATCGCGATGGTTCCGATTCGACGTTTTCTCACTGCTTCTCCTTCAGTCATGGATTCAGGGGAGTCTGCGAGGTCGCGCCGGGACAGTTGTTATCGACCTGTGAACGCGACATGAACTGGTCCACCCGCCGGGCCAGCTCTCAGCTGCCGCAGCGCGCGGATCGACAGCGTGAGCTTGCTCCCACCGACCCGAGCGAGACGGTCCTCGGGCAGGATCTCCAGCGGGGCGACCTCGATCACCTCGTGGCCCGACGGGGCGGTGGCTGCCATGCGGTGATGCTCGCCTCAGCCCCCCACGACGGCGTTACCGACCCGTGACGAACCTGTGAAAGACCGGTTATCGCCCCACGGGCGCGAACTCCGGGGCGGCGGCGAGCTCGGCGCCGGCGAGCTCGGCCTCGAGCGGCGCGCCGGCGGCGATCCGCTCGGTCGCATCGCTGCCGCTCTGGACCCCCGTCTCCTCGCCGTCCCGCTCGGGGGCGAACCGGTAGCCGACCCCGAAGTGGGTGTGGATGTAGCTCCACTCCGGCGAGCCGGCGCGCAGCTTCTGGCGCAGCTTGCGCACGAACACGTCGACCGAGCGGTCGCCGTGGGCCATCGCGTAGCCCCAAACGCGCTCGTAGATCTCCTCGCGCCGGAGCACGCGGTCCGACTGCGAGAGCAGGTTGAGGATCTCGAACTCGCGGGCGGTCAGCTCGAGGCTCGTCTCGCCCGCATACGCCTGGTACAGGTCGGGGCGGATCGCGATCTCGCCGACCATCGTCCCGTCCTCCAGGTCGGGGATCTCGTTACGGCGGTGACGGCGGATCGCCGCCTCGATCACGCAGATCAGCTCCTCGGCGTGGCACGGCTTGGTCATCCAGGCGTCGGCGCCGAGCCGCAGCCCGCGCACACGCTGGGCCACCGACGAGGGCCCGGTACAGATGACCACGGCCAGCCCGGGCAGCCGGGCGCGGACCCGCTCGAGGTAGTCCCAGCTCCCCGGTCCGACGACGGCGAGGTCGACGACCAGCGCGTTCAGGCGCATCGCCACCAGCGCCTCGGGGGTGACCGCCGAGGAGACGGCGCGTAGCTCGATCCCCAGCGCGTCGAGGCGGTTCGAGAGGACCTGCATGAATCCGGGGTCGCGGTCGATCACGGCGATCCGGAGACGGTTCTGCGGGCGCTGGGTGGCCGCCCGCGGCTGAGTGGCCACGTGCGCGCCGCTCCCTGTGGGCGACATGTCCGGGACTGTAAAGCAGAGATCGCGGCCGAGGTAATCGCCGGCGCCCCGGTCACAGGATCTTCACACGCTCCTTGCGGGGATTTCGGGCGCGTGGTGATGGTCACCTCGACCTGGCTCGCGGCTGTGGCGTGGCTACTCTCGGCGGTCAACACCTGACGCTCACCGCCCACCTGCGCGTCGTAATCTGAAAACGCGTGATGATGCGGCCCATGTCCCGAACCGGTAATCCGTTCCCCGGCGCCCCCGCCCTGATCGCCGCGCTGGCCCTCGCCGGCTGTGGCTCCGCGAGCAGCTCGCGCCACGCCCCCAAGCCATTCTCCCGAGCCGCCACGACGAGCGCCACCACCGCGACGACGGCCGGCCCGGCGCCCGTCGTCGACGAGCTCGCGGCCGCCGAGCACCCCCGGGCGACGGACTTCCCCGCCCCCCACGGCCGCACGCTCCAACAGCTCGCGCGCCTCGCCCGCGCCCAGGTGCAGCTCGGCGCCGCGACCGGCGTGTACACGCCCGGGCGACGCCGCCTGGCGTTCGCGCTCAACACGAGCTCCGGGGCGTTCGTGTACGCGCCGACCGCCGTGTACGTGGCGACGAGCCCCCACGCCGCCGCCACCGGGCCGTACCTCGCCCCCGCCGACCCGATGTCGGTCGCGGCGCCGTACCGCAGCCGCCAGAACAGCGGGCCGGGCGGGATCCTCGCCATCTACGGGGCCGAGTTGGCGCTGCCGCATCCCGGCACCTACTCGGTGCTGACGCTGACGCCCACGGCCAAGGGCGTGGTCGGGGCCACCGGCGAGGTCGCCGTCGCGGCATCGTCGCCGATCCCCGGCGCCGGCGATCGCGCGCCGGCGATCGCCACCGACACGCTCGCGACCGTGCACGGGAACGTGTCGCTGCTGACCACGCGGCTGCCGCCCGAGAGCATGCACGCGGTGTCGTTCAGGGACGTGCTCGGCAAGCGCCCGATCGCGCTGCTGATCTCGACTCCCCAGCTCTGCACCTCGCGCGTGTGCGGCCCGGTGACCGACGTCGCCGTCCAGCTCCAGCAGCAGTTCGGCAGCCGGATCGCCTTCATCCATCAGGAGGTGTACGTCGATAACCAGCCCGGGAAGGGGCTGCGGCCGCAGCTCACGGCGTTCCACCTGCAGACCGAGCCGTGGCTGTTCACGATCGACCGCCGCGGGGTGATCCGGGCCCGGCTGGAGGGCGCGTTCGGGCTGACCGAGGCGCGCGCGGCGCTCGAGGCGGCACTGCGATGAGGCTCCGGCCGGCCGCCACGACCGCCGCGCGGAAGCTTCGGCTCGCTGCGGCGGCGTTGCCGCTCGCTGCGGCGGCGCTGCCGCTGACGGCTCGCACCGCTGGTCGCGCTCGCGACAGGCGCCGTTGCGGCGCTCGTCGCTATCGTACTGCTCAAGGGTGCCCTCTCTGACGGGCCTCGACCTGTGACGGCAACGATGGCATCACGCGTTAAGCAAAAGGAAGAAGCACGCAAGCGCCGATTGGCGGAGGAGCAGGCCCACGCCGCACTCGAGCGTCGCGGCCGCCGGCTGCGGATGTCCGGCGGCCTGGTCCTCAGCGTCGTCGCCGTGGTAGCGGTCGTGGTCGCGATCGCGAGCGGCGGCTCCAGCAAGACCAGCGGGCGGATCGTGCCGGCGCCTGGAAAGGTCAAGCTTCCGGCGCTCTCCGTCACAAACCTTCCCGCCGCGGCGAAGGCGGCCGGCTGCGTCCTGACCAGCACGCCCGACTCGATCGCCCGGATCTCCTCAAACCGAACTCACGTCGCGCCGGGCACCAAGGTTCCGTACGCGACCAACCCGCCGAGCTACGGCCCGCACTATCCGATGCCGGCCTCCGACGGCGAGTACAAGCCGAACGCCACGCCGGCCACTGGCTACCTCCTGCACGCGCTCGAGCACGGGCGGATCGAGTACCAGTACCGGCCGGGAACACCGACGAGCGAGGTCAAGCAACTCGAGGCGCTGTTCAGCGAGACTGACGGCCCCTGGGCACCGGGGCAGCTGCTGCTGCTGTTCGAAAACCACAGCAGGATGCCGTACGCAATCGCGGCGACGGCGTGGGGTCATGTGCTCGGGTGCAGGACGTTCAACCCGAAGATCTTCGACGCACTGCGGGACTTCCGGCTGTCGTACACCAACCAGGCCCCCGAGCAGCTTGGTACCGGCCCCGAATAGCTGACGCTCACCTTCGTACCTCGGTCACTGGGACCGCGAGATCCGGCGCGGCCTGGCCGCCCATGGGTTCGATTTCTCGACGCTGCTGCTCGACCTGCCGGCCACGGCCCGGGGCGTGTCGTCCGCGGCTCCGTCGATGATCACGCCGTGAGCTGGCGCACCACCCGCGCGACGGACCACGATCAGCGCTCTCACCCGCAGGTCGCGGTCATCGACCTCGGATCCAACTCGTGGCGGCTGGTCGTCTTCACCTACGCCGGCGGCGCGCGCCCGCGGTGGTGGAAGCGCACCGACGAGCTCTACGAGACGGTCCGGATCGGCGCGGGGCTGGGCGCCACCGGCGCGCTCGGCGAGGCGGCGATGGCCCGCGGGTTGGAGACGCTGGTGGTGTTCGAGCGCTTCTGCCGCGCCGGCGGCCTGGACCGCTCCGACGTCCACGCGATCGCCACCAGCGCGATCCGCGATGCGACGAACCGCGACGAGTTCCTGGCCCGCGCCCGCGACGCCACCGGGCTGGCGATCGAGGTGCTCTCGGCCGAGGACGAGGCGCGCTACGGCTACGTCGCGGCGGTCAACACGACGACGCTGAGCGAAGGGGTCGTCGTCGAGCTGGGCGGCGGCAGCATGCAGCTGATCGAGGTGCGCGACCGCCGGTCCGGCCAGCTCGGCTCGTTCCCGCTCGGGGCGGTGCGGCTGACGGAGCTGCTACTCCCCGGCGAGGGGCCGGCGCGGCGCAAGGACCTCGCCCGCGTGCGCGACCACGTCCGGGCGGAGCTGGCCGGGCTCGGTTGGCTCCGGGCCGGCTCCGCGGAGCGACGGCTGGTCGGCGTCGGCGGCGCCGTGCGCAACCTCGCCGGGGCCGCCCAGCGGGCCGCCGGCTCGCTCGACGTCGGCGTGCAGGGGTTCGTGATCACCCCTCAGGTGCTAGACGGGCTGATCTCCGAGCTGGCAGCGCTGCCGGTGTCCGAGCGAGGCGCCGTGCCGGGGATCAAGCCCGGCCGCGGCGACATCATCCTGGCCGCCGCGCTGACCCTCCAGACGGTGCTCGAGCTGGGTGGCTTCACCGGCCTCGAGGTGACCGAGGCGGGGCTGCGCGACGGCGTGTTCCTGGCCCGCACGCTGCTGGCCGGCGGCGAGCCGCTGTTCGCCGACGTCCGCGAGGCCGCGGTCCGCAACCTGGCAATCCAGTACGAGGCCGACCTCGCCCACGTCGAGCACGTCTCACGCCTGGCCCTGCAGATGCACGATTCGCTGCGCGACGCCGGTGTGCTGGCGCCCGAGCCCGGCGAGCGCGAGCTGCTGTGGGCGGCGGCGATGCTCCACGACGTCGGGATGACGATCTCCTACGACGACCACCACAAACACTCGCGCTACCTGATCGCCTCGGCCGAGCTGCCCGGCTTCACTCCGCGCGAGCGGGCCCTGATCGCCCAGATCAGCCGCTACCACCGCAAGGGCGCGGCCAAGCTCGGCGAGATGGCCGGGCTGGCTCGGCCCGGCGACGAGGCGCTGCTCGACCGCTGCGCGGTGATCCTGCGGCTCGCCGAGCACCTCGAGCGCGGCCGCGACCAGTCGGTCCGCGAGGCCCGGCTGGGCGCCGGCGGCGACGGCGTCGACCTCCACCTCGAGGCGGCCGGCGACCTGACGCTCCCCCGCTGGAGCGTCGAGCGCTACGGCGACGGCGAGGCGTTCGAGCGCGTGTTCGGCCGCCGGCTGCTGATCGGCTGAGCACGGTCTTGCCAACCGTTCACACTCCGGGGCGGGGGCGGGGCCGTAGAGTTAGACGATGCTCTGGCTCCTGCGACACGCCGACGCCGCCGCGGGCAGCCCCGACGACGAGCGCCCGCTGACCGCCCAGGGCGTCGAGCAGGCCACCGCCGCCGGTCGGGCGCTGGCCCGGCTCGGGGTGAGGCTCGAGCTGTGCCTGAGCAGCCCCAGGCTGCGGGCGATGCAGACCGCCGAGCTGGCGTGCGCGCCGCTCGGCACGGCGCCGATCCCCGAGCCCGCGCTGGGCGGCCAGCCGTTCGACGCCACGGCGCTCACGGCCGGGCTCGAGGACGTCCTGCTGGTCGGTCACGATCCGTCCTTCACGCTGACCGTCCACGATCTCACCGGCGCCCAGGCGCGGATGCGCAAGGGGGGACTGGCGGCGATCAAGAAGGGTGAGCTGATCGTGCTGCTGCGACCGGCCGAGGTCGCCGCGATCGGCGCCTCCCGCGAGGACGCGACCACCGACCGCGAGCACGCGGCGGATGAGCTGAAGGCGCCCGTGCGGTGAGCGACGGCGTCGCCACGCGGGCGGACTCCGAGGCGCCGCCGGCGCTGGGCGACTCCTCCCTGTACATCAACCGCGAGCTGTCCTGGCTCGAATTCAATGACCGCGTCCTGCAGCTCGCCGAGGACGAGTCGCTGCCGCTGATCGAGCGACTCAAGTTCCTGGCCATCTTCGTCACCAACCTCGACGAGTTCTTCATGGTCCGCGTCGCCGGGGTCCACGACCAGGTCGACGCCCGGATCGATGCCCGCGGTCCGGACGGCCTGCTCCCCTACGAGGTGCTCGACGAGATCGCCGAGCGCGTCCGCTGCCTCGACACCCGCCACGCGCGCCAGTTCACCGAGGTGATCCGCCCCGAGCTGGCCGAGCACGGGATCCGGATCGTCACCTGCGAGGAGTCCGGAGCGCCCGCGGAGTCGATCGAACGGCACTTCCGCGAGCAGATCTTCCCCGTGCTGACTCCGCTGGCGATCGGCCCGGGCCGTCCGTTCCCGTATATCTCGAACCTCTCGCTGAGCGTGATCGTCCGCCTCCGCGACCCCGACCTCGAACACGACGCCTACGCGCGGGTGAAGGTGCCGAAGGAGGTCCTGCCGCGCTTCGTCGAGGTCGCCAAGCACACCTTCATCCCGCTCGAGAACGTGATCGCCCGCCACCTCGGCACGCTGTTCCCGGGCCTGGAGATCGTCAGCCACGACCTCTTCCGGGTCACCCGCGACGCCGACTTCGAGGTCTCCGACGAGGCCGACGACCTGCTCCAGGCGGTCGAGGACGAGCTGCGCCGCCGGCGCTTCGGCGAGGTCGTGCGGCTCGAGGTCGGGGCCGGCATGGACCCGACGCTGCGCACCCGGCTGATCGACTGGCTGGACGTCGACGAGCAGCAGGTCTACGACGTCGACGGGCTGCTCGACCTCGGCGACCTGTGGCAGATCGCCGGCGTCGAGGCCGCTCCGGAGCTGCGCCAGACGCCGTGGACCCCGATCACCCATCCGGCGTTCGTGCCGAGCCCCGGCGCCGAGGACGCGCAGCCCGACGTGTTCGCCCCGATGCGAGCCGGCGACGTGCTCGTCCACTATCCATACCACTCGTTCGCCACCAGCGTCGAGCGATTCGTCGAACAGGCCGTCAACGACCCCAACGTGCTGGCGATCAAGATGACGGTGTACCGGACCTCGGACGACTCGACGCTCGTCCCCCGGCTGATCGACGCGGCCGAGAAGGGCAAGCAGGCGGTCTGCATGGTCGAGCTCAAGGCGCGCTTTGACGAGCGCCAGAACATCCGCTGGTCACGCGCGCTGGAGGAGGTCGGCGCCCACGTCGTCCACGGCATCCCCGGGCTCAAGACCCATGCCAAGGCGATCCTCGTGGTCCGCCGCGAGCGCTCCGGAATCCGCCACTACGTGATGATCGGCACCGGCAACTTCCACGCCAAGAACGCCCGGCTGTACGAGGACTATGGGCTGTTCACGACCGACCGCGAGCTCGGCGAGGAGGTGGCCAACCTGTTCAACTCGCTTACCGGGTACGGGCACCCGGCCCGCGAGCAGCAGGTCCTGGTCGCGCCGCACTGGATGCGCGAGCCGTTGATCGAGGAGATCGACCGCACGATCGAGGCCCACCAGCAGGGACTCGACGCGCGGATCAGCATGAAGATGAACTCGCTGGTCGACCAGCGCTGCATCGAGGCGCTATACCGGGCCTCGCAGGCCGGCGTTCCCGTCGACCTCAATGTCCGCGGGATCTGCTGCCTGAGGCCCGGCGTACCCGGCGTCAGCGAGACGATCGGCGTCATCTCGGTGGTCGGCCGGTTCCTCGAGCACACGCGGATCTACTCCTTCCAGCGCGGTCCCGCGCGCAGCTACTACATCGGCTCGGCCGACCTGATGCCGCGCAACCTCGACACGCGGGTCGAGCTGCTCACCCCGGTCGACCCGCCGGAGCTCCGTGCCGACCTGCAGGACACGCTTGAGCGCTGCTTCGCCGATGACACCAACGCCTGGACGCTCGCCGCCGACGGCACCTGGGAGCGCCGCCAGGGACAGACGCGCTCCGTCCACCGGGAGCTGATGGAGCGCACGCTGGCCGCGGCCTCGACCGGTCCCGCGCCGAGCTAGCGGCGGGCTCGTCTCGGTGCGCAGCGACGTCCTGCTGGTGATCGTCGTCGTCGCCGCGCTCGCGTTCGACTTCACCAACGGCTTTCACGACACCGCCAACGTCATCGCCACCGTGATCTCGACGCGCGCCCTGCGTCCGCGCACCGCGGTGCTGCTCGCCGCGGTGCTCAACTTCGCCGGTGCGCTGATCTCGCTGAAGGTTGCCGCCACCGTCGGCACGGGGATCATCCAGGCCGGCCAGGTGACGCTGACGATCGCCTTCGCAGGGCTGATCGGGGCGATCGCCTGGAACCTGCTCACCTGGTTCTACGGGCTCCCCTCGAGCTCGTCGCACGCGCTCATCGGCGGGTTGATCGGCGCCCTGCTGGCCGCCGGGGATGGCGGCGGGATCAAGTGGCACGGCGTCCTGACCAAGGTCGTGGTGCCCGCGCTGGTGGCGCCGGCGGTCGCGCTGGTGCTCGCCGCAGTGCTGATCGTGGTGCTCTACCGGCTGTTCGGACGCCGCCGCCCCGGCCCGACCGCGAAGGGGTTCCGGCTCGCCCAGATCGTCTCGAGCTCGGCCCTGTCGATCGCCCACGGCACCAATGACGCCCAGAAGACGATGGGCGTGATCGGCGTCGCGCTGATCGCCCACGGGGACTTCGACGCCCAGCACTTCCACGTGCCGACGTGGGTGGTGCTCGCCGCCGCCAGCGCGATCGCGCTCGGCACCTACGCCGGCGGCTGGCGGATCGTCCGCACCGTCGGCACGCGCATCATCCGCATGGACAGCGCCCAGGGCGCCTCCGCCCAGGGCGCGGGGGCCGCGGTGATCCTCGTCTCCTCGCACCTCGGCTATCCCCTGTCCTCGACCCACGTGATCTCCGGCGGGGTCGTCGGCGCCGGGGTGGCCAAGCGCGTCTCGGCCGTCCGCTGGGGGGTCGCCGGGGACATCGTGATGGCGTGGCTGCTGACGCTGCCGCTGGCCGCCGCGCTCGGGGCGCTGATCTGGTGGCTGGCCGACGTGTTCGGCCGCGGCGCCCTCGGGCCGCTGCTGATCAGCGCGATCGTCGTCTCGGCGGTGACCCGCGGGCTGGTCGTCCGCCAGGGCGCGCTGACCCGCCGGAGCGGCCCCGAGCCGGAGACGCCGCCCCGCTCCGGGACGGCGTCTCCGGCGTAGCCGGGCGGCCCGGTCAGCCGCCGGTTGGCGAGGTGGCCGGCCGCGTGCCCAGCCTCAGCTTCACGTGCTGGGTCTGGCCGCCCCGCTTGATCGTCAGCGTGATCGTCTGGCCGGGGGCAAAGTTGTCGACGGTGGCGATGAACGCCTCGGTCGAGGCGACCGGGTTGCCGTTGATCTGGGTGATCACGTCCTTCGGCTGCAGGCCGGCCTGCTCGGCCGGGGAGCCGATCCTGATCGTCGTCACCTGGGCGCCGCCGGGCGAGTTGCCGTTCAGCTCGACGCCCACGAACGGGTGCTTGACGGGGTGCCCGGCGATGATCGCGCCGGCGATCCGGGCCGCCGTGTTCGACGGAACCGCGAAGCCGACGCCCGAGCTCGAGCCCTGACCGCTGACCGTCGTGTTGTTGGTCTCGATCTGGTCGCTCAGCCCGAGCACGCGGCCCTGGGCGTCGAGCAGCGGTCCGCCCGAGTTGCCGGGGTTGATCGCCGCGTCGGTCTGGATCGCGCCCGTGATCGTGTAGTTGTTCGGCGCGGTGATGCTCCGGGCGACGGCGCTGACGATCCCCTGGGTGGTCGTCTCGGGCAGGCTGAACGGGCTCCCGATCGCCACCACCGGGTCGCCGACCTGAGCCCGCGAGGAGTCGGCGAACGAGATCGGGTGGAGCTCCGAGGCGGGCACGTTGACGTGGATCACCGCGACGTCGGTCGAGGGGTCGGTGCCGACGACGGTGGCCTTGGCGGTCTGGCCGTCCTGGAAGTGGACGCTGACGCCGCCCGGCTGCGCGCCGGCGACCACGTGCTCGTCGGTGAGGATGTTGCCGCTGTGGTCGTAGACGACGCCCGCGCCCTCGCCCTCCCGGGCCTGCTGGGCGCCGCCCCCGCCGCCGAACAGGGTCGGGCCGGCGGAGCTGGTACTGATCACCGTGATGTCGACCACTCCGGGGCTGTCCTGGCGGTAGATCTGGTTGATCGACAGCCCCTTGCCAGTGCTGCTGAAGGAGGTCGGGAGCGCCGCGGCGCCCGGCGTCGACTGCACGATCGTGGTCGTGCGCTGGTTACCCGAGCCGCCGGCCAGCGCGAGCGCGATCAGGCCGCCGATCACCGCGCTGATGACGACGGGTAGAAGGGCCTTGTAGCGAGTCATGACTTCGTTATCTCCTGACCAGACTGGGCAATTCAGTATCCGGCACTTCACCAGGGGCGCGTGAGAAACCATTCAGCAGCCGGGAAGAAGCCCGTAAGAACGCCTACCCGGTCTCGGCGCCGGGCACCCGCGGCATGGGCCCGGATCGCCGTAGGGGCGGCGGCGGCCCGGAGCGGCTCCGGCTGCTCCGGCCGGGCCGGGCGACGTGTGCGCCCTTCGCGCGACGGTCGGCGGGTCGGCTCAACGCCCGGCCGCCATCGCCACGAACGGATCCAGCGCCCGTGGGTTGGCCAGCGACTCGCGGCTCGCCGCCTGCTCGACCGGGGTGCCGGTGAGGATCCGCTTGACCGGCACCTCGAGCACCTTGCCCGATAGCGTGCGCGGCACCTCGGCGATCTGGCGGATCTCGTCGGGCACGTGCCGGGGCGAGCAGTCGGAGCGGATCCGCGCGCGGATCGCCGCCCGGAGCTCGTCGCTCAGCGAGGCGTCCTCGCGCAGCACCACGAACAGCGGCATCCACCCGTCGGTGTGCTCGCGCGGGAGATCGACGACAAGCGCGTCGAGAACCTCCGGCTGGGCCAGCACGGCGCGGTAGATCTCGCTCGTCCCCATCCGCACGCCGCCGCGGTTGATCGTCGAGTCCGAGCGCCCGTAGATGATCGCGGTGCCGCGCGCGGTGATCTCGATCCAGTCGCCGTGGCGCCAGATCCCCGGGTACATCGAAAAGTAGCTGTCGTGGTAGCGCTCACCGGCCGCGTCGCCCCAGAAGTAGATCGGCATCGACGGCATCGGCTCGGTGATCACCAGCTCGCCGACGCGGTCGAGGTGCGGGTGGCCGTCCTCGTCCCACGACTCCACGCTCGCCCCGAGGCAGCGTGCCTGCAGCTCGCCGAGGTACACCGGCAGCGTCGCCACGCCGCCGACGAACGCCGTGCACATGTCGGTCCCGCCCGAGGTCGAGAACAGCCAGACGTCGTCGCCGAGCTGCTCGTAGACCCAGCGGAAGCCCTCGGGCGCGAGCGGGGAGCCGGTCGACCCGAGCGCCCGCAGCGCGCCCAGCTCGCGCCCCTCCCGCGGGGCGACCCCCGCCTTCATGCAGGCGGAGATGAACGCGGCGCTGGTGCCGAAGGTGGTGACCCCGGCTCGCTCGGCGAGGTCCCACAGCGTGCCCAGATCGGGATGTCCCGGGTCGCCGTCGAACAGCACGATCGACGCGTCCGACAGCAGCACCCCGACGAGGAAATTCCACATCATCCAACCGGTCGTCGAGAACCAGAACACGCGGTCGCCGGCCTGCGCGTCGAGGTGTAGTCGCTGCTTCAGCTGTTCGAGCAGGATCCCGCCCTGGCCGTGCACGATCGGCTTGGGCAACCCCGTCGTGCCCGAGCTGTAGAGCACCCACAGCGGGTGGTCGAAGGCCAGCGGGGTGAAAGACAGCTCGGCCCCGTCGCCGAGGAACCCGGACTCCCAGCCGCTCCCGCCGAGGTAGCCGAAGCGTACCGTCCGCTCGAGCCCCGGGATCTCGGCGGCGATCTGCTGCACGATCGCATCACGATCGTAGTCCCGGCTCCCGTAGCGGTAGCCGTCGATCGCCAGCATCACCTTCGGCTCGATCTGGCTGAAGCGGTCGATCACGCTTCGGGCGCCGAACTCCGGCGCCGCCGAGGACCACACGGCGCCGATCGAGGCGCAGGCCAGGAACGCCGCCACCGTCTCGGGGATGTTCGGCATGTAGGCGGCCACGCGGTCGCCCGGACCGATCCCGAGCGCCCGCAGGCCCCCGGCGATCCGCGCGGTCTGCTCGCGCAGCTCGCCCCACGTCCACGACGACAGCGCTCGCAGCTCGGACGCGTGCTGGATCGCCGGGGAGCTCGGGTCCCGGCCGCGGAAGGTGTGCTCGGCATAGCTGAGGCGCGAGCCGGGGAACCACACGGCACCGGGCATCCCTCGGGTCGCCAGCACCGCCTCAGGCGGCGTCTCGAAGCCGACGTCGAAGTACTCGGCGATCGCGGCCCAGAACTCCTCGAGCTCGCCCACCGACCAGCGCCACAGCGCCGCGTAGCCGTCGAGCTCGAGCCCCCGGGTCTCCCGCAGCCAGCCGGCGAAGTGGGTGATCGCGGCCGCCGCGACGCGCTCGCGCGACGGCACCCACAGCAGCTCGGGCTCGCTCATACTGGCTGGACTATCACTGAGCGGCGGGGGAGCGGGGTGGGCCGTCCCCGGTCTCCCCGTAGAGCGGCCCACCCTGCGTGCTCACGTTCCAGCATGACCCGCTCAGCATAAGCACGCCATAAGCGCGCCGCCGCGCTAGGTGACCGTCAGGGTTCCCTGCATGCCGCCCATCCGGTGTCCGGGGACGCTGCAGTAGAAGGTGTAGGTCCCGGGCTTCAGCGTCACGTTCAGGGCCTTGCTGGCGCCGCTGAAGGTCGGTGTCGCGCCTAGCACCTTGCCGGAGGAGTCGGCGAGCGTGAAGTTGTGTCCGATCGGCGCCGGGTTGGCGAACTTGATAGTCACCGCGCCGGCCTTGGCGTGCAGCGTGGCCTGCGTGAAGCTGAGCGACCCGGAGGGATCGGCCGCCTCGGTGATCGCGCCGCTCGCGCCGCCGCCCGGGGTCGAGGCCGGCGTGGTGGCGGCGCCGGCTCCGGTCGAGCTCGCGGCCGCGCCGCCGGACTTGCCGCTGCTGCTCGACGTGCTGCCGCAGGCGGCGAGCGCGAGTGTCGCTGCGGCGAGCGCGAGGACGGTCTTGGTGGGCATCTGGCGTCTCCTTGGATGATCGGTGCCCGGCACAGTCTGACGGGCGTCCCACAGCAGCAGGACGCCGCCCGGCGGCGATCCTTCCCCCGCGTCACCGGGGTTATGCTGGCGATCAACGGCATGACAGGCCGACGCCAGCTCGACCCCGACCGCCTGGGGGACCATCTCGATCGACTGTATCGCGCCGCATGGAGTCTGTGCGGGTCGCGCGAGGAGGCCGAGGACCTGGTCCAGGAGACCTACGCGCGGGTCCTGCGCAAGCCCCGCTTCCTGTCCTCCGAGGACGACCTCGGCTACCTCCTGCGCGTGCTGCGCAACACCTACATCAGCGGCCGGCGCACGGCCGCCCGGCGGCCCCGGACCGCGTCGCTGCCCGACGAGCTCGACCTCATTGAGGACCGCCACGCGGTGCGCCCTGAGTCGCGGCTCGAGTCCGCGGAGCTGTACGCGGCGATCTCGGGGCTCCCCGACGACTTCCGGGAGGCGCTGGTGGCGATCGACGTCGTCGGGCTCTCCTACCGGGAGGCGGCGCGGGCGCTCAAGGTGCGGGAGGCGACGGTCACGACGCGGCTGCACCGCGCCCGCCAGCGCGTGGCCCGGGCGCTGGCCGAGACCGGCGAGCCGCCGCCGCGCCAGCTCGCCCCGTAGCGGCGACTACCGCGGCTCCCACGAGGCCAGCTGGGCCAGCCGCTGCGCGTCGATGTTGCGCCCCGACAGTACGCACGTATGTCCGTCGCGCCGCCACGTGACGACCATCCGCCCGTTCAGCGTCAGCTCGCGCACGGCCAGGCCGCCCACGTGGCGCACCGCCGCGGCCGGCTCGCGCAGCGGCGGCGTCGAGAGGATCGTGTACGCGATGCTGATCCGGGCGCGGGCGTAGAACACGGTGACCGCGCGATGGCCGCCGAGGCGATCGATGCGCTGGCCGGTGGCGCGCCAGCGCAGCGGTGCCCGGGTCCAGTTGGGGAAGTACACCTCGCCGACGCTGCGGTCGAGCTGCGCCCCGGGGTTGCTGGGGTCGGGCGTCGGACCAGGGCGGAGGGCCTCGCGGGTGCCCAGTGCAGCGGCCTGCGACAGCGTCGGGGAGCCGGGCGTGCCGCCGGGCGCCACCAGCACCAGCACGACGGCGCCCAGCGCGAGCGACGCCGCCAGTCCGGCGCGCACGGCGAGGCCCCCGCGGAGCGAGCCGCCGCGCACGGCTGCCCCGCGCCGCGCCGCGCGCTCGCGCTCGCGCTCGCGCTCGATCCGCTCGCGCAGCGCCTGCGGCGCGCGATCGCGCTCCCGAGCCTCGGCCAGCCGCTCCACCGCCACGCGCTCGCGGGCCAGCAGCTCGCTCAACTCCGGCGAGGCGGCGATGTTCGCCTGCACCGCCTCCCGGCGCTCGGGCGCCAGCGTCCCGTCGGCGAGCGCTGACAGATCGGCCAAGTGCTGGTGACTCGGTTTCGACTGCGGGTTGGGGAATGCCATCGGGCCCCTCCTGGGCCTATCTGCATGCTTACGACGCCGGCGCGGCCCGGATCCTTCCCCAGGCTCCGCCGGCGAGCGCCCAGCGGGGCGCGAACCGCACGCGAGGCGCGAACGGATCGCGCGTCCCTCAGGACCGGTCGAGCTTCTCGCCCGAGGGCTTCAGCACGTACCAGGCGGCGCCGAAGAGCTTGATCCCCTGGCCGTAGGCGTCGCCGTCGTCGCGGTCGCGGGCGTAGGTGTAGAGCGGGTGACCCTTGTAGGTGACCTGGACGGAGCCGTTGGAGCGCTTGGTCGTGCCGAGGTCGGCACCGATCGCCCCGCCGGCGGCGCTGGCCTTGCCGAGCACCGGCGGCCACACCTGGGCGCAGGTCCCCGAGCACGTCGAGGTTGCGCCCTTGTCGGCCTCGAACAGGTACACGGTCAGCCGCTTCGCACCGACGGCCAGGATCGTGCCGAGCTTGCCGTGCTTGGTGGTGATCGACGCGATCGAGGCCGCCTTGGCGCTGCCGCCGGCCGCCCCGCCACTGCTGCTGCTCGACCCGCAGCCGGCCACGGCCACGGCCGCGATCGCCAGCGCGGCCGCCGCGGCGCCGGGGGTCAGCTTGTCTGCGATCATCTGCGCGCTCCTTGAGATGGTGATGACCCGAGGGACGCCGCGCACCCGGAAACCTTCCCCGGAGCACCGTCACATCAGACGATGTAGCGACGATGTAGCACGGGTACAGTCCCGTACATGTCTACCGACCAGAACCTCGCCGAGCGCAGCATGGCCGTCGGACTGCGCGCGTTGAACCGGTTGGCCTCCTCCGCGCTTGTTGACCGCTTCGGTCTGCGCGAACCCGCCGAGCGCTTCCTGTTCACAGCCTCGAAGACGACGATGCGCACCGCCGCCACAGCCGGGCGCACGTTCGCCGCCGCCAACCGGCTGTCGAAGCCCGCCCGCCAGCCGCGGGGGCCGCAGCGCGGCCGGTTCGACCTCACGCCGAGCGACGAGCAGCAGATGCTGACCGAATCCGTCAAGCGCTTCGCCCTGGCCAAGCTGCGCCCCGCGGCGTCGGCCGCCGACGGCGCCTGCGCCGCCCCGCCGGAGCTGCTGGCCCAGGCCAACGAGCTCGGGCTGACGATGGTCGGCGTGCCCGAGGAGCTCGGCGGCGCCGTCGACGAGCGCTCGGCCGTGACCTCGGTGCTGATGAGCGAGGCGCTCGCCCACGGCGACCTCGGGATCGCCGTAGCCTGCCTGGCCCCCGCCGGCGTCTCGACCGCGCTCGGCCTGTGGGGCGACGCCGACCAGCAGGCCACATACCTCCCCGAGTTCGTCGGCGACAGCGTCCCCGCCGCCGCCGTGGCGCTGCTCGAGCCGCGGGCCCTGTTCGACCCGTTCAAGCTCCACAGCACCGCCCGCGCCGCCGACGGCGGCTACGTCCTCGACGGCGTCAAGGCGCTCGTCCCGCGCGCGTCCGACGGCGAGCTGTTCATCGTCGCCGCGGCGCTCGACGATGGCAACCTCCCCCCGCGCCCGGCCCTGTTCGTCGTCGAGTCGAAGACCGCGGGGCTGAGCGTCGAGCCCGACCCGGGGATGGGCGTCCGCGCCGCCGGCACCGGCCGGCTGATCCTGGAGGGCGTGAAGCTGCCCGCCGGCGCGCTGCTCGGCGCCGGCGACCCCGCCGTCTACGCCGAGTGCGTCCGGCTCGGCCGGCTCGGGTGGTGCGCCGTGTCCGTCGGCGCCGCGCAGGCCGTGCTCGACTACCTGATCCCCTACGTCAACGAGCGCGTCGCCTTCGGCGAGCCGATCGCCAACCGGCAGGCGGTGGCGTTCACGGTCGCCAACGTGGCGATCGAGCTCGGCGGAATGCGCCTGGCGACGCTGCGCGCTGCCTCACGCGTCGACCAGGGCCTGCCGTTCGGCCGCGAGGTCGCGCTGGCCCGGCGGCTGTGCGCCGACCGCGGGATGCAGATCGGCTCCGACGGCGTGCAGCTGCTCGGCGGCCACGGATACACCAAGGAGCACCCGGTGGAGCGCTGGTATCGCGACCTCCGCGCCGCGGGCGTGATGGAAGGCGCGCTGGTGGTCTGATGATCAACCTGGAGATCCCCAAGAAGTTCTCGATGCTGGTCAGCCAGTCCCATCAGGTGGCGACCGAGGTGTTCCGCCCTCACTCGCGCCAGTACGACCGCGAGGAGCACACCTATCCCAAGGAGCTCGACATGCTGGCGGCGCTGATCGACGGCATGAACGAGTCCGGCGCGCTCGCCGGCGCCGGCGCGGGCACGGTCGGCAGCGGCACGGGAGGCGAGGGCCCTGGCAACGGCGGCCGGCCCGAGGCCGAGTCGACCCGCAACGGCTCCAACATGGCCAGCCTGCTCGGGGTGATCGAGCTGTGCTGGGGCGATGTCGGGCTGCTGCTGTCGATGCCGCGCCAGGGCCTCGGCCAAGCGGCGATCGGCGCCGTCGCCAACGAGGAGCAGCTGCAGCGCTTCGGCGGCAAGTGGGCGGCGATGGCGATCACCGAGCCCGAGGCCGGTTCGGATTCGGCCGCGATCCGGACCACCGCCCGCCTCGACGACTCCGATCCCGCCCACCCCGAGTACGTCCTCGACGGCGAGAAGATCTACGTCACCAGCGGCGATCGCGCCGAGCTGATCGTCGTCTGGGCGACGCTCGATCGCGCCGCCGGCCGCGGCGCGATCAAGTCGTTCGTGGTCGAGCGCACGAACCCCGGGCTGCACCTCGACCGGCTCGAGCACAAGCTCGGGATCCGCGCCTCCGACACGGCCAACTTCCGCCTGCAGGACTGCCGGGTGCCCCCGGAGAACCTGCTCGGCTCGCCCGAGATCCAGACTGCCAAGCAGGGCTTCGCGGGCGTCATGCAGACGTTCGACAACACCCGGCCGCTGGTTGCCGGGATGGCCGTCGGCGTCGCCCGGGCGTGCCTCGAGCGCACCCGCGAGCTGCTCGAGGAGGCGGGTCTTCAGATCGACTACGACGGGGCGGGAGGAGGCCATCACGCCCAGCCGGCGGCCGTCTCGGAGTACATCGCGATGGAGGCGGACTGGGAGGCCGCCCGCCTGCTCACCTTGCAGGCGGCGTGGATGGCCGACAACAAGAAGCCCAACTCGCTGCAGGCGTCGATGGCCAAGGCCAAGGCCGGCCGGGTCGGCACCGAGATCGCGCTGCGCTGCGTGGCGCTGTGCGGCTCGCTCGGCTACGGCGAGGGGGAGCTGCTCGAGAAGTGGGCCCGGGACGCG
>JBBSFX010000010.1:0-82835 GCA_038254735.1 Solirubrobacterales bacterium
ATGTAGCCCTTGTCGAACTGCATGCCCTCGGTGAACTCGAGGTCCATGCCGAACGTCTGGCCCTCCTCGACGTTGACCACGCCGTCCTTGCCGACCTTGTCGATCGCGTCGGCGATCACGTCGCCGATCTCGTCGTCGCCCGCGGAGATGGTGGCGACGCGCGCAATCTGATCCTTGCCTGAGATCTCCTTGGACTGCGCGGCGATGTTCGCGACCACCTCCTCGACGGCCTTCTCGATCCCGCGCTTGAGCGCGAGCGGGTTGGCGCCGGCGGCGACGTTCTTGAGACCCTGGCGGACGATCGCCTGGGCGAGCACGGTCGCCGTCGTGGTGCCGTCGCCGGCCACGTCGTTGGTGGCCGTCGCGACCTCGCGGACGAGCTGAGCGCCCTGGTTCTGGAAGACGTCCTCGACCTCGATCTCACGGGCGATGGTGACGCCGTCGTTGGTGATCGTCGGGGCGCCGAACTTCTTGTCGAGGACCACGTAGCGACCCTTGGGGCCGAGCGTGACCTTGACGGCATTGGCCACCGCGTCGACGCCCTGCTCCAGCGCCTTACGGGCCTCAGCCTCGTACTTCAGTTCCTTGTGAGCCATTTACTGAACCTTTGCCAAAACGTCGGACTCGCGGAGGACGAGGAGTTCCTCGCCGTCCACCTTGATCTCGGTGCCGCCGTACTTGCTGTACAGGACCTCGTCGCCCTCGGCGACGTCGACCGGCGTGCGCTTGCCGGTGTCCTCGTTGACCTTGCCGTCGCCGACGGCCAGGACCTTGCCCTTCTGGGGCTTCTCCTTCGCGGTGTCGGGGAGGACGATCCCACTCGCGGTGGTCTCCTCCTCCTCGATTGCCCGCACGATCAAACGATCGCCAAGGGGCTTCAGCTTCATTGATGCAACCTCCAACGGTGTATAGAGCCTCTTTGGCACTCTCGGCATGAGAGTGCCAGCGCTTCACACTATAGCCGCTCGAGGCGGCACGCGGAGGCTTTCTTGGCACTCTTCACACGAGAGTGCCAGGATCTTTATATTCTCGATGCCGCGCCCGCAGGTGGTGATCCGGGTCGCCCCGGGAGGCGAGAAACCCGGCGGTCCGTCTAGTTGCGGGCGCCGCCGAGACCGTGCATGCGGTCCCGGAACCCCTCGGGCGGGCTCTCGATGATCTGCGAGAAGCGGACCACGGTGACCGTGTCCTGGAGCGAGACCTTGCGGCCGTAGATCTGCTCGAGGAAGTGGACCATCTCGTCGACGCGCCGGAACTCCGGGTTGTCGTGCTCGATGTCGCGCGGGGACAGGTCCTGGACGCGCTTGACCTCGACCTGGTCGATCACCGCGCTGAAGATCTTCTCCCGCGGGGAGTGCTGGTAGCCGATCGTCACCAGCACGCACTCGTTCTTGTGGTACTTGTGCGACTTGTCGCCGAGCCGGATCGTCGCCGTCTTGCGGCCGCGGCGCAGCTGGTCGGCGAACACCGAGGAGTAGAAGTTGAGGACGCGCATCGGAGCGATCAGCCTACAGATCGCCAGCAAATCGCGACAGTGCGCGGCGAACGATCTCGCGCTCGCCCTCGTAGGTCAGCGCGGTGGCCGCCTCGGCGAGCGGCAGCCACCGCGCCTCCTCGATCTCGTGATCGTGGTCCTCGAGACTTCCGGAGCGGTACTCGAACAGGAAGAACGCGACCGTCTTGGCCCGCGGCCGGCCCTCCCGGTCGTAGCTGTAGCGCGCCTCGCCGAGCGGCGCGACCAGCTCGGCGCTCACCCCGGTCTCCTCGCGCACCTCGCGCGTCGCCGCCTGCTCGGGCGTCTCGTCGCCGTTGGGGTGACCCTTGGGCAGGCCGAGCACGCGGATCCCACCCGGGCCGCGCTTGACCGGCACGATCACCACCACCTGGCCGTCGCGGACGACGACGCCGCCGGCCGAAAACTCGCTTCGCGAACGTCCCGGGTCAGTAGAGAGGTCAGTAGACATAGCGCTCGAGCGCGTCGGGATCGTGGACGGTCAGGCGCCCCCGGCCCTGCGAGATGATCCCGGCCCGCTCGAGCACGGCCAGGAAGCGGCTGGCCGACTCGCGCGAGGAGCCGGCCAGCTGCGCGAGGTCGGCCTGGGTCGAGGTGATCAGCACATCGCGGCCGCCGGCGCCGTCGGCGCGGGCCGTCTTGACCAGCTGGGCCAGCACCGAGGCGACCCGGCTCTGGACGGTCTGGAAGGACTGGCGGGCCAGGCGCTCGTTGGTCTCGCGCAGCCGGCGGCCGAGCGCGGCGAGCAGCTTGACCGCGATGTCGGGGTGCTCGCGCAGGAGCCGGCGCATGTCGCCCCCGAGGATCGCGATCACCTCGCTCGAGACGATCGTCTCGACGGTCGCCGAGCGACTCTCGTTGTCGAACATCGCCAGCTCGCCGAAGATGTCGCCGGGGCCGAAGTTGGCCAGGGTGATCGAGCGTCCGTCGGAGTGCTCGCGGATCGCCCGAGCCAAGCCGGCGCGGACGACGTAGCAGGTGTTCGACTCGTCGCCCTCCCGGAACACGATTTCGCCGTCGCCGAAGCGCCGCGGCACCGCGACCTCGGCCACGCGGACGAGATCCTCCTCGGCGAGGGCCGCGAACACCGGCACGCGGCGGAGCAGCGCGATCGTCTCCTCACTGGTTGCGCCCACCCGCCAGAGATACCACACCGGCGAGCCACCTCATGGCCGCGGGGATGTGCGCCGGATCGATCTGGTGGACGGCGTCGGACTCGTGGTACTCGGCCTCGATCCCGGAGGCGCTCAGCAGCTCCCGCGCGCGCCGGGCGAACTCTACGCCGATCACCTGATCGCGGCGCCCGTGGGCGATGAACGCGCGCACGCGCCGACGGTCCTCGAGCGCGGGCTCCCATCCCGCCACGGTGGGCACGAACCCCGACAGCGCGAGGATCCCCGCGGGGACCGGGCGATCGCCGCTCAGGCCCAGCGAGTAACTCATCACCGTGCCCATCGAGAAGCCGCCGAGCACAGTGCGCTCGGGGCCGAGGCCGGTGCGCTCCCACAGCCCGTCGTGGAAGTCCGACAGCAGCGCCACCGAGCTCCGCCAGCTGTCGGGGTCCGGATG
The DNA here is from genome assembly GCA_038254735.1 of Solirubrobacterales bacterium. Taxonomy (GTDB): domain Bacteria; phylum Actinomycetota; class Thermoleophilia; order Solirubrobacterales; family Solirubrobacteraceae; genus Palsa-465. Next base: position 3,083 of record JBBSFX010000010.1, read on the forward strand.
GCCGACGCGCGGGACCACGTACCAGTGGTAGCCCGGCCACCCCGGCATCCGCAGCGGGGCGCGGGGGGCGGCGACGTGCAGCCGGCACTCGGGATCGAGCACGTCGGCGAGCCCGATCAGGTCGCGCTCGTCGGTGCCCCGCCCGTGGTGGAGGACGAGCAGCCCGTCGGGGTCCCCGGCCGCCGGGCGCTCGACGTATTCCAGGGCGGTCATCGGGCCACCGCCTCGCGGCGCCGCGCGCGCGGGTTGAGCACCGGAGTCAGGGCACGCTCGAGCTGCGGGCGCAGGTGCTCGTGCAGCTTCGGTAGGCGCAGCGCCTCGCCGAGGTGCTCCGGATCCTCGTCGACGGCAAAGCCGGGCGACAGCGTCGCGATCTCGAACAGCACCCCGCGCGGCTCGCGGAAGTAGATCGAGCGGAAGTAGTCGCGGTCGCGTACGTCGGTGACGTGGCCGGCGGCGGCGGCGACGCGGTCCCGCCACGCGAGGTGCTCGGCGTCCGGCGAGGCCCACGCGATGTGGTGGACGGTCCCCGCCCCCGGGACGCCGTGAGCGTCCGGAGCCGGGTCGTAGGCGAAGTGGAAATGGCGGACCTCCCCGTCGAGCCGGTAATCGCCGCCGCCGAGGTGGGTGAAGCCGAGCGTGTCGGTCAGCACCGGCTCCTCGATCGCCGCGTGCGCGCCGTAGGCCCGCGCCCCCTCGAGCCCGACGATCGCGTGCTCGGACGGGATCTCCGGGTGCTGGGCGCGCAGCGGCGGATTGCCGTCCTGCGCCACCACCAGCTCGAGCGCGAGGCCGTCGTAGTCGGCGAAGCGCAGCGCCGAGACGGCGTGATCGAGCGTTCCGATCACGCGCCGGCCCGGAAACCCGGCGCCGGCCAGCCGCTGCGCCCAGAAGTCGAGCGCGGCCTCGGAGGCCACGCCGAGCGCCAGCGTGTGGATCATCCCCGCGCCCGGGCGACCGGGGGCCGCGCCGGGAAACTCGAACCAGGTGAGGATCGAGCCGGGGGAGCCGTACTCGTCGCCGAAGTACAGGTGGTAGGCGTCGGGCTGGTCGAAGTTGACCGTCTTCTTGATCATCCGCAGCCCGAGCACATCAGCGTAGAAGTCGGCGCCCCGCTGCGCCTCGCCGGTGATCATCGTGATGTGGTGCAGTCCCTCGAGCTTCATCTCGGGCTCCTCGGTCGCGGGCAGTGGTCGCCGGCAGTGGTCGCCGGCGCGTTCTCCGGCGAAGCGTGACAGATTGCTTGCTAGCGCAAGCATACCACACCACGCTATACTTGCTAGGGCAAGCATGGAACCCACGGCGCCCCTACCCGAGTCCTGCGCCTACATCGTCGGCGACGACGGCCTCGCCCGCTGGTCAGAGCGCCACGCCGAGGCCTGGATCGGCCTGCTCGAGACGCACAAGCAGCTCGTGCGCGCGCTCGACGCCGAGCTCGAGGCCGCCCATGGCCTCAGCCTCAGCGCGCTCGAGGCGCTCGGGCGCCTCGCCGCCGCCGACGGCCGGTGCCTGCGGCTGTCGGTGCTGGCGCAGGAGAGCTCGCTCAGCCTCAGCCGCATCTCGCGGGTCGTCGACGCGCTGGGGCGCCGGGCGCTGGTCAGGCGGGTGCCGTGCGCCAGCGACGCCCGCGCGGTGGAGGCCCACCTCACCGACGCCGGGCTGGCGCTCGCCCGGGCGGCCCAGGCGACGCACTTCGCCTCGGTCAATGCGCGCTTCTTCGACCAGCTGAGCCCCGAGGAGCTGGGCACGCTGGCCGACGTGTTCGGCCGCCTCGCCCCGCGGGCCGCCGCCGCGTGCACCGAGTCGGCCGCTGGGCGCCCCGCCTAGCGCCAGCCGGTCAGACCGAGTCGAGCGCCTGCTCGCGACCGCGGCGGCGGAGCACCAGCGCGATCCAAGCCACCAGCGCCACCACCAGGCCGGTCGGGACGAGGGCGGCGAGCGCGATCAGCGCCACCCCGGCGGCGACGGTCAGCACGCGTCCGGCGTCGTGGGCGGCGCGACCGAGCGTGAAGCCGCTCGGGCCCGGTGACGGGGGGCCGACCGGCACCGCGCCGGCGCTGATCGTCACATCGACCTGGCTGAGGTTGACCTGCTTGTTCAGCGATGCGAGCGTCGCCTCGTCCGAGGCGATCGATGCCTCGGCGTCGCGGATCTGGGCCCGGAGGCCGTCGACCTGGGCCTGCGTGGTCGCCGTCGCCAGCCGTTTCAACAGCGACGTGCGCAGCGCCCGCGCGTCGGCCAGCCGGCGCACGTCGACGAGGTACTGATCGTTGACGTCCTGGCTCGAGTCGGTGCGCGAGCCGACGTGGGCGTAGCGGAGCTGCGAGAGCCGGTTCATCAGCTGCGCGAGGTTGCCGCTGGGGACGCTCAGCTGCAGCTCCGCGTAGCCGTCGCTGCCGCCGGTGGCGGTGACCGTCGAGTGGCGGACGATCCCCGACTCGGCGCCGATCACCCCGAACGCCTCCTGGGCGACGGCGTCGATCCTTCCCGGCGACGTGATCAGCGCCAGCTGCGCCGACTGGATCGTCTTGCGCCCGTTGGCCGGCGGCGACACGCTCTGGACGCCGGCGGGGCCGAAGGTCGCCGGAGCCGCAAGCGGCGCGTTGGCGGCGCCCGGGGTGGCCGAGGAGCGGGCGGCGCCCGGGGTGGCCGAGGAGCGGGCGGCGCCCGGGGTGGCCAGGGTGCCCGCGGAGCGGGTGGCGCCCGGCGTGGTCGTCGTCGGCGCTGCGGCCTTGGCGCCGCCGGCGGCGCCCAAGCGGCCCGCAGGGCTGCCGGACGCGCCCGCCGACGCCCCGACCGCCGTCGATGCGGCGCCGTTCAGGGGCGCTCCCCGGAGCGGCAGCAGGACGCGCGGCGGCGGACCCGAGGGCGAACCGCCGCCGCCGATCACGATCACCGCCGCGATCACCGCGGCCAGTGCCGCGGCGAGACCGCCGGAGGCCATCCACGCGTTCGCCCACCAGCTGCGCGCCCGCCCGCCGCCGCGCGGGCCCGGGACGCTGACACCGGGCGCACGGCGGAACCGCCGCTCCACCGCCGCGTCGAGCTCGGCGGCGAACTCCGGCCGCGGCTGCGGCCGCTCGGCGCTGAGCAGCAGCGCCAGCTCGGCGACCTCGGCGTAGGCGGGATCCACCGGCTCGCCGGCCAGCGTGGCGTCGATCGCCTCGAGCCGGGCGACGATCGCCGGGTCGAGCGGGAACTCGTCAGCCGTTCGCATGGCAGGCCTTCCTCAGCTTCTCGATCGTGCGGTGGAGCATCGTCCCGGCGTTGGACTCGCTGACGCCGAGCACCTTGGCCAACTCGGCGTTGGTCAGGCCGGCGTGGAATTTGAGCGCGATCAGCTCACGGTCGCGGGCCGACATCCGCTGCAGCGCCTCGCGCACGGCGGTGCGGCGCAGGGCGACCTCGCCGTCGTCCTCGTTACCGGCGCGTTCGGCCTCGGGGTCGGCGAGCAGCGTGGCCAGCCGGCGGCGGCGGCGAAGCTCGTCCAGCGCCGCGTTGCGAGCGATCCCGAACAGCCACGCGCGCTCCTCGCCGCGCCGGCGATCGAAGCTCCGCCGGCGCCGGAACGCCCGCTCGAAGGCCAGCGCGGTGACGTCCTCGGCGCCGGCCGGGTCGCGCAGCAGCGTGCAGACGTAGGCGTAGACGTCGTCGCGGCTCGCGCGGTACAGGGCTTCGAAGCGCGCCCAGGCGGCGGTGTCGCCGGCCGGGGAGGCGGGACTCTCGATCACATTTCCACTACGCCCCGGACCGGCGTCCATCACAGCCTCGGCGGAAATCTCCTCATCCCGCCACGATAGGCAACCGCGCCCGCTAACGTCCGCGCCCAGGTGAGGACCAGAATCGCCACCCCACTGATGCTGTGCGCGGCGCTCGCCGCCGCGGGGACGGCGGCCGCCACGGTCCCCGCCGCGGCCCCGTCGGCCGAGCAGGTGCGTGCCGCGATCGGCCGGGCCACGCACTCCCGCGGCCTGTGGGCGACGCTCAACATCTGCAACACCCGTCGGCACCGCAACACGGTGGGGATCCGCGCCCAGATGCCGGCGCTGAGCTTCCCGGCGACGCTGCAGATGCAGTTCAGTCTCGACTACTACTCGCCCCGGTCGAGCCCGGACTTCCAGCCGCTGCCGGGCACCCGTACGCGGGTGCGGATCGGCACCGTCGCGGGCGGCTTCCACCAGGAGGGGATGACCTTCGTGGTCCGCCCCCCGGCGATCCTCCAGGGCAGTGTCGAGTTCACCTGGCGCTCCGGGGGCCGCGTCCTCGGCAGGATCGTGCGGGCCACCACGACCGGGCACCGTGGCGCGCAGCAGGGTGACCCCAAGGGCTACAGCGCGGCCACCTGCCGGCTCGGCGCCTAGCCGGAAGTTGAACCTACGAAAACACTTCCGCCTAGCCGGAAGTTAAACCTACGAAAACTTCCGCCTAGCCGGAAGTTTCCGCCTGGCTGCAACCGGTTCGCAGGAAAGGCTCCACCATGGGGAACGAGTCGCAAACGCCCGGGCGTGTCACGCTCGTCGACCCGGGTGCCGCGGCTACACCAGCGCGCCGAACAGCCGCGGATCGTTGGTGATCACGCCGTCGACCCCGAGCAGCTCGAGCGCCCGGATCTGCGGGAGCTCGTCGACCGTCCACACGTACAGCTCGCCGCCGGCGCCGCGCACGGCGCGGACGAGACCGGGGGTGACGAGCCGCCAGTGGGCCATCAGCGCGTCGCACTCGCCGCGGCGGATCGCCCGCGCGGCCAGCCGCGGCAGCGCCGCCCGGAGCGTGTAGAGCGCGATCATCATCGCCGGAACCAGCGCCGGACTCCGGAACGGGTCGCGGCGGAGCTTCGGCACCGACCACCCGAGCCGGACCGACGGCGCCGCGTCGCGGATCAGGGCCAGGCTGGCGCGGTACTGGCTCGAGATCAGCGCGCGCTCGAGCAGCCCGTAGCTCCGCAGCGTCTCGACCACGCGCAGCTCGTAGCCAGGTAGCTTCAGGTCGATGTCCAGGTCGACCTCGCCGAAGCGCTCGGCGGCCAGGTGCTCGAGGCCCTCCTCGAGCGTGTGCGGCGCCCGGCCCGCGGCGTCCCGCCAGTCGTGGGCCAGCAGCAGCCCGGCGTCGGGCCAGGTGCGGCGCTCGGCCGTGCGCACGCTGATCTCGCGCCAGTCCGCCGGCGGCGCGGGCAGCACGTCGAACTCGATCATGTCGACGCCGACGCTCAACGCGGCGTCGAAGCTCTCGTGGGTGTTCCCGGGCGCGATCAGGTCCGCGCCCTTGTGGCCGACCCGTCGCAGATGTCGCTCGGTCATCGTCCCTCAGAGGCTAACGACCTGGTCGGCCCGCTCAGCGCTGGCAGCCCGGGCACCAGTACGTCATCCGGTTGCCCTCGCCCTGGGGGCGCGAGCGGATCGCCGTCCCGCACCGGGGGCATGGCCGCCCGACCCGGCGGTATACATGCTCCCGCGCGTAGCGCGGTCCCTGCGTGCCGGAGCGCAGCATCCGCGGCCGGGTGGCGCCGATGATCGCCCGCGCCTCCTCGTCGGAGACCTCCCGCAGCGGCCGCCACGGATCGATCGCGGCCGACCAGCAGCCCTCGGACTTCCACTTGTTGCCGATCCCGGCAACCGTCCGCTGATCGAGCAGCGCGTCGCCGATCGGGCGGCTCGGGTCATCGGCGCGAAGCCGAGCCAGAAAAGCATCTCGATCGAATCGGTCGGCGAGCACGTCGGGGCCCAGCGCCGCGAGCTGCAAGCGCGAGCGCCCCGCGGTGAGCAGCTCCAGCACCGGCCCGTCGAACTGGACGACGTCTTGGCCGCCCCGGCGGAGCACCAGCCACGCCCGCGCCGGCGAGCGCCGCCACCGACCACCCTCCGGGTAGACGCCCCATGCCCCGGTCATCCGCAGGTGCGAATACAGCACCAGATCGCCCTCGTAGTAGCCGGATGACATTCGGTCGGCCCGGTCTTGGCGAGCCTCGACGGCGAGCGGGCCGAACCGAATGAACAGGTTCTTCCCGTAGGTGGCGATCCGTTCGATCCGGCGGCCCCGCAGCCGCTCGGGCCAGCGCTCGCGCCCCGGCGAGCCGCGCAGCGCGCCCGGCCGGCCGGCCGGCATCTCGACCGAGTCGGGCACGTGACCCTCGAGCACCGGGCGCATCCGCGTGGCCGCCCACAGGATCGTGTCGCCCTCGGGCATCCCGGCGCCTCACGCGGTCAGCGTCAGCCGCCGCGGCCCCTGCTCGAAGCCCGCCGCCCCCAGCGCGGGCCCAAGCGGGCTGCTCAGCGCCGGCTCGCCGTCGATCCGCTCGAGCGCGAGACGCTTGATCCGGCCGCGGCCGACCTCGCCGACGAGCGCGGCCAGCGCGCGACCGAGCCGCGACTCGTCGGCGGCCGGCAGCGTCTGCAGCCCCTTGCCGCCCCGCTCCACGTAAAGCACGGGCTCGCCGCCGATCAGCACCACGTGGGCGCCGGCGACCCGGGCGGGGCCGCGCCCGCCGCCCGCACCCCGCGCGCGGGCCGGCCACGGGAGCACGCCGCCGTACGGCTGCGCCGGGTCGACGGCCGAGAGCACCACCGCCTCCGGATCGACGGGGTGCGCGGAGCCCGTCGCGCGCAGCCGCTCGACCGCGCCGGGGAGCGCGAACTGGGCGCCACCGAGGCCCTCGACGAAGTAGCCGCGGCGGGCGATCCCCAGTGTCTCGAGCTGGGTCAGCTCGGGATAGATCGCGCTGAAGCCGCCGGGGATCCCCTCGGCCAGCACCTGCTCGCGGGTCAGCACGCCGTAGCGCTCGAGCAGCAGCTCGGCCAGCGCCCGCCGCCGCGCCGCCGGATCCGGCCCGGCTCCGAACAGCGGCGCGGTCAGCGACCAGCGTCCCTGCACCTGCGGCGCCGCCGCGCCGCGCCGGCTCCGCGCCGCGAAGCGCCCGCCGCGGATCCGGTCGCGCCCGCCCGCGCGGTCGCGCTGGGCCCGGGCCAGCGTGAGCCGCGGGGCCCGCAACGGCGCGAACGCGTCGTTGGTCGCCTCGCCCGCCCACACGAGATCCCACAGCGCCTCCTGCAGTTCCTCGGGCGAGATCGCGACGTCGGCCAGCAGGTCGGTGAAGAAGCCGGCGCTCCGGTCCAGCCGCTCGCGCACCGCGGCGTGGGCCTCCGTGCCGGTCTGCACCGTCGACTTCGTCGGCGGCGGACCGAGGACCGGCAGGTCCTCGCGGAAGTACAGCGCCACCCGGCCCGAGTTGCGCCCCAGCGCCCCGGCGCCGACCCATACGAGCTCGCCGCTCGCGCACAACTGGTCGATCCACGCCGGCGAGTAGGCGCCGGCGCGGCGCGGCAGCACCTCGCGCTCCCACACCTCGGCGGGCAGCGCCAGCCCCTGGAGCGAAACCAGCGCCTCGCGCAGGCGGTCGACTCCGGCGCCGGAACCGCCCCCGCCCCCCCAGCGGTCGACGTTCTGCCAGCCGGGCAGGAAGCGGGCCAGTGCGGCGGCCTCGACGGGCTCGATCTCCTTGCGCAGCACGGCCAGCGACGCCCGGCGCAGCCGTCGCAGCACGTCGGGATGGCACCACTCGCGCGCGGACCCCCCGGGACGCAGCTCGCCACGGACGAGCTCGCCGTCGCGCTCGAGGACGACCAGCGAGGCGTCCATGTCGACGCCGTAGCGGGCCTTCAGGTCAGCGGTGGTAAACGGCCCGTGGGTGGCGCCGCGGCGGCGGGCGATCCGCGTCAGCGCACCGGGCACGTCCTCCAGGAACGCCGCCGGCAGCCCGCCCGGCGGCACGGCGCCGAGCGCGTCGCGGTACAGACCGGCGTCGGCGGCGTCGATCCAGCGCTCCTCGCCGGCCAGCCGGACGACGATCGCGCGGCGCTCGCCGCGCAGCTCCTCGAGCATCGCGGCCGCGTCGAGCCCGGGCAGCACGCGGGCCTGGGCCTCGAGGGTGGTCAGGTCTCCGAGCGCGCGGAGCACGTCGTGGAGGGTGTCGCGGGTCGTGGCCCGGCGGTGCTCGGTGAGGAACTGGAGGTCGGCCTCGACCTGGTGCAGAGCGCCGGGATCGATCAGGTCGCGGAGCTCCTCCTGGCCGAGCAGCTCGCGCAGCAGGTCGCGGTCGAGCGACAGCGCGGCGGCGCGGCGCTCGGCGTTCGGGGTGTCGCCCTCGTACATGTAGGTGGCGACGTAGTCGAACAGCAGGCTCGAGGCGAACGGCGACGCGGTCGGCGTCTCGACCTCGACCAGCGACAGCTCCCGGCGGTGGAGCTTGGTCAGCAGATCGGTCAGGCCGGGGAGGTCGAGCACGTCGCGCAGACACTCGCGGTAGGTCTCCAGGATGATCGGGAACTCGCCGTAGCGCTTGGCCACCTCCAGCAGCGCCTGGGACTTCAGCCGCTGCTGCCACAGCGGCGTGCGCCGCCCGGGGCGCGCGCGCGGGATCAGGAGGGCGCGGGCGGCGTTCTCGCGAAAGCGGGCGCCGAACAGCGCGCTGGCGCCCAGCTCGGCGACGATGCGGTCCTCGAGCTCGTCGGGCTCGATCAGCACGAGATCGGTGAGCCGGGCTGGGTCCAGCTCCTCGGCGTCGGGGAGGTGGACGATGATCCCGTCGTCGGACCAGATCGCGTCGGACTCGAGCCCCAGCTCGTCACGGATCCGGGCGCTCAGGGCAAGCCCCCAGGCGGCGTGGACGCGGCCCCCGAACGGCGAAAGCACGCAGAGCCGCCAGTCGCCGATCTCATCCCGGAAGCGCTCGATCACGATCGTGCGATCCGACGGGATCACCCGCGTGGCCGCCTGCTGCTCCTGCAGGAACGCGACCAGGTTGCGCGCCGCCCGCCCGTCGAGGTCGTACTCGGCCTCGAGCGTCTCCGGCGCCTGGTCCACGGCCCAGCGGCTGAACGCCCCGATCGCCTCGCCGAGCTCGCGCGGGCGGCCGAGGCTGTCGCCCTTCCAGAACGGGACCGCGCCGGGGAGGCCGGGGGCCGGGCTGACGATCACCCGGTCGCGGCCGATCTCCTCGATCCGCCAGGTCGACGCGCCGAGCAGGAAGGTCTGTCCGGGCCGGGCCTCGTAGACCATCTCCTCATCGAGCTCGCCGACGCGGCGACCGTCCGCCAGCGTCACCGCGTACAGGCCGCGGTCGGGGATCGTCCCGGCGTTGGCCACTGCGAGCTGCCGAGCCCCGGGCCGCGGGCGGATCGTCCCGGCGACGCGGTCCCAGATGATCCGCGGGCGCAGCTCGGCGAACTCCGAGGAGGGGTAACGGCCGTCGAGCATGTCGAGCACGTTCTCGAACGAGCCGCGCGTCAGCTCGGCGTACGAGTACGTGCGGGTGACGAGTGTGTACAGGTCCTCGAGCTTCACCGGCGCCTCGTCGCCGGCCGCCGCGGCGATCGACACGATCTGCTGGGCGAGCACGTCGAGCGCGTTGCGCGGCACCACCGTGGTCTCGATCAGCCCCTCGCGCATCCGCCTGGCCACGACCGCGCACTCGAGCAGGTCGCCGCGGAACTTGGGGAAGATCCGCCCGCGGCTGACGTCCCCGACGGAGTGCCCGGCGCGACCGATCCGCTGCAGCCCGCGGGCCACCGACTTCGGCGACTCGACCTGGATCACCAGGTCGACGGCGCCCATGTCGATCCCCAGCTCGAGGCTCGAGGTCGCGACCAGGCACGGGAGCTCGCCGGCCTTCAGCAGCTCCTCGACCACCGTCCGCTGCTCGCGCGCGAGGCTGCCGTGGTGGGCGCGCGCGATCTCGCGCTCGGCCAGGTCGTTGAGCCGCAGCGCCAGCCGCTCGGCGCCGCGGCGGTTGTTGACGAACAGGATCGTGGAGCGGTGCTGCTCGATCAGCTTCAGCAGCTCCGGGTAGATCGCCGGCCAGATCGAGCGCCGAGTCGCCTCGCCGCCCTGTAGCGGATCCAGCTCCGGGAGTTCGCCGCCAGGCGAACTCCCAATGGAGGCGCCGCCAGGCGACTCCCCCGGGAGTTCGCCGCCAGGCGAACTCCCAACGGAATTGGCGCCAGCCAAGTCCACGGGGACGTGGATCTTCAGGTCGAGCTGCTTGCGAGGGTGGGCGAGGGTCGCATCGACGATCCGGCAGGACCGGTGCGGGCCGACCATGAAGCGGCCGACCTCCTCCAGCGGGTTCTGGGTGGCGCTCAGGCCGATCCGCTGGACCTCGCGCCCCGCCGCCGCCTCGAGGCGCTCGAGCGTCAGCGCCAGATGCGACCCGCGCTTGGTCGCGGCGACGGCGTGGATCTCGTCGACGATGCACCAGCGGGTGCCGGCGAACAGTGCCTGAGCCCGGCCGGTCAGCATCAGGTAGAGCGACTCCGGCGTCGTGATGAGGATGTCCGGCGGTGCCCCCAGCATCGCCCGGCGCTCCTTCTGCGGGGTGTCGCCGGTGCGCACCGCGACCCGCAGCTCGGCGCCGATCCCGCGCAGCGGCGCGCGCAGGTTGCGGTCGATGTCGTAGGACAGCGCCTTGAGCGGCGAGACGTAGACGAGGCTGATGCCCACGCCGGACGCCCCCGCCTCGCGCGCACCGCCCTCCGGCGCGGCCGCCGCGGCCCGCTCGCTCGCCAGGCGGTCGATCGCCCACAGGAACGCGGCCAGCGTCTTGCCCGAGCCGGTCGGCGCGCTGACCAGCGCGTGCTCGCCCGAGGCGATCGCCGGCCACGCCTGCGCCTGGGCGGCGGTCGGCGCGGCAAACGCGCCCTCGAACCACGCCCGGGTGGTGGGACTGAACGCGGAGAGCGGCAACCAACCCAGGCTAGCGCCCGGGGCCGTGGCGAGAAGCGATCAAGCTTGACCGCTTTCTCACCACGCCTCCCCTCAGAGAGCCGGCTCCGGGTCCATGAACGCGACGGGCAGCGACAGGCCGGCGGCACGACGCACGGTGGCGATCCGGCGCCCCGGCTGGACGGCCGGCTTCGGTGCCGAGCAGCGCTCCGGCCCGAGCCGCCCGGCGAGCGCGTCGAGGTCGGCGACGACCACCACGAGCCCCCAGAACCGGGCGGGGCCCGGCGGCGCGTCGCGCGCTTCCACCAGCTCCAGGATCGCCGGGCCGAGGCGGCGGAAGCCCTGCCGGAATGCCGCCTCGCCGGCGCCGACGGTGCGGGTCCGGCGCAGCGGCATCCCGTGATCGGCGAGCGCCGCCGCGGTGCGGTCGAAGTCCGGACTGAGCACGACGACGTGGTCGAGCCCGACGGCGCCGTTGGCGTGACCGCCCGAGCCGGGCGCGCGGCCGGCGTGACGGGGCGAGCGGTCGGCGTGACCGGCCGAGCCGTTGGCGTGAGCGCCCGAGCCGGGCGCGCGGCCGGCGTGACCGGGGGAGCTGGGGGCGCCGTCGGCGTGAGCGAGCCGGGCGGCGGCGGCCTCGGCACGCGTCGGCAGGCCGTCGATCGAGTCGGCCGGCGGCGTCCCGGCGAGGGTCCACGCGACGATCCCCCGCCCCGGCGCCCCGAGCCCCAGCCGCACCCCACCGAGCTCGACGGCCGCGCCGGCGACCGTGAACCCGAGCGCCGCCCAGCGCTCCGGGGGATCGGCGACGGCGAGCCCGCGCAGCGCCGGACGGCCGTCGGTGGCGGGGTCGCGCATCGGCCGCGGAGCCTATTGCCCCGCACCGAGGGCCGGGCGACGCTGGTACAGGGGATGCGCCAGGATAGGCCGGTGACCCCGATCGGCGATCGGACCATCGGCGAGTTCCTGGGCGCGCTGGCCGCACGCGAGCCCGCCCCGGGCGGCGGCGCGGTGGCGGCGCTGCACGCCGCCCAGGGCGCCGCGCTGGTGGCGATGGTGGCCCGCTACAGCGACCGCGCGGAGGATCCCGAGGCGGTGGCGCTGGCCGCGCGCATCACCACCCGCGCCGAGGTGCTGCTGGTCCGCGCCACCGAGCTGATTCAGGCCGACATGGCCGCCTTCGCAGCGGTCGCCGAGGCCTACCGGCTCCCCCGCGCCGAGCCGCGCGAGCAGGCCGCGCGCCAGGCGGCGATCGCCGCCGCCTCGATCGGCGCCGCCGAGGTGCCGGCGGCGGTGATCGAGCTGGCCGGCCAGGTGACCGAGCTCGCCGAGGCGCTGCTGCCGGTGGCCAACCGCAACGTGATCACCGACGTGGCGGCGGCGGCCGACGCGGCACGGGCGGCGGCATCGACCGCCCGCCTCAACGTCGAGATCAACCTCGGCTCGATCTCCGACGCGGCGGCCCGGGCCGCACTCACGAGCCGCCTCGAGGGCGTCGACGGGCTGCTCGCCGAGGCCGGCGCACTGAGCGACCTCGTCCGCCGGGAGCTGGGGTCATGACCGCCGCCGAGCTGAGCGGCCGCGGACCGGCGTCGTGACCGCCGCCGAGCTGAGCGGCCGCGGACCGGCGTCGTGACCGCCGCCGAGCTGAGCGGCCGCGAGCTGGCCGAGGCGATCCGCGCCGACGTCGCGCGTCGGGCAGCCGACCGTGCCGCGCGAGGGCGCACGCCGACGCTGGCGATCCTCAGCGCGACCGAGGACCGCTCGAGCGCCTGGTACGTCGGCTCGCTGGTCCGCGCCGCCGGGCGGGTCGGCCTGGCCTGCCGCGTCGACGAGCTCGGAGCGGGAGCCGACGAGGCGACGCTCGCCGCGACCCTGCGCGAGCGCTCGGCGTCGCCCGAGATCTCCGGGATCATCCTCCAGACGCCCCTCCCCCCGGGGGTCGACCCGGGTCGCCTGGTCGCCGAGATCGACCCCGCCAAGGACGTCGACGGGGCCAGCCCGCTGTCGCTGGGCCGGCTCGCCGCCAAGCGGCCGGCGTTCGCGCCGGCCACCGCCGAGGCGGTTATCCGACTGCTCGACCACCACGCCGTCGAGCTCGAGGGCCGTGACGTCGTCGTGCTCGGCCGCTCGCTGATCGTCGGCCTGCCGGTGGCGCTGCTGCTAACCCACCGCGATGCCACCGTGACCACCTGCCACTCCCGCACCGCCGACCTTCCCCACCACACGCGCCGGGCGGCGATCCTCGTGGTGGCGATCGGTCAGCCGCGGATGGTCACCGACGAGCACGTGGCCCCGGGCACGGTGGTCGTCGACGTCGGCACGAGCGTCGACGCGCAGGGGGACCTCGTCGGCGACGTCGATCCCGGCGTTGCCGAGCTCGCCGGCGCGCTCACCCCGGTACCGGGCGGGATCGGCCCGGTGACGACCGCGCTGCTGCTCGAGCACACGGTCGCCGCGGCCGAGACGCTCGCGGCGGCCTGAGCGGCCTGAGCGGCCTGAGCCGCCTGAGCCGCCTGAGCCGCCTGAGCGGCCTCAGCGGCCTGAGCGGCCTCAGCGGCCTCAGCGGCCTCAGCGGCCTGAGCGGCCGAGCGGCCTGACCAGGCCCCAGCACCCGGCGGCGCCTGTCAGCGCACCCCGGCCAGTGCCTTGGCCCGCGCGAGCACCGCGTCGAGCATCGGCTCGGTCAGCCGGCCGGTGAACGTGTTCTGCTGGCTGACGTGGTAGCAGCCGAGCAGCGTGCGCTCGCCCGCCGCCGCCTCCGCGCCGTGGGCGAAGCGCGGCTTCGGCCGCACCGGCCCGAGCACCCTGAGCGCCGAGTCCCAGGCAAAGCCGCCCAGGCAGACGATCGTCCCGGCGCCGGGGAGCAGCGCCAGCTCGCGCTCGAAGTAGGGCAGGCAGTTGTCGCGCTCGGCCGGGGTCGGGCGGTTGCCCGGGGGCGCGCAGTGCACGGCGGCGGTGATCCAGCAGTCCCGCAGCCGCAGGCCGTCGTCGCTGGTCACCGACTCGGCCTGGTTGGCCAGCCCGGCCCGGTGGAGCGCCGCGAACAGCCAGTCGCCCGAGCGGTCGCCGGTGAAGATCCGCCCGGTGCGGTTGCCACCATGGGCGGCCGGCGCCAGCCCGAGCACGAGCATGCGCGCGCCCGGGTCGCCGAAGCTCAGCACCGGGCGACCCCAGTACTCCTGATCGGCGAACGCGGCGCGCTTGACCCGGGCCACCTCCTCGCGCCACGCGACGAGCCGCGGACAGCGCCGGCAGTCCGCGATCTCGGCCTCAAGCGCCCCGAGGCCCTCACGCGCGGCGGGAGGCGGCGCCGGGCTCAACCACCCGCCAGCAGCCCGGCGATCAGCCGGTCGATCAGCGGCGCCAGCTCGAGCGGATCCCGCGGCTCGCCGAGCCGCACCTGGCGCGAGACCAGCTCGGCGATCGCGCCGACCACCGCAAACGCGTCGTGGGGTGAGCCGAAGCGGCCGATCAGCCCGCGCGCGGCGGCGTGGCGGTTCTCCTCGTCGAGCGCGTCGGCGAAGCCCTGGAGGACGGCGTCGCGGCGCTGGGCGGCCCGCGGGCCGGCCGCGATGATCTCGACCAGCAGCGTCTGCGCGTAGGCCGGGTGCTCGGCCAGCGCGGACAGGAACGCGCGCGTCCCCGCCCGCATCCGCTCCGCGGCGTCGCGCTTGCCGGCGCCACGGGCGGCCAGCGCAATCTCCGCCCCGACGACCTCCGCCGCGTGCTCGAACAGGGCGATGATGCACTCCTCCTTGTTGGCGAAGTGCTCGTAGAAGGTGGCCTTCGACATGCCCGCCCGGCGGCTGATCGACTCCGAGCTGGAGCGCGCGTAGCCGGTCTCGGCGAACTCCCGCGCGGCGGCGCGATACAGGCGCTCGCGCTGGCGCGGGAGCCTCACCTCGGGCGGCGGCGCGTGCCGTCCCCGGGCGACGGGCGGATCAGGATCGATGGCCACTCGCGGGCGATCCTACCGCCGTCGCGCGCGGCTACTTGAGCGCCGTTCCGTATTGCCGCTCGTAGTACTCACGGTACGCCCCGGAACGGATCGGCTCCCACCACCAGGCGTTGTCGCGGTACCACCGGACCGTCTGCTCGAGCCCGGCGTCGAAGCGCGTGAGCGCCTCCCAACCCAGTCCGCGCAGCTTCTCCGAGGCCAGCGAGTAGCGGCGGTCGTGGCCGGGGCGGTCGGTGACGAATCGCATCTGCGCCGGATCGGCGCCGGTCAGCTCGATGATCCGCCCGACCACGGTGAGGTTCTCGCACTCGTCTGGGCCACCGCAGTTGTACGCCTCGCCGGGCGCGCCCGCGTCCAGCGCGGCGCCGATCCCGCGGCCGAAGTCCTCGACGTAGAGCCAGTTGCGGACCTGTCGCCCGTCGCCGTAGACGGGAAGCTGGTCGCCGGCCAGCGCGTTGAGGATCATCAGCGGGATCAGCTTCTCGGGGTACTGCCGCGGCCCGTAGTTGTTGGAGCCGCGACAGATCACGGTCTCGAGCCCGTAAGTGTGGAAGTAGCTGGCCACCAGCAGGTCGGCGCCGGTCTTGGTGGCGCTGTACGGACTGGAGGGCTGCAGGGGCGAGTCCTCGGTGAACGAGCCCTCCTCGATCGAGCCGTAGACCTCGTCGGTCGACACCTGCACGTAGCGCAGCCCCCCGAGGCGCGCCGCCTCGAGCAGCACGTGCGTCCCCTGCATGTTGGTGACGATGAACGCCTCGGGGCCGGAGATCGAGCGGTCGACGTGGGTCTCGGCGGCGAAGTTGACGATCGCCTCGCAGGGTGAATGGGATCCGATCGCGTCGGCGACGGCGGCGGGATCCTCGATCGCGCCGTGCACGAAGCGCACGTCGTCGATCACCTCGCGCAGGTTCTCCTTGCGCCCCGCGTAGGTGAGCTTGTCGAGCACCGTCACCTCGTCGCCGTACTCCTCCACGCGCAGTCGCACGAACGTCGACCCGATGAACCCGGCGCCGCCGCACACGAGCAGCTTCACGTCCGCGAGACCTCCGCCGCGATGAACTCCTCCAGCCCGACTCGCCAGTCCGGCAGGCGCGGGACCGTGCGACCCCGCTCCGAGGCCAGCACGCTGAACGCCGGCCTCGGCGCCGGACGGGGGAACTCGTCGGTACGGCACGGGCGCACCTCGCAGGGGACGCCCGCGCGCGCGACGAGCTCCCGCGCCAACTCGAACCACGAGCAGCGCCCGGCGCCGGCGACGTGCGTAATCCCGACGAGCCGCGCCGAGGTCCCCAGCTCGACCAGCGCCGGCGCCAGATGACCGGTGAACGTCGGGCACCCGATCTGGTCGGAGACGACCCGCAGCTCATCGCGCGCCTCGGCCAGGCGCAGGATCGTCCGCGGGAAGCACGGACCGCCGACCCCGAACAGCCACGAGGCGCGGACGATCGTGTGCGCGTCGGAAGCGGCCCGCGCGACCGCGCGCTCACCCGCCAGCTTGCTCCGACCATAGGCCGAGCGCGGGCCGACCGGGTCGGACTCGACGTACGGGTCGCGCTTGGACCCGTCGAAGACGTAGTCGGTGGAGACGTGGATCGTCCACGCGCCGAGCCCGGCGGCCGCCTGCGCGACATGCCCGGCGCCGACGCCGTTGACAGCCAGCGCAGCGTCCTCGTCGGCCTCGGCGCCGTCGACGTCGGTGTAGGCGGCGCAGTTGACGACGACGTCGGGGCGCGACTCGGCGAGCGCGGCGTGGACCGCCCCGGCGTCGGCGATGTCGAGCTCGGCACGGGCGAGGCCCGTCGCGTCGTGTCCGGCCTCCTGTGCCGCCACGGCGACGTCGACGCCGAGCATTCCCGCAGCTCCTGTGATCAGGATCCGCATTCGCGGCCCAGGGTACCCGGATGGCCCGCTCGCGCGCCCCCGCGGCGAGCTGGGAGCTCGCCGCCCACCGCTCCACCTTTAGCAAGCCGGGGGCCGTCCGTTTGGCCGGATGCAGCTGGATAGGGCTTCCTTGATGCGCTACATCTGTAGTCCGCACACCCTCGGGGATCTCCTACGTGCTCGAGAACCGCCTGGCGATGACGCGGCTGATGCCCGAGCTGTTCGCCGGACACCGGATCCGCGCCGTCGACCACTACCCGACGCTGCTGCTCGACGCGCTGCAGGCCGTCGCCCCCGCCGCCGACGGCGAGCCGAACGTCGTGCTGTGGACGCCGGGGCCGCTCAACGCGGCCTATTTCGAGCACGCGTTCCTGGCGGGCGCCTCTCCCCCGCCACGTCGACCTGCGGCCGTTCGCCGTGTTCGGCGACGAGGGCCGCTCGCTCCTCGAGGCGGGCGGCCGGATCGAGGAGGCCGACATGGTCCTGCGGATGCTGCGGGTGACGATCACCTCCGACTTCGACCCCTCCGCCGCCGGCAGCCACGGCGCCGAGGCGCTGGCGTTGCTCCACGCGACTGGCGGCGCCCAGGCCCACCGGCGGGCCGTGCGCCAGGCGTCGATCCTGCGGTCGGTCGAGCGCTTCCTGCTCTACGAGGGGGGCGTACCCGGGGTCGGTGGCGTCCTCGCTCGAGGCGCTGCGCTCGGCGCTCGAGACAGCCGACGCCTCGCCGCGGTCCTCCCCGCCGGTGCTCCGCCTCGGCCGCCTGATCGCCATCTCGAGCTGCAGCGGCGCACGCCGACGACGAACCCGGTGGTCACCGAGATGCTCGCCCAGGTCCAGGCCGAGCTGGCGCTGATCGACGACGACATCGATGGCCGGTACTTTGCGATCGCCGCGCTGGCCGCGGTCCATTCTGTAGGCGGCGCGATCATGGGAGGCTGGGGACCTGTTGACGAGATGAACTTCGCCATCCGCTACGTGACCCGGTACCGGCACGACGCCGAGGTCGTCGACAACCTCAACGCGCTCCGCGTGCGCCCGGCCGCCAGCGGCCGCCAGCGCGTCGACGAGTTCAGCGTGCGGCTCAGCCCCGAGGTCCGCCTGGGCCGGCACAACCACTACCTCGGGACCGACGTGGTGGAGTTCGAGGTCTCGCGCCCGCACCAGGCGCTGAGCATCGACGTGCGCGCGCGGGTCTCCACCCAGCGCCCGGCGGAGCCGCCGGCGTCGAGCTGGGAGGCGCTGCGCCACCCGGACTATCGCGAGGCCGCCGGCGAGTTCCTGCTCCAGACCGGGAGCGCCCTCGACGGCGATGCGCCCGGGCACCCGGTGCTCGAGGCGCTGCTGGCGGCGCCCCGCGCGGCCTCCAACCCCCTGGCCTGCGTGATGCTGATGTCCGAGTTGATCCCAGACCGCTTCTCGAGGCCGTCGGGGCCGCCCTCGAAGCTCCGCAGTCCTTGAGATTCTTGATCACGAGAGCGCTCATCCGCCGAGCCCACCGGCTGGTAGGGTCGCCGCATGGGAGACAGAGCTTCATACACGCCGGGCACGTTCAGCTGGGCCGACCTCTCGACCAGCGACCAGCCCGCGGCGAAGGACTTCTACAGCGGGCTGTTCGGCTGGGAGGCGACCGACATGCCGGTCGGCGACGGGGTCGTGTACTCGATGATGAACAGCGGCGGCAAGCCGGTGGCGGCGATCTCGCCCCAGCAGCAGGCCCAGGCCGAGGCGGGCGTCCCGCCGACGTGGAACTCGTACGTGACCGTGACCAGCGCAGACCGGGCGGCCGAGCGCGCCGGTGAGCTCGGCGCCACCGTCCACGCCCCCCCGTTCGACGTGATGGAGGCCGGCCGGATGGCCGTGATCCAGGACCCCCAGGGGGCCTTCTTCATGGTCTGGGAAGCCGGCCGGCACCCCGGCGCGCGGCGCGTCAACGCCCACGGGGCGCTGTCCTGGAACGAGCTGGCCAGCCCCGACGTCGCCGCCTCGTCGAAGTTCTACGGCGACCTGTTCGAGTGGCAGATCGAGCCGCTCGAGGGGATGGGGATGGAGTACTCGACGATCAGGACCGCCGCTGGCACCAGCAACGGCGGGATCCGTCCGGCGCTGCCCCCGGGCACACCCCCGCACTGGCTGGTGTATCTCGGCATCGACGACATCGACGGCGGCCTGTCGACGGTGAAGGAGCTGGGCGGCAAGGCGCTCAGCGAGGTGATCGACATGGGCCCCGGCCGCTTCGCCGCCGCACAGGATCCGCAGGGCGCGGTGTTCGCCCTGTACTCGGGCCGGTTCGAGGACTGAGGCGGGGCCCCCCGCCCCGCGGCATACTCGGTCGCGTGCGACGACGGCGGCTCATATCGGCGCCGGCCCCGGCGCTGGTGCTGGCGCTGGCGCTGGCCGGCTGCGGCGCAACGACGCAGCCGTCGCCGTCGACGGCCGGCGGGGGAGTGGCGCGTCCGGCCGGCGGCGGCGCGGGACCCGCGCTGCACGGCCACCCGCAGGTGATCGAGCCGATCGCCGGCGCGGCCTCGGGGCCGTCCTCGGGCGCCGGCGCGGGCGCGTCGGTCAGCGTGGGCGGCCCGAGCCCCGGCGGCTCCGGCGGCTCGGGCTCCGGCGGCTCGGGCTCCGGCGGCTCGGGCTCCGGCGGCTCGGGTGGGCTGGCCCAGCCCGTGTCGCTCGACCAGGTCCGGCAGGAGCTCCAGGCCAGCGGGCTCAACGCCGGCGGCAACCACGCGACGATCACCCCGGCCGGGCTGGCGATCGCGCCGCTCGATGCGCCGCCGCAGGTCCAGGAGGTGATCGACGCCGGCAACGAGATCGCCCACCTGCCCTACCGCTTCGGCGGCGGGCACGGAACCTTCATCGACACCGCCTATGACTGCTCGGGCTCGCTCAGCTTCGTGTTCGCGGCGGCGGGGCTGCTGTCGACGACGATGACCTCCGGCTCGCTCGCGAGCTGGGGCCGGCCGGGCCCCGGCCGGTGGATCACCGTGTTCGCCAACGCCGGCCACACATTCATGTACGTGGCCGGCCTGCGCTTCGACACCGTCGCGCTGGCCGAGACCGGCTCGCGGTGGTCCAACCGCTCCGCCAACGAGCCGGACCTGCGGACGTTCGCGATCCGTCACCCGGCGGGCTTCTGACCGGCGTGGCTTCGGGCGCACCCCGCATGCGCTTACTGTCGTCGCCGCTCAGGCGCGCCCGTACACCGGGATCGCCGCGCCGCTGATCGGACTCGAGGCGTCAGCGAGCAGGTGCGCGATCACGCCGGCGATCTCCTCCGGACGCACCCACCTGGCGTGGTCGGCGTCGGGCATCGACGCCCGGTTGCCGGGCGTGTCGATCACGCTCGGCAGCACCGCGTTAGCGCGGATCCGGTCCTGCCGGTACTCGACCGCCACGGCCTGGGCGAAGGCGATCACCGCGGCCTTGGAGGCGATGTAGCCGGCCGCGCCTGAGAACGGCTGCAGCGCGGCGCGGGTGCCGACGCACACGATCGACCCGCCGCGCGGG
Source organism: Solirubrobacterales bacterium (assembly GCA_038254735.1). Lineage (GTDB taxonomy): Bacteria > Actinomycetota > Thermoleophilia > Solirubrobacterales > Solirubrobacteraceae > Palsa-465. Next base: position 23,151 of record JBBSFX010000010.1, read on the forward strand.
TGGTTGGCCAGCAGGTGCGGGAGGGCGGCCTGGGTAACCAGGTAGGTGGGGTGCAGGTTGAGGCGGAACTGGGCCTCGAACTGCTCCAGCGGGGTCTCGTGGACGCGGCCCCCGGCGGCGACGCCGCCGACCAGGTTGACCACCCCGCGCAGGGGCGCCCCGGCCTCGGCGGCGGCTTTCGCGACGACCCCGGCGACCGCCGCGACGTCGAACAGGTCGGCCTGCACGAGCTCGAGCCCAGGCCGCTCGGGGACCCGCTCGAGCCCGGCCTCGGTGATCCACGGCACGACCGCGCGCCAGCCCTCGTCGAGCAGCCGCGCGACCACGGCGGCGCCGAGCCCTCCGGTCCCTCCGGTGATGATGGCGGTGCGATCCATGGCCTGACGTCCGAGGCGAACTCTATCTTCACGGCATGCAAGTCCGGGAATTTGCAGCGGGAATGGAGATCTCGCAGCCCCTTCTGGTCCGCGATGCCGACATCCGCCGCCGCCGCGCGGGCGGCGAGTTCCTGCGCCTGCGGCTCGGCGACCGCACCGGCACGGTCAGCGCCGTGATCGAGCAGGACATCGCACGGATTCACGAGCTGGCCCCGCCCGGCGCGGTCGTCCACGTGGCCGCACGCGTGTCGATCCACCCCCGCTTCGGCCCCGAGCTCGAGGTCGAGTCGCTGCGGCCGGCCACGGCGGGCGAGTACCGCCGCGAGGCGCTCGAGGACGGTCCGGCCCGCTCGGCCGAGCAGCTCGAGGATGACCTCCGGGCGTTGATCGCCACCGTCCAAAACCCGCACCTGCAGCGGCTCCTGGCCGGCGTGTTCGGCAAGGACGCCCCGACGTGGGCTGACTTCCGCGAGGCGCCGGCGGCCAAGCGCTACCACCAGGCCTACCGCCACGGCCTGCTCGAGCACTCGCTGACCGTCGCCCAGGCCGTCGGCGCGATCGCGGCGACATTCCCCGGCATCGATCGCGACGTGGCGGTGACCGGCGCGCTGCTGCACGACATCGGCAAGCTCGAGGCCTACGAGCTCGCCGACGGCGCGATCGAGATGTCCGACCTCGGCCGCCTGTACGGCGAGATCCCGCTCGGCTACTACCGCGTGCGACGGCTGCTGGAGACGCTCGACGGGATCCAGCCCGAGCTCGAGCGCGCGCTGCTGCACATCATCCTCAGCCACCACGGGACGCTCGAGCACGGCAGCCCGATCGTCCCGGCCACGCGTGAGGCGACGCTCGTGCACATGATCGACAACCTCGGCGGCCGCCTGGGCAGCTTCGACCGGCTCGAGAAGGAGCTGCCGTCCGGCGCCAGTTGGACGGGCTATGACCGGGCGATCGGGGGCGGCGCGTACTTCGGGCCGCAGGCCGCCGCCGAGCGCGCCGCCGCCTGAGCCGTCCCCAGCCGGTCGGGGCCGAGCCCACCCCCGGCCCCGGCCCGGGCCCGCGCGGGGGCGCGAATGTCACGAAGTAGCCGCAAAAGTGCGCAAATAGCGCCGCTCTGGGCCCTTCTCGGTCCGCCTCCCAAGCGCCGTGATTACAGTGAGGGAGGCAGATGGCCAAGGACACGGAAAAGCTGATCCGTCAGCTGTCCCTGATCTCGTACCTGATGGCGGAGCGGCGGCCGGTCACCGCGCCGGAGATCAGGCGCGACGTGGAGGGCTACAGCGTGATGAATGAGGATGCGTTCGCGCGCCGCTTCTACGCGGACCGCTCCGAGCTCGAGTCGCTGGGCATCGTGCTGTCGGTGGAGAAGCCGGTCGACGGCCTCGTCGAGCAGGAGAACTACTCGCTGCCGCGGGAGAACTTCCACCTCCGGGCGATCGAGTTCACCGACCGCGAGCTGGCCGCACTCGGCACCGCGCTACACCTGCTCGACGGCGAGTTCGCCTACGCCGAGCCGCTGCGCCTGGCGCTGCAGCAGATCTCGTGGGGGCGCCCGAGCCCGCTCAGCTCACCCGAGCAGCGGACGGTCGCGCTCGGGATCACCGGCGCCGCGGGCGGCCACGACGTCTCGCAGCGCCTGGCCAAGATCGAGACGGCAATCTTCCGCCGCAAGACGATCCTGTTCGACTACTACACGATGGAGCGCGACGAGCTCGGCGCGCGCCGGGTCGATCCCTACCAGCTGCTCTACCAGGGCGGCCAGTTCTACGTCGTCGGGCGCTCCCACGAGCGCGACGCGATCCGCGTCTTCCGGCTCTCGCGGATCCGCGGCAAGGCCGGCTACGCGACCAAGGCCGAGCACGACTTCCAGCGCCCGACCGAGTTCGACCCGCGCGCCTACGCGAAGCGCATCGACTGGCAGTTCGGGGAGCCGATCGGGACCGCCGAGGTGTGGATCAGCAGCCGGATCGCCTGGCAGATCGAGCGCCACTTCGGCCGCTACGGCGAGATCGGGGCCTTCGGCCCCGGTGAGATTTCGCAGAGCGAAATCTCGGGCGCCAGCAGCGACGGCGAGCGCCTGTTCGTGACGCCGTACGCCAATGCCCGACAGCTGATCGCCTGGGTGCTGGGGCTCGGCGAGCACGCGCGCCTGCTCGGACCGCCCGAGCTCGTCGCCGAGCTGCGCGAGCGGCTGGCGCTGGTCCTCGAGCGCCACGCGGGCGACGCCGACCCGGCGGCGCTCGCCGCGGTTGCGAGCGCGTCGGGCGTCAACGGCAACGGCGCCGGCTCGGGGACGGGCGCCGGCGCGACGACGGCCCCTGGCGCGGGGGCTGGAGCGCTCGCGGGCGTCCAGGCACGGGGCGACGGCGGCGACGCCGAGGCGAGCGCCGATGCGGCGATCCGCCCCGAGCGCTTCGCCCGGCTGGTCACGCTGGCGTCGATCCTGATCGAGGCCGGCCGCGGCGGACGGCGGCTGTCGGCCGAGGATCTCGGCCGCTCGCTGAAGGTCTCCGAGCAGGAGCTGCGCGAGGACATCTCGGTGCTCAACGTGGTCAACTTCGGCGCCGGCACCTACGTGCTGTACGCGGAGATCGGCGCCGACGGGACGATCGAGGTCGATCCCGAGCCCTACGGCGACTCGTTCGACCGCCCGGCGCGACTGCTGCCGGTCGAGGCCAAGGCCCTGATCGCGGCGATCGACCTGATCGGCGAGCACATCCCCGAGGGTTCGCTGGCCTCGGTGCGCGAGAAGGTCATCGCCGCGCTCGGCGAGGACCCCGCCCACGGTGGCCTGCAATTCGCCTCCCCCGGCGGCGACGACACCGAGATCGCCGCCGTCGTCTCAAGCGCGATCTCCACCCGCCGGCTGCTCTCCTTCGAGTACTACAAGGAGAACGAAGACGAGTTCAGCACCCGGCTGGTCGAGCCCTATGCGCTGATCAACGGGCTTGAGGGCTGGTACCTGGCCAGCTTCGATCCCAGTCGCGACAGCACGCGCCACTTCCGCCTGGACCGGATCAAGTCGGCGACGGTGAGCGAGGAGACCTTCGTGCCGCGGGCCGACGTCGACCCGGCCGCCGATGTCGGCGGCTGGCCGCGCACCGGCGAGGTGCCGGCCTCGCGCCGCGCCCGCGTGTGGATCTCGCCCGAGCGCGCCCGCTGGGCCCGTGAGGAGCGCACCGTCCGCGCCGAGCTGCCGGGCGGCGCCGTCGTCGTCGAGCTCGGGTTCGCCGGCGTCGACTGGCTCGTCCGCGAGGTCCTCAAGGAGGCCGGCGACGCGGTCGTGTTGGAACCGGCCGACGCCCGTGCCGCGGTACACGCCGCCGCCGAGGCGATCGGCTCGGGCCTCGGCGCCCTGACCGGGTGAGCGCCGCGCCCGGCCGATGAACCGCCGCGCGCAGATCGCGCTGAGCGCCGCCGAGCTGAGCGCGTTCCTGGAGGATCAGCGGGTGCTGATCGTCGCCACGAACGGGGCGACGGGCTGGCCGCACCTGATGCCGCTGTGGTTCCTCATCCGGGGCGAGGACGTGTGGGCCTGGACGTTCGCCAGGTCGCAGAAGGTGCGCAACCTCGAGCGCGACCCGCGGGCAACGCTGCAGGTGGAGGGCGGCCAGGAGTACCACGAGCTGCGCGGGGCGATGATCGAGGCGGACGTCGAGATCCACCGCGAGCTCGAGCCGGTGACCGAGCTCGGGATCGCCCTGTTCGAGCGCTACGCCGACGCCGGCGCGGCGCCGGAGATGCGCGAGGTGGTGCGCCGCCAGGCCGCCAAGCGAGTCGCGCTGCAGTTCCGCCCGCGGCGGGTGGCCAGCTTCGACCACCGCAAGCTCGGCGGGGGCTACTGACCGCCCCACGGGCGATCGATTGGGCGCGGTCCGGCGCCGGACCCCGCCGACCCCCCACCACCCTCTAGCCTCCCCGCGAATGCAGGAGCTGAAAGGCCTGATCCTGTCGGGCGGCAAGGGGACGCGGCTGCGGCCGATCACCCACACCTCGGCCAAGCAGCTTGTGCCGGTGGCCAACAAGCCGGTCCTGTTCTACGGGATCGAGGCGATGGCGCAGGCGGGGATCCGCGAGGTGGGGATCATCATCGCGCCGGAGACCGGCGAGGAGATCCGCCGCACCGCCGGCGACGGCTCGCGGTTCGGTGTCCGGCTGACCTACATCCTCCAGGACGAGCCGCTCGGCCTCGCCCACGCGGTGCTGACCGCCGAGCCGTTCCTCGGCGACTCGCCGTTCGTCATGTACCTCGGCGACAACCTGCTCCAGGGCGGGATCGAGGATCTCGTCAGGGCGTTCCGGACCAGCGCTCCGGACGCCCTGATCCTGCTCACGCCGGTCCCCGACCCCGAGCAGTACGGGGTCGCGGAGCTGGAGGACGGCGCCGTCGTCCGCCTGGTCGAGAAGCCGCCGGAGCCCCGGACCAACCTGGCCCTGGTCGGCGTGTACATGTTCACCGCGGGGATCCACGCGGCAGCGCGGGCGATCAGCCCCTCGAGCCGCGGCGAGCTCGAGATCACCGACGCGATCCAGCACGTTGTCGACTCCGGGCAGCGGGTCGAGGCCCACGTCGTCAAGGGCTGGTGGAAGGACACCGGCCGGCTCGAGGACATGCTCGCCGCCAACCGCCTGGTCCTCGACACGATCGAGGCCTCGCTGGCCGGCGAGCTGATCGACTCCCGCGTCGACGGCCGCGTGATCGTCGAACCGGGCGCCCGGCTCGAGCGCTGCAACGTCCGCGGCCCGGCGATCATCGGCGCCGGTGCCCGCCTGACCGACTGCTACATCGGGCCGTTCACGGCGATCGGCGAGGGCTGCCGGATCGAGGACGCCGAGGTCGAGCACTCGATTCTGCTCGAGGGTTGCGTGGTCAGCGGCCTGGCCGGCCGGATGGAATCCTCGCTGCTCGGGCGCAACGTGCGGATCCGCCGCGACCACAGCCAGCCGCGCGCCTACCGCTTCCTGGTCGGCGACAATTCCGAGATCTCGATCCTGTAGGAGCGTCGGAGCTCCGATGCCGGATGGTCAGATCTCCCAACTCCTTCTGGCCCTGAAGGTTCCGCGGGCCCGGTCCCGTTCGAGCTCAGACGGAGCCTTGACCCCTGTCGGCGCCGGCCGAGAGGACCTTCTCGGCGAAGAAGGTCGCGACCGGGTTGCCGTTGAAGTTCGGGATCTCGGCGTACCCCGCGGACTCGTAGAGGTGGCGGGCGCCGAGCTGCTTGGGCCCCGTGTCGAGCCGCACGACGGTGTAGCCGAGCGCGCGGGCGCGATCCTCGAGCGCGTGCAGCAGAGCCCGTGCCACACCGCGGCCCCGGGCCTCCGGCACAACGTACATCCGCTTGATCTCGCAGGTCACGTCGTCGAGCCGCTTGACCCCGCCGCAGCAGACCACGCGGCCGTCCGCCTCGGCGCCGACGACGAACGCGCCGCCGGGCAGGCTCAGCTCGGCCGGCCCGGCCTTCGGCATCTGCGCGCCGTCGAGCTCCAGCCCGTCGTAGATCGCCGCGATCTCCTCGCGCATCGCCTGGGCCAATCGGCCGCCGTCTCCGGAGTCGACCCGGGCCGATGCGAAGCTCAGCGCTACCACTGAGGTAAGCCTAACCGGGTGCCCGTCTAACCTGACCGGCGTGGGCCAGTCCGAGCAGCAGCTCCCGTCGGCCGCCTCGGCCGAGGTGCGCGAGCGGTTGCTCACCGCCTGGCGGGGCGAGATCGTCGCCGGCGCCGCCTACCGCCTGATCGCCGGGCGGATGGCTGAGCGCGAGGCGGCGATCCTGCACAAGATGGCCGCCGCCGAGGCGAGCCACCGCGAGCGGCTCGAGGCACGGATGGCCGAGCTCGGGATTCCGGTCCCCGACCCGGACTCGGTCGCGGTTCCGCTGTGGCTGCGCCTGCAGATCAAGGTCGCACCGGTCGACCGGCTGCTCGCCGCGCGCGAGGCCGCCGAGAACGGCGAGGTCGATGACCTCTACAAGCGCTCGACGGGCGACGCCGACACGGACCGGCTGCTGCGCGAGATCCGCAAGGAGGAGCGCTCGCACTCGCTGGCTGTGCAGGACATCCGCTCCGGCGGCGACGCGCTGCAGCGCGAGAGCTTGGACGCAGCTGCGCACGATGGCGGGTTCGGTCCCGATGGCGCCGGCGGGGACGGCGGCGCACCCATGTCCGGCAGCGACGTCAGCGCGCCGGTCGCCGCCTCCCCGCTGGCCGTGCCGGGCGCCCAGGACCGCCTGGGCCGGATCCTCGGCCGCGAGAAGTGGCACCGGATGGGCGGCGGCTGGATCTCCGGCGCGATCTACGGCGCCAACGACGGCCTCGCCGCCGTGTTCGGGATCGTCGCCGGCGTCTCGGGCGCCACCGGCGGCTCAACCGCGGTGCTCACCGCCGGCGTCGCCGGCGCGATCGCCTCGGCGCTGTCGATGGCCACCGGGGCGTTCCTCGCCGAGCGCTCCGAGAACGAGGTCGCGGCGGCCAACGTCGAGCGCGAGCGCCAGGAGATCGCCGAGCACCCTGAGGAGGAGATGGAGGAGCTCTCGCTCTTCTACCAGCTCAAGGGGATCGACGAGCGGACCGCCGACGAGCTCGCCGAGCGGATGTCCAAGCACCCCGACGCGATGCTGCAGGCACTGAGCGCCGAGGAGTTCGGCGGCGCCGCGGCCGGCGGCAGCGACCCCACCCAGGCGGCGGTCGCCGCCGGCATCTCCACCGGCCTCGGCGCGCTCGTCCCCGTCGTCCCGTTCTTCTTCGCCACCGGCTCGCTGGCGATCATCCTCGCCGCGATCGTCTCCCTGATCGCCCACTTCCTCGTCGGCGCCGCCAAGTCGTTGGTGACCCTGCGGACGTGGTGGTCGGCGGGCCTGGAGATGACGATGGCCGGGGTGATCGTCGGCGGCGCCACGTTCCTCGTCGGGCTGGCCCTCCCGAGCTAGCGGTTCACTAGCCGGCTGGGGCGGAGCGCCGGTGCAGATCCGCGAGCTCCTCGCGCAGCTCGCCCAGCGCCGCCTCGAGGGCTGCGACCCGCCGCTCGAGCGACGCGTCCGGGACGGCCGAGGCCGGGGCGCCTGGGGCCGGAGCGCTCGGGGCCGGGGCGCTCGGGGCCGGGGCGCTCGGGGCCGGGACGGCCGGGGCCGGGGCAGCGGAGCGCGGCGTGGGGCTCACCGCGGCGTAGGCGCCGGCGCCGTTCGCCGAGCCCGGCGCCTCCATGCCGGCGTCCTCGTCGCCCCCCGCCTCCGCAGCGGCGCCGCCCTCGCCACCGAGCAGCTGCTCGTAGCGGTCCTCCTTCTGGCCGGGCCGCCGCGGGAGCCGCCGCGCGAAGCCGTGATCGAACAGCGAGTCGAGCACCCGCTCGACGTGCTCGAGCGACTCGATCGACGCCATCCGCTCGCTGCGCGCCTTGAGCTCGCCCGGGGTCTGGCGCCCGCGCAGCAGCAGCACGCACAGCACCGCGAGCTGCTCGCGGCCGAGCCCCAGCGCCTCCTCGGCCAGGTGCCGATACTTGGTCGCGCGGCTCGAGTGACCGCTGGCCAGCCGCGCGATCCCGTACTTGCAGAGCCGCTGGGCGGCGTCGCGCACGGTCGGCTCGTCGTAGCGCGTCACCGGGTCGCGGTTGGTCGACTGGTTGCAGGCGAGCCGCAGGGCGTTCAGCGTCAGCGGGTACTGGTCCGGCGTCGTCCAGCGCTTCTCGAGCAGGCAGCCGAGCACACGCTGCTCGGGCGGGGTGAGCGCAGCGAGGTGCACTCAGGCGAGAATAGCTCGGGCCGGCAGCCTTGGGTGCGCCCACGCCGAGGGAAGCTCCCGGGCAGTGTCGCTGGATCCGACGAGGCCCGCGAGGTCGCGCTGTCCCTGCCCGAGGCGATCGAGCAGGATCACCACGGCCCCCTAGGAAGACGCTCGCGGACGTCCGTCGCGCACGTCGCTTCGCCTCGAGCGGCGGCTCTATCCGAACGCTGCACCAGGCGCCAAGGCGCCAAGGCACCAGGGCAGTCGCTCGAACGAGACTTCAGCACACTCCGCCGCCGCCGCGAAATAGGCTAGCCGAGCGGCGGCACGACACCGGACGGGGCAGGTCGCCGATGACATCCACAGCGGCACTACGAACGGGAGGGCGCAATGCCACACGCCGAGAATGCGGTGAAGATCAACAAGCCGCCGGCCGAGGTCTTCGAGTTCCTCGCCGACGGCCTCAACAACGCCCGCTGGCGTCCGCCCGTGCTGGAGGTCAAGCTGCGGACCGGCGAGTCAGGCAAGCAGGGCGCGGAATACGACCAGACGATGAAAGGTCCGCTCGGCGCCAAGATCGCCGGCGCCTACAAGCTCACGGACGTGACCCCCAACACCAGGATCGAGTTCGTGGTCACCGCCGGTCCGGCCCGTCCGACCGGGGAGTTCGTCCTGACCGAGGATGGCGGTGGAACGAGTGTCGCCTTCAACCTCGAGCACGACACCAAAGGCGTCAAGAAGCTGATGAACCCGATGATCGCGCAGGCCATGAAGCAGGAGGTCGCGAGCCTGTCGCTGCTCAAGCAGGTGCTCGAAGGAGAGTAGGAGCGCGACCGCGATGCGTCACGGCGTCGCGATCGTCACCGAGGACGCCGACTTCACCGCCTTCAGCTCCGTGGACATCATCCCCGCCTGAGGTCAAGCGACGCCCGAAGCGGCTCCCGCCTCGACGCTCGCCGGACTGATTGCCGCGGCAGCGCGAACACGGGCCCGTGACGGCCCCCATCCGGCCCACGCTAGCTCCGCGGATTCGCGCGCGGAGACAACGGCGTCGAGCTCGTCCCCATGCTCGGTGCTCCATCTCTCGCACTACCGGCGCCGGCGGTAGACGAGGATCTCGACCGGGAGGCCGGTCGCTCCGCTGTGCGGGCTCGTGACCGCCAGCAGCCTCAGCTGCCGGTCGCGCTCGAGATATTGGTACCACGCGTGCGATGCGCGGTCGATCAGCTTCATGTACATCGGCTGGGCGGGCAGCCGCGTGGGGATCACCAGCGCCAGCCGCTCGCCGGGGCTCAGCGCGGCCAGCATCGGCACGAGCACCCGGCGCGTCGACGAGCGCCGCATGTCCTCGAGCGCGCCCCGCCAGTCGACGACGCGCGGGTCGGGGACCGGTCCCAGCGGCGTCCCGTAGTGCTCGACGCGCGGCAGGTAATAGGCCAGCGTGGGGACCTGCTCGGGCTGGGTCGAGAGCACCAGCGCGTCGGCGCCGAGCTCGGAGCGGACGACCTTGGCGGCGGCGGCGACATTGCTCTTGGCATTGACCGAGCTGGGTAGCGGATCGAAGATCCAGAAGCAGCACACGAGGACCAGGCCGACCAGCCCGAGATCGCCGCCGCGCACCAGCCCGACCGCGAACAGGAGCGCCAGCGGCCCGACGATCGCCGCCTCGTAGCGCGGCGCCCACGATGGGTTGACCTTCGCCTCGGCCCACGCCAGCAGCAGGGTCAGCAGCCCGAGCAGCAGCAGCACCAGGAGCGACGTGCGCGCGGCGCTGCGCGGCGAGGATCCGCGGCGTACGGCCAGTAGGCCGGTGCCGCCGGCCAGCAACAGCCCGACCGCGGCGCCGCGGCCGCCGACGATGAAGTACAGGCCGTGGGTCAGCGACCACACGTTCGGCTTCAGCGCCCACGGGGCGCCCGTGTGCTTGGCCTGGTAGAGCAGGGTGGGCAGCCACGGCAGGTACGCGAGGGCGACGAGGCCGAAGCTGATCGCCCCGTCGCGGATCAGCCCGCGGCGCTCCTCGGGCATCGTGTGCGCGCAGGCGAGGAACGCCGCGAAACAGGCGATGCCCAGGAACAGCGCCCAATTGTGGGTGTACAGCGCGGTGGCCAGCGAGACCACGAACACGGGCAGCCAACCGCGGCGCCGGTAGACGAAGACGTGCAGGAACGAGGCCGCCACGAACAGCGACAGCAGCACCATCAGCGAGTACATCCGTGTCTCCTGCGCGTAGGAGGTGACGAACGGCACCGTCGCCACCAGCAGCGCGCAGCACAGTCCGACGCGCCGGCCGAACAGGCTCGCCGCGCACCCGAATGCCGCCAGGACGGCGAGCACCGCCGGGATCAGCGACATCACGTGGGTGCTCGCCTCGCTGCGGCCGAACAGCCGCATCCACACGTGCAAGAGCACGTAGTACAGCGGCGGGGAGCCGTCCTCGCGCAGCAGCTGGGGTAGCTGAGAGAGCGGGTGCGAGGCGATCCCGACCGAGATCCCCTCGTCGATCCAGAAGTGGAAGTGCAGCGCGCGCACGCGCAGCAGCACCGACACCGCCGTGATCAGCGCCAGCGGAAGCGCCCACCGCGTCCGCTCGAGCTCGAGCAGGCGGTCGCCCACCCGCGCGCGCAGAGGGCGCGGCTTGCCGGCCGGCCGGGTGGGCGCCGCGGGGCGCTCGAGCAGCGAATCGATCGTCATCGCGTAGGGCGCCGGTCCGCGCCGCCGATCCCGGGAAGGGCTGGTTTGTCTCGCATGGCTGGGTGCTCACTTCGCCGAGGTGCGCCTCGACCCTGTGGGGCTGTCTGGCTCCAGGCAGCCGCGGGCGCGCTCGCACGCCGCAGCCGACTCCTGAGACTAGACCCGGTCTCCTTGGAGTTGGGTAAAGGCGCCGGTGAAGATGCGGTTAGGCTCACCCCCCGGCGGGGGCAGTACCACGGCCCGAGCCTCGATAACGCCGGCGTGTGCCGTTGCCGGGCGGACCGGCGCTGCGTGACATCCCCTCCTACCGCGGTCTGAAGATCGCGTCCCCAGCGTCCCGGCGCTCACCGACGCGCTCGCCGAGGGCCACCACGGCCTCGTCCACGTGTGCGCGCCCGGGCCCGCCGGGGCCGGCGCGTGGGTGCGGGCGCACGTGCTCGAGCGCCGCTAGCGCGTTGCGGCCGGCGAAACGCCGGCGGGGGCGGAGTGCTCGGTGCTCGCCATCGGCTGAACGGCTCGGCCGCGGCAGGGACCCGGGCGCTCGGCGCCGAACCACCCAGACAGCGTGCACAAAGGCCGGCTCGAAGCGTTCTCCGATGGGGTGATCGCGGTGGCGATCACGCTGCTCGTGCTGAACATCCGCGTCCCCTCCCCGGGCGCCGTCGACCGGCTCGGGCACCCGCTGACGCTGGCCCACCAGCTCGGGCTGCTGTGGCCGAACTACGCCGCCTACGTGACCTCGTTCCTGACCATCGGGATCATCTGGATCAACCACCACGCGATGATCAGCCGGCTGCGCACGGCCGACCACTCGATCCTGATGCTCAACCTGCTGCTGTTGATGAGCGTCGCCGTGATCCCATTCGCCACCGACCTGATGGCCACCTACCTGCGGGCGGGACACGGCCAGCACGTAGCCGCGGCGGTGTACGCCGGTACGTTCCTGGTCATGGCAATCGCGTTCTCGGCCCTCAACCGCCAGATTCTGTTCGCCCGCGCGCACCTGCTGCTGGAGCGCCCGGACGAGGCGGCGCGCCGAGCCGTCTTCCGCCGCGCCGCCAGCGGCGTCGTCCCATACGTGCTCGCGCTCGCCCTGGCGCCGGTGTCGCCGTACGTCACGCTGGCGATCGCCGGAGCGCTGGCCGTGTTCTACGCGCTCCCGTTCGCCAGCAGCGCCTCCGCGGCCGGATGAGCGCCGCGGCGGCAGAGCGCGAGCTCGTCCGCCGGCTCGGCGCCGACGGCGTCCGGCCCGGGAGCACCGCCGAGTACCTGACCGACGCCACCGAGAGCCGGGGCCTGCGCGGGCGCGCCGACGCGGTGGCGCTGCCCCGCGACGCCGGCCAGGTCGCCGAGGTCGTGGGCTGGTGCTACGCGCACGACGTGCCCGTCGTCCCCCGCGGCGGCGGCACCGGCTACTCCGGCGGCGCCGTGCCGCTCGACGGCGGCGTGGTGTTGAGCCTCGCGCGGCTGGCCGGGCCGCCGCGGATCGACCCCGGGCAGTGGCGGGCCCGGGTCCCGGCCGGCGTGCGGACCGCCGACCTGCGGCGCCGCGCGCGCGAACACGGGCTGCTGTTCGCCCCCGATCCGGGCGCCGCCGAGGTCTCGACGATCGGCGGCAACATCGCCACCAACGCCGGCGGCCCGCACACGTTCAAGTACGGCGTCACCGGAGCGTGGGTGACCGGGCTCGAGGTGGTGCTGGCGCCCGGCGAGCTGGTCGAGCTCGGCGGCGCGGCGCGCAAGGACGTGGCCGGCTACGACGTGCGCTTGCTGCTCGTCGGCTCCGAGGGGACGCTCGGCGTGGTCACCGCCGCCTGGCTGAAGCTGCTGCCGGCGCCGGCGGCGGCGCTACCGGTGGTGGCGCTGTACCCGAGCGTCGCGGCGGGGTGCGCGGCCGTCGCGGCGGTGATGGCCAGCGGCGTCGTGCCGGCGGCGCTCGAGTTCCTCGATCCCGCCGCCGTCGCCGTCACCGCGGCGGCGTTTCCGGGCGGCGAGCGGCCGGGCGGGATGATGGTGATCGCCGAGGCCGATGGCCGCGCCGCCGAGGCCGCCGTGCTGCGGGAGGAGCTGCTCGAGGCGCTCGGCGAGGGTGCCGGGTGTCTCTACGCACCGACCGGGCGGGGCGAGATCGAGGCGCTGTGGCGGTGGCGCAGCGGCGCGTCGGCGGCCGTCGTGGCGCAGCGTGGTGGGAAGGTCTCCGAGGACATCGTCGTCCCCGTTGAGCGCCTGCGCGAGGCGATCGAGGCGACGCTCGAGATCGCCGCCCGTCACGGCCTGCCCGGCTGCAGCTGGGGCCACGCCGGCGACGGCAACGTCCACTCGACGGTGATGATCGACCCCGAGGACCCCAGTGAGCTCGCGCGGGCCGAGGCGGCGGCACAGGACCTGTTCGCGCTCGCCGTCGCGCTCGGTGGCAGCGTCTCCGGCGAGCACGGGCTCGGCGCGGTCAAGCGCGGTGCCCTGGCCCGCCAGTGGGCGCCGCCGGCGCTCGACCTGCACGAGGCGATCAAGCGCGCGTTCGATCCCAAGGGACTGCTCAACCCGGGCAAGAAGCTGGCCCGGGGGTGTTTGATCTAGGGCGCCGGATCCGGTGCGTCCGATGCGTCCGGAGCGTCCGGAGCGTCCGGAGCGTCCGGTGCCGGCCGCGCGCCGCTGGCGAGGCGATCCTCGCGCACGCGGCGGCCCGCATCGCCGCTGGCGAGGCGATCCTCGCGCACGCGGCGGCCCGCATCGCCGCTGGCGAGGCGATCCTCGCGCACGCGGCGGCCCGCATCGCCGCTCGCGAGGCGATCCTCGCGCACGCGGCGGCCCGCATCGCCGCTCGCGAGGCGATCCTCGCGCACGCGGCGGCCCGCATCGCCGCTCGCGAGGCGATCCTCGCGCGCGCGGCGGGCCGCGTCGCGCATCTCGAACACGTCGGAGGCCCAGTCGCCGATCTCCCGGGTCACCTCGCGCCCAGCGCCGGCGATGATCCCGGCGATCTGGCCGACGTGCCGGAACGCGCTCTCGACCGCCACCTGCACCGTGTCCTTGCGAGTCTCCAGTTTGTCGAGCACCGAGCGGATTCTCGCAGGACCGCCATCGTGCACAGAGACGTTGCGTTTTTACAGGACTTCTGTCACCGCGCGTGACCCATCCGTGACGTTTTCTCTGCCAAGCTCGGTCCGATGCCCGACTCTGAGCGACTTAGTACCCGTAGTGAGTACCAACCTGCTCAGAGTCGCGGTCATCGGCTGGCGGGGATCGCCGCGCGGCAGTCGGGGGTGATCTCCGCCGCGCAGCTGTACGGGATCGGATTCTCCAGGGCCGAGATCGCCCGGCTCGTGGCCAAGGGTCGGCTACACCCGATCCACCGGGGTGTCTACGCCGTCGGCCACACCAACCTCGCGACGCGCGGCCACCTCGCCGCCGGGATCCTCGCCGCCGGCGCCGATGCGTTCCTCAGCCACCACACCGCCGCCGCGGTGCACGGCCTCGCCCGCCCGCCGCCGCTGATCGAGCTGACGGTGCCGAGCCCGAGGGCACCCGAACGTCCGAAGCTGATCGTCCACCGCACCGCCACGCCGCCCGATCCGGCCGAGCTCGTGCGCTGGAAGGGGCTGCGGGTCAGCTCGGTGGCGAGGGTGCTGATCGAGCTCGCGCGCGAGCGCAGCCCGAAGCAGCTCGAGCTGCTCATCACCGAGGCGATCCACGCCGACGCCTTCGACCTCGCCGCGGTCGAGCGCACGCTGCGCCGCCACGCCCGCCGGCCCGGGGTCGGCAACCTGCGCCGGGCGCTCGAGGGCTACACCGACACGCGCCCGTACGCCTCGCGCTGGGAGGCCGAGGTCGGCGCCTGGCTGGGCGGGGACCCGGAGATCCCGGAGCCCGAGCACGACGTCCACCTGCTCGGCTGGGAGGTCGACTTCCTGTGGCGAGAGCAGCGGTTCGCGCTCGAGCTCGACGGGCGCCCGTGGCACATCGCCGTACGCGACATGGAGAAGGACCGCCGCAAGGACACCGAGCTCCAGCGCGCCGGGATCAGGCTGATGCGGGTCGGCGCCCTGCGCTGGCGGCACGGACGCATCGGGATCCGCGAGGACATCGGCGCGTTCCTCGGCCTCACGGCCCGGGCGGCGTGAACCCGGGCGGGTCGGCCGAAGCCGAGACGACTCGCAGCTCGCGCCCGCCAACCCGGACGACATCGCCGCTGTGGAGCTGCCGGCCGCGGCGACTCTCCGGCCGGCCGTTGACGGTCACGTGCTGATCGGCCAGCAGCACCTTGACCTCGGCGCCCGCGTCGATCAGCCCGGCGAGCTTCAGCAGCTGCCCGAGGCGGATCGTCTCCCCCCGGATCGGCACGTCGGCCGGCGTCACGGCGCCGGCGGCTCGGTCAGCGCGCCGTACGCGTCGGGGCGGCGCGTGGTCAGGAACGGAAACAGCTCGAGCCAGTCGCCGCGCTGGTCGAGGTCGAGGTCGGCGACGATCACCGCCGGCTGGTCCCGAGGTGCCCGGGCGAGGATCCGGCCGTAGGGGTCGGAGATGAAGCTCGAGCCGTAGAAGGTGATCGGGCCCTCGGTGCCGATCCGGTTCACGGCGACCATGAACGTGCCGTTGGCGATCCCGTTGCCGACGATCACGTGCTGCCACAGGGGCTCGGTGTCAAACCCCGGGTGATCGGGCTCCGAGCCGATCGCCGTCGGGTAGACCAGCACCTCGGCGCCGGCCAGCGAGTAGGCCCGGGCGAGCTCAGGGAACCACTGGTCCCAGCAGGTCGGGAGGCCGAGCCGCGCCTCGGCGCCGTCGCCGAGCGCCAGCCGGGTGACCGGGAACTGCGCCCCGTCGGCCGGCCCGGGACGGAAGTAGCGGTCCTCGTAGTAGCCGGCGGTGACCGGGATGTGGAGCTTTCGGGTGCGGGAGACGAGGCGGCCGTCGGGGGCCACGACGATCGCCGTATTGAAGCCGAGACCATCGTGCTTGCGGCCCGCTCGGCATCCGGCCTCGCCGGACTGGGCCGCGCTCGATTCATCCGGCTCACCGTCGGAGCGCTCGTACAGCGAGGCGTGGACGTGGACCTCGCCGGCCGCGGCGCAGCGGCGGGCGAAGCTGATCGTCGCGCCGCTCTCCAGGTCCTCAGCGGCGGCGCCGACGGCCGCCGGCCCCTCGTCGGTGATCGCGATGTAGCGTGACAGCGTCAGCTCCTGCAGGCAGACGATCCGTGCGCCCTCGGCGGCGGCGCGGGCGATCCCGTCGGCCAGCGCGGCCTCGTGCTCGGCGGGATCGGGTTGCCATGCCGCCTGGACCAGCCCGAGCCGCAGCGGCGGGCGGGACGGCGGGCGCGTCCGCGCCGGCGACTCCGGCAGCTCGTAGGCGGTAATCAGCTCGCCCGAGGCCCGGCCCGCTGCGCCGCCCCCGGATCTGGCCGCCGGCGGCTCGTGCCGCACCGGGACCTGCTGGGTGATGCAGTGCGGACCGCCGCCGCCGAACGCGAGCGTCACGCCGGGCACGGACACGACCTCGCGCTCCGGGTACGCGCCGGCGATGATCGCGAGCGCGGCGGGGTCGGTGTCGGCGCCGGTGACGGGCACGATCACCGCGTCCTGGCACAGGTACAGGTTGAGGTAGCCGGCGGCGACGGTCTGCCCCGCCACCTCGACGTAGGGCAGGTGCGGAAGCTCGATCACCGCGATCCCGGCGTCCCGCAGCCGGGCTCGGTTCTCGAGCAGGCGCTCGGAGTTCGGATTGTCGTCCGGCACGGTCTGGAGGAGGACCTGACCGGGGCGGGTGAAGGCCGCGATCAGGTCGACGTGTCCGTCGGTGTCGCGGTCCTCGATCAGCCCTTCGCCCAGCCACACGATCCGCTGCAGCCCGAACGTGTCGGTCAGGCGGCGGGCGATCTCGTCGCGGTCGAGCGCCGGGTTGCGGTTCGGGTTGAGCAGGCACTGCTCGGTGGTCAGCAGCGTGCCGCCGCCGTCGCTGAGGATCGAGCCGCCCTCGAGCACGAGGTCGACCGTGGTCACCGGGTCCTCGAGGCGCTCGGCGATCAGCCCGCCGACGGCCGCGTCGCGGTCCCACGGCGGGAACCTCTCCCCCCAGGCGTTGAAGCGGAAGCTCAGGGCGCGGCGCTGGGCGTCGTCGTAGACGTAGATCGGCCCGCAGTCGCGCAGCCACGAGTCGTCGAGCGGCATCTCGACGATCTCGACCCCGAGGCTGCACGCCGCGCGGGCGTCGGCGGCGTCGCGCCCCGGGTTGGCGATCATCGTCACGGGCTCGAACGCGGCGATCGCGTTGGCCACCGCGGCATAGTCCTCGCGCGCGTTCGGCAGTGTCTCGCCCCACAGCGACTCGCGGCAGGGCCAGCCCATCAACGTCCGCTCGTGCGGCTCCCACTCGGCAGGTAGACGCAGCCGGCCCATGCCGCGCAGCCTACCCGCCGGGGTCGTCCTAACCCCGGTACCGAAGCCCGTCGAGCGCGATGTCGAGGATGTGCTCGACCTGGGCGGGCGGGCTCGTAGTGGCGGGGATCTTGGCGATCCCGCCGACCATCTGGATGATCTCCGCCAGGTTGGTGTCCTCGCGCACCGCCCCCGCCGCCTGCGCCCGCGCCAGCAGCGGCTCTCCGGCCGCGTACAGCGCGCCCCGGCAGGCCTGGAACAGCGGGGCGTCGCGGTCGATGTAGTCGAGCAGCTCCTGGGCCAGCGCCTGCTTGGTCGCCATGTAGCCGACGAACCGGTGAAGCCAGCCGACAAGCGCGTCCCACGGATCGGCCGCGTCGAGCTCGGCCGCCGACGCGCAGAGCTGCTCGAGCTCGCCGACGTAGACGGCCTCGAGCAGCGCCTGGCGGCTTGGGAAGTGGCGGTACAGGGTGCCGATGCCGACGCCGGCCCGGCGCGCGATCTCCTCCAGCGAGGTGGCGGCGCCGCCCGCAGCGAAGGCCTCGCGGGCGGCGGCGAGCACCGTCTCGTAGTTGCGCCGCGCGTCGGCCCGCTTGGGACGGGCGGGGAACGGGATCGCGGTCGTGTCGGTGTTGCCCATGGCGAGCGGCTTGACAAAACGGAGGTAGCCTCCGTATAGTTTTCGGAGGTACCCTCCACTTAGTTCCGGAGGCGGGCTCCAGTTTACCACCAGCGCCAACGACAAACGACCGGAAGCCAGATGAAACTCGCATCTCCGCAGTCTCCGTCCTCCCCGTCCCCCGCGACCGACGACCGCCGCTGGCTGTCGCTCGTCGTCGTCTGCATCGCCCAGTTGATGATCGTGCTCGACACGACGATCGTGAACGTCGCGCTGCCCTCGATCCAACACGACCTCCACTTCACCCAGGCCAGCCTGACCTGGGTGGTCAACGCCTTCCTCGTCACCTTCGGCAGCTTCCTGCTGCTGGCCGGCCGGCTCGGCGACCTGCTCGGCCGCCGGCGGATGTTCCTCGCCGGGCTGGTCGTGTTCACGGTCGCCTCGGCGGCGTGCGGGCTCGCCCCCGATCAGGCGGTCCTGATCGGCGCCCGCTTCGTCCAGGGCGTCGGCGCGGCGATCCAGGCCTCGGTGATCCTGGCGATCATCGTCACCGAGTTCCCCGAGCCCCGCGAGCGGGCCCGCGCGATGAGCGCGTACGTGTTCGTCGCCGTGGCCGGCGGCTCGCTCGGGCTGCTGGCCGGTGGGGCACTGACCCAGGCGCTGAGCTGGCACTGGATCTTCTTCGTCAACCTGCCGATCGGGATCGCCACGATCGTCCTCGGCCGCGCGCTGCTCCCGGCCGACGCCGGCTCCGGCCTCGGCCGGCACGTCGACTGGCTCGGCTCGCTGCTCGTCACGGTCTCGCTGATGACCGCCGTGTACGCGATCGTCCAGGCCGACGGGCACGGCTGGACCTCGGCCCCGGTGCTCGGCTTCGGCGCGCTGGCCGCGGTGCTGATGGCCGCCTTCCTGGCGCTCGAGGCGCGCGTCGCGGAGCCGATCATGCCGCTGAGGATCCTCCGCCTGCGCGGCCTGATCGGCGCCAGCGTGGCCCGTGGCTTCCTCGTCACCGGCATGTACTCGACGTTCTTCCTCGGCACGCTGTACCTGGAGCACGTGCTCCACTACGGGGCACTGCAGACCGGGCTGGCGTTCCTGCCCTGGACGGTGACGGTGGGCATCCTGTCCCTCGGGGTGACCGCCCGGCTGGTGGCCCGGCTCGGGCCGATGCGCGTGCTCGTGCTGGGGATGTCGACGGTGATCGTCGGCCTCTCGCTGCTCGCCACCGTCGGCGTCCACACCGCCTTCTTCCCCACGGTGTTCTTCGCCTTCTTCGCCATCGGCCTGGGGATCGGCAGCGGCTTCATGCCGCTGCTATCGATCGCGATGGCCGACGTGCCGGCGAGCGACGCCGGGCTCGCCTCGGGGATCACCAACGTCTCCCAGCAGGTCGCGGGCGCGCTCGGCCTGGCCGTGCTCGGGACGATCGCCACCAATCGAGCGGCGGCGCTGCAGGCGGCGCATCACCCGCTGGCCGTCTCGCTGGTCGGCGGCTACCACCTGGCCTTCGCGGTCGGCGCGCTCAGCGTGCTGGCGGCGATCGCCACCGCGCTCGCCGTGCTACGGCCGCGCGCAGTGACGGACCCGGCGCCGGCGGCCACGGCGCCGGCGTTCGTCCTCGCCGAGGAGCCCGCGCCGCGGCTCGAGCGCCAGGCGGCGTAGGCCCCGGCTCCCGGCCGCGCTGCCGCTCCCGGCCGCCCGGACCGCCCGGACCGCCCGGGCCGCTCGGGCCGCCGCTCAGCCCAGGCCGACGCGATGGGCGAGCGCGGCGGCCTGGGTGCGGCTGTGGACCCCGAGCTTGGCCAGGATCCGCGACACGTGCACGCTGGCCGTCTTCTCGGCCATGAACAGCGCCGCGCCGATCTGCTTGTTGGTCGCCCCCTCGGCGACCAACGCCAGCACCTGGCGCTCGCGGGGGGTCAGCCCGAACGGGTCAGCGGGCGGCGCGGGCGCGCCCGGGTCCGCCGCGCCCCGCGCCCCGCCCCCCGCGGCCCGCGCGCCCCCCGCCGCCCCCGCGGCCCCCGCCGCCCCGGCGACCCCCGCGGCCCCCGCCGCCGGCGCGGGCCAGGGCGTCGGACCGAGCCGCGCCCGCTCGCCCAGCCCGCGCAGCTCACGGGCCAGCCAGGCGGAGCCGAGCCGCTCGGCGGCGACCAACGCGGCGTGCGCGGCGGACGCCGCCGCCGCCCGCTCGCCACGGCGCACGTACGCCTCGGCGGCCCGCGCGCGCGCCACCGCGGCGTGGTAGGGCCGCTCGATCGCCTCCCACGCCTCCGCGGCGCGCTCCCACCGCGCCGGGTCGTCGCGGTCCCGGGCGCGGGCCAGCTCGGCGGCGCCGGACAGGCTCCAGGCCGCCTCCACCGGGCCACCGTCCTGCGCCGCCGCCTCGAGGCGGTCGACGTGGATCCGCGCCCGCGCAAGCGCTTCCCGGGTCAGCGCCGGCTCGCGTAGATCACGGCCCCGCTGGGCGAAGTCGGCCTCGATTCGCGCCCCGACCGCGCTGACGCGGGCGATCCGCATCACGTCGTCAGTGCACACCTCGAGCCGGTCGAGCGCCGCTGCGACGGCCGCCCGCGCCGCCTCGAGGTCGCGGCGGCGACGGTGGAGCTCTCCCAGCATCGAGCCGAGCATCCCGATCCACTGCGGCTCGGTCGAGCCGGCCACCTGGGGCGCGATCTCGGCCAGCGCCGCCGCCGCGCGATCCTCCTCGCCCTCGGCCAGCGCCAGGTCGGCCTCGCGGAGCTGGCGGAAGATCAGCACGAGTCCGAGCGTCTGCTCCGGCGGCGGCCCGAGGTGAGCCCGCGCCATCTCGAAATCGCCGGCCTCGAGCGCCATCTCGGACACCGTCAGCACCATCCAGTCGCGGCTGCGGCCCAGCCTCCGCGGGATCGCCGCCAGCCCCTCGCGCGCCGTCCGCAGTGCCTCGCCGGTGCGTCCGCGGAGCAGCAGCAGGTCGGCGAGGTTCGCGTAGGCGTAGCCGAGACCGTCGATGTCGTCGTTGTCCCGCGCGATCGCCTGGGCGCGGCGCAGCTGGGCGGCGCCCTCCTCGACCTGACCGAGCGCCATCCGCACCATCCCCAGCGTGTTCAGGACCTCGCCCTCGGCGTAGCTGTCGCCGGAGCGAATCGCCGCCGCCAGCGCGCGCTCGCCGTCCTCGATCGCGTCGCGGAAGCGCCCCCGCAGGGCCCGCGTGCGGGCCAGCCAGCCGAGCAGCGAGGCCCGGTCGCGGTCGGCCTCGTCGTCGCCGATCAGCGCCAGCGCGCGCTGGGCCGTCTCGACCCCCTCCGCGCCGCGGTTGAGCGACCACTGCATCCGCGCCAGGCGGGCGAGGACCGTCGCGTAGCGGTGCGGGTCGGCGTCGGCGTCGAGCTCCTCCAGCGCGCTCCGGAGCAGCAGCTCGGCCCGCCCGCGGTCGCCGCCGATCGCCTGCGCGCGCGCCGCCAGCACGACCAGGTCGACGTGGTCGAGCCGCTCGCCGCCGGGCACCTCGAGCACCGCCCCGGCGCTCGCGCCCGCCCGGGCGCCGCCGGCGGCGCCGCCGTCCGCCCCGCCGCCGTCCGCCCCGCCGCCGTCCGCCCCGCCGCCGTCCGCCTCCCCCAGCACCCGCGGCCACAGCTCGAGCGCCCGCTCGGCGAGATCGGCCGCCTCGCCATAGGCGTGGACCCGCCGCGCGGCGAGCGCCGCCGTCACCGCCGCGCGCAGCGCCGCCGGCTGCTCGCCGGCCGCCTCGTAGTGGCGGGCGATCGCGGCGGCGCGATCGAGCCCGCCGACGCCGACCGGCCGATCGCCGGCGTCGAGCGCCCGCGCCAGCGCCAGGTGCAGCGCCGAGCGCTCGCCGGGCAGCAGGTCGTCGTAGTGCGCCTCGCGCAGCAGCTCGTGGCGGAAGCAGAAGCGGCCGTCGTCGTTGCCCTGGAGGACGCGCTCGGCCAGCGCCTCGCGCAGCGCCACCGCCAGCGGCGCCGGCTCGATCCCGGTCAGCGCGGCGATCAGCGGCTCGCTCAGCGCGCGCCCGACGGCGATCGCCCGCGCGGCGCGCTGGGCGTCGGCCGACAGCCGCTCGATCCGCAGCATGAACGCGTCGCGGAGGCTCTGGGGCGGGGCGCCGCGGCCGTCGAGGCCGGCGGCCAGCAGCTCCTCGATGTACAGCGGGTTGCCCTCGCTGCGCGCCAGCAGCCGCTCGACCAGGTCGGGCGCCGGCGCTTCGCCGAGGATGTCGCCGAGCGCCTCGGCCAGCTCACCCCGATCGAACGGCGCCAGCTCGATCCGGCGCGCGCGCTCGAGCCGCTCGAGCTCGGCGATCAGCGGCCGCAGAGGATGGCGGCGGTGGAGCTCGTCGGAGCGGAAGCTGACCAGCAGCACGATCCGCTCCCGCCGCAGGCTCCGGGCCAGAAACGCGATGAAGGTCCGCGTCGAGCGATCGGCCCAGTGCACGTCCTCCAGGCACAGGACCAGCGTCTGCGACTCGCCGAGCGCGGCAAACAGCTCCAGCAGCGCCTCGAACAGACGCAGCTGACCGGCGCCGTCGTCCGGCTCGGCGGCGCGGTCGCCGTCGTCGAGCGCCGGGAGCAGCGCCCTCAGCGCCGTGCGGCTGCCGCGGCTGAGGCCGGCGAGCGCGGGATGGCGGGTGCGGACGAGTGGGCGCAGCGCTCCCAGCAGCGCGCTGTAGGGTAGCTCGGTCTCGCCGTGCTCGACGGCCTCGCCGCGGAGCACCAGCGGCGGCTCTCCTAGCGCCGCCAGCCGCTGCTCGAGCTCGCTCAGCAGCCGGGTCTTGCCGACCCCGGACTCACCGCGCAGCAGCACCAGCACCGGGCGTTGCGCGTCGGCCTCACGACAGGCGAGCTCGAGCTCTGCGAGCTCGCCGACGCGGCCGACGAGATGGCTGCTGGTGAGCCTCGCCCGCATCGCCGAAGTATCGCCGGACGCGGAGCCGGATCGAGCGGCGGCCGGGCTCGGCGGCGGTGAGCTGGGCCACGGCGCGGCGCCGGCGCGCTTCGCGGTGGGCGTCCTCGACGCGGGCTGCGGCGAGGGCGCGGGTGAGGGAGGGGTGCATGGTTCGCTCCAGTCGGTCTGATCCACTTGGGTGCAGACTCGACTAAGCGCCGCCCGCGCACATCGGCAGAACGGAGCCGATTCCGCGTCCCGACCCCTTACACGCGCGCGAGGACCCCTTACCTGGCGCCTGCGGCCCTACGCCGCGGCGGCCGGGATCTCCTCGCCGGCCGTGTGCGGACTGTGCGCCGAGCGCGTCGCCGCCGCCAGCTCCTCGGCGGTCACGTGCCGGGGATGGTGACAGGCCGCCAGGTGCCCGCCGGCGAACTCGGTCAGCGGCGGCTCGACCGTGCGGCACACGTCGGTGGCGTGGGGGCACCGAGTGTGGAAGCGGCAGCCGGGCGGCGGCGCGATCGGGTTCGGCGGCTCCCCGGAGACCAGCGGCCGCTCGCGGGCGCGGTTCTCGTTGGGGTCGGGGATCGGGATCGCGTCGAGCAGCGCCTCGGTGTAGGGGTGGATCGGCTTGTCGTAGAGCTCCTCGGCGGGCGAAAGCTCCATCACCTTGCCGAGGTACATGACGGCGATCCGGTCCGATACGTGGCGCACGACCGAGAGATCGTGGGCGACGAAGATGTAGCTGAGACCGAAGTCGTCCTGGAGCTCGTCGAGCAGATTGATGACCTGTGCCTGGACCGACACGTCGAGCGCCGAGACGGGCTCGTCGAGCAGGATCAGCTTCGGGTCGACGGCGAGCGCGCGGGCGATCCCGATGCGCTGGCGCTGACCGCCCGAGAACTCGTGGGGGAAGCGGGCGAGGTGCTCGGGGGCGAGGCCGACGCGCTCCATCAGCTCCCGGGCCTCGGCGTCGACGCGCTCTTTGGCCACGCCCCGCAACCGCAACGGGGTGGCGAGAATCTGGGCCACGCGCTTGCGCGGGTTGAGAGACGCCTGCGGGTCCTGGAAGACCATCTGCATCTCGCGGCGGATCGGCTGGAGCTCGCGGCGGCCGGCCCTGGTGATCTCCCGTTGGCGGTAGCGGATCGTCCCCGCCGTCGAGTCGATCAGCCGCACCAACGTGCGGATCAGCGTCGTCTTGCCACAGCCCGACTCGCCGACGATCCCCAGCGTCTCGCCCTCGCCGAGCGCGAACGACACGTCGTCGACGGCGTGCACGTGGCCGATCTGGCGGTCAATGATGATCCCCGCCTTGATCGGAAACAGCACCTGCAGGTGCTCGACCTCGAGCAGGGGGCCTTCGGCCTTGGCGGGAATTCGCTGGCCCGAACTCTCGGGGGGCACCGATGCCTCACTCACGGCGTCGCCGCCTCCTTGGGCGCGAGCCCGATCAGATCGCCGACCATCCGCTTGTCGCGCTTCTGCTCGGGGGTGAGCCAGCAGCGGTCGAGCTGGTCGGGGCGCTCGGGGACGCGGGCGACCAGCTCCGGCGTCTCGGTGCAGCGCTCGAACGCATGCGGGCAGCGGGGGCGGAAGTAGCAGCCCTTCGGCGGCTTCAGCAGCGACGGCGGCAGGCCGGCGATCGCCGGCAGCCGCTGCCCGCGGTCGCGGTCGACGCGGGTGATCGATCCGAGCAGGCCCCACGTGTACGGGTGCTGGGGGTCGTAGAACAGCTCGTCGAGCGTGCCCTGCTCGACGACGCGCCCCGCGTACATGACCACGACCCGGTCGGCGACGTCGGCGACCACGCCGAGGTCGTGGGTGACGAGGATGATCCCGGCGTCGGTCTCCTGACGCAGCTTGCGCAGCTCATCAAGGATCTGGGCCTGGATCGTGACGTCGAGGGCGGTGGTCGGCTCGTCGGCGATCAGCAGCTTCGGCGCGCACGACAGCGCCATCGCGATCATCACCCGCTGGCGCATCCCGCCGGAGAACTCGTGCGGATAGGAGCGCAGCCGGTCCCGGGCCCGGGGGATGCCCACGCGCTCCATCATCTCCACCGCGCGGTCGAGCGCGGCCGCCTTGGAGATCTGCGCGTCGTGCGCGCGGATCTGCTCGACGATCTGGGCGCCGACCCGGTACACGGGGTTCAGTGAGCTCATCGGGTCCTGGAAGATCATCGCGATGTCGCCGCCGCGGATCCGCTGCAGCTCGGACTCCCGGGCGGACAGGAGCTCGACGCCGTCGAGCCGCGCGCTGCCCTCGATCGTCGCGTTGGGTCCCCGGGTCAGGCCCATCAGCGTCATCGCCGAGACCGACTTGCCGGACCCTGACTCGCCGACGATCGCCACCACCTCGCCGCGCCGGACGGCGAACGAGACGCCGTCGACGGCGCGCACCGTGCCGTCCTCGGTGGTGAAGGACACCTGCAGGTCCGAGACGTCCAGCAGCGGCGCCGCCGCCGTATCGCGCGCCGGCCCGGAGGCCATCAGCCGAGCCGGATCCGCGGGTCGAGGAAGGCGTAGATGATGTCGGTCAGCGCGGCGATGAACACCACCGCGAAGGCGGTCAGCAGCACGATCACCAGCAGCGGCACGAGGTCGAGGTTGCCGATCGAGTCGCGGGCGAGCTGGCCGACGCCGTGCAGGCCGAACACCGACTCGGTGATGATCGCACCGCCGCCGATCACCTGGGCAAGGTCGAGCCCGAACAGCGAGATGATCGGGATCAGGCTGTTGCGGAGGATGTGGCGGATCAGCACCCGGCGCCCGGACAGCCCCTTGGCCCTGGCGGTGCGCACGTAGTCCTCGTTGATCGTGTCGAGGATCGTCGAGCGCAGCACCCGCGAGTAGAAGCCGATGAACAGCACCGACAGCGTCACCCACGGCATCACCAGATGCTTGAACCACCCCCACGGCGAGTCGGTGAACTTGACGTACCCGCTGAGCGGGAAGATGCTCGCCTTGTAGCCGAGGTAGTAGAGCAGCACGGCACCGAGGAAGAATGGCGGGAACGAGACGCCGATCATCGCCAGCACGGTGAGTAATCGGTCGACGTAGCGGCCAGCCTTGATCGCCGCCAGGGTTCCGATCGCGACCGAGGACAACAGCCAGATCACACCGGCGCCGAGGGCCAGCGACAGCGTCGCCGGGAGCCCGGTGCGGACCTCGTCGAGCACGTTGAAGCCCTGGGTGATCGACACCGCCTGCCCGGTGAAGATGTTCTTCATCGTCCGCGCGTACTGGACATACAGGGGCTTGTCGAACCCGTACTCGTGGCGGATCTGCTGGATCTCGTCGGGCGTGGCGTGGCGGCCGGCCAGCCGCTGCGCGGGGTCGCCGTTGGGGATTGCCTCGAACAGCAGGAAGGTGACCACCGAGATCACGAACATCACCAGCACCATCGAGAGCAGTCGGCGCACGGCGAAGCGGGCCACGGCGTCAGCTCCCGACGTGGGCGCTCATCGGGCCACCCGGACCTTGGCCCGCGGGTCGAGCGCGTCGCGCAGCCCGTCGCCGAAGACGTTGATCGACAGCACCGCCAGCACCAGCATGATCCCTGGGACGAGCACGTTATGGAAGGCCGCCGGCAGCGCGTTGACGCCGTCGGAGATCATCGTGCCCCAGCTGGCGTTGGGCGGCTGCACGCCGGCGCCGAGGTAGGTGAGGCCGGCTTCGAGCAGGATCGCGTTGGCGAGGATCAGCGGGAGGAACACGATGATCGTGCTCGACAGGTTGGGGAGGATCTCGCTGACCATGATCCTCACGTCGCTCAAACCCTGCTGGCGTGCGGCGTCGACGAACTCGCGCTCGCGCAGGCTGAGGACCTGGCCGCGCACCGGCTTGGCCACGTAGGGGATGTAGACGAAGCCGATCACGGTTGCGGGGACGAACAGGTTGGTCCCCTTCAGGAACAGGATGCCGCCGGTGGCCAGCACGGTGCCGAGGGTGACGCCGAGCAGCACGGCCGGAAACGCCCAGATCACGTCGAGCACGCTGTTCAGCACCCGGTCTGTGACGCCGCGGAAGTAGCCGGCGACGATCCCGACGAGGACGCCGATGACCATCGTGATCACGGTCGCCAGCGCGCCGATCTCGAGTGAGTTGCGCCCACCGTAGAGGAGTCGCACGGCGACGTCGCGCCCGTTGGCGTCGGCGCCGAGGAAGTACTGCTGAAAATTCCAGGTGGGGCCGATCGGGATCCCGGTCGGGCCGAGGATGAACTCGTTCGGGTGCCCGGGGAGCGTGCCGGCCGGGTTCCCGAAGTCGGGGCTGATGTGCGCGACGTCGTGCGAGTACACGGGCGCCAGCAGGCACAGCACGACGATCAGCAAGAACACCGCCCCGAAGAACAGCGCCACGCGGTTGCGCTTGAGGCGCCGCCAGGCGAGCGCGTAGGGACCGACGCCGGGGCCGAGGTCCTCGCCCTCGTGCAGCAGCTCTTCAGGGAGCCCGCCGGAGAATTCGGTGCCGGTTGCTGATCTGGTCGCCATAGCGAAGAAACGTGGGCCGGGACGTACCCCGCCCCGGCCCACGTCAACAACTTACTTCAGCTCGAACGAGCTCCAATCCCATCCATACAGCGGGTGGAACACCGCCGAGGACAGGTTGATGCGGTTGGAGGTGAACGCCGGGAACGTCTGGTAGCCGAACACTCCCACGTAGGCCTTCTTGGCCACGTAGGCATCGAGCGCCTGCCACTTCGAGGCGATCGAGCCGAGCTGGCTGGTCGGCGTCTGTCCGAGCTGGGCCGACAACTTGTTGATGTGCGGGTCGTTGACCTGCCCGAAGTTCTGGTTGTTGTTCTGCTGGATCGCCGTCCCCTGCAGCAGCAGGTAGAAGTCGATCGGGTTCGGGAAATCCTGGTTCCAGTCGGCGAAGCCGGTCTGGGGATTCAGCTTCAGGTTCCCGATGGTCGAGAAGTAGGTCGCGTCAGCGATCACCTTCTGCGTCGCCTTGAAACCGATCTGGTTCAGGAACTGCGTGTAGTAGGTCATCCACTGCTGGCGCGGGGTCCGGGTCTCCGACCACACCGTCACCGGCGTGCCGGCCATCCCGGACTGCTTGACCAGCGCCTTGGCCTTGGCGAGGTCGCCCGCGCCGGGGGTCCCGTACGGGCAGGTGCCCGACGGATGCCCGGTGATGCCCGGTGGCAGGAAGTAGCACCCGGGGAGCAGCGTGCCCGAGCCGATCCGGCTCATCGCCGTCTGGCTGAGGCCCGCCACCACCGCCTCACGGGCGAGCTGGCTCGAGAACGGCTTGCTCTTGGTGTTGAGGAACACGTAGTAGGTCGCGTTCATGACCTTCTTCGAGTACCGGCCGGCGGCCTGGGAGGCGATCTGCGGCAGCACGCTGCCGGGGATCGTGTCCGCCCAGTCGAACACGTCGGCCGAGCCGTTGAGCACGGCCAGCGCGTTGGCCTGGACGTTGGAGTTGATCTTCACGTTGACGTCGACGTGGCCGGCGGGAATGCCGGGGATCGCCATCTTCGCCCACTCCGGGTTCAGCACCGCGGAGTACGAGCTGTTGGGGACGATGTTGGAGATCTTGTACGGGCCGACGCCGGGGGGCGGGTCGTTCGGTAGGTTCTTCATCGGGGTCCCCGACGGCACGATGCCCGAAGACGGGAACGCCAGCACGTTGTCGAACGCGCCGTAGGGCGCGGTCAGGTGGATCGTGATCTTGCCGGTGGCGTCGTCCGTGGTGATCCCGGAGATCGTCTTGGCCTTGCCCTTCTCGTACGCGAGCGCACCGGCGATCGTGCCCGCGTAGAACTGGCCGGCGCCGCCCCACGGGATCTTGATCGAACGCTCGATCGAGTACGGGAAGTCGCTGGCCTTGACCGGCTGGCCGTTCGAGAACACGAGCCCTTTGCGCAGCGTGACCGTGTAGGTCTTGCCGCCGTCGGACACCGTCGGCAGCGCGGTCGCGAGGCCGGGGATCACCTGTCCGCCCGTGGTGCCGTTCTGGTGGGCGTATGTGGTCAGGCCGGTGTACGCGAGCCAGTCCGCCTCGGCGGCCTGGGTGGTGTAGCCAAAGCCCGGGTCCAGCGAGTCCGGGGCGGTACCGATGGCCAGGTTGATCGAGCCGCCCTTGGACGAGCTCGACGTCGAGGTGCCGGGGCTGGTGCTCGGGTTCTTGGCCCCGGATTTCGTCGATGAGCTCGACGAGCTGCCGCACGCGCTCAGGGCGACGACGGCAAGCAGCGACAGCAGGGCGACGAGCGCCGTTCGTGTGCTTCTCCTCAAAACTTGCCTCCTCCTAGAGGTTGCTTATCGGCGCAGCGTATTCCCACCCGGCGTGCGAAGGCGAATTCCGTCGCCCGAGCCTAATCATTCCCCAATACGCGTGCACGCCGCCCGCCGCCGCCAGGCCACCGAGCTCGCGGCGGCCGGCGACCAGACCTTCCGCTACGTGCCGCGGCTGCTCCGCGGCCGATCCGCAAGCTGGTGGCATCGCCATGAGCGAGGCGCTGGAGAACCGGGCGGAGATCGCCAAGCTGGCGCGGCCGCTCGGCCGGGTTCGTGACGATGGGCCGGTTCGTCGGGCACCTCGAGCCGGCCGCGATCGGCGCCGAGAGCCTGTGCCGGCGACGCTCGTGCTGCCCGAGCGCTGTCAGGTCCGGGTCATCGGCCGCGCCTCAGGGCTCGGTGGCCCCGACGTGCTGAAGCGCCTCGGAGCGGGCCTCCCAGCCGCGCCGCAGGAGCTCCAGCAGCACCGCCGGATCCTGCGCTCCTGACACGCCGACGGCACGATCGATCAGGAACGTCGGGACGGCGCGAATCCCCAGCGCGACCGCGGCGCGCTGATCGTCCCGCACCGCTCTCAGCAGCCCGTCGTCAGCCAGCGCGGCGCGCACGTCGGCCTCAGCCACGCCGGCCTCGCCGGCCACCGCGACGAGCGTCTCGGGGTCCGAGGCAAGCCGGCCCTGCTCGAGGTACGCGCGCAGCAGCCCCTCCTTGACGGCGTCGCCGACCCCCCGCTCCTGGGCCAGGTGGACGATCCGGTGCGCATCGTGGGTCGAGCCGCTGCGGGCGATGTCGAAGCGGAAGGTGAGGCCCTCGGCGGCCGCCACGGCGACCAGCCGCGCCTCGCTCTCACGGGCCTGCTCGACGGTCATCCCGTACTTTGCCGCCAGCCGCTCGGCGCGGTCGCCGGTCCGCTCGGCCGGGGCGTCAAGGTCGAGCTCGAAGCTGCGCCAGCGCACGGCGACCTCGTCGCGGTGCTCGAAGTCGGCGAGCGCCGCCTCGAATCGGCGCTTGCCGATGTAGCACCACGGGCAGGCGATGTCCGACCAGATCTCGACTTCCACGGCGCCTCCTGTTGCCGATGGGCTGACCGCTTCAAGGTAGCGCGCCGCGGTTCAGTCCCAGCGCACGTCGAGGCGCCGCGGCTTGCGGAACACGAGCCCGCGGACGGCGGGGGGCCGGTCCGGGTCGAGGCGGAGGCTCGGCAGCGTCTCGATCAGCGTGGTCAGCGCCGTCCGCGTCTCGAGCCGCGCCAGGTGCACGCCGACGCACACGTGCGGGCCCTGGGCGAAGGCCAGGTGACGGCGCAGGTTGGTCCGCTGAGGATCGAACCGGTCGGGCCCGGCGAACACGGCCGGGTCGCGGTTGGCGCCGGCCAGGGAGATCCGGACCAGCTCGCCGCGGGCGATCGACGCCCCGCCGAGGATCGTGTCGGCGGTGGCGTAGCGGTCGATCACCGCGGCCGCCGGCTCGAGCCGCAGCGACTCGTCGATCGCCCGTTGCAGGTCGCTCGGGTCGGCGCGGGCCGCGCTCAGCGCCGCGGGATGCCGCAGCAGCTGGAGCGCCGCGTTGGCGATCATCCCCTCGGTCGTCTCGATGCCGCCGAATAGCAGCACGGCGGCGTTGGACGCGATCTGATCGTGGCTGAGACTCTCGGCGCGATCCGGGCGGGCGGCGGCGGCCAGCAGCGAGGGACCGCCCTCGATCGCCGGCTCGAGGCGGGCTCGGAGGGCCGCGGCGGCCGCCGTGCCCGCCTCCGTCGGTCCACCGCCGGCGGTGATCCGGTCGACCGAGGCGACGATCGCGTCGTAGGCGCGCAGCAGCCCCTCCACGTCGGCCTCGGCCAGTCCGACACCGCGCGCGATCGTCGCCGCCGCGATCGGCCCGGCGAACTCCCGGCGCAGCTCCGCGCGTTTTTCCGGGCGCAGCGCCTCGAGCAGCCGCGCGGCGTGCGACCGGGTGTCCGCGGCGAATCGCTCGGCGACCGCACCGGGCCGGAACTGCGCCACGAACGGCGCCCGGTGGCGGGCGTGCTCTGAGCCGTCGAGGCTGAGCATGCTCGGCCCGATCACCTGGGCGGTCGAGAACCGCGGGTCATCGACGGTGAAGCTGACCGCGTCGCGCATCGCCGCCAGGGCCAGGTCGTGACGGGTGACCAGCCACCCCTCCAGGCACGGCAGCCACGACACCGGCTCGCGCTCGCGCAGGCGGGCCAGCGCGGGATGCGGGTCGACGTCGAGCTCGGCCGGCGTGATCGCCGCTCCCAGCGGATAGCGCTGCTCGCGACTCATCGCCTCCAGCGTGCCACGCTCGCCGGCCGGCGAGCGCCTGGCCGCCGACGGAGCTTTCACGGCTGCGGGTTCGCGGCCCTCCGCGCTCGGCGACGGTTTATCAGCCTGCGCCCGATGAATGCGACGATGAGGACACCGACGGCGATGGCGAGGTAGGTGGAATACCGGCTCGCGGTGTTGTAGATCGACGTGATGTGGTCGCCGGAGAAGTAGCCGACAGCGCTCCAGACCCCGACCCATAGAGCGGCCCCTAGCGCGTTGAAAGCCAGGAATCTCGCCCAGTGCATGCCCGTCAGACCAGCGATGATTCCGTTGGCTTGCCGGAGTCCCTCGACGAAACGGGCGATCGTCACGACCTTGCCGCCGTGGCGCTCGAAGAAGCCGGTCGCCTTGTCCAGACGCTCGGGGGTGAGGAAGATGTACCGGCCGTACTTCTCGACGAGCCGGCGCCCGCCGAAGTGGCCGATGGCAAAACCGATGTTGTCGCCGATGACGGCCCCGACGAAGCCGAGCAGGACGACGAGGAAGATCGACAGGCGACCGGTGCCGGCATAGACGGCTCCGAGGATGAGCACCGTCTCGCCCGGTACCGGCACTCCGAAATCCTCGATCAGGACCAGGCCGGCGACCGCGAGGTACCCGTAGTGGTTGAGCGTCGGTTCGAGCGCGCGCAGAACGCCTGGGAGATGTGGCACGACCGCTGCGGCGTGCGTCATGGAAATGGCTCCGGATGATTCATCGTGGTCGGTCGTTCGCCGGTACGTCGACCGTTTCGGCCCAAGCCGAGAGCAGGGTCCGAGGACCGAGCCCGTCATCACCCGGCTCGGCTTACAGCATCAGGTGACGGTCGCCCTGGCGGCAGATGACGGTTGGAAGAGTTCGCGATCGGTCGATCGAGTTAGCTGAGCAGCCCACGAATGTCCTCGGCGTCGATCCCTCCCGCGAACAGGTCGCCGTCGTCGATCACGCTCTGGAACAGCTGCGCCTTGCGTCGCGCCAGCGCCACGACCTTCTGCTCGATCGTGTCCTCGGCGACCAGCCGGTAGACCATGACCGGCCGGGTCTGCCCGATTCGATGGGTCCGGTCGATCGCTTGTGCCTCGGTCGCCGGGTTCCACCACGGGTCCAGAAGGAAGCAGTAGTCAGCCTCGGTCAGGTTCAGACCCAAGCCGCCTGCCTTCAGGCTGATCAGGAACACCGGCTTGTCGCCCTCCTTGAACTGGCGCAACACTCGGTCGCGCCGCCGGGTCCGTCCGTCCAGGTAGCAGTAGCCGATGCTCTCGTGATCCAGACGCTCGCGCACGAGGCTGAGGAAGCGGGTGAACTGGCTGAACACGAGCGCCCGGTGACCCCCGTCGATCACGTCGGTCAGATGCTCGGTCAGCGCGTCCAGCTTCGCCGAGGGAATCGACAGGTGCTGGTCGTCGACCAGCCCCGGGTGCAGGCTCAGCTGGCGCAGGCGCGTAATCGCGGTCAGCACTGTGAAGCGGTTGCGGTCAAAGTCGTCGAGCAGCCCCAGGATTCGCTGGCGCTCACGCTGGAGATTGGTGTCGTAGAGCTTGCGGTGGCGTGCGTGCAGCGTCACCGCCAGGGTCTGCTCCTGCTTGGCGGGCAGGTCCGCCGCGACCAGCTCCTTGGTCCGCCGCTTGACAAGCGGCCGGATCCGCCGTCTGAGCCGTGCGAGCCGCTGCCTGTCGCCGCCGCGCTCGATCGGGCGCGCGTATTGATCGCTGAACGCCTTCGGATCCGGAAACAGCCCGGGCGCCGTGATCGACAGCAGGGCCCACAGCTCGGTCAGGTTGTTCTCCATCGGCGTGCCGGTGATCGCGAGCTTGACCGGTGCGTCCAGGCGACGGACCGCGGCGTGGGTCTTGCCGTTGTGGTTCTTGACGAACTGGGCCTCGTCCAGGATCACCCCGGCCCACGGGACGCTGCCGTAATGGTCCGCGTCAAGCCGCAGCAGCGTGTAGGTGGTGACGATCAGGTCGGCGTCCGCGGCGACCTCCTGCAGCGAGCACCCACTCCGGCCCAGGGTGTCGGTCAGCGGCCGGGCCACGAGCTCGGGCGCGAACCGGTCCGCCTCGGTGATCCAGCCGGACACGACGCTGGTCGGTGCCACGACCAGGAACGGGTCGGTTGTGCCGTGCGCGCGGGCATGGCAAATCAGCGCCAGCGTCTGCAGCGTCTTGCCGAGGCCCATGTCGTCGGCCAGGATGCCGCCGAGCCGAAGATCCCACAGCGTCGCCAGCCACCTGAACCCGTCGACCTGGTAGGGGCGCAGCGACGCGGTCAGCGCCGCCGGCGGCTCGTGATCGGTGAGCGTCTGGAGGCCGCGCAGACCCTCGACCTGGCGCTGCCAGCCTTCGGCCTGCTCCAGCACCACGCCCAGTTGCACGAGCTCTTCCCACAGTCCCGCCTGGTAGCGGCTGATCCGCAGCGAGCCGGAGCAGCTCCCTTCCCCGAGCGCGCGCGCCTCCTCGATCAGCTCGCGGAGCGACTGGAGCTGTGGCGCCAGCAGCGAGAAGTGGGCGCCGTCTTCGAGCAGCATCCTTGTCTCGCCGCGGGCCAGCGCTGCGAACACCTCCGCGAACGGCAGCCCGGTCCCCTCGACGGTGATCGTCACCTCCAGGTCGAACCAGTCGTGTTCGCCCGCGACCGCGGCCGTGCCAACGCCGATCTGCAGCGAGTCGTCGGCGTCGCGATAGTCGAGCGACTCGCCGCTGACCTCGACCTGCACCTCTGGCAGCTCGCTCAGGGCCGGCAGAACCTCGGTCACGAGCCTCACCGTGTCGAAGCCGCCGAGCAGCGCGGCGCTATCAGCCGGCCTTCCGCCGACATCCAGCAGACCGAGCTCGCTGAGCCCCGTCGTGCCGAGATCAAGCGTGTCAAGGATCGCCCGCTCGGCCTCAGGGTCGCGGAAGCCGGGGCCGTCGCCGTTGATCCGCAGCGGCGCCCGAACGGTGCTGTCACCGATCGTGTAGATCCACTCCCAGGCGGTCCGAGTGATGTGGTCGGCGCAGTGGCCGGCGCGCAGGGTCAGCTGTGGTGCCGACACCTCCGGAGTGGTGAACGAGTCGTCGGAGGAGACGACCGGCGCGACGTTGCGAAGCGATGGTGCGACCTCGGTGGCAAAGCGGTCCAGGTCGCCCGCGGGCACCGGCAGCGGCTCGCCGGTCTGCAGCCACCGCTGCAGCGAGACCGGCGTGGGCCGTGCCAGCCTGACGAGTCGCAGTCGCCGTCGCTCCAGATCGACCGGGATGCCGTCGCCTCTGCGCTCCGCCAGTACGAGGCCGTGGCCGCTGGCGCCGAGGAACAGGACGGGCTCGAAGGTCTCCGGTGCGGCGTCGCCATCGATCCACAGCGACGGAGTGACGCGTGCGGCGTCCCCGTCGGCGCCGGTGACGTCGAGCACGAGCTCGCCCCGCCGATAGGGAGGCACCTCGCCCAGCTCGCCTCGCGCGTGCACGGTGAGCAGTCCCAAGCGGGCCGACTCGTCGAGCAGCGACCACAGCTGCCCGCCCTCCCAGTCGCTCAAATCGAGCGTGCGTTCGCTGTTGCCGTAACCGGAGTAGTAGCGGGCACGGCGGACCTGCCGGGTTTGGTGGATCGCATGAAGCTCACGGGCCAGCGCCAGGTGATCCTCGCGGTAGTTGCCCTCCCGAAGATGCCACGACTCCAGTGAACCCCAGGACAGCGATCCATTGACCCAGCCGCCGCGAGCGCCCTCTCGCATCAACCGCGCCTGCAACCGTGGGGCGCCGGGACCGCTGCCGCCGCCCGCGAGCGTGATCACCAGCTCGATCGCCAGCGCGTTCCCGGAGCGCTGCGCGGGTGCTGGTGCAATCAGCGCCCGCAGCGGTCCCTCCCAGGACGGAACCGGCGCTGCCGTCGAGGCCGCCATGCGGGCCTCGACGAGTCCGGCGCGAGCGGCAGAGATCACCACCGCCGCCACGTGCTTGCAGTTGTACCCGACAGGACAGGTGCATTCGCCCAGCTCGAACGAGAGCCCGTCAGGCTCCGCCGAGAAGTAGGCCGCCGTGCTGTACATGGCTCCGCTGCCCACCACCGTCCCGCTCAGCATCGACGCGGTGTCGTCCCAGTTGAGCGACAGCACCCGCTTCTCGCGCGCGTAAGTCCCGCCCCGCCGATACGAGCTGGTGCCGATCTCTCCCTCGATCTCGGCCAGGTCAATGTCGGTTGGCTCCCTGATCGCCGTCACGATTTTTTCTACGCTACCCGGTCCGGCGGCGGACCCGGCGACCACGGTGCCACGCGCACTTGGCGAACTGGAGCATGAGCGCGCGAGTACCTCTGTCGACGTGGCGCATGCCTAGGCAAGCCAGCCCACAGCCGGTCCGCTGGCGCCACCCTTCAGCGGCATTGCGGCAGCGGACGTGGATGACCCGCCGGCTTCGGAGGGCCGCGGATCAAGAGCGGCAACCCGTGCGTAAGCACGCATGCCGCTCCACGGACGCTTCGGGACGACGTCGACCGGCCTCGAGTGGTTGGTATGATAGTTGTGTTCATACCAACCGGAGGATCGACAGAATGGCCAGACGAACGATCAGCTTGTCACAGAGCATCGAGGAGCTCGCGCGTGACTCTGCACGTACCGGGGAGTCGTTCTCAGCCACGGTCGCTCGGTTGATCGAGCAAGGAGCCAGGGCCGAATCCGGGGCTCGCGCGCCACGATACGTCGCGGCTGGCGACGGGCCCGAAGATCTCGGACAAGCGGCCGAGCGGTACCTCCGCGAACCGCTCCCGGCGCGCTGAAGGTCGTCTGCGACACCGGCCCCATCGTCGCTGCGGCAAATCGTCGCGATCACGGGCACGCGCTCGCAGCGAGTCTCGTGACTGAGCTGGGACGCGAGTTACTCATCCCCGCGCCGGTCGTCGTCGAGGTCGATCAACTGCTGCGCTCACGAGTCGGCTGCGATGCCGCCCGGCTGTTCCTGGAGGCCGTCGCTGCCGGCGAGCACTCGGTCGCCAACTCCTCGCCCGCCCTGCTCAGGCGCGCCGTGGAGCTGGACCGCCAGTTCGCAGATCTCGGCATCGGGTACGTCGACGCCACGGTGATGGCGCTCGCCGAGCGCGAGCGCCTACCGGTGCTCACGTTCGACTTCGCGCACTTCCGAGCGACCCGACCTGCGGACGGGTCCTGGGAGCTCGTGATCGACGAGCACCGCTACCAACAGCATCGCCGCTGATCCATCACGCTCCCAGCGGCTCCCCAGTCACGCGCTTCCCTGTGGTCCCGTCACATATGCTGACATACGATGAAGCGCACGCCGGGCAAACGTTGTTGTCTGCTCAATTGGTCCGGTGAACACCGTTTCCGTTTCCGCGACTTACCGGACCAAAAGACGCCCTCCGAGCCGACGCACACCGACGTCGGAAGCCGGCCACGCCCAGGGTTTCTGTGGTGATGGCGAGACCGGGACTTGAACCCGGGACACCACGATTTTCAGTCGTGTGCTCTACCAGCTGAGCTATCTCGCCTTGGTGGTAAGGCAGGCGATGCTAGTAGATCGCCGCGGGTGCGGGCGAGCAGCAGATCGCCGATCCCGCGGCTCCGCCGCGCGGGATCGGCGAGCGGCTCAGCGCCGCCCGGCGGCCGCCGGGCGCGCGAGAATCCCGGCGGTGCCGACCAAGCGGCTGTATCTGCTCCGTCACGCCAAGTCGAGCTGGGAGGACGCGCGCGTGCCCGACCACGAGCGCCGGCTGCCGCCGCCGGGCCGCGGGGCCGCCGCGCTGCTGGCCGAGCACTTCCGCGCCGTCGAGATCCAGCCCGAGTACGTGCTCTGCTCCTCGGCTCGCCGCACGCGCGAAACGGTCGCGGGCGTGCTCGGCGACGGGGCGCACAAGTTCCCCACCGCCGCCCTGGCCACGCTCGAGTTCGACGGGCCGCTGGTCCGCGCCCGCGCCCGCGAGCTCGCGGGTGGTCGAGTATGTGCGTCCCGAGACACTCGCCTGAATTAGCCTGCACCGGAGATGCTCAGCGAAGCGAATGGGCCGGTGGTCACCGGCACGGGGCTGCACAAGCGCTTCGGCGAGGGCGAGATCGCCGTCGACGCGCTTCGCGGGGTGTCGGTGGAGCTCGCGCGCGGCAGCTTCACCGCCATCATGGGGCCGTCGGGGTCGGGCAAGTCGACGCTGATGCACCTCTTGGCCGGCCTCGACCGGCCCTCCGCCGGCAACGTCTGGCTCGGCCAGACGAAGCTGACCGATCTCGACGACAGCAACCTCACGCGCCTGCGGCGCAGCCGCGTCGGCTTCGTCTTCCAGGCCTTCAACCTGCTGCCGATGCTGAGCGCCGAGGAGAACATCGTGCTGCCGCAGCGGATCGCCGGCCAGGAGATCGACCAACCCTGGCTCGAGTGGCTGCTCGTCGCCATGGGCCTCCAGAAGCGCCGGCGCCACCGCCCGTCGGAGCTCTCCGGCGGCGAGCAGCAGCGGGTCGCGCTGGCCCGGGCACTGATGCCGCGGCCGGCGGTCGTGTTCGCCGACGAACCCACCGGCAACCTCGACTCGCAGGCCGGCGAGGTGATCCTGACGATGCTGCGCCGAGCCGTCGACGACCTCGGCCAGACGATCGCGATCGTCACCCACGATCCGACCGCGGCCGCCCACGCCGACCGGATCCTGTTCCTGCGCGACGGCCGCCTGGTGCAGGAGTCACCGCAGCTGAGCGCGCCGGAGATCCTCGACACGCTCAAGGCCCTGCGATGACGCACAGCACGGCGCAGCCGTAGTGCGCCGGTACGCCCTCCGGAGCCTGGTCGCGCACCGCCGGCGCGCCTCGATGACGGCGCTGGCGGTCGTCCTCGGCGTGTCGATGATCACCGGCACGCTGGTGTTCACCGACACGATTCGCGTCGCCTTCCACGAGCTGTTCGGGAGCTCGGTGCGGGGCGCCGCGGTGGTGATCTCGAGCCGCCAGGCGATCGCCTCGCCGATCAGCGCCCCGGCCGGCGTCCCAGGGTCATTGGTGCGGCGCGTAGCTCGCCTGCCCGGCGTGGCTGCGACCGAGGGCCAGATCACCGACACCGCCACGATCGTCGGCGACAGCGGACGGGTGATCAGGACCACCGGGCTGCCGACGCTGGCGCTCTCCTACCTCCATCCCCCATTCAGCGGCATCGATTTCGCCTCCGGCGCGCCGCCGCGCGGTCCCGGCGAGCTGGCGATCGACGCCGGCACCGCGGCGCGCCAGGGCCTGCGCGTCGGGGACGCCGTCTCGGTCGTCACCGCGGCGCCCGTGCACCGGTTTCGGATCTCGGGGACGGTGAGGCTCGGCACCGCGTCGCTCGGCGGCACGACGGTGGCGGTGTTCGACCTCGCCACGGCGCGCGCCCTCTACGGCAAGGGCGACCACGTCGACACGATCTACGTCGCCGCCGTCCACGGCACCGGCGCGGCGGCTCTGCAGCGGGAGATCCGTCCGCTGCTCCCCCACCAGATCGTCGTCCGCACGGCCCGGGGCCAGACCAACTCCGACGCCGCCCGGGTCACCGATCAGCTCGGGGTGCTCACCGGCGGCCTGCTCGCGTTCGGCTTCGTCGCCGTGCTGGTCGGTGCGTTCGTGATCTTCAACACCTTCTCGATTACCGTCGCCCAGCGCCGGCGCGAGTTCTCGCTGCTGCGCGCGCTCGGCGCGATGCGCCGCCAGGTGCTGGGCGTGGTGCTCACCGAGGCGGTGCTGATCGGCGTGCTCGGGTCGCTGGTCGGCGTGCTCGGCGGCCTGCTCGCCGCGGTGCTGATCCGCGCGCTGTTCTCGGCCGTGGGGCTCGACCTGCCCTCGACGGGGCTGGTGCTCGCGTCGCGGACGGTGCTGATCGGCTTCGGCGTCGGCATGATGGTCACGGTCGGCGCCGGGCTGCTGCCGGCGGCGCGAGCCACCCGTGCAGCGCCGCTCGAGTCGCTGCGGGAGGGCGAGGCGCAGCGCGCCGGCGGCCGCCGCGTCTGGCTGCGCGCGCTGATCGCGGCCGGACTCGCCGGCATCGGGGTGGCGCTGGTGCTGAGCGCCGGCGGCACGACCACGGCGCGGCTGCACCGCGGCGCGATCGGGTCGCTGCTGGTGATCCTGGCGGTGCTCGTGGTCAGCCCGCTGCTCGTCCGCTACCTGGCCGACATCGTCTCCTGGCCGATCGAGCGTGGCGGCGGAATCGTCCCCCAGCTCGCGCGCGAGAATGCCGGGCGCAACCCGAGCCGAACCGCGATCAGCGCCTCCTCGCTGATGATCGGGCTGGCGCTGGTCCTGTTCGTGACCATCTACGCCGGCGGGCTGCGCGACTCGACCGGGCGGATCATCCGCCAATCGTTCCTCGGCGATCTGACGATCCAGAGCGAAGACGGCCAGAGCTCGATCCCCGCGGCCGCCGTGCGCGCCGCCGCCCAGGTGCCGGACCTGCAATCGGTGTCCGGGGTCAAGACCGCTCCGGGGCGCCTCGGCGCCGCCGGGGATATCCTCGTCGAGGGCGTCGATCCGAGCACGATCGGGCAGGTCTACCGGTTCGACTGGATCGAGGGCTCGAGCGAGAACCTCGACACGCTCGCGCCCGGCCAGGCGCTGATCGAGCGCGAGACCGCGATCGCGGCGCACCTGTCGGTCGGTGACCACGCCACGCTCCTCACCGGGACCGGCCTCCGCGTCCCGCTGACGGTCAGCGCGATCTACGCCGACCGGGCGCTGCTGCCCGGGATCACGCTCAGCCGCTCCCAGTTCGACCAGGTGTTCGACCAGCCGCGGCTCCAGGACGTGTTCGTCAAGCTCACCCCCGGCGCCGACGTGGCGGGGGCCGAGGCGACGATCGCCCGGGCGCTGAGCTCGTTCCCCGGCGTCGTCGTCCGCTCCGACCGCCAGCTCGCCGGCCAGGTCTCCAGCCGGGTCAACAGCATCCTGATCCTGTTCTACGCGCTGCTCGCCCTGAGCGTGCTGATGTCGCTGCTCGGGATCGTCAACACGCTCAACCTCGCGATCTACGAGCGCACACGGGAGCTGGGGATGCTGCGCGCGATGGGCATGACCGCCCAGCAGGCGCGCGTGATGGTCCGCAACGAGGGCCTGATCACCGCCGCGATCGGCTCCGTCGTCGGCGTGGTGCTCGGGGTCTTTCTCGCCTGGGCGGTCACCCGTTCGCTCCACGCCGAGGGGATCGTCTTCTCGCCTCCGTGGCTGCAGGTGCTCGGCGTGTTCGCGGTCGGGCTACTGGCGGGGGTGCTGGCCTCCGGACCGCCCGCCCGCCGCGCCTCGCGGCTCGACGTGCTGGCCTCGATCGCGCACGAGTAACCGGAAAGCGCTCGCCAGGTCGGTCAGCCCGGCCGCGCTCACGGCACGGCACGGCATCGCTGACGATCAGGCAGCCCCGCCGCCGGCCTGGCCGAAGCTCAGCCGCCGGCCAGCGTGGTGACGACGGCCTCGTAGACGCCGGCCCCGTGTCCGGCCGCGGCGATCCGCACGTTGCCCCGGCCGTCGATGTCGGCGGCCAGCGTCGGGTCGCGAGCGAGCGCGTTGGCGACGAGCCAGAAGCTGCCGACCGATCGCGCAGCATCCATATCCTCCCGCGAGTCTCCGACGGCGATGCACTCCTCCGGCGCGTAGCCGCGGTTCTGCCTGTGCCGGCTCACCGCCCCCGCCTTCGAGGCGGCCGCCGGAATCAGGTGATAGGCGTGGACGATCGGTAGATCCGGAAAGTCCCGGGCATGCTCGGTGATCACGCCGTTGTCGACCATCCGCAGCCAGTCGCAGCCGATCTCATGCAGCAGCCCGTGGGCCGCGTCGAGATCGACCTTGCCGCGGAACAGGTGCGAGACCTCGCGGTCCGCCGCCCACGGCGTGTGGTATTCGAGCGTGCCGGCAAACCGGTCGAGCAGCCGTTCGGGCACCCCCGACGCCGTGATCTGCTCGAAGACCGATCCCCGCTCCGCGCTCGGCTCGATGCCGCCGGTCAGCCACTCGCGCTCGCCGTCGAGCACCAGCCCGCAGCCGAGCTCGAAGATGTAGGAGCGCTGACCGATCAGGCGGGCGTCCTCATGAACGCTGGTCTGCTTGCGGCCCGAGAACAGCACGACCTCGACCCCGGCGCGGTCGCAGGCCTGAAGCGCCCGGACGCCGTCGAGCGAGAAGCCGCCGTCGGCGCCGTGGAGCAGCGAAGCGCGCGGCCCGAGCAGGGTTCCGTCGAGATCGACATACAGGCAGCGCATCGGGCGGCGACCGTAGCAGCCGGACGTTTGTGGGCGGCGCGATGGTGTCGGCCATACTCGGTGCGGTGGCTGCAGTCAGATCAGGGGAGCCGTGGACGGAGCTGCTGGAGACGGGCCGCGACGACCAGCGCCTCGTCTACGACGAGGTCCGGCCGGCGCGTGGCGCCCGGCGGGTCCCGCTCCCCGACGAGCTCAGCCCGACCGTCCGCGAGGCGCTCGAGCGCGTCGGCGTCGAGTCGCTCTACGAACACCAGGACCAGGCGCTGCATGCGGCGTTCGAGGGGGCGACGATCGTCACTACAGGCACGGCCTCGGGCAAGTCGCTGTGCTTCCAGCTCCCGACGCTCGAGGTGCTCGCGTCCGATCGCACCGCGCGGGCGCTGTACCTGTACCCGACCAAGGCGCTGGCGCAGGACCAGGCCCGCGCGCTTCACGCGTTCGGGATGCCTCGGCAGCTGCGCCCGGCGATCTACGACGGCGATACGCCGCGGGGCGAGCGCTCGGCGATTCGCAAGCGCAGCAACCTGATCCTCACCAACCCCGACATGCTGCACATGGCGATCCTGCCCCACCACGCCGCCTGGAACGAGCTGTTCGCCAACCTGGCGTTCGTGGTCGTCGACGAGGCGCACGTGTACCGCGGCGTGTTCGGATCGCACGTCGCCAACGTCCTGCGGCGGTTGCGGCGGATCGCGGCGATCCACGGCACCGCGCCTCGGTTCCTGCTGGCCAGTGCGACGATCGCCAATCCGGTCGAGCTGGCCTGCGGGCTCACCGGACTTGAGGAGATGACACTCGTCGACCGCGACACCGCGCCGCTGCCCGAGCGTCGCGTGGCGATGTGGAACCCGCCGCTGCTCGACGAGCAGCTCGGGGTGCGCGCCTCGGCGCTGTACGAGGCGGCCGAGGTGTTCTCCGAGCTCGTCCGGGCGGGTGCGCGAACGATCTGCTTCATGAAGTCGCGCAAGGGGGTCGAGCTGATCCTCCGCCACGCCGTCGACCGCCTCGGCGCCGAGTTCCGGGAGCGGATCAGCCCGTACCGCGCGGGCTACACCCCGGCCCAGCGCCACGAGATCGAGCGTCGGCTGGTGGCCGGAGAGCTGCTCGGCGTGGTCACCACGAACGCACTCGAGCTGGGGATCGACATCGGCGAGCTCGACGCGGCGATCTGCGTGACCTTCCCCGGCACCGTCGCCTCGCTGCGCCAAATGTGGGGCCGGGCGGGGCGTCGCGGGCGCGGCCTGGCCGTCTACATCGCCGGCGAGGACGCGCTCGACCAGTTCTTCTGCCGACATCCCGACGAGTTCCTCTCTCGCGCGGTCGAGGCGGCGATCATCGACCCGGCGAGCCCCGAGATCCGCGCCGAGCACCTGGTCTGCGCGGCCCACGAGGCGCCGCTGTCCGACGGCGACGAGGAGTTCTTCGGGTCCGGCTGGCGTTCCGTCGCCTCCGCGCTGGCCGAGGCGCGCGTGCTGCGCGAGCGCGCCACCGGGTTCGTGCCATGGCGAGCCGACGACTATCCGGCGGCCCGGGTCGCGCTGCGCTCGGCCTCGGCCGACAGCTTCCTGCTGCTCGACGCGAGCTCGGGCGAGGTGCTCGGCACGATCGAGGCGGCGCGCGCGTACTCGACCGTCCACGAGGGCGCGATCTACCTGCATCTCGGGCGCTCCTACTCGGTGCTCGAGCTCGACCTCGACGCGCGCCGGGCGATCCTCGAGCCGTTCAGCGGCGACTACTTCACCCAGACCAAACGCGAGAGCATGACGTTGATCACGCGACTGGTCGAGCAGCACGAGTCGCACGGGGTGCGGCTGTCGTTCGGCGAGGTGGTGTATTCGGAGACGGTGCTCGGCTACCAGCGCAAGCACCTCACCGACCACTCGGTGATCGACTTCGTCGGGCTCGACATGCCGAGGACCGAGTTCGACACCCGGGCGCTGTGGTACGAGCTCGACGAGCTGATCCTGGCCGAGGAGTTCCCGGCCGAATGGCTGCTGGGATCGCTGCACGCGCTCGAGCACGCGCAGATCGCCGTGCTGCCGCTGATCGCGATGTGCGACCGCTGGGACATCGGCGGCCTGTCGACCAACGCGCATTCGCAGACCGGGGGGCCGACGATCTTCATCTACGACGGCCACCCCGGCGGGGTCGGCATCACCCGGCGTGGGTTCGATCAGTTCGAGCGGCTCCTCGGCGATGCCCGGCGCCTGATCGGCGAGTGCCGCTGCGAGTCCGGCTGCCCGTCGTGCGTGCAGTCGCCCAAGTGCGGCAATCTCAACGACCCGCTATCGAAGCGTGGCGCCCTCGAGCTCCTTCGCCGCCTGCTGGCCGCTTAGCCCGGCCAAGGCCTCGTCGACCTCGGCCCGCGTCTGCGCGGCCTCGGTCGCCGTGGGCTGGGCATCACGCCGCCGCGGTGACTCCGGGGGGTGCTCCGCCTGGTCGGCGTCCTCGACCGCCCAGCCGAGACGCTCGAGCAGCTGGCGGGCGAAGTGAGCGCTCTCGAAGTCGCTCAGGTTGACCCGCTCACGAAACATCACCATGCCTTCCCCGCGGTCGCTCGACCGGTCCGCCGTCACGATGATCTGGGGCATCGCTCTTCTCCTTGAGTTGCCGTTCGAGAGCTATCGTGGCACCGGGGGCTTGGGCGCGAGTAAACATCTGGTCACGGTTTGCCTCAGATCTGGTGAACCAGCCGCGGACCCGCTCGCGCATCCGGCGCCAGAGCCCCGACCGCACCTGCGGGCGCCAGCGGGCCGGCGGAGGGACCGTCGTGCGGACCACTGCGACCCACTGCTCGAGCGGGAGCTCGCCCTCGATCAGTCCGGCCAGCGCGCTCGTCACGGGCGCCTCGATCCCGGCCCCCGCCAGCGCGCGGGCGAGCAGCGGCACCGACTCGAGCGCCTCGACCGCC
Source organism: Solirubrobacterales bacterium (assembly GCA_038254735.1). Taxonomy (GTDB): domain Bacteria; phylum Actinomycetota; class Thermoleophilia; order Solirubrobacterales; family Solirubrobacteraceae; genus Palsa-465. The sequence goes on from JBBSFX010000010.1 coordinate 67,464, forward strand.
TGCCCGACCCGGGCGGGGATCTCCCCGGCCGCGACGCCCTGGGCGAGCAGCTCGCCGGCCCGGCGGTTGCGGCTCTCGGGCGCCAGCGCCGTGGCGACGAGGTCGCCGGTGCCGGCCAGGCCGATCATCGACTCCGGACGCGCGCCCTGGACCTCGGCCCAGCGCCACACCTCGGCGAAGATGTGCCCGGCCGCCGCACCGACGGCGTTCAGCCCCTGCGGCTCGGTCGCGCCCGTGGCGAGCGCCGCGGCGTTCTTGGCGGCGCCCGCGAGCTCCACCCCGATCGGATCGTTTGACCGCTCGCACACCACGCCCGAGCGGATGAACGCCTCGGCGAGCTGCCGGGCGAGCTGCTCGTCGGCGGAGGCGGCAACCAGTCCGGCGCCTTCGGACACCATCTCGCGCGCGTGCGCGGGACCCCCGACGCAGCCGGTGCGGGCGATCCCGAAGCGATTGCGGAGGATCACCGTCGGCGGGCTGCCGTGCGGGGGGACGAGGCCCTTGGCGAGGCTGATCACCGCCGCCCGGCCCGACAGGCCGCCCCGGCCCAGGCCGGCGATCACCTCGGCGAGACCGTACGAGGGAACGCCGAGGAACACGAAATCCGCGCGCGCCACGCCCGCGCTCGCCGGCTCGATCCGGAGGTCGCGTGGCAGCTCGACGCCGGCGAGGTATACGCGGTTCTCACCATCGGCCTGCAGCGCCTGGGCCTGCTCCTCGGTCCGGGTCTGCAGCGTCGTGCGCAGACCGCTGCGCGCGAGCAGCACCGCCACCGCCGTGCCGAACGAGCCGGCGCCGATCACCACCGCGCGCTTGGCCCCGGAAGCGGGCAGCAGGATCGAGGGGCGCGGCAGCGGTGGCATCGGTCGGTCCCGGGGCGCGGATCGGGCCGGCCTCTACGGAAGACGACGAGCCTACGCGAGTCGCGTCCTTCCGGCTCCTCAGGCGACACCGCGGGCCCGCGCGCGCGCCTGCGCCTGACGGGCGACCTCGTCGAGACGCTCGACCGCGTCGGCGAGATCGGCCGTCGCGTCCGAGATCGCTCCGAACGCCGCCGCCACCTCGACCGCGCTCGACCCGGTGATCGCCCGGTTCAGCCCGGCCACCGCCTGATCGAAGCGCCCCCACAGCTCCTCGGGGCCGCGCCGCCCGGTGCCGGGCCGCAGCTCGTGGGGCGGCTCGGCGTGCTCGGCGCCCGGGACCGGCCGCCAGATCATGCCCGCGGCGTGTGCCTGCTCCCACGCCATCTGCTCGGTCGCGGCGGCCTCGGCGAGCCCCCGCAGCCGTGCGGCGAAGCCGGCGTCCGGCGGCGCCATGACGTGTGCTCGCATCGCGTCGGCCCAGCCGCTCGAGGCGTGCTGGACGAGGCGCATCACGTGGGAGCGCTGGCGATCGAGGTCCTCGCCGAAGCTCATCCGCCCCTCGGGGGCTCGTGCGGCGGGTCGGCGGGCGCGTTCGAACCATCCGACCCGTTCGACTCGCCGGCGGGCTGCGCGATCGCGGCGCTCGGCTGGCCCGGTGCGTCGGCATCGGCCGCGGCCCTCGCCGCGCTCGGCCGCGCCGGCGCGTCGGGATCGGCCTCGCCCATCGCCGCGCTCTGCCGCGCCGATGCGTCGGGATCGAGCTCCGCGGCCCCGACGGGCGTACCGCTCCAGAATTCGACCGCGGACGGGCCCGTCGGCGGCCCCGCGAGCGTCGATCCCTCCTCCAGCACCCGCTCGAAGTCGGAGCGCCGGATCCGCACCCGACGGCCGACCCGCAAGGCCGGCAACGACCCGGCGTCGATCCAGTTCCGCACCGTCTGCTGGTTCAGCTTGAGCAGCTCCGCGACCTCGGCCACGGTCAGATATGTCTCGGCGCCGGGACTTTCCTCCATCCAAACTTTCTCCAATTGAGGCAAACTGGAACGAATTAGGGGGTATACTAGCGTCGATCCAGGACGTAATCCGTCGCGAGCAGGAGATGGGGAAGGCCGAAGGCGCTTGGAGCGGGAAGGTTCCACAGGCGATCGCAGCTCCACGGAACCGCTGCAAAGCGGCAACGTGGTGCGGCTGCCGCGCGACTGGCTCGGGCCGCGCGAGGAGCTCGTGCCCTTCGGTCCGGCGACCGATGCGCCGCCCGAGCCTCCGAGCGCGCAGTCGTTCTGGACGGCGGACGCCGCCTCCCTTCACGCAGCGCTGAACGCACAGCCCGTCCCCCCGGCGGCACCGGCCCCATCGCCGCCGGCGCCGGTCGCCACACCCGCCGAGCCGTCGACGGCGCTCCGCCCCGGCGGGCTCGCGGCCGTTCGGGCGCGCCTCGGGACGGGTGGGGCGAGGCTCGGGGCAGCTCGGGCCGGGTACCCGGGCGCGGGCGCCCGCACGTTCGCCGTGGCCGGCGTCCTGGCGCTGCTGGTTGCGCTGTCGCTGGCGTCGACGCTCCTCAGCGCGGGCCCGCGCAGCCGGTCCGGATCGCCGGTGGTTCGCTCCGCGTCCACCAACTGGCTCCGGCTGCCCGCAAAGCCGCTGTCGCTTCACGTCGGCCTGGCGTCGGCGAGCATGGTCGGGCGTCGGCGACAAGACCGACGTGCCTCGGATCGCCGCGTTCACGTGTCTCGGTCTCACCTCCGCGTGCGCTCCCGCCGGCCGGTGGAGACGACGCGGATCGCGGCCGCGCCACCCGCGTCGCCGGTGACCAGCCCCGGATACCAGGCGCCCGCGGTGCCCCCGGCCGGAGCGAGCAACACCGGGGCGGCGGCCGCCCCCGTCGCCAGCGCCGCAAGCCGCCCGCCGGCCCCCACCAAGCGCCCGGCGTACGGACTCGGGGGCCTCCTCGGAGCCGGGAGCAGCCCATCCGGTTGAGCTGACAGCCACCGCCAAGCGTCCACCACGAACTGGAGTCAAGAGCAAGGGAACCATGAGAGCACTCGCCAGTTACCTGAGAGCGAACGCGCTCGGCCTGATCGCGATCTTCATCGCGCTCGGCGGAACCGGCTACGCCGCCTTCGGCGTACCGCATGGGTCAGTGGGAACCGCCCAGCTGCGAAACGGCGCGGTGACGCCGGGCAAGCTGGACGGCAGGCTGATCGGGGGAAGCGTTCGTGCCTGGGCGTTCGTCAGCGCGGCGGGTCAGCTCAGATCGGGGCATGGCTTCCGGCGGATCGTCGTCAGAAGCGGCCTGCCTGGCGAGTATGTACTGGTGCTCAGGAACCGTGATGTCGGCCGCTGCGGGGTCACGGCGGCGGTGTCGTTCGACAGTCGGGCACCGGGCTCGGACGACGGCTACGCCGTGGCCGCGCTGCCCTTGCCCGCAGGATCAGGGGCGATCGACGTTCAGACGTTCGCGCCCTCGGGGCAGGGAGCGGCGCTGCCGTTCCTGGTGGACGTCTTATGCTGAGCGTCAGCGTTCGGCGATCGGGAAAGGCCGCCGCCGGCGGCCTCATTCTCCTGCTCGCGCTGGCACTCCCGGCGCCGGCGGCTCGTGCCGGCACCGTGACGATGCAGGCCTGCGCGCGAAGTCAGGCCTTGTCACCGGATTGGTCCGCCAGCAGCGTGCCGGCGTTCGGCGGGTCTCTGAACGAGCTCGACACGTGCACGACGGGCGGGCGGTTTCAAATTGCGTACAGCCGCGCGAGTGCCAGCAGTCAAGGGCAGAACGGCCAATGGAACACGGTGCTTCCCGCGAACATGTCGCTTAGCTTTGTCAACATTCCGGCACAGGCCGCCCTGATCAATCCCGAGACGCAAAACGCCGGCGGCCAGGGTTACGCCTCCGGCTATCAGGTGCGATACCTCTCGGGATCCGGCGCGATCGTTCCAACGGCGGCCGGCGCTTGCTGCGGAGGACTGGACTACGCGTCACCGGTGAGCCAAGCGATTGGCGGGCGCTACTTCATCGTGCAGGTCTCCTGCAACATTTTCCTGTGTGAGACCGCCGGCGGGGTCGCACCGCCGAACCAGATCGTCGACATCGGCAATCTGACGCTCTCGGCGACCGACAACTCGCCACCGGCCATCTCGGTCCCGCAACAGGCCGGCAGCGGGACGAATCTGGGTGCGGCGCCACATTTCGTCAGAGGGGCTTTCGGCTTGACGTTCACGGCCTCCAACGGCAACGCGAGCGGCGTGTGCGGCATGTCGGCGACCATCGATGGCACCACGCTGCCGACGGTCGTCTCGACGACCCCGGACACCACTCGGTGGGTTCAGTGCCCGGCCGACGGTACGTGGTCACAGACTGTCAACACCGCGTCGTATCCCGACGGGCCGCTGTCGGTCACGATGAATGCCTCGGATGCGGCGAGCCCGACGAACGTCGCTCAGGCCGGCCAGAGCGTCGTGGTCGACAACCAACCGGTGACCCTCGCCCTCGCGGGGCCGTCCGACGTCCCCGCGTCCCCGGCGAACCCGACCGCGAGCGTGACCGCGACGGCCGGCGCCGGTCCGAGCGGCGCGAACATCTTCTGCTCGGTCGACGGCGGGTCCGATCTCCAGTACGCGGGCGAGAGCGCCCACGTCGCGGTGAGTGGGCTCGGACCGCACCGCTACGCGTGCTACGCGCAGAACAACGCGCTCGACGCCGCCGGCGTCGCGGCACGCTCGGCGACGCAGGCGTTCAACGTCTCGATTCGGCAGCCGACAGCGGAGGCGATCAGCTTCGCGCGCATCGCGGATGCGCTGCGCTGTCGCACCGTGACCGTGCGCGTAAGAGTGCCGGGCCGCCTGCGGACGGTCACCCGGCATCACAAGTCGGTGCAGGTTCGTGGCCGGGCCCACGTGATCCGTAGGCGCGAGCGGCGTTGTCACGCGCGCACGGTCCGCCGGCGGGTGGTGGTGATCGTCCGCCGGCACGGCAGGCCCGCCCGAGTGCACAAGGTGATCCGCGTCGTCGTGGCGCCGCACTCGGTGCTCAGATCCAGGCTCACGGTCCGGCACGGTGGCGCGACGACGGTCTCCGGGTATCTCGGCCTCCCCAGCGGCGCGCCGCTCGGCGGCCGCGGGGTTCAGGTGCTCGCCGCTCCCGACGACGGGTCTGGGAGGTTCGCGCCGATCGCGACGGTCACGTCGAGCGCCGACGGCGCGTGGACGGCCCGGATTCCCCCCGGCCCATCTCGCCTGCTCGAGGCGGTGTACGGCGGCGACGCGACCGATGAACCGGCGATCTCGACACCCGTCCGGCTGACGGTGCCGGCCAAGATCCGGCTGCTGAGCGTCACCCCGCGCGTGCCCTGGGGCGGCACCGTGCGGATCGCCGGCCGGCTGTATGGCGGGCACCTGCCGGGGGGCGGGGCGCTGGTGCGGCTGCGCTACGGCTACGGCAGGCGTGCGCGAGCGACCTTCGGAGTCGTGCAGCACGTGACCGGCGACGGCCGGTTCACGACGGTGTTCACGTTCGGGCCCGGCCTACCGGGCGTGCACGTCCGGTTCTGGTTCAGCGCGAGCCTGCTCCCGCACCCCGACTATCCCTATGCCGCCGCCAGCTCGCCTCGCCGGTACATGATCGTGGGCGGCGCCCGATTGTGAGCGGCGTCAGCACCGGACTGAGGCGTGTTCAGCCGAATGTCGGTTGTCGTGCTGGGGGAATGGTGCCGCCGTCACTGCTGTCGATGGTCCGAGCGCCGGCGGTGTAGCTCCCGCCAGCGGGAAATCACTCCCGCCCGGGCGTCAGCACGCGCTCGGCGCCGAGCGTCCGGGAGCGAAATTGATAGACCGGCCCGAGCAGGAGCTAAGCTCCGGTGGATGATCGGAGACCTCGTTCAGCCGACGCACCTGCTGTTGATCCTGATCGTGGCGCTGCTGGTGCTCGGTCCGAAGCGACTGCCCGAAGTCGGGAAATCGCTCGGCAGGGGGCTGCGGGACTTCCGGGACGCGGTCAGCAACTACAGCCCGGACAGCCTCCTGCAGAGCGACGAGCCGACCGTGCACGCAGCCGAGGCCGGGGAGTCCGAGCTCCACCGCGAGCCGCCGGCGGCGGCCGCCGCGGCCCAGGGCGCGCCGCGCGAAGCGAGCCCCCCGACCCCGTCCGACGGCGAGAGCAGCCCGCACAGCGAAACCACGTCCGACGGCGCGAGCCCCCCCCGCAGCGGAACTCTGCCCAACGGCGGCACCACGCCCAACGGCGGAGCCATCGCGAGCACGGCGAGCACTTCGGGGAACGACACCGCCGAGGACCCGACGGCCGTCCACCACCCGACGGAGCCAGCAGGCAGCGCGCCGAAGGCGCCGCACGCGCCGACGGCCCCCACCGACGCCGAGCCGGTCGACGCCGAAGTCGTCCCCGACGAGCACGCCGGGCGGGCCTCGGGCTAAGCCGCACCGCCTCGCGCGGATGACCAGCGTCCAGGAAACCGCCGCCCTCGCCGCGCTGCTGCGGGCGGCCCGACGCCCCTGGCACGAGTACTCGGAGGCGATCGAGCAGCGCGCGAGTGCACTCGCCGTGCTCGAGGAGGAGCACGGCCTGCTGGCCGCGGAGCTGATGGCCCGCGAGCGGGACGAGGTCAAGACCTGGCACGCGGACGGGGTCCAGTGTGTGACCGTCCTGGACCCGGATTACCCCGAGAACCTGCGCGGCGTCCACGACCGGCCGCCGCTGGTGTTCATCGCCGGTGGCTACCGGCCCACCGACGCCCGCGCGGTCGCCGTGATCGGCTCGCGCGACGCCGGCGAGCCGGGACGGCGCGCCGCGCGCACGCTCGCCGGGCACCTGGTCGATGAGGGCTACACCGTCGTGTCGGGGCTGGCGCGCGGGATCGACCACGCGGCGCACACCCAGGCGCTCGCGGCCGGCGGCCGGACGGTTGCGGTGATCGGCACCGGCCTGCGCCACAGCTACCCGCCCGAGCACGCCGAGCTGCAGCGCCGGATCGCCGCCGAGGGAGCCGTGGTCTCGCAGTTCTGGCCCGACAGTCCGCCCCGCCGCCACAGCTTCCCGCTGCGTAACGCGGTGATGTCCGGCCTCTCGCAGGCCACGGTGATCGTCGAGGCGACCCACACCAGCGGGGCCCGGATCCAGGCGCGCCGGGCGCTGGCGCACGGACGGCCGGTGTTCCTGCGACGGACGCTGGTCGAGCAGGCGTGGGCGCGCGAGCTCGCCGCACGGCCCGGGACCTACGTCGTCGCCTCGCCAAGCGAGATCACCGACACGCTCGGCCGTCTGGCCGCGACCGGCGCGCTCACCGGTTAGGCGGCCGATGCCGTCGGTCGCCGAGCTGACCGCGGTGTACGGCAACTTCATGCTGGCCCCGCGTCATGGCGAGGGCGCCTGCCGCACCTGCTTCAACCTGACCAGCGGGTACGAGCGCTGCTACGCCTGCTCGCACGGCCGGCCGTGGCTCGACCTGGTGGCGCCGATCTCGTACAGCATCGCCCGCGAGCAGCTCCACCACGCGCTGGCTACCTACAAGCGCGGCAGCGGGCCGGCGGCGCGCCGGCTCACCGTGGAGCTCGCCGCCGTGCTGTGGCGCCACCTCGCCGTGCACGAGCGGTGCCTGGCCCGGGCCGCCGGCGCCGAGCGCTTCGAGCTCGTGACGACGGTGCCCTCGAGCGACTCCGCACGCGACGCCCGCCATCCGCTCCGGGAGATCGTCGGCGAGCTCGTCGGGCCGACCCGGGAACGCCACCAGCGGCTGCTCGAGCGATCGAGCTCGCCCGTCGGCGGGCGCGCGTTCCACCCCGGGAAGTTCGCTCCGACCCGGGAGCTGTCCGGACCGGCCGTGCTGCTCGTCGACGACACCTGGACGACGGGCGCCAACGCGCAGAGCGCGGCCTGCGCGCTGAAGGCAGCCGGCGCGTCGGTGGTCGCCGCGGTGACGATCGGTCGCCACCTCAACCGCGAGTGGCGCCACAACGACCAGCGCCTCCAGGGGGTCGCCCGGCCGTTCGACTGGGACCGCTGCGCCTACTGCCAAGCGCCTCCCCGCCCTCCAGATCGTTCCTAGGTCTCGTTCAACGCCCCGCACTCGGGGCAGAGGATGAACGCGCCGAAGATCTCGCCCTCGGTCGCGCCGTCGGCCAGCGGCTGCCCGCAGCTGCCGCACAGCAGACGATCCGGACCATCGCCGCTGAAGGCCATCTTCCCCTTCGGCGGCGCATGAATGATCGCGCTCTCGCGAGGCGCATCCTCGATCACGCTGAGTGTTTTGTCGGCCATGAAACGGAAACCTAACGTACCGGCGGAGCGCGAGCGCTCTCCCCGCCCACCCGAGCGCCCGGTAGCCTGCGCGGCAGACGAGCCGCGCGGCACCCTCCGAGCGCCCTGCGCGCCGCGCTATGCGCCCCGGATGGCGCCGGCCGAGCGCCGCGCGCAGCGGCTCGACGCGGCCTCGGCGTGATCGTCGAGGAGGGCTACGCGGGCGTCTCGATCGAGGCGATCGCGCGCGCCGCGGGCGTGACCCGGTCGGTCGTCTACGGCCATTTCCCGACCTCGAGCGACTACTCCACACGCTGGTGCAGCGAGCGAGAGGAGGCCCTACGCGATCGATCAGCTCGAGCGGATCGTGCCGGAGGCTCCCGGGGAGCTCGATCCGGCCGAGCTGCTGTCGATCGGGATGCACCGCTTCCTCGACCCGGTGGTGACTCGTCCCGCCACCTGGCGGATCATCCTGCTGGCGCTCGACGGCACCCCCGATCCGGTCCGCGAGCACGTCCAGAGCAACCGGCAGCGGATCGACCTCCGGAGGCTCGGACGCCGACACCCGCGCGACGACGATCGCGCTGCTCGCCGAGCACGGCGAGCCGGCGCCGACCCGGCGCTCACTGCTGGGGCGCCATCCACACGCTTTCCGACGCGGCTCGTCCTGGCCGGCGAGCTGATGCAAGGACGCGAGCTTGAGCGCGTGTTCGGCGGCCAGCAGCCGCCGGAGGTCCGGCCTGACCGCCCCGGTCGAGAGTGGAACCACGGCGGAGACCCGTTGCCGGGTCCCCGCCGCTGATCCCTCCGATCCGTCCACGGCCGGGTTGGCGAACCGTCAGGAACCTCGATTCCGCCCGCACAAACTCAGCCGAAGCGCGAAAGTTGCGGCAGCGCGCGCGATGCCGTCTTGCCCTACTCTGGAGGTCCCTGCCCCAGGGGGCGTAGCTCAGTTGGTTAGAGCGCCGGCCTGTCACGCCGGAGGTCGCGGGTTCGAGTCCCGTCGCTCCCGCTGCTGCTCTGGACGTGCTCGCGGACCGGATCGGGGGTGCCGTCGAGCGCTGGACCGAGGACCCGGGCGAGACCAGCGACGACGTGCATGCGACCGTCTCGGTTTCGCGCGCAAGCCGGGGAAGATGCCGGCGACGGCGTGCTCGCACGGATGCTTGGAGCGTTCGGAGGTGTTCCTACGAGCCGGTCGGTCGGAACCGCCTGGGTGATCTCTCTATGGCTCGCATGGGACCAGCCGTATGCTCGTTGAATGGGTTTGCTGGGTGCGCTGGACGGTCGTGCCGCGGCGAGGTTTGCTGGCGCGCTCTTGCTCGGAGTCTGGGCGGGCGCGGCGGGGATGGACAGTGCTGCGCATGCTCAACCGTTCGCGGCGGGTCGCGTGCTAGCGCCGCCCGTGCACGCGCCGTTCAGCTACCAGATCGGCGGCGCGTTCTCGCGCGAGCCCGGAGTACGGATCGTCGATCGCGACCGCGGAGCGCGGCCGGTGGCCGGCGCCTACAACATCTGTTACGTCAACGCGTTTCAAGCTCAGCCGGAGCAGCGTCGGTGGTGGCTTGCGCACCATCGTGACCTGCTGCTGTTCCGGCATGGGCGTGCGATCGTCGACCAAGCCTGGAACGAGCAGCTGCTTGACACGTCCACTGGCGGCAAACGCAGGGCCCTGGCGCGCATCGTCGGTGGCTGGATCGCCGGCTGCGCGCGCTCGGGTTTTCAGGCGATCGAACCGGACAACCTGGACTCCTGGAGCCGATCTCAGCGGGGGCTGACCGTCGGCGACAACCTCGCGTTCGCGGCGCTGCTGATCGCCCGCGCCCACGCGCTCGGGGTTGCGATTGCGCAGAAAAACGCAGCTGAGGTGGCGCCGGTCGGGCGGCGGCTCGGGTTCGACTTCGCGATCGCCGAGGAGTGCCAGGGTTACGGCGAATGCGGCGCCTACATGCGCGCCTACCGTCGCGAGGTGATCGAGATCGAGTACCTCGACAATGGCGGACGGAAAGGGTTCGCCGCCGCTTGCCACGCGCGCGGCGCCCGCATATCGATCGTTTACCGCGACCGCAACGTCACGCCCGCCGGCCAGCCCGGCTACATCGAACAGCGCTGCCCATAGACACGGTCATGATCGACGAGCACCTGCGCTGGTCTCGCGGTCCGCCTCGTAGCACGCACGGGACCGGCGGGTGCGGACGACGTCTCGTAGGTCAAGCTCGGTGTTGTCTCGACCACCGCTGAAACAGGACCTCGATCGCTAGCCCCTCGTGCGAGGGCCCGCCAAAGTACGGACCCCGTTGGTCTCGGGATACCGGGCCGCACGACCGTGGCCGCCCCGCGCCATCTCCGTTCCAGCTATTGCACGCTCGCCCACGGATCCGTTCGCCGCCGCGCCCGTCCCCGGCAAAGGACGGGCGCGGCTCCTACTCCTCTCCTGGGAGAAATTGGCGCGAGCTTCGCAGTGCGCGTCACACTCCCACTACTCGGCGGCGACTGTTCGGTCGCGGCCGGTCTGCTTGGCCTGGTAGAGCGCGGCGTCCGCGCGTCCCACAAGTTCCTGTGCGGTCTCGGTCCGGTTCCAGACCGCGACGCCCGCCGAGCACGTCTGACCGGCGGGCGTGGCTGCGCGTAGCCGCTCGATGACTGTGACTGCCGTTTCGAGCGGCCAGGCTGGGAACAGCGCGGCGAACTCCTCGCCGCCGTAGCGTGCGAGTAGGTCGCCGGCGCGGAGCGTCCCCTGCCAGGCGGCGGCTGCGTCGGTCAACAGGGCATCGCCCGCCTGGTGGCCGTGCTCGTCGTTGAACCGTTTGAAGTGGTCGAGATCAATCACGGCAACGCAAGCCGGATGGATGTCGCGAGCGGCTCGAGCGAGCTCGCGGCCCAGGCTCTCCTCCCAGGCGCGACGGTTCGCAAGCCCGGTGAGCTGGTCGGTGAGCGCGAGCGTCTCGAGGCGAGCCACGAGCTCTTGACGCTCTTGCAGGACTCCCATCAGCTGGCCCGCCTGCTGTCCCACGGCTGCGAGGACGTCGCTCATCGAGCGATCGAACATCCGCAGCTCTCGGCTCAGGAACTCGAGCACGCCGACGACCTCGAAGCCGCGCAGCACCGGGACGCAGATCGCCGCGTGCAAGCCCGCTCTGCGGGCGGCCTCGACCCGGGGGAAGCTCGGCTCGGACGTGAAGTCACCCACCCACACAGGCTCGGATCGCTCCCACGCGCGGCCCGGGAGCCCCTCACCGCGAGCAAGGCACAACTCGCCGCTCTGCCGTTCGAACTCCTCGACCACGATCGCCGGCGTGCTCCAGCTCGCCGTCCTACGCAGCACGTCCTGCCCCGTATCAGCGACCCAGTAGGCGCCAAGCTCCCATTCCATGCTCTCCCCCAGGGCGACCAGCAGCGCCTGCATCGCTTCCTCGGCAGTCGTGGCGCCGGCCAGCGCCAACGTGACGGCGTGCTGGGCTGCGAGCAGCCGCTCGGAGAACTTGCGCGCCGAGATGTCGTGCAAAAGCGCATGGAAGATGCCCGCTCGCGATTGGTCGGCCGAGATCGTCAGCTCGACCGGGAACTCGTGACCCTCGCGATGCACCGCGCTGAGCTCGAGTCGTTTCCCGAGCACCGGACCCTCACCCGTGTCCAGGTAGAGCTGCAGCCCGTCCCAGTGGGCACGGCGGTACCGCTTCGGGACGATCGTTTCGGCGAGCACCCGCCCGATGACCTCCTCACGACCCCAACCGAAGGTCCGCTCCGCCTCACGGTTCCAGTCGGTGATGAAGCCACCAGCGTCCATCGACACGAACGCCTCATGCGCGTTCTCGAGGATCGCCCGAGAGAAGCTCCGGTCGGCCCCACTGGTGTCTCGGGGTCCGTGCTGCTCCTCGTCCACCCGCCGTGACCTGTCGCTCACGCCACTCATCCTCTCCTCCGCAGGGCACCACATCCGGACCCCATAGTAGCTCGGTGGCGCCGTCAGCTTCGCCCGCACGCACTTACGCGCGAGCTGATCCTGAAGTCGGCTGTCGACCTGCTCGAACGGGCCGGCGCGATTGAACTGACGATCCCGGATGTGGCGAAGGCTTCCGGGATCTCGGTGCGGACGACTTACCGCCACTTCCCGACCCGGGACGAGCTGCTGGCGGGCGCCGGCAATGGATCGGGAACAATCTGTTTCGGCTCGCCGAGACCGGGCGGCCGGAGACGCTCGAAGAGATCGTGCGGGCGGTGGCGATCAACGTCCCGACCTGGGACGAGCGCCCGGAGCTCGTGCGGGTGATGACGCTGACCCGGGTCGGCAACGCCGTTCGTTCGGTACGGCGCCGGCGGCGCCTCGAGAACCTTCACACCGCCCTCGAGGAGATCACAGGGCATCTCGCCGAAGCCGAGCGCCGGCAGGCCGAGGGCGTGTTCGGCTGTCTGATCAACATGCTCGCCTGGGTGACGATGAACGACGAGAACGGGATGTCGGGGGAGGAGATCGCCGCGGCCCTGCAGGGGGCGATGACGACCTTGATCGCGGACTTGCGCGGACGGAACGAAGCTGCCAGGAATGGGAACCCACAACCTCCACTGTGGGAGATCAAGGACGACGCGATGTCGCGCGAGAACGCCCGGCTTGACGCTGGCTCGATCATCCAGCAGCTGACCGCAGACCAGGCGATCGCAGCCCACGCCTGACCACCTCAACCAGCTCCGGCCGGCACACGGCGTGTCGCGAGCCCGGCCCCATCCACGACATCTGGCTGATCACACCAATGGCTCGCTTGGCGCGGACCGCACGGCGGCGTCCACTTCTAGGAGGACGGTCGGATCCGGCCCGGTAGGGGCCGCGCCGACAAAGCGCCAGATGCGGTTCCCGCTCCGATCGGGTTTGGGGAGGGTTAACGATCCACACCGCCTATGCCGCTGCTCGGAGATCGAGTCCCCCAAGGAATGAGGGCTCGTGTTCTTGATAGCACGGTAGGCGCCACCGATCGGTCGAGGCTGCTCCAGATGGGCACTCGACTTGGGGAGGAACCCAATGAGAAGCAAGAACGGACGGCCGCGGCGCCACGCCGCGCAGGGGCGGAGCTGGCTTAGCGCACGGGTCTTTGCCGTGCTCACGGCGTTGGCGATCTCGATGGTGGGCGCCGAGGTCGCAGTCGCGGCGGCGCCGCCCGCGGCGACGACGAGCCCGGCCAGCAGCATCACGAGCAGTTCGGCGACGCTCAACGGGATCGTGTCCCCCAACAAGACCGCGACGACGTATGACTTCCAGTACGGCACGACCGCGACCTACGGGACCAAGACACCCAGCCAGGGCCCGCTGAGCGGCCACGCCGGCAAGAGCGTCAGTGCGGACGTGACAGGGCTGATGCCCAGCACGACCTATCACTTCCACGTCGTGGCAACCAGCTCGGCAGGAACCTCCCCGGGCTCCGACGTCACCTTCACGACGACGGCATCCGGTACGCCGTCCAAGAACACGGTGTCGATCAAAGCGACGCCGGGCTCGGTCACGTTCGGCCGGGCAACCACGATCGCGGGGCAGGTCGCCGGAGCGAAAACCGCGGGTGTCAGGGTCACGCTCGAGGCGAACCCGTACCCCTACACCAGCGGCTTCAAACCCACCCCGCTGACCACCACGACAACCACCACGGGCGCCTACTCGCTCGTCGTGGCGCCGAGCGTCAATACGCGCTACGAGGTGACAGCGAAGACCAAGCCGCCGATCACCAGCGCGGCGATCGCTGTGAGGGTGCGCGTCAAGGTCACCCTCCGGGTGAGCACGCTGAGGCCTGTGTCTGGCCAACTGGTGCGGTTCTCAGGCACGGTCACGCCGGCACATAACGCCAAGTTCGCCCAGATCCAGAAGCGCACGCGCACTGGCACTTGGAAGACGGTGGCCAGCGCGAGGCTCGTCGCGGCGACGCCAGTCAACGGGATCGCGATCTCGAAGTTCTCCAAGCGGCTGCGTATCAGCCGTAGCGCGACGTACCGGGTGCTGGTGAACCCCAGAGACGGAGACCACGTCACCGGGACCAGCCCGACCCGCGCTGAGCGGGTCCATTAGGACTGGGGCCAGAGCGCGTCCGACGGCGGCGGAGTGGGACCAAACATCCGCCCCCCCTCGCCGCCGGACGCCGTGCCGCAGCAGACCCCAAACCGCGGCAGGTCCGAGATGCAGGCTTCTCCTTTGGCTGTTGGCAGCACTCCCGCTCGGCCCGACGGGGCTGCGTCGTCGCGACTTCTGCTCTCTCGAGACGTTCTTCGCGACGAACGTGTCGTGAGCTCGCCCGCCTGGCGGACGACTTTCTGTGGCGACTTGCCGCTCAGTTCTCGAGGTGATCGAACCGCCACCCATGGACGTGCTCACCTGGTTTGGTGACGAGGGACAGGTGACAGGTGAGCCTCGTCCTCAAGTATCCACGACTCTGCGCCGGATACTGCGCGGCTGAGCCACTCACCGTGACTGACCGGGACAAACAGGTCGAGTTGCCCGTGGGCGTCAAGGCTCGGCGCCGTGATCGCGTCGATCTCAAAACCGAACGGCTTGACGAACGCCAGGTCGTCGTCGATCCAGCCGTCTGCCCCGGCGGAGACGATGCCGAGCTCGGCAGGCAGATCGCCCGAGCGCTCGGCGCAGCTCGAGCGGGAGGGTCGCACGGAGACGCCCGCGGCAATCCTCGCCGAACGAGTCGCCGCGCTGCGGTCGGAGAGCTCGCCGAGCGAGTCGCCGCGCTGCAGTCGGAGAGCCGAGCGGGCAGCGACTCGGCTGACCGCCGGCACCATACCCCCGTGGGGTTCGGTATACTGCGCCGAGAACCTCCCCGCCGGTTCCTGCCAGCCAGCATCAGCACCCCGCTGGGACCTGAATAGTTACCATCCTGGAAGTCCGTTGATAGGGCTGGCGAGCGAAACTCGAGGCTGGCAAGGACGCAGGACCGAAGGTGTGCCTCTGGCACATCGAGTGTCCGAGGACGCCGCCAGGCGACGATTTGCAGCCGTCAGACCACAACGGACTTGCAGGATCGGCCACTAGCCCTCAGCACACGACAACGCCCACCACAGGAGCAGGCAACTTGATCGGACTTCCCGCACTCACCCGAGTCACGACCGCGGTGATCGCCGCAATCCTCGCCGGGGCATCGATCGCAGCATGCGGCAGCAGCTCGTCCCCGAACGCATCCGGCCACGCATCGGTGGCGTCCGCGTGCCGCGCCTCGGGCCCACTCGACCAGACGCACGCGACCGCCGCGCACGTGTTCCTGCTGCACCTCGGGCCGCAGGAAC